>CAXBCP010000010.1:0-136996 GCA_963974055.1 uncultured Rhodospirillaceae bacterium
CCTCCGCCCGTTCGAGGCGGAGGCCTTTGCGCGGTCGCTGGTCGGGATCGACTAGAAAATATTGTGAGTGTTTTATAATGACGGACCGGCGCCTAAGCGCCGGTCCGGGCAATTACTTGCCTTCCTTTGTGACTTTCATGCGTTCAGTCACGGTCGTGCTCGGGCTGCGTTTAACGGCAGCTTTCGTCACAAACCGCCCCGATTTTGCACTTCGGTGCACGGTTTTTGTTGTGGCCAAATTTAACACCCCCTTTCAAGGCTGTTATGGCCGCCGCTTGCATCCCGGAATCGATCATGTAATATCTGACCGTGGATAATATCCATTGCCTCAGAGCGGCGACCATGTTTGCCGAAATGAGGACCTTAGCGCCGGGCTTCGACCCCGGCGCTTTCGGTATGCAACACAATGTTACCAAAAATTTGTCCGGTTGACGAATCCATCGTTGTGGATAACTCTGGATTCAAACCTTCTAACCAACTGATTTATTTGAATAAAAAACATTGATTGAGACTAGGTTTTGGGATTCGGAATTCTCTGTGGGAATCCGATTCGTTTGGTCGTCGATAACGACGTCCGCTCGTTCGACGTGGAGGCGTTTACTCCCTCCCTGATCAGGATGGACAAACGCAGTTCATTGGAGCAGATGGTCCCGGCTTTCGCCGGAACCTCCACTTGCCTCACTCCCGGAACAGGTCGCGTTCCACCTTGGCGGCGTCGAACAGGTAGTCGCGCGACGCTTCCAGTTCCGTGCGCAGTTTCGGAATGTCGGCGTCGAGCAGCCTGCCTTTCCATTTGCGCACCTTGCCGGCGACGATGACGGAATCGACATTGGACCGCTCCATCAGGGTCACGACCGCGCCGGTCACGTGGTTGAGTGGCGCGACGTTGATCGCCGTCGCGTCGAGCAGGATGATGTCGGCTTCCTTGCCCGGGGTCAGCGTGCCGATTTTGGCGTCCAGCTTCAGGTCCTTCGCGCCCTGGACGGTGGCGAAGCGGATCAGGTCGCGGGTGGTCAGCAGCGCCGGCAGGTTTTCCTTCTTGGCGATCGCCATTTCGTTCACCAGCATGCGCTGCAGCGTCATCACGCTGCGCATCTGGGTGAAGAAATCGGCCGTCATCGTGCATTCGACATCGGTGCTCAGCGACGGCTCTATCCCGTGTTCCATCGCATTGAGGATCGGCGGCATGCCGTGGCGCATCGTCATTTCGATCGGGCCTGCCACCGATACCCCGGCGCCGGCGTCCCTGACCGCTTTCCAGGCGTCGTCGGGCATTGCGGACATGTGGATGAACAGGTTGTCGGGGCCGAGCTTTTTCTCCGCGACCAGCTTCATGAAGGTCTTCGACATGCCGAGCGAGCCGACGATGTGAGCGGCGACCGGAATGCCCAGCTCGCGGCCGATGGTCCAGGCCGCGTCGTAGTTCGGCCGGTAGATTTCACCGCCCATGATCATGGTGACAAGCTGGTCGTCGGACGAAAAATACTGCGTTTTGATGCGCTTTGCGTCGCCCGGATATTTCGCCTTCGGTCCGTCGCCTTCGAAATAACCGAACGCGGCGCGGCGGCCGGAATCCGCGATGCCCTTGATGGCGGCGTCCGAATGTTCCGGCGAATGGTGAATCTGCGATATGTCGTGCACCGTCGTTACCCCGGCGTCGAGCTGGCTGAGCGAGCCGAACAGTTCGTTGATATAGACGTCCTGCGGCCGGTACACCCCGGCGAACTTGCCGAGAATGAAATCGAAATAATTGATCGCGCCGTGGGGCTTGCCGTCATTGAACAGAAGCCCGTCGGCCAGGGAACTGCGGAGCGCGGTTTCGAACTGGTGGTGATGGGTGTCGATAAAGCCGGGCATGACGATCATGCCGTCGGCCTCGATCACGTCGGCGCCGCCGGCGTCGATATCGGGGCCGACCGCGACGATCTTTTTGCCGTCGACCAGCACGTCGCCGACGGCGAAATCGCCGACGTCCGAATCCATGCTGAGCACCGCGCCGCCTTTGATGACGTAGCGCCGCCCGGTCGTGCCGGTGGCGGCCGGGGCCGCGGTCTGCATTGCGGTCTGGGCCGTGGCGGTGGGCGCATGCAGCAGTCCCGCCGCTGCGCCGACACTGGCGGCGCCGGCGATGCCGGCGGTTTTCAGAAAGTCGCGCCGCGATGCGCCTGTGGCTTCCGTCGCCGGTTTATCCGTTTGGCGGTTCGCCGATTGATCTGCGGAATGATCCGCCGAATGATCCTGCGGTTGTCCCTGATCGCATAATTTGCACATGGCCTGTTTCCTCTTCCGTTGGGAGAAATTCAGTTCTCCTCCCTTGTTTCCGGACTCTAACTATAATCCGGTCGGGGGCGGGAAAAACAGCGGCTGTTATGTGTCGTTTTGTATCGCGACCGGCGGGCGGTCAGGCCTGGCGGCCGCCCCGGCGCAGGAAGTCGAGCCGCAGGTCCAGTTTTTCGCCCATCCAGAACGGGTACCAGGCGTGATCGCGGAACGAATCCTCGGCGTCGGGATGGACCAGGATCGTCAGGTTGTCGCGGTTATACATCAGCCACGGCACGATTTCCGGCATCAGTTCGGGGTCGAACTCGATCTGATACATCGCCTGCGGATGCGGCCCGACGGCGGTGTCGCGGAACCGGCCCATGCGCACCTTGCCCGGCCATTTATGCCAGGCCTTTTCGCGCAGCCGCGCCGCCTTTTCGCGCACGGCGTCGTCGTCGCCGTAATAGATATGGGCGTGATAGTAGTTGATCTTGGTCTCGTCGCCGTTCCGATAAATCTCGTCTGCTCGCAACTCGGTCATTGGGCTGTCCCGCTATTTGGGTCTGTGTCGTCAGGATACATCACACCCGCTCGTCGCGCACGCGTTTCGCTTTGAACTCGGTTTTCGGCAGTGTCCCGGGGGTCAGCACCTCGACGGCCGCCCGTACTTCGCAACGCGTACGGATCTCGTCCGCCACGGCGTCTGCGACGGCGGTGCCGCTTTCGTGTTCGACGCGGATATCCATCACCGGCAGGCCGCCGGCGTCGGTGGTCAGCACGATTTCGAATTCGTCGCCGATGCCGTCGATGGCGCGTACCGCCTGTTCGATCTGACTCGGGAAGAACTTGATACCGCGCAGGTTGATCAGGTCGTCGGCGCGCCCGGTGAACGATCCCATGGCGCGCACGTGGTTGCGGCCGCAGGCGCAGGTGTCGCGGTTATAGGTGGTGTAATCGCCGACAAGGAACCGCAGCTGTGGCGAGCTTTCGGAATTGAGCGACGTGCACACGGTCAGGCCGCGCTCGCCGTCGGGCACGGTTTCCATCGTATCGGGATCGACCAGTTCCCATATCTGGATGTCTTCCGACAGATGGGTAAAGACCGGGTCGGACGTCCCCGAATGCGCGCAGGTAAAGCCGCCGGCATGGGGCGATACCTCGGTGCAACCATAGAATTCTGCCAGCCGGGCGCCCCACAGATTCTCGATTCGCTCGCGGGTGCGGTCGATGCCCATGGCAGGCTCGCCGCCGACAAAGATGGTTTTCACCGTGCTTTTTGCGGGATCGAGCCCCATGTCCTGCATCACCCTCCCTAAGTGCAACGCATAGGACGGTGTACAGGCGATCACGGTCGGTTTGAAGCGATCGACGATCCCGGCGCGGGCGCGTGCATCCATGCCGCCGCCGGGAATGACCGCGAGGCCGAGACGGTCGGCGGCGACGGTGGCCCCCCACACGAAGACATGCGGTCCGAAACCCGAAATCGGCAGCATCACGTCGCCGGGGCGGATATTCATTGCCCACATGGCACGGGCGTTGGACCATTCCCAGTATTCCCGGTCGACATGGGTATAGCGGAACACCCGCGGCACCCCGGTCGAGCCCGAGGACGAAAACAGCATCCAGCCGCGCTGGCGCCAGGCATCGTCGTCGATGGTGGTATAGGTGCCGTAGGGCGGGTTTGCCGCAGCGTCTTCCATCATTTCCGACTTGTCGAGAACCGGCCATTTCGGCAGGTCGTCGGTGCTCGCGATATCGGTCGGGGCCAGTCCCAGCCGGTCGAACCGCGCCCGGTAGAACGGGCTGTTCTCGTACAGAAACGGCGTGACGACGCTGAGCTTGTCGTTCTGGATGGCGGTCAGTTGATCGCGCGATGCGGTATCGAGTTTCGGCGACCAGTAATCGTCACTGCCGGGCCCGTCGAAATCGTGGCGGTGTTTGTGCAATATCTCGAGCCAGGCAGTGCGGGTCTGTTCGGCGCGATTGCGTCCGGCCATTTAATCGTCCTCCCATTTGCCGCCGCAGTTTTGCGCAGCCTCGTGGGAACCGCAAGCCTGGGTAGCGCCCGTCTCGAAGGATACTCCCTGGGCTTGCAGCACTTCCGCCAAGCGCCTAGTTTTCGGCAAAACGGAATTCGGGAGCCAGTAATGTCCGCCAAACAAACCCCGCCTTTTCGCGCCGAACATATCGGCAGTCTGCTGCGCCCGCGGTCGATCCCGGATGCGTTCCGCGCGCTTCGGGCCGGGGATATCGACGATGCCGAATTCAACCGCGTCCGCGAGGCCGCAATCCGCGACGTCGTGAAACTCCAGGAAGATGCCGGGTTGCAATTCGTCACAGACGGCGAGTTCCGGCGTACCACCTATATTTCCCATTTTGTTGAAAGCTGCGACGGGTTGGATTTTCGCCCCTCGTCTTTCCGGTTCTACGACACGGACGGCAAGGATCATGAATTCATGGCGCCGCGATGCGTCGGCAAGGTGAAACGGACGCAGGCATTGTCGGCGATTGAGTTCGAGTTTCTCAAGACCGTGACCGACAAGACCGTCAAGTCGACCTACGCGTCGCCCGCGACCATGCATTTCCTCGGCGGCGCACCCGATCCCGATCCGGAATTCTACTCCGATGACGATGCGCTGTTTGCCGATATTGCCGCCGCTTATGACGAAGACATCGCCGATATAGCAGGGCGTGGCGCGCGCTACGTCACGCTGGATGACGTACCGTTCCCGATGCTGTGCGACCCGATGATCCGGGGCCAGGTCGAAAAACAAGGCAAGGACCCCGAACGCCTGCTCGACCAGTATATCGAACTGACTAATGCCAGCTTCGCCAGCGCCCCGTCGGACATGACCGTCGGGCTGCACATGTGCCGCGGCAACCTGAAGGGCACGTGGCTGTCCGAAGGCAGCTACCAGGCGATTTCCGAAAAGCTGTTCAACAAACTGAACGTCGACGTGTTCTTCATGGAATATGACACCGAGCGCGCGGGCGGGTTCGAGCCGCTCGCCGCCATGCCCGACGACAAGATGGTCGTACTCGGCCTGGTGTCATCAAAAGTGCCGGAACTGGAATCCAGGGACATGCTGAAAGCGCGGATCGAAGAGGCGGCGAAATACGTCGATCTCGACCGGCTCGCCATCAGTCCGCAATGCGGCTTTTCGTCGGCCATCGTCGGCAACCCGGTTACGGTCGGGGACGAGGTCGCCAAGCTGAAGCTGGTGGTCGAGGTCGCCGAGGAGGTCTGGGGCAGCGCTTGAGGCGGCGTTGCCTCTCCTGTTGCAGAGGTCTTGAATTAATCCGATCGCAACCGAAAGAAATCGGGATGGTCCCACGCCAGTAAATGGATTCGAAGCCTTCGATGGCGACGGGCGTGTGCTCGAAATCGAAGACGAGATCGCGTCCTGTTTCCGGTGACGATGCCGCCGTCGCAGACCTGACCTCGGCAATACCTGTGGCGACGAATTCTTATGGCCGGTCTTCGAAGCCGCGGAAAAGCAAGACATGCCGCCTGCCATGGCTGAAGATCGCGTTCCTCGAAGGCGGCGCGCCCTGGGTGCCGTTCATGACGGACCGCATGGATCACGCGTACGATTCCGTATTCGGCGCGAAGTGCCGGCGCTGCCGTCCTGAATTACCGGTAGTGACCGTTTCGGGAAGAGTCCCGGGGGACATTCCATGGGGCTGCCGGCGGCGTGTCCGCGCGCGCCGCGGGGGCGGTTTGTTCAATCGTCACGACACCGGACGACTGCATTTCCTTGCCGCGGCTGACGCCGGCGATGGCGGCTGCGCTGAACAGGGCGACTACCCCGAGGGCGATCGCGGTGAGTTTCGAACTCGTGCGCGTGAATTTCATTTTCGGTCTCCTGGTCAGCCGGTGCGGAATGTCCGGTTCTGCTTCGCTCTGTATATGGGCAGCGAATGTGTCAGGCTGAAGACCGATTAAGGGCGAATTATGTGACCCGGGTCACAATCGGGGCGAAATGCCGTCCCCTGCCGGGCCGGCGTCCGGGATCCGGCACGATATGGCGCCGAATTGGCGAAATGCGACGCATTGGCCGCAGTCAGGCGCTATGTGTCAGACGCTCAGTTTTTCGATTTCGGCTGATCCCGGCACGATTGCCGCCGCGATGAGGTCGCCGCCGAAGCCGCACCCGCCGTCGAGGCTGAGGGTGAAACCGGTTTCGACAAGGCCCCTGTGTTCCGGGTCGAGACCGCGCACCACGCGCTCGGCGCCGAAAAACGTATCGGTCATGGCGTCGAACCCGGCCGTGTTCCACCACAGCCCGTCGCCCTGGGCATCGAGCGGCCGCGCCGGGTCGAGCCCCGCATGGACGAAAACCAGCGCGCCGTCGGCGGTATAGGCGGCGTGTTTCAGCGACGACAGGAAATCGCGGTGGCCCGGGGCGGCATTGAGCCCGGCGCGCAGGTCCTGCGTCCAGCGGGTCACGGCGACCGCGCCCTGGGCCGTTGCGACCTCGCCGTCCCGGGCGTTGCCGCCATAGGCCGCGATCGACGCCCCCGCGCCCTGGTCGACCATCCAGCGCAGCACGTCGCGCGGGTTTACCGCGAATTGCAGTTCCAGCAGCTTGTGCAGCATTTCTTCCTGGCGGCCGCGCAGGATGGCGTAGTCGCCGACGCAGTTGCCCGGGATCGCCAGGAAATCGCGCCGGAAGCGCAATACTTCGTCGACCGTTTCGCGCACCTTTTCGCCGCGCCCGATAACGTTGCCGAGATAGACCAGCTTGTCGCCCGGTTGCAGTTCCGGGGCAAGGAGATCGTGCAGGGCGCTTAATCTGTCCGCTTCGCCGCGCACCGCACCGATCGCCCAGACGCGGCAGGGGGTTGAAAACCGGGCGATGGGGCCGATATTTGCAGTTGGCGGGGGCATGGTACTCTCCATCGGCCGACCATAGTGGAAAGCCCGCGAATCGGTGGCGGAATTGCTTGACCTTGCCGCCAATCCCCCCTAGTTTCCGCCCCGCCCAAGACAGAATCAGTCTACCAACGCTTACGGGTGTCCGTCAGTCCGCGCAGATGCGCTCACTGGCGCTTTTTGCGTTGGGCGATTTTCGGGATCGGGCGGGTTTGAGATGTGGATTGTTTGTACACAATTGTTTGTACACCAATGAACGGGATGCATTAGGCATATGTTCGACGGGCTGACAGATCGTTTCGGCGAGATATTCGACCGGCTGAAAAAGCGCGGGGCGTTGTCCGAGGCCGACGTGACGGCGGCGATGCGGGAAATCCGCGTCGCGCTGCTGGAAGCCGATGTCGCGCTGCCCGTGGTCAAGGACTTCATCGACGGGGTGCGCGAACGCGCCATCGGCGAAGAAGTCATGCGCTCGGTCACGCCCGGCCAGCAGGTCGTCAAGATCGTCAACGACTACCTGACCGAGATGCTCGGCCCCGAAAGCGGCGAGTTCGAAATCCGCGCCGCCGCGCCCGCCGCCGTGATGATGGTCGGGCTCCAGGGCTCGGGCAAGACCACCACATCGGCGAAAATCGCCAAGCGCATCCAGGAAAAGCAGTTCAAGAAGGTGCTGATGGCGTCGCTCGACGTCCGCCGTCCCGCGGCGCAGCAGCAGCTTGAAATTCTCGGCACCCAGGCGAAGGTCGCGACCCTGCCGATCGTGCCTTTCCAGACGCCGCGCATGATCGCCGACCGGGCGATGGATACCGCGCGCAAGGAAGGCTACGACGTCGTCATCCTCGATACCGCCGGCCGGCTGCATGTCGACGACGAGCTGATGGCCGAGGTCGCGGATGTCCGCGACGGCGCGAAACCGGCGGAAATCCTGCTGGTTGCCGATGCCATGACCGGCCAGGACGCGGTCAACGTGGCCCAGTCCTTCAACGAAAAACTGAGCCTGACGGGTATTGTGCTGACCCGCGTCGACGGCGACGCCCGCGGCGGCGCCGCCCTGTCGATGCGCTCGGTGACCGGCACGCCGATCCGCCTGCTGGGCACCGGCGAAAAGCTCGAGGCGCTCGAATCCTTCCATCCCGACCGGATCGCGTCGCGGATCCTCGGCATGGGCGACGTCGTCAGCCTGGTCGAAAAAGCGTCCGAGCTGGTCGAACAGGACGAGGCCGAGCGCCTCATGAAGAAGATGGAAGCCGGCAGCTTCGATCTTGACGATTTCGCCGCCCAGCTGCGCCAGCTGCGCAAGATGGGCGGGCTGAACGGCATCATGGGCATGCTGCCCGGCGTGAAAAAGGCCCAGGCGCAGATGGCGGCCGCCAATATCGACGACAGGATGGTGATCCGCCAGGAAGCCATCATCGGTTCGATGACGGTCAAGGAACGCAAGAAACCCGACCTGATCAAGGCGTCGCGCAAGGTGCGCATCGCCGCAGGGTCCGGCACGTCGGTGCAGGACGTCAACAAGGTCCTGAAGCAGTATCAGGAAATGACGCGGATGATGAAGCGAATGAAGAAGATGGGGAAAAAGGGGCTCATGCGCTCCGGCCTCCCCGGCATGATGCCGCCCGGGATGCCGCCGGGCCCCGGAATGAGATAAGGGGCATCGGGCAAATGGAATTACGCAACCGGATTGACGCTAAGAAGCGGAAATAATTTATCTTATCAGAGATGTTTCACGTGAAACATTGCGATTAAATGGAGGGTTTATAACCTAATGTCGATAAAACTGAGACTGTCCCGGGGCGGCGCGAAAAAGCGTCCCTATTACCGTATCGTTGTCGCCGATTCACGCAAGCCGCGCGACGGCCGCTATATCGAACGCGTCGGCACCTATAACCCGATGCTGCCGCAGGGACATCCGGACCGGATCAAACTGGACGGCGAGCGCATCAAGCACTGGCTCGGCGTCGGCGCGCAGCCGTCGGAGCGGGTTGCCCGTTTCCTCGGCCAGGCCGAAATCATCCCCATGCCGGCGATCAGCGAGACGCCCAAGAAAAGTGCGCCCCGTGCCAAGACCATGCAGCGCATGAAGGAAGCCGAAGCGGCGGCCGAGGCCAAGGCGGAAGCGGATGCCGCGGCGGCGGCAGCGGCGGCCGAGGAAGCGGCAGCGGCGGCAGCGGCCCCGGCGGAAGAAGAAGCGCCTGCCGAGGAGGCCCCGGTCGAGGAAGCTGCGGCTGAAGAAGCCCCGGCCGAAGAAGCTGCGGCCGAGGACGCAGAGAAGACGGAGTAGGTCTGACGGCCCGGAAAAAGTCTTCAGGCAGGGGCGGCGGTTCTTCGAGCGTCGCTTCATCGGCACAGGTGCCGGGCGCGGCGGATCGCGACCGGATCTGCGTCGGTGCCATCGCGGGGGCGCAGGGCGTCAACGGCGCGGTAAGGATCAAGCCCTTTACCGATGCGCCGGAGGATGTCGCGGCCTACGGCCCCGTGGCGAACGAAGCGGGGGACCGCCTGTTCGATCTCGACATCCGCGAAGTGCGGGGCGGTCTTGTCATCGCCCGGCTCGACGGGGTCGCAGACCGCAACGCGGCGGAAGCGCTGAAAGGACTGCGGCTTTACGTGCCGCGGGACGCGCTGCCCGCGCCGGACGAAGACGAGTTCTACCATGCCGATCTTCTCGGACTGAGGGTCGTGATGGCAGGCGGGCCGGAAGACGGGGCGAAGGAAGAAGGGCCGTTGGAAGACGTCGGGACGGTGCGGGCCATTATCCCCGCCGGCGCGACGGAGGTGCTGGAGATCGATCGCGGCCCCGGGGCGCATACCCTGCTGGTGCCGTTCACGAAGGCGGCAGTGCCGGAGATAGATATAGGCGCCGGGTGGCTTCGTATCGATCCGCCGGCGGAAACCGAAGCGACCGAGACCGAAGCGACCGAGACCGAAGAAGAACGACCGGACGAAGCGGAAGAGAACGGAAAGACGGAAGAGTGACTGCAACACGCGACATATGGACGGCGAAGGTGCTGACGCTGTTCCCGGAAATGTTTCCGGGACCGCTCGCCCATTCGCTCGCCGGCACGGCGCTGGCGGACGGCCTGTGGTCGCTCGACGCGGTCGATATTCGCGGTTTCGCGACCGATCGGCACCGCAGCGTGGATGACGCGCCTTTCGGCGGCGGCCCCGGCATGGTGATGCGCGCCGATGTCGTCGATGCGGCGATCGAGGGCGCGGCCCTGGACAACGCGCCGCTGGTTTACCTGACGCCGCGCGGCGCGCCGCTGACCCAGTCCCGGGTGGCCGGGCTTGCCGACGGCCCGGGCGTGACGCTGATCTGCGGGCGTTTCGAAGGGATCGACCAGCGGGTGCTGGAAGCGCGCGACGTGACCGAAATCAGCCTCGGCGATTTCGTCCTGTCGGGCGGCGAGCCCGCGGCGCTCGTCCTGCTCGATGCCTGCGTGCGGCTGCTGCCCGGCGTGATGGGCGCGGAAGCATCGCTCGACGAGGAAAGTTTTGCACGGGGATTGCTCGAATATCCCCATTACACACGGCCCGCCGACTGGTGCGGCCGCAAGGTGCCGGACGTTCTGTTGTCCGGCCATCATCGGAATATCTGTGCCTGGCGAACGGATCAGGCGGAGATGACAACACGGACCCGGCGGCCCGACCTGTGGGATCGGTACCAAAAGGATCGGAAGAACCAGAAGGAACAATGTCATGAACGTGATTGAACAAATCGAACAGGGCGAAATCGATCGCCTGGTCGCCGAACGGCCGGTGCCGGAATTCGCCCCGGGCGATACCGTCCGGGTCCATTTCAGGGTCGTCGAGGGAACGCGCGAACGTATCCAGGTCTATGAAGGCGTGGTCATCGCCCGTACCGCCAAGGCGCTGAATTCGTCCTTTACGGTGCGCAAGATTTCCTACGGCGAAGGCGTCGAACGTGTCTTCCCGCTGTACAGCCCGCGGATCGAAAAGATCGAGGTTGTTCGCCGGGGCGCTGTCCGCCGCGCGAAGCTGTATTACCTGCGGTCGCGCCGTGGCAAGTCCGCGCGCATCGCGGAAAAGGTCGACCGCCGTTTCGGCGCTGCTGCGACCGGGGGCAAGAACGCTGCGCCCGCGACCGCCGCCGAGGCCGTGGAGATGAAGGACGAAGCGATGGACCAGGCGACCGTGCCGACCGCCGCGGCGCCCGATGCCGCCCCCGACGCGGGCGCGGAGACGAAAGACTCCTGATCCTGCTTCGGCGCGCAGGCTGACACGGTCTCCCGTCGTTTCGGCGGCGGGAGCCTGCGGCCGCCGGCGTGCCGGTAGGTGAGGATGGCGGGCCGGTATACCGGCCCGGATGGCCCGTTGCCGCGACCGCGGCGCGGATGGGATGAGACGTTGAGAGGTTAAGACACATGGCCGAACCGAAGACACTGTTCGATAAAATCTGGGACTCCCACCTGGTCGAGGAAAAGGATGACGGCACCTGCATCATCTATATCGATCGCCAGATCATTCACGAAATCACCAGCGCACAGGCGTTCGACGGTCTTCGCGAATCCAACCGGCCGGTGCGGGTGAAGGACGCCCATCTTCTGGTCGCCGACCATAACGTCCCCACCAAGGGCCGCGCCGACGGGATCGAGAACGAGGAATCCCGCATCCAGATCGAACTGCTCGAAAAGAACGCGAAGGAATTCGATCTGCCGTTTTTCGACTTCCTCGACGTCCGCCAGGGCATCGTGCATGTCATCGGCCCGGAACAGGGGTTCACTCAGCCCGGCCTGACCCTGGTCTGCGGCGATTCCCACACCGCGACGCACGGCGCGCTCGGCGCGCTTGCCTTCGGCATCGGCACGTCCGAGGTCGAGCACGTGCTGGCGACCCAGACGCTGCTGCAGAAACCGTCCAAGAACATGCGCGTCACCGTCAGCGGCGAGATGAAGGAAGGCGTGACCGCGAAGGACATCATCCTCGCGATCATCGGCAAGATCGGCACGGCCGGCGGCACCGGCTGCGTGATCGAGTATGCCGGCAAGGTGATCGAGGACATGTCGGTCGAGGGCCGCATGACGGTCTGCAACATGACCATCGAAGCCGGCGCGCGCGCCGGTCTGGTTGCGCCCGACGAAAAGGTCTTCGAATACCTCAAGGGCCGTCCCATGGCGCCCAAGGGCGCGGCCTGGGAACAGGCCGTCGAATACTGGCGGACGCTCAAATCCGATCCCGGCGCCACATACGATATCGAGGTCGAACTCGATGCGTCGGAAATCGAGCCCTATGTTTCCTGGGGCACCAGCCCCGAAATGGTCGCGCCGATCGGGTCGGTCGTGCCGAACCCCGCCGATATCGCCGATCCCGCCAAGCGCCAGACCGTCGAAGGCGCGCTGGAATACATGGGCATCGAGGCGGGCATGAAGCTCTCCGACATTTACGTCGACAAGGTCTTTATCGGTTCGTGCACCAATTCGCGCATCGAGGACATTCGCGCCGCCGCGGCGGTCGCCAAAGGCCGCAAGGTCGCGGACAGCGTCTATGCGATGGTGGTGCCGGGCTCCGGGCTGATCAAGGAACAGGCCGAATCCGAAGGGCTCGACAAGATCCTGATCGAGGCCGGTTTCGACTGGCGCGAACCGGGCTGTTCCATGTGTCTCGGCATGAACGGCGACATGCTGGAACCGGGCGAACGCTCGGCGTCCACGTCGAACCGCAATTTCCAGGGACGCCAGGGACCGGGCGGGCGCACGCATCTCGTCAGCCCCGCCATGGCCGCTGCCGCCGCGGTTACCGGTCATCTGACCGATGTCCGCGAACTGGCCGATACCGAATAAGGGAGAACAGGACCATGAAAAAGTTTGAAACCTTCAGCGGTGTCGCGGTGCCGTTCCCCGGCCACAATATCGATACCGACCGGATCATTCCGGCGCGCTTCCTCAAAACCATCAAGCGCACCGGGCTCGGCGTGAACCTGTTCAACGATATCCGCTATAACGATGACGGCTCCGAGAAAGAGGATTTCATCCTCAACCAGCCGGCCTACCGCAAATCCGAAGTGCTGATTGCCGGCGACAATTTCGGCTGCGGCTCGTCGCGCGAACATGCGCCCTGGGCACTGACCGATTTCGGTATCCGTTGCGTGATCTCGACCTCGTTCGCCGATATCTTTTTCAACAACTCGTTCAAGAACGGCCTGCTGTTGATCCGGGTTACGCCGGAACAGCGCGATGCGCTTCTCGAAGACGCGGCCCGCGGCGAAAATGCGCGGGTCGAGATCGACCTGGAGAACCAGAAAATCACGCGTCCCGACGGCGAGGAAATCGCCTTCGAGGTCGATGCGTTCCGCAAGCACTGCCTGCTCGAAGGTCTCGACGATATCGGCATCACGCTGCAGTCGGGCGAAAAGATCGACGAATTCGAGGCGAAGCAGAAGCTTTCGATGCCGTGGATGCAGGGCGCGCGGGTTTAATCCAACCGTTACACGTTGTCCCCACGGTCGTCATGCCGGTTTTCGCCGGAATGACGATCGTGAACGGGATGGCACAGACCGAACACAGGGAGCAGCCCGATGGCCGCCAATAAAAAAGTTCTCATGCTGCCGGGCGACGGCATCGGCACCGAAGTAATGGCGGAAGTCCGCCGGCTGATCGACTGGATGGACAAGCGCCGGTCGGTGACGTTCGACGTGACCGAAGACCTGGTCGGCGGCGCTGCTTACGAAGCGCATGGCGTGGCGATAACCGATAAGGCCATGGACACCGCCATGAATTCGGACGCCGTTCTGTTCGGCGCCGTCGGTGGCCCGCAATGGGACAATGTCGGTTACGACGTGCGCCCCGAAGCCGGTCTGCTGCGCCTGCGCAAGGACATGGACCTGTTCGCCAACCTGCGCCCCGCGATCTGCTTCGACGCGCTGGCCGATGCGTCCAGCCTGAAACGCGACCTCGTCGCCGGGCTCGATATCCTGATCGTTCGCGAACTGACGGGCGGCGTCTATTTCGGCGAACCGCGCGGCATCGAGACCCTGCCCGACGGCCAGCGCCGCGGCGTGAACACCCAGGTCTACACGACCGAGGAAATCCGACGCGTCTGCCGGGTCGCGTTCGATCTGGCCGCCAAGCGCGATAACCGGGTGTGCTCGGTCGAAAAGAACAACGTCATGGAATCCGGCGTGCTGTGGCGCGAGGAAGCCACCTGGGTCGGCGAGAACGAATATCCCGATGCCGATCTCAGCCACATGCTGGCCGATAACTGCGCGATGCAGCTGGTCCGCACGCCGAAGCAGTTCGACGTCATCGTGACCGACAACCTGTTCGGCGACATGCTGTCGGACGTGGCGTCGATGCTGACCGGCTCGCTCGGCATGCTGCCGTCCGCGTCGCTCGGCCCGGCCGACGAATCCGGCCGCCGCCGCGCCATGTACGAACCGGTCCACGGTTCGGCCCCGGATATCGCGGGCCAGGGCAAGGCCAACCCGCTGGCGATGATCCAGTCCTACGCGATGATGCTGCGCTATTCGTTCGACATGGGCGAAGACGCCGACCTGGTCGAACAGGCGGTGCGCAACGTGCTCGATTCAGGCAAGCGTACCGGCGACATCATGCAGGACGGCATGACGCTGATTTCCTGCCAGCAGATGGGCGAAGCGGTAACGGCCGAACTGGACAAGCTGGCGGCGTAAAGGCGGCGGCTGCCGACGCGGCGCGGTTTCGGACTTAAGCTTCGACAATCGCTTCGAAGCCGCCGAAGATCATCCGTTTGCCGTCGAAGGGCATGGGGTTTGTTTCCGGCGTCATGCGCGGGTCGGCCATAATCTTTTCCCAGGCGGCATCGCGCACGTCCCGCGACGGCCAGGCGATCCAGGAAAACACAACCGTTTCGTCCGGCTTCAGCAGCACGGCGGACGGCATCGAGTTCAATTCGCCCGTTTTCACGTCGTCGCCCCAGCATTCCACGACCGACAGGGCACCGTTCTCCCTGAAAATCGCAGCCGCGTCTTCTGCATGTTTACGGAACGCTTCCCGGTTCGCGGTCGGTACGGCGGCCATGAATCCGTCTATATAGGTCATTATTTTCTTCCTCCGTTTTGTGGGTGCGGTCCGTCACGCCGGTTGCGTGCCGAGTGCACGTGCGACGTCCGCGAGCTGGGCGGACGCGGCGGTCCAGCCGTCCCTGAAACCCATTTCCAGATGCTTTTCGACATCGGCCTTGCTTGTATGTCTGGCGCCCCAGATCAGATGGGTCGTCCCGTCTCCGTTGTCTGACAGGCGGACAAAGCCGGTCATGAACGATTCCGGCTGCGGGATGAAGCCTTCGGTGAAGGCGTCGGTGAAAGCCAGGCGTTCTTCGGGGACGATCTCGAGCCAGATACCCGACACCTCGACCCGTTCGCCCTCCGGTCCCTGCATGGTGCAGTTCATGCGCCCGCCGGGGCGCAGGTCGAAATCCGCTTCCGGGACGGTCCAGGGCGCGGGGCAATACCATTGGCGAAGCAGCTCCGGTTCCGTCCAGCATCGCCAGACGGCGCTGCGCGGGGCGTCGATGGTCCGGTCCAGAACAAGTGTCAGCCCGTTATCTTCGATCCGTGTCGATGTCATTCCCAATTCTCCAGCGATGTGCATTCCGGTTGTTTCGGCGGATATGCCGGGAGCGGCCGTATTAGCTTGATCATTACGTTGATGTCAACATATAATACAGGATGGATGATTCTCTCCCCCTTGCGATCACGCATGAGGTCCGCGACCGGTGCCTTTGTCTGCACCTCCAGCGCGCGGCCCGCGCGGTTGCCCGCCTGTTCGACGACGCGCTCAGGCCGCTCAATCTGACAAACGGACAGTATTCGCTGCTGATGTCGCTTAACCGGCCGGAACCGCCGCGCATCGGCGATGTCGCCCCGCTTCTTGCGATGGACCGCACCACCCTGACCGCGAACCTGAAACCGCTTGAACGGCGGGGTCTTGTCGCCGTTCTGACGGACCCGAAGGACCGGCGGAACCGCCGGCTCCGCCTGACCGACAAGGGCCGCGAACTGCTGATCCGTGCCGTGCCGGTCTGGCGGCAAACCCATGACGGGGTCGACCGGATTCTCGGGACCGGAGATTTGTCGTCGCTCCGGGCGGATCTGATTTCGCTGTCGGCCCCGCTGTCGCCCCGCCCGGACTAAACCGGCGCTGCCGCCGGGCGCGGGTGTCTAGGCCGTATGGAATGACCGTCGTTCCTGCGGTTACGACTGTGACAGATGTATCCGGGATTCCCGACTTAAATATCGATTAGATATTAATAATAAATTTTTCAATATTTTTGGATGCCGCCAGCGCATGCTACGCAGAATGTATGACAGTTCATGGCCGGTATGCCGGGCCCGCACCGCTCAGACAGCGAAAGCGGGGAACGAACGGGCAGGGGGCCAAACGGAACACCCACAAGGAGATTACGATGTTGAAGAAAGACACAGGGAATATCCGCAAGGCGCGCCGGGTCAAACGCACACTAATCGCTGCCGCAACGGCCGTGCCGCTGTCGCTGGCCGGAATCGCCGGCGCCCAGGCGGCAAATGATGTCATTATCGGCGCCCATGAAGCAGGGTCCACCTTCTACGTGGTCGGCGCTGCCGTTGCGGACGTCGTTTCCAAGAACTCGAAATATACGGGCAAGCTGCTGACCGTGGCCGGTGCTGCGGTCTGGATGCCGATGATGGACAGCCGTGAGGTCGACCTCGGCGTGGTATCGCATTACGAGGGCTGGCTGGCGCGCCATGGCCGGAAGCCCTTCGCCAAGGCGTTCGATGTCCGCACCGTCGTGGTCGGCGGCGGTATCAATGTCGGCCTTTATGTCCGCAAGGATTCCGATATCAAGAAACTTTCGGATATCCGCGGCAAGCGCATCGGCGCCGGCTATCCCGGGGCACCCGCTATCGGAATTTACGCACAGGGCGAAATCGCCAATGGCGGATTTACCCTGGAAGACCTCAAGCCGGTCCCGCGAACCTCGCTTTATGCAGGCCAGCGCGAGGACGTTACCGAAAAGCGGCTCGACGTCTTTTACGCCTCGGTCGGCTCGGGCGTGACCAGCGAGCTCAACTCGACCATCGGCATCCGGTTCCTGAGCCTCGACCCCAGCCCGGCGGCTGTCGAGCGCATGCAGAAGGTTTACCCGGCGGTCGTGCGCCCGGTTAAAGCCGGACCGCCCGGCATCGAAACCGATATGCACCTGACCTATCTGCCGACCTACCTGATCGGTCACGCGAAGGTGTCGAACGAGGCCATCTACGAGACGACCAAGGCGCTGTGGGAGCATAACGACACACTCCGCGCCGCAAATGCCCGGCTGCGGGGATGGCTGGCAACGGGATTCGTGACGTCCGATTCCGTGTTGCCCTATCACGACGGCGCGGTGCGTTACTTCAAGGAAAAGGGTGTCTGGACCGCGGCGATGGAAAGCCATCAGGCGTCGCTTCTGGCCGGAAAATAGCCCGATAAACGAAGAAGAAGTCGGGGGCGGCGCGGACGCAAAGATGCCCGCGCCGCCGTCGGCTATTGTGGGCGCAGCTTCCGCTGTCTCGATTCCTGTTCCGCCGCAAAGTTGCACTGAATGACCGTGTCGACCTCTCAGAACGAGATACCTGATCCAGAAGAAATTGCGGGCAAGCGAGTCGATGCGCCGCTGCCCCGCCTGCTCGTGCGAATCTGTTCCGTCGGCATTTCGGTCGTTGCGCTCACCTATATCCTCGACCTGACCTACCTGTTCGACATCACCTTTTTCCAGGAACAGTATTTCGGGTTGCTGTACGGGCTGGTTTTTGCCGCGGGGTTTATCTCGCTGCCGCCCCTGAAGCGCCTCAAGGACGCCCCGGTCGGAATTTACGACTACGTCCTGGCCGTCATCGGCCTGCTGGCGGGGGCGTATCTGTTTTTTGCCTGGCCGACGCTCGTCGTGCAGGCCGGCGTCCTCACGCCGGTTCGCGTTGCCGTCTCGGCGGTCGGCCTGTTGTTGATTCTCGAACTTACGCGCCGTGCCTTCGGGTGGCCGATGGTCATCCTGGCGCTGCTGTTCATCGCCTATGCCCTGTTCAACTTCCTGCTGCCCGGCTCGTTCGGCGGCCGCGGCACGCCGTGGCGGCGGCTGGTCGCGTTCGTCTACACCGATACGAACAGTATCCTGGGCATTATCTCGAGCGTCGTGTTCGGCATGGTGTTCGCGTTCATGCTGTTCGGCCGGGCGTTGTTCCTGGCGGGCGGCGGCGGGTTTTTTACCGATTTTTCAATGGCGTTGATGGGCAACCGACGGGGCGGATCGGCAAAGGTCGCGGTGATCGCGAGCAGCCTGTTCGGCACCCTGTCCGGCAGCGCGAGCAGCAACGTGGTCGTTACGGGCTCCATTACCATCCCGATGATGGTCCGTTCGGGCTACCGCCCGGCTTCGGCTGCGGCGGTCGAAGCCGTCGCTTCGGCGGGCGGCGGGCTGATGCCGCCCATCATGGGGGCCACGGCGTTCATCATGGCCGAATTCCTTGCCGTTCCCTATCGCGATGTCGTCCTCGCGGCCCTGCTGCCGGCGGTGCTGTATTTTCTTACGGTCTTCGTGCAGGTCGACATCGAAGCGGGCCGGCTGGGCCTCAGGGGGCTCGACAGATCCGAACTGCCGCGGCTGATGGCGGTAATCAAAAACGGCTGGCCCTTCATCATCCCGCTGGGCGTTCTCATCTACTGCCTGTTCTTCATTTTTCTCAGCCCTTCCAAATCGGCATTGATTGCGTTCGCGGTTGTGGTCGGCGTCGGGCTGATGCGGCCGAAAATCTTCGGCCTTCGCCAGATATACGATTCGATCGAAAATACCGGTCAGTTGATGATCGGCATGGGAATACTTGCGGCGATCGCGGGTGTGATCGTCGGCATCATCAACCTGACCGGGCTCGGGCTCCTGTTTTCCCAGGAACTGCTGTCGCTTGCGGGCGGCGCGCTGTTCCTGCTTCTGGTCCTGACCGGGATCGCCAGTATCATCCTCGGGATGAGCATGCCCGTCACGGCGTCCTATGTAATTCTCGCCGTGCTGGCGGCGCCGGCGATCGAGAATGCGGGCGTGCCGCCGATCGCGGCGCATCTGTTTATCTTTTATTTCGCGAACCTGTCATTCATCACGCCGCCTGTCTGTGTCGCGATCTTCGTTGCCGCGACGATCGCGGGATCGAAACCGATGGAAACCGCGGTCGAGGCGATGAAGCTTGCCGTCGTCGCCTTTATCGTTCCGTTCGTGTTCGTCTACGACCAGGCCATTCTGATGGAGGGCACGTGGTTCGAGATCGTCGTCGAGTTGCTGACCTGTGTTGTCGGCTTCATCGCGCTCTCGGTGGCCCTGCAGGGATTTTTCAGCGCGCCGGTCGGGAATCTCCTGCGGTTAGGCCTGGCGGCCGCCGGCATCGCCGCCATTATCCCGGTCATCGGTATCAAGCTGGCCGGTGTTGCTGCCGCCGCCGCGCTTCTCGCGCTGGTGTATGCGCTGGGCCGGCGGGCCGCAGACGTCTCGGCGGCCGGACAGGACTGACCGGGGGCGTTCCCGTTTTTTCGTCTCCCTTTGCAGCTGGCCGGCGCCGCCGGTCAATCCAGCGCAGCGTCGCGGAGAAAGTCGCCGAAGACCTTTGTCGTCAGCCGCGTCATATCGGGGCGCGAAACCAGATGCAGGCCCCATGTCAGATCCGTCGGCAGATCGATAACGGGCCGGAACACAATGTTCCGATAGGGCAGGGCCTTCGTGCTTTCCGGGATAAGCGCATAGCCGAGTCCGGCGGACACCAGGGCCAGAATCGTCGGCGTGAACTGGGCCTCCTGCTCGATCCGCGGGGTCTGGCCGGCCGATGAAAAGGCTTTCAGGATACCGTCATGCAGGCCCGGACTGATAGCCCGCGGGTAGAAAATCATCGGCGCGGTGGCCAGCGCGTGCAGCGACACCGTATCCGCCGCGGCAAGGGGATGGGTGCCGGGCAGCGCCGCCACGATGGGGTCGCGGCGCAACAATTCGAATGTCAGGCTGGAGGGCCGCTCCGGCGGATCGTTGATCAATGCGAGGTCGAGTCTTTGATCGCGCATCCGCTCGACGAGATCGGGGGTGGACGCTTCCGCCAGTTTGATCCGGACATCCGGGTGTATGCCGTGAAACCGTTTAATCGCCGCCGGCAGGATTTTCAGGATGCCGGTGGTCACGAAACCCACCGATATGGGCACCTCCGGCGGGCCGCCGCTGTCCTGGATGGTCGATATCGTCAGGTCGAACTTGGCTACCGTCTCGCGCGCGCCGTCGAGCAACTGCGCCCCGGCTTGCGTCAGCCGTGTTCCGCCACGGCGGGACCGGTCGAACAGGGTCACGCCAAGGTCCGTTTCGAACCGCTTGATCGACTGGCTCAGCGGCGCCTGTTCCATGTTCAGCCGCCGGGCGGCGCGGCCGAAATGAAGCTCGTCCGCGACGGCGAGAAAATGGCGCAGATGCCGGATGTCCATTTTATATCAATACAATATAAAAAATAAATATTTCAATATTTTTCTGTCTTGCCCGGCCCATGGTAGTAATTTGCCATATTGGCAACTGACCGGGCGGACCCGCCGCCCGACCGCACCGGAGAGACGAACTGATGACTGGACATGGACATAACGAGGCATACCGCGCAATTTCCGTGACGCCATGCTGCCCGCAGATCGGCGCGGAAATCGGCAATATCGATCTGACCCGGCCGCTGACCGACCTGGAACTGGCGGAACTCCGCCGGGCTTTCACCGAAAATCTGGTGCTGTTTTTTCGCGACCAGAAAATCAGCTTCGAGGATCATGTGCGCCTGGGCGAATATTTCGGCCCCCTCGGGGCGCATGTCGGCTCCAAGACGATCAGCAAGACGACCGACGATCCGCGTGTGCGCAAGTTCCACTACGACGAGACCACGCCGCGGGTTTCGGGCGACAAGTGGCACACCGACCAGTCCTGCGCCGCGGTGCCGCCGCTCGGCAGCATTCTCTATAATCACACCCTGCCGCCGAACGGCCGCGGCGATACGATCTTCGCGAGCATGTACGAGGCCTATGACGCGTTATCGGACCGGATGAAAACCCATCTCGAAGGGCTGACCGCCCTGCATGACGGCACCCGGGTCTTCGGCGAAGGCACCCCGAAGTCGAATCATCCCGTTATCGCCCGCCATCCCGAAAGCGGGCGGAAGCTGATTTATGTGAACCGTGAATTCACGACGCGGATCAATGATGTTCCCGAAGAAGAAAGCGCGGCGTTGCTCAGTTATCTGATCGATCACTGCGCCCGTCCCGAATGGTCTTACCGCTTCCGCTGGCAGCCCCATTCGATCGCCTTCTGGGACAACCGGTGCACCCATCACATGGCGGTGTCGGATTATCTGCCGGCGGTCCGTTCCGGCTACCGCGTGCAGGTCGAAGGCTCGGCGCCGCCGGTCGCGGCCTGAAGCGTCCGGTTTCGCCATTACCTGCCTGCACTCCGCCCTGTATGCACGGCCGAATCCGGTTGCGGTCCCGCTATGGCCGCGTTAACATTTAAGCGGTAAAAATTCAGGACGACGGGAGCTTGCTATGAAAACGATCTTCGCACTTGCCGCCGCCGGCGTATTCGCGCTGTCCACAACCGCCTGGGCCGGCGAAGGCCACAATTGCGGCGGGTATCTGCAATCGGTACAGACCGAAAAGCCGACCATCACGCTCGCCACCGGGGCGGCGACGACCAAGTCGACTCCCGAACAGACTGCCAGCACCGAGGTCAAGACGACCAAACCGGATAGCTGATACCGCCGGCGCCCGGCGGGCGCCGCGTACAAGGAATTGAACGAGGCGTCCTCCGGGCAGGGGGGCGCCTCGTTTGTTTGGCGAACCTGTTTTGCGCCCCCCGGAATATCTGATAAACACCGCGGCGCTCCCGATTGCAGGGCGCGCGCATGAGAGAAAGACGAAAAGATGGGTTACAAAGTTGCCGTTGTGGGCGCGACCGGGAATGTCGGCCGCGCCATGCTCGAAATCCTGGCCGAGCGGAAATTCCCGGTCGATGAAGTCGTGGCGCTCGCGTCGTCGCGGTCGGCGGGGCGCGATGTGTCTTTCGGCGACGACGATGTCCTGCGCGTCCAGGACCTTGCGACATTCGATTTCAGCACGTTCGATATTGCGCTGTTTTCGCCGGGCTCCAAGGTGTCGGCCGAACATGCGCCGCGCGCCGCCAAACAGGGCTGCGTCGTGATCGACAACACGTCGGAATTCCGTATGGACCCCGACGTGCCGCTGGTCGTGCCGGAAGTGAACCCCGAAGACCTCGACTGGCACACCAAGCGCAACATCATTGCCAACCCGAACTGTTCGACGATCCAGATGGTCGTCGCGCTGAAACCGCTGCACGACATTGCGAAGATCAAGCGCGTCGTGGTGTCGACCTATCAGTCCGTGTCCGGCGCGGGCAAGGCGGCGATGGACGAACTGTTCAACCAGACCAAGGGTGTGTTCGTGAACGACGCGAAAACCACCGAACAGTTCACCAAGCAGATCGCATTCAACGTCATTCCCCATATCGATACCTTCATGGATGACGGATCGACGAAGGAAGAATGGAAAATGCGGGTCGAGACGCGGAAGATCCTCGACCGGAATATCGAAGTCCACGCGACCTGTGTGCGGGTGCCGGTCTTCGTCGGCCATGGCGAAGCGATCAATATCGAATTCGCCAAACCGCTGAACGAGAACGACGCCCGCGATGCCCTGCGCATCGCGCCGGGAGTGATGGTGATGGATCAGCGGGAGAACGACGGCTATATCACCCCCGTCGAATGTGCGGGCGACGACGCCGTTTACGTCAGCCGTATCCGCAAGGACCCGACCCTAAAGCATGGTCTTTCCATGTGGGTGGTGTCGGACAACCTGCGCAAGGGGGCCGCGCTCAACTCCGTGCAGATCGCAGAGGAACTGATCCGCAAACGGCTGGTGAAAGCGGCCTAGTTCGCGACCCGGGCCAGTCGGCCGGGTTTGCCCGCGGAAGACACCGGATATGGGCTGCGCAATCCATCGCGCGCCATATATGGTTGTGATTCGTCCGCTGGTTGGGTATTCAGAAAATAATTGAGGCGCCGGGCGCGCTTGTCCTGCGACCCGCGCATTGTGTCCCGCGAAGACACACCCGACGCCCCAAGAGCCGAACGGCTCGTGGACGCGAGAGCGACAGGGCCCTGGAACCGTGCGTCGTGGTGATGCCCTTGGCGATACACCCCCACCGCGCATGGGTCCCGCTCCGTTTCCGGAACAAAAGCCCGATGCAATCGGCCTGATCCACCCGTCTTCGACCCGGCGACCGTTCGGCGCGCGCTTCGGGGAGTGCACGCTGTCCTGGCCGGACCATCGCCGCCTGACCCGGTTGCCCGGTTCCTGCGGTTCCGCTCCGTACCCGGAGACCTGTCAAAGGCAAAAGCCTGTGACGGCGCCCGGGCGCTGCCGGATCCGACCCGTTGCCGGGCAGAACCTCCTGCAGACGCCTGAAACGCGATGGGACTCGCGAAACAAACGCCCGACCCGATTGGCGAAAAAGCTGCATGTTGCCATACCGCCTCTGCCGCCGCCCGGTGAAACACCGCCCCCGGTCCGGAACCTGTCTCTCCGATGGCGCCCTTCGGTTTCCCTTGGAGCGCCGCCTGAGCGACCTGTCCGCGAGCCGGTCGCGACATCTCATACGCTCTCGCGTGCAATTATGATTCCTTACCGGTTCATGGCAGCGCAATAAGGAATGCACGTATCGGTCCATTTTTCTGTGTATAAGCAATTTGGGGGTGCACAATTCATCCACAATCTTATGCACATCGCCTATTCGCGGCGTTTTATCGGGTCCCCGACGGCGCCTGACGGCAAGCTTCGTCGAATACCGGTGGAATACGGGCCAGATTGACTTGAATCGACCTTCGGCGTAAACCGTTTGCGCTGATCTGGCGTACAGATACAGCGTTCATCGTTCAAGAATTCGGGTTATTATCCATGGCGAGCCAAAATCGCCCCCTGTCCCCGCATCTCCAGGTTTACAAGCCGCAGCTGACTTCCGTTCTTTCGATTCTGCACCGCGCAACGGGTATCGCGCTGGCAGTCGGGACGCTGCTGCTGGTTTGGTGGCTGGTCGCGGCGGCAACCGGGGAAAGCGCTTTCGCGGACGTTCAGGCATTTATCGGATCGTGGTTCGGCAGAATCCTGCTGTTCGGCTGGTCCTATGCGCTGTTCTATCATCTGTGCAACGGCCTGCGGCACCTGTTCTGGGATGCCGGCAAGGGGCTGGAAATCGAAACCGCCTATACCACCGGCCGGATTGTGGTGGCCGCGTCCATCGTTCTCACGGTCGCCGTGTGGATCTGGGGCTATGCATCGATGGGGACGTTCTGATGAGCCTTCAATCGCCGCTCGGCAAGGTTCGCGGGCTCGGCTCCGCGAAAGAGGGCGTCGCCCACTGGTGGGCCCAGCGCATGACCGCCGCGGCCCTGGTGCCGCTGCTGATCTGGTTCGTCGCGTCGATCTGCGTCATGACCGGCGCGGATTACGATGCTGTCCGCGCCTGGGTGGCGACGCCGCTGGTGTCGATCCTGCTGGTGTTGCTGGCCATTGCCGTTTTCCATCACGCGCAGCTCGGCCTGCAGGTCGTGATCGAAGACTACGTTCACACCGAATGGCTGAAAATCGCCAGCATCGCGCTCGTTAAATTCGCGGCGATCGGACTTGCCGTCGCCACCGTTTTCTCCATCGTGAAGATTGCCCTCGGCTAACCGGCTCAGACCGGGCTTGCCGGGCATGGATTCGCGCACAGGACCGTCATGAATACAGACGCATACGAAATCATCGATCACACCTACGACGTTGTCGTCCTCGGCGCCGGCGGCGCCGGTCTGCGCGCCACGTTCGGCATGGCGCTCAAGGGCCTGCGCACGGCCTGCATCTCCAAGGTGTTCCCGACCCGCAGCCACACGGTTGCCGCCCAGGGCGGCATCTCCGCCGCCCTCGCAAATATGAGCGAGGACGACTGGCGCTGGCATTTCTACGATACCGTCAAGGGCGCCGACTGGCTCGGCGACCAGGACGCGATCGAATACATGTGCCGCGAAGCCATCCCGTCGGTCCTGGAACTCGAACATTACGGCGTGCCGTTCTCGCGCACCGAAAAGGGCGAAATCTACCAGCGGCCGTTCGGCGGCATGACTACGCAATACGGCGAAGGCCCGCCGGCCCAGCGCACGGCGGCCGCCGCCGACCGCACCGGTCACGCGATCCTGCATACGCTGTACCAGCAGTCGCTGAAACACGATGCCGAATTCTTTATCGAATATTTCGGTCTCGACCTGATCATGGACGACGACGGCGTGTGCCGCGGCATCCTGGCCTGGAACCTGGACGACGGCACGATTCACCGCTTCCGCGCCAACACGGTCGTCATGGCGACCGGCGGCTACGGCCGGGCCTATTTCTCGTGCACCGGCGCCCACACCCAGACCGGCGACGGCAGCGCCATGGTGCTGCGCGCGGGCCTGCCGCTCGAAGACATGGAATTCATCCAGTTCCACCCGACCGGCATTTACGGCGCAGGCTGCCTGATCACCGAAGGCGTGCGCGGCGAAGGCGGGTACCTGACCAATTCCGAAGGCGAACGTTTCATGGAACGCTTCGCGCCGTCGGCGAAGGACCTTGCCTCGCGCGATGTCGTCAGCCGGGCGATGACCATGGAAATCCGCGACGGCCGTGGCGTCGGCGCGGACGGCGATCATATCCATCTGCATATCGAACATCTCGATTCCAAGATCATCAACGAACGCCTGCCAGGCATTTCCGATACGGCGCGCATCTTCGCCGGCGTCGATGTGACGAAGGAACCGATCCCCGTGATCCCGACCGTGCATTACAATATGGGCGGCATCCCGACGACCTATCAGGGCGAGATGGTCAAACCGGGTGCCGGCGGGCCGGAAGAACTGCAGCCGGGCCTGATGGCCATCGGCGAAGCGGCTTGCGTGTCGGTCCACGGCGCCAACCGCCTGGGTTCGAACTCGCTGCTCGATCTGGTCGTGTTCGGCCGGGCCGCGGGCGACCGCGCCGCCGAGATGATCACCCCCGGCCAGAAACAGCCGGACCTGCCGAAGGGCGCCGGCGAGGAAGCGCTTGCCCGTTTCGATGCGCGGCGCTTCGCCAAGGGCACCACGCCGACAGCCGAACTGCGCATGGAAATGCAGCGGACCATGCAGGCCCATTGCGCGGTGTTCCGCACCGACGAACTGATGCGCGAAGGCCGCGACAAGCTGACGTCGCTGTGGTCCAAGAACGACGACGTCAAGGTTTCCGACACGTCGCTGGTGTGGAATTCGGATCTGGCGGAAACGCTCGAATACGACAACCTGCTCGCCCAGGCGATCGTCAGCCTCGACAGTGCGATCAACCGCGAGGAAAGCCGCGGCGGACATGCGCGCGAGGATTTCCCCGATCGCAACGACGAGGACTGGATGAAGCACACCTATGTGTGGCTGAACGAAGACGGCACCAGCCGTATCGATTACCGTCCCGTCCACACGGAGACCATGACAGACGACGTAAAGGCGGTCCCGCCCAAAGCACGGGTTTACTGAGGTAGATTAAATGGCCGAATTCACACTTCCCAAAAATTCCAAGGTCCGCGAGGGCAAGACCTGGCCCGCGCCGGACGGGGCGAAAAAGCCCAAGAATTTCCGTGTCTATCGCTGGAACGGCGAAGACGGCGAGACCCCGCAGGTCGATACCTATACGATCGACATGGACGATTGCGGCCCGATGGTTCTCGACGCGGTCATCAAGATCAAGAACGAGATCGACCCCACCCTCACTTTCCGCCGGTCGTGCCGCGAAGGCGTGTGCGGGTCCTGCGCGATGAATATCGACGGCACCAACACGCTGGCCTGCACGAAATATGTCGACGACGTGAAAGACGACGTAAAGGTCTATCCGCTGCCGCACATGCCGGTCGTGAAGGACCTGGTGCCCGACCTGACGCAGGCCTATGCCCAGTACCGTTCGGTGGAACCGTGGCTGAAATCCGACACCCAGCCGATCCCCGGCAAGGAACGCCTGCAGTCGCCGGAAGAACGCAAGAAACTCGACGGCATGTGGGAATGTATCCTGTGCTTCTGCTGCACGACCAGCTGCCCGTCCTACTGGTGGAACGGCGACCGCTATCTCGGCCCGGCCGTCCTGCTGCAGGCCAACCGCTGGATTCAGGATTCGCGGGACGAAGCCACCGGCGACCGGCTCGACGAGCTGGAAGACCCGTTCCGGCTGTATCGCTGCCACACGATCATGAACTGCACCAAGACCTGCCCCAAGGGCCTGAACCCTGCCAAGGCGATCGGCGAGATCAAGCAGGCGATGGCGGCGCGGCGCTAGTATTTGCCGCTGCGGCGGCTGGCAATTCAAAAGGGGCGGTGCCGCGGCGCCGCCCCTTTTTTGATGCGTGGATTTCGTCCCGCTATTTTCCCGCCAGCATGTCGCGGTTGGTCAGAATGCGCAGCGGGAAGATATCGCTGTCGGTGGTAATGATCGGCGACGTGTCGGCGCGCACCGTGCCGCCGGAAAACGCACCGTCGACCGTAAACGTGCAGATCTGCGCGCTGCGGCCGTCGAGAACCGGCAGCGGGAACAGTTCCTGGTAAATCTGGTCGCGGTCGTCGAACCGGCCCGCGGTTTCCCCCACCAGTTCGCTGTTACGGTCGTAGATGCTGATATTCGCCCCCGACCGTCCGACGATCGGCTTTGAAACATAGCCGGTCTTTTTCAGATCGTCGGTCAGGGTGGTCTGGGTGTTCAGGACATAGCGGTTCTTCGGGAACATCATCGACAGCACCGGCAGTATCGCCTTGTTGCTCGGGATCAGCGTCCACAGCGGCTCGTACACCATGACTTCCGGCCGCAGCAGCACGTCCACCAGGCGCGGCGACACCGTTTTGCGGTCGATCACGCGGTGCAGCCGCAGGTTTTCCGCATCGTCGTCGATCTGGTCGCGGATTTCGTCCAGCGCGGTCTCCCAGGCCCAGGTTTTCCAAACCTGTTCGACCCGCTCGCCGTCTTCATCGACGACATTCCCGGAATCGTCCCAGCCGAGCCCGTCGAGCCCGGTGACGATCTTGCACCGGAGCCCGGCGCGTTCGATCGCCGTCTTCATGTACTGGGCGTGATAGGATTCCTCCGGATCGCCGTCCTGCATGATGTGCAGCACGCCGGTGATCCCGCTTTTTCGCCACGCATCGACCAGGTCGGCGTGCAGGTCGTGACCGGTGCCGTGGCCGTCTTCGCATTCGAAATGCTCGGCCCATATCTGCTGAATCTTGCCGCATTCCATGTGACAGGACGCGGAATCGCAGTTGTATTCGAACACCTTCAGGCCGCGCTCGGACAGGGAAAAGTCGAAGCGGCCGGTGATCATCTGGTTGCGCCGGTTGTCCCATGACTGGTGAATACGCGGCCACAGCGCTTCCGGGATATTGAAGGTCCGGAGCAGTTCGTCATGCTGCAGCACGAAGTTGGTCGCATGCATGAACAGCGCGTGCATTTCGTTCGTCGCGCGCTTGATTTCGCCGTAGGCGGCTTCGCTGAGGCAGAAATACCGGTACTGGTCGTCTTCCGTCCGGGGCAGCAGGCAGCCGCCCATCATCTCGACATAAGCGGCTTCGTCGGCGTTGGCGAGGTTGAGCCACGTTTCGCGGTGAAGGCCGGTATTCGGCAGTTCGCGCAGCTGCATGTTGAAAAGCAGCGGGTCGGTATCGACGATCAGCTCCGCATGGGTGGCGTCTTCGGTCTGGATGACCCAGCCGAGAATCTGCGCGTTTTCGTATGAACATTCGATCCAGTAGCCGCCATCGGCGGAAACCGTGGCGTGGATTTCCCGGGAATAAGTGCAGCCGTCGGGCCACACGGTGTCCTCGACGTTCTGCTCGATAAGCCGGATCCGGTCGGGGAAGACCTCGGTGACGACGGCGACATGGCCGGTAATTTCGAACTCGCCGCCTTCGTTCCAGATCAGCAGGCAGCCCGGTTCGGGATGGCGCTTCGATCCGTTGCGGAACGATCTGAGCGGCAGGGACGAATTGTCCCTTATCACGCGCACCGAGCGGAGGCGGAAAATATCGTAGGCCATGGCGATATCGTCGAAAATGTATCCGTGATTGAGATACATCCACCGGCGGGCGAGTTCGACGCATTGCCATTTATGTCCCATGAACACGCCGTCGACCTCGTTCCGGTAGGCCTGGCGGTTCGGCAGTTCCGCGATATCGGCGCTGTCGTAATCTGACGAATAGACCGGCACGTTGCCGGGCCCCATGCCGAGGACGGTCCCGAATTTTGCGGGCCGGGATTGTGGATCGGAAGCCATTGTTTTCCTGCTGACGGGATATTGACGGGAACCGTGTCCGGCGAGGCGCGCCACATTATGGCGCGCTGCCGGCGCATAAGCTGTCCGGCGCCGTTCGACGCCTGAGGCAGCAGATATGGTGCGTCCGGCGGGGGTTGTAAGGGGGCGCGCAAACTATATTTGCACCGCGCCGCCCGGCGGGTTATGCCGTTCCGCAATCCACCCCGCGCCCGTCCGAAAGTAACCGACCCCGGAATGACCGACTCCGATTCAAAAGGCCCGCTTTTCGCCTATCGCGATATTCTTCGCGGCGGCGACCTGCACCACGACGCCGTGCAGGCGCTGGCGGCCGAAAAGCTGCAGTCGCTGTGGCATGCCTTGGCGCATTACACGCCTGCCGGCGGAACGAACGGCGGTTCAAGCTGGCGCGCACGGCTCGGCCTGACGCGGCGGCCGGCCGAACCCGCGCCGCAGGGGCTGTATCTGTACGGCCCCGTCGGGCGCGGCAAGTCGATGCTGATGGACCTGTTTTACGATTCCGTCGCCGGCAACCACAAGCGCCGGGTCCATTTCCACGAATTCATGCTCGAAATTCACGATACCATGCATCGCTGGCGCCGGCGCGACGGCAAATTGCAGGATCCGCTGCCGAAAATCGCGGCCGAAATCGCGAAACAGACCTGGCTGCTGTGCTTTGACGAATTCCAGGTCGACAATATCGCCGATGCGATGATTCTCGGCCGCCTGTTCGAAGGCCTGTTCGACGAGGGCGTGGTCGTCGTCGCGACCAGCAATTCCCATCCCGACAACCTGTACAAGGGCGGCCTTCAGCGCGACCGGTTCCTGCCGTTTATCGAAGTGCTGAAAGGCCGGATCGATATTCTCGAACTCGAAGCGGCGCGCGACTACCGGCGCGAACGCCTTGTCGATATGGGCATCTATCATACGCCGCTGGGACCCGAATCCGATGCGGCGCTGGATGCCGCCTTTGCCGCCCTGACCGATAACGCCCCGGGCGAACCGGCGGAACTGACGGCGACCGGGCGTAAGGTCGCGGTGCCGCTGGCGGCAAAGGGCGTGGCGCGTTTTGCCTTTGCCGATCTGTGCGAAAAGCCGCTTGGCGCGCCGGATTACCTCGCCATCGCCAAGGCCTATCACACGGTCATCCTGTCCGGGGTCCCGCTGCTGCCGCCGGCCCGGCGGAACGAGGCCAAGCGCCTGGTGACGCTGATCGACGCGCTTTACGAGCACCGCGTGAACATGGTGATTTCCGCCGAGGCGCAGCCCGATGAATTGTCGCCCGAGGGCGATACCGCCTTCGCGTTCGAACGCACCGCGTCGCGTCTGATCGAAATGCAGTCGGAAGAATACATCCAGATGACGCATGGTGCGGCCGCGGGGACGTAAACACGTGAAAATCCCTGACTTTCCCTTGCCCTTCAGGGTTAACGGCGCTAGAAACCACGCAATCCGGCGGCTTTTGCCGGGATAACGAAATTTTTTCATAACAGACCCGGAAATTCCCATGGCCCGTAACAAAATCGCCCTCATCGGCGCCGGCAATATTGGCGGCACGTTGGCACATCTCGCCGGACTCAAAGAGCTCGGCGACATCGTTCTTTTCGATATCATGAAGGGCACCCCGCAGGGGAAAGCGCTCGATCTTGTCGAATCGTCCCCGGTCGAGGGATTCGATTCCAAGATTACGGGCGCCAATTCCTATGCCGGTATCAAGAATGCGGACGTGATCATCGTTACCGCCGGCATCCCGCGCAAACCGGGCATGAGCCGCGACGACCTGATCGGCATCAATTCCAACGTCATGAAACAGGTCGGCGAAGGCATCAAGAAATACGCGCCGAAGGCGTTCGTGATCTGCATCACCAACCCGCTGGACGCCATGGTCTGGGCGCTGCAGAAACATTCCGGCCTGCCGTCCAACCGGGTTGTCGGCATGGCCGGCGTGCTTGACAGCGCGCGGTTCCGCTATTTCCTCGCCGAGGAATTCAAGGTCTCGGTCCAGGACGTGACGGCCTTCGTGCTCGGCGGCCACGGCGACACCATGGTCCCGTCGGTTCGTTATTCGACGGTTGCCGGCATTCCGTTGCCCGACCTGATCGAAATGGGCTGGACCACCAAGGAGAAGCTCGACGCGATCGTCCAGCGTACCCGCGACGGCGGCGGCGAAATCGTCAGCCTGCTGGGCAACGGCTCGGCGTTCTATGCGCCGGCCTCGGCCGCGATCGAGATGGCCGATGCCTATCTCAAGGACAAGAAGCGCGTTCTCCCCTGTGCCGCGCTGCTCAAGGGCGAATACGGCGTGAAGGGCATCTATGTCGGCGTCCCGGTCGTGATCGGCGCCAAGGGCATCGAGCGCATCGTCGAGGTCAAGCTGGACGCGGACGAAAAGCGCCAGTTCAACAACTCCGTCAAGGCCGTGAAGGACCTTGTTGCGGTGGTCAAAAAAATGGAACGCGAAGCCGCCAAGAAAGCAAAATAGGCTGCGCCGATAGCTGTTTTCCTGCGCCGGTCGATGTCCGGTGCAGGATTCTTGGTTAACGGTCGGTTAATACCCCGGAGTTTACGGTTTCGTAACACCGCAGGAGCATACGAACAGATATGAATATTCACGAATATCAGGCGAAACAGCTACTGGCCAAATATGGCGTGGCTGTGCCGAAGGGCGGTGTTGCCTATACCGCCGACGAGGCGGTCAAGGCCGCCGAGGATCTCGGCGGCTCCATCTGGGTGGTTAAATCGCAGATTCACGCGGGCGGCCGCGGTGCCGGGCGGTTCAAGGACGATTCCAGCGACAAGGGCGGCGTCCGCGTCGTCAAATCGGTCGACGACGTCCGTCAAAACGTTACCGAAATGCTGGGCAAGACCCTCGTCACGAAGCAGACCGGCGCCGACGGGCGCGAGGTCAAGCGGGTTTATATCGAGGAAGGCTGCGACATCGCGCGCGAATTGTATCTCGGTATTCTGATCGACCGCGCGACCAGCCGTGTCACGCTGATGGCGTCCACCGAGGGCGGCATGGAGATCGAGGAAGTCGCCGAGGCGACGCCGGAAAAAATCCTCCGCATCGATATCGATCCCGCGACCGGGATGCAGGCGTTCCACGCCCGCCAGGTTGCGTTCGGGCTCGGCCTTGAGGGCGACCAGGTCAAATCGGCCACGAAATTCCTGATGGGCATGTACCGGGCGTTCACCGAACTCGATGCGTCCATCGTCGAGATCAACCCGCTGGTCGTGACCGGCGCGGGCGATGTGATCGCGCTCGACGCCAAGATGAACTTCGACGACAACGCCCTGTTCCGTCACAAGGATGTCGCGGAACTGCGCGACGAGGACGAAGAGGATCCGACCGAACTCGAAGCGGCCAAGCACGACCTCAACTACATCACGCTGGACGGCAATATCGGCTGCATGGTCAACGGCGCCGGGCTCGCCATGGCGACGATGGACATCATCAAGCTGTATGGCGGCTCGCCCGCCAACTTCCTCGATGTCGGCGGCGGGGCAACCAAGGAACGGGTGACGACGGCGTTCAAGCTGATCCTGTCCGACCCCAATGTCGAATCCATCCTGGTGAATATCTTCGGCGGTATCATGCGCTGCGACGTGATCGCCGAAGGCGTCGTTGCGGCGGCCCGCGAGGTCAGCCTCGACGTGCCGCTGGTTGTCCGGCTTGCCGGCACGAACGTGGAACTGGGCAAGAAAATTCTTGAGGAATCGGGTCTGCCGATCGTCTCGGCGGACAATCTGGCGGATGCCGCCGAAAAGGTTGTCAAAGTTACGAAGGAGGCAGCCTGATGTCGGTGCTCGTCGGAAAAGACACGAAAGTAATCTGCCAGGGCTTCACTGGCGCCCAGGGCACCTTCCATTCCGAACAGGCCATCGCCTACGGCACCGGCATGGTCGGCGGCGTGACGCCGGGCAAGGGCGGCTCCAAGCATCTGGACCTCCCGGTCTTCGACACGGTTGCCGACGCGGTTGAAAAGACCGGCGCGAACGCGTCCGTGATCTATGTGCCGCCGCCGTTTGCGGCAGATGCCATTCTCGAAGCGATCGACGCGGAAATCCCGCTGGCAGTCTGCATCACCGAGGGTATTCCCGTGCTCGATATGGTCCGCGTCAAACGCGCGCTTGCCAATTCGAACACGCGGCTGATCGGGCCGAACTGCCCCGGTATCATCACGCCCGACGAATGCAAGATCGGCATCATGCCGGGTCACATTCACAAGCGGGGCAAGATCGGTATCGTATCGCGCTCCGGCACGCTGACCTATGAAGCCGTCGCCCAGACCACGGCGGCCGGTCTCGGTCAGACGACCTGCATCGGCATTGGCGGCGATCCCGTCAACGGCACCAACTTCGTCGATTGCATCGACATGTTCCTGGCCGACGACGAAACCCAGGGCATTGTCATGATCGGCGAAATCGGCGGCTCGGCAGAAGAAGACGCAGCCGATTTCATCCGGCAATCCAAAACCAAGAAACCCGTCGTAGGCTTTATTGCAGGTGTTACGGCACCTCCGGGCCGGCGCATGGGGCATGCGGGCGCGATCATCTCGGGCGGCAAAGGCGGCGCCGACGACAAGATCGAGGCCATGAAAAGCGCAGGGATCCGGGTATCCGATTCGCCCGCCGGTATCGGCGACGCGATGGTGGAGGCAATGAAGGGATAGGTCGGGGTTTTACGGCGCCGGCATTTTCCGGCGATGTAGCATGTGAAAAGGAGCGGCGGCCGCGCCGCCGGGTATCATGACCGGACTGCTAGAGAAGACTTCGTTTCTGACGAGTGCCAACAGCACTTTCGTCGCAGAACTGTATGCGCGTTATCTTGAAAAACCTGCCTCGGTCGATCCCGAATGGGCGGCGTTTTTCGATGAACTGAAGGACGAGGCGCCGGACGTTCTGAAGGACCTTCAGGGCGCGAGCTGGGCGCCGACGGAAACCGCGGTCATCGGCACCGCGACCGCCGCCGAAGTGATGAAGATGAACGGCGCAAACGGCGCTGTGCATGGCGATTCAGGCGCGCTCAGCGATGCGACCCGCGATTCCATCCAGGCGCTGATGATTATCCGTTCGCACCGTGTGCGCGGCCATCTTTACGCCGAACTCGATCCGCTCGGAATCGAGAAACCGCTCAGCCATACAGAGCTCGATCCCGAATCCTACGGCTTCACGGAAGCGGATTACGAGCGCGATATCTACATTCACGACCGGCTCGGCCTCGGTGAAAAGGCGCCGCTGCGTGAAATCGTCGAGCGTGTCCGGTCGACCTATTGCGAGCATATCGGCGTCGAATACATGCACATGACGTCGACCGCCGAAAAGGTCTGGATACAGGACCGGATCGAAGGCATCCGCAACCAGACCGATTTTACCGATATCGGCAAGATCACCATTCTCGAACGGCTGACCGAGGCCGAAACCTTCGAGCAGTTTCTCAACGTCAAATATACCGGCACCAAGCGGTTCGGTCTCGACGGCGCTGAATCGCTTGTCCCGGGGCTGGAACAGATTCTCAAACGGGGATCTCAGCTCGGTGTCGAGGAAGTCGTGATCGGCATGCCGCATCGCGGGCGGCTGAACGTGCTGGCCAACGTGATGAACAAGCCCTTCTCGGCGATTTTCTCCGAATTCCAGGGGATGTCGGCAAAGCCCGAGGACGTGCAGGGCTCCGGCGACGTGAAATACCATCTCGGTACGTCCGCCGACCGCGAATTCGACGGCAAGCAGGTTCACCTGTCGCTGACCGCCAACCCGTCGCATCTCGAAGCCGTCGATCCGGTCGTTATCGGCAAGGTGCGGGCCAAGCAGCGCCAGCGCGGCGACCGCGAACGCCGCAAGGTGATGGGCCTGCTGATGCATGGCGACGCGGCCTTCGGCGGCCAGGGGATCGTTGCGGAAACGTTCGGGCTTTCCGATATCAAGGGGTACCGGACCGGCGGGACGATGCATGTCGTCGTCAACAACCAGATCGGTTTCACCACGAATCCCGGGGCGACGCGCACGTCGCGTTATCCGACGGAAATCGCCAAGATGGCGCAGGCGCCGATTTTCCACGTTAACGGCGACGATGTCGAAGCTGTCATCCACGTCGCGCGCATCGCCGCGGAATTCCGTGACGAGTTCCGCAAGGACGTCGTGATCGACATGTGGTGCTATCGGCGGTTCGGCCACAACGAAGGCGACGAGCCGGCATTCACCCAGCCGCTGATGTACAAGTCGATCGCGAAGCACCCCACGGTCCGGCAGCTATATGCCAACCAGCTGATCGCCGAGGGCGTGTTGACTGAGGAACAGGTCGCCGAGATGGAAGCGTCAGTGCGCAAGCGTCTCGACGCCGATTTCGAGGCATCGACATCCTACAAGCCCAACAAGGCCGACTGGCTCGAAGGGAAATGGCAGGGCAAGACAACCGCTCCGTCCGCGGAAGAACGCAAGGGCAAGACCGATGTGCCGCTCGAACTTCTGCAGGAGGTCGGCAAGGCCATTTCGACCGTCCCGGAAGACTTCAAGCTGAATTCCAAGCTGCGGCGGTTCTTCGGCAACCGCGGCAAGGCCATCGAGGCCGGCGAGGGAATCGACTGGGCGACCGGCGAATCGCTGGCTTTCGGGACCCTGCTTACCGAGAACATACTCGTCCGTCTGAGCGGACAGGACGTCGCGCGTGGCACTTTCTCGCAACGCCACGTTGTCGTGACCGATCAGGAATCCGAAGAGGTCTTTATTCCTCTCGAACAGATCCGGCCGGGCAACCAGTCCAAGTTCATCGCCCGCAATTCGACCCTGTCGGAAGCCGCTGTGCTTGGCTTCGAATACGGTATGTCGCTGGCCGATCCTGATTTGCTGGTGCTGTGGGAAGCGCAGTTCGGCGATTTCGCCAATGGCGCGCAGTTCATCCTCGACCAGTTCATTTCGTCCGGCGAGTCCAAGTGGCTGCGGATGTCGGGCCTGGTCCTGCTGTTGCCGCACGGCTTCGAAGGGCAGGGGCCGGAACATTCCTCCGCCCGGCTCGAACGCTATCTCCAGCAATGCGCCGAGGACAACTGGCAGGTCTGCAACATCACCACGCCGGCGAACTACTTCCATGCGCTGCGCCGCCAGATTCACCGCGATTTCCGGAAACCGCTGGTGATCATGACGCCGAAATCGCTGTTGCGGCACAAGAAAGCCGTGTCGAAGCTGTCGGAATTCGGTCCCGGGACGTCCTTCAACCGTGTCTTGCCGGATTGCGGCGAGCTGGTCGCGCCTGCGAAGGTCAAGCGCGTCGTGCTGTGCAGCGGCAAGGTCTATTACGATCTAGCGGCCGCCCGCGAAGAGGCGAATATCGGCAATGTCGCGCTGGTGCGCATGGAACAGCTTTATCCGTTCCCCAATGTGTCGCTTGGCAACGAGCTCAAAAAATATCCCAATGCCGAAGTCGTGTGGTGCCAGGAAGAACCCAAGAACATGGGGGCGTGGCATTTCCTCGACCGGCGTGTCGAGGAACTGCTCGGAAATCTTGACATAAAGGCAGAGAGGCCGGTTTACGTCGGCCGTCCCGAAGCCGCATCCCCCGCGACGGGTTCGCACGGCAAGCACAACGCCGAACAGCAGGCGCTGGTCGCAGAAGCCCTGACAACCTGAGTTATTAATTTGCGCTCCAGGAGCACATGAAACATGGCTACCGAAATTACCGTTCCCACACTTGGCGAATCCGTCACCGAAGCGACCGTTGCGAAATGGTTCAAGGCCGAAGGCGATGCGGTTGCCGTCGATGAGGCGATCGTCGAGCTCGAAACCGACAAGGTGACGCTTGAGGTCAATGCCAGCGCTGCGGGCACGTTGAGCGAGATCTCCGCCAAGGAGGGCGAGAACGTCGAAGTCGGCGCGCTGCTGGGCCTGATCGGTGAAGGCGGCGCGACCGCAACCGCAAAAGCGGCCCCGAAAGACGAAGCAAAGACGGAAGCCAAAGAAGCGCCGGCAAAGGCGGCCGCCCCGGCCGCGGCTGCTTCGGAACCGGCGGCGGAGGACGACAAGGACAAGCTGTCGCCTGCCGTTCGCAAGCTGGTCGACGAAAACAATCTCGATGCCGCGCAGATCGGCGGCACCGGCAAGGACGGCCGCCTGACCAAGGGCGATGTGCTGCAGTTCATGAAAGACGGCGGAGCATCCGCTGCGCCGGCGGCGACTCCGGCACCGGCGGCCAAACCCGCGGCCGCAGCCGCGCCGCGCGCCGACGACCCGCGCGAAGAACGAGTGAAGATGACCCGTCTGCGCCAGCGCATCGCGGAACGGCTGAAGGAAGCCCAGAACACGGCGGCGATGCTGACCACCTTCAACGAAATCGACATGACCAATGTCATGGCGGCGCGCAAGAAATTCCAGGACGATTTCGAAAAACGCCACGGCTGCCGTCTCGGCTTCATGTCGTTCTTCGTCAAGGCGTGCGTTGTGGCGCTCAAGGAACTGCCGGCGGTCAACGGAGAGATCGACGGCAACGAGCTGATCTACAAGAACTACTACGATATCGGCGTGGCCGTCGGCACCGAACAGGGACTGGTCGTGCCGGTACTGCGCGATGCCGACACACGGTCCTTCGCCGACGTCGAAAAAGGCATCACCGATCTTGGCCTGCGCGCCCGCGACGGCAAGCTCAGCATGGACGAACTGACCGGCGGCACGTTCACGATCACGAATGGCGGCGTATACGGATCGCTGATGTCGACGCCGATCCTCAACCCGCCACAGTCGGGCATTCTCGGCATGCATAAAATAGACCGGCGTCCCGTCGCCGTCGGCGATTCGATCGAAATCCGCCCGATGATGTATGTCGCGCTGTCCTACGATCATCGGATCATCGACGGCCGCGAAGCGGTGACGTTCCTTGTCCGCGTCAAGGAATGCATCGAAGATCCGGAACGTATCCTTCTCGCCGTCTGAACAGAGGCCCGTATTTATGAGCGATTCGCATTTCGACCTGATCGTGATCGGGGCTGGCCCCGGCGGCTATGTCGCGGCTATCCGTGCAGCGCAGCTCGGTCTGAAAACCGCCTGTATTGAAAAGCGCGGTACCCTGGGCGGGACCTGCCTGAATGTCGGCTGTATTCCGTCCAAGGCGCTGCTGCACTCATCGGAGAAATTCGAAGAAGCGCAGAACCACCTTGCCGACCACGGCGTAAAGGTCGGCAAGGTCGAACTCGATCTCAAGAAACTGATGGCCCGCAAGGACAAGGTCGTCGAAGACCTGACCAAGGGCATCGGTTTCCTGTTCAAGAAAAACAAGGTCACCGGCATCACGGGCGCGGGCCGGATATCGAAGCCCGGCGAAGTGGTCGTTACCGCCGACGGCAAGGACGAAACCTATACCGCGACGAATATCCTGATCGCGACCGGCTCCGAGGTCGCGCCCCTGCCGGGCGTCGATATCGACGAAGACCGCATCGTTTCGTCTACCGGCGCGCTGGCGCTGTCGAAAGTGCCCGATCATCTGGTCGTCGTCGGCGGCGGCTATATCGGGCTGGAGATGGGCTCGGTGTGGCGGCGGCTGGGGTCCAGGGTCACGGTCGTGGAATTCCTCGATGCGATCGTGCCGAACATGGACACGGAAGTCGGCAAGGCCATGCACAAGACCCTTGAAAAGCAGGGTATGGAATTCAAGCTCGGCACCAAGGTGACGGCGGCGAAAACCACCAAGTCGAAAGTCACCCTGACGGTCGAACCCGCCAAGGGCGGCGACTCGGAAGATATCGCCTGCGACGTGGTGCTCGTGTCGATCGGCCGCAAGCCGTTCACCGAAGGGCTCGGTCTTGAAGACGCCGGCGTTGAAATGGACGGTCGCGGGGTTATCCAGGTCGACGGCAATTTCAAGACCAGCGTCGACGGCATTTACGCGATCGGCGACGTCATCCCCGGCCCGATGCTGGCGCATAAGGCCGAAGAAGAAGGCATTGCCTGCGTGGAACGGATAGCCGGCCAGGCGACCCATATCAATTACGACGCCATCCCGTCGGTTGTTTACACGTGGCCGGAAGCGGCCTCCGTCGGCCGGACCGAGGAACAGCTGAAATCTGAAGGCGTTGCCTATAACAAGGGAAGCTTTCCTTTCATGGCCAATTCCCGGGCGCGGGCAAACGGCGATACGGAGGGTTTCGTCAAAATCCTCGCCGATGAAATGACAGACGAGGTTCTGGGCGTCCATATTATCGGACCCGATGCCGGTACGCTGATCGCCGAACTGGCGCTCGCCATGGAATTCGGCGCGTCGTCGGAAGACATCGCGCGGACCTGCCATGCGCATCCGACGCTGAACGAGGCCGTCAAGGAAGCAGCCCTTGATGTCGAGGGCTCGCCCATCCATATGTAGGATAACCGTCCGTCCGCAGGATCGGGCGGCGGAGGAACCTGCACTATGCCCCGACCGGTAAAACGGTTTTTCATACTCGCGCTCGGCTGGGCGTTTATCGTCCTCGGCATAATCGGGCTTTTTCTGCCGATTCTGCAGGGTATCCTGTTCCTTTTGATCGGCTTCATCCTGCTGTCGCGCGAATCCGAATGGGCGCAGCGCCGGCTTGAAATGCTGAAGACCCGGTATCCCAGATTTGCCGAAAAATACGATGCCGCCGAAGCTGCTGCCGACAGGCTGTGGAACCGGATAACGCGCAACGGGTCCGGCGCCTAGGGCGTTTTTTCCAGCTCCGATTCAAGGGCGGCGGCCCGCGGGCGAGCCCATAACCACAGCACGATCGTCAGCGCGCCGCCGACGCCGATCGTAACGGATAGTCCCGCAAAGGTCGCGATCCAGCCTGCGGCCAGCGCGCCAAACGCCGGCAGTCCCCAGGAAATCATGATGAAAAGGCTCATCGCGCGGGCGCGCATGTGCGATTCGACCGCGTTCTGCATCAGGGTCTGGGATCCGACGCCGCCGACCAGCATGGCAAAACCCACGACGCCGAATAAGGCTGCGGATATCCAGATATTCCCCCAGAACTGACCGGCAATCGCACACAGGGCAAGGGCGGCGCCCTGCACCAGCAGGCTGGCGGTCACCAGTCCGGTCAGTCCCTCCGTCCGGCCGCGGACCGCGATCCAGATACAGCTCACCATCGCGCCGAATCCCAGGGTCGACATCAGGATGGCAAGCCCGTCGGCGCCGCGGTCGAAGACTTCGGCGGAAAACCCGGGCATCAGTTCGATAACCGGGCGGATGAGCAGCCCGGTTACCCCCAGCATGACCAGCAGGAAGCGGATACCCGGATGCGCAAATCCGTATCGGATACCGGTCTTGATGTCGCCGATCAGGTCGCGCCAGGGACCCGGCGTCCGCTCGGGCTCGTCCGCCTTTACAATCAGCAGGATCAGGCAGAATTGCGCGAAAGATACGGCGACGACGGCCAGCACCACGCCGCTTCCCGCCCAGACCAGCAGCGCCCCCGCAATGGCCGGGCCGATAAACCGCGCCGCATTGAACGTCGCCGATCCGAGCGCGATTGCGGCCGACAGGTCTTCCTTCGGCACCAGGGCGTGGACCAGCGCCATGCGTGCCGGCGTGGTCAGCGACTCGAGCGAGCCGATCAGGAGTGCGGAAATCAGCACCAGTTCGATCGTGATCAGTCCGGCCAGGGTCAGCCCGGCAAATACGACCGCGACAACCACCGTCGCCGTCTGCGCCAGTACGGTGATCCGGATATAGCCGATCCGGTCGGCGATGGCGCCCGCGAGCACCGAAAAGACAACGAGCGGAAAACTTTCGGCGAAGGCAATGATGCCGAGCCAGGCGGTCGATTCCGTGAGTTCCCATGTCAGCCAGCCGACGGCGATACGGTACATCCACCGGCCGATCGTGTTGATCCCGTTGCTGGTCCAGTAGACGCAATAGTCGCGGTGCGACAGCGCCCGCCCTATGCCGCCGAACGCGCTAATTTTCGGATACCGCGCGCGGGTGCGACCGGTCATAGACCTCGATCAGCCGCTGGGTGTCGACATCGGTATAGCGCTGGGTGGTGGAAAGCGATGCGTGGCCGAGCAATTCCTGGATTGTCCGCAGGTCGCCGCCGCCCGCAAGCAGATGCGTGGCGAAGCTGTGGCGCAGCGCATGCGGGGTCGCGGTATCGGGCAGGCCGAGATCGACGCGCAACCGGCGCATGGTGCGCTGAACCACGCCCGCGTTCAGCCGGGCCCCACGGGTACCGAAAAACAGAGGCCTGTCCGGCTCGGCCGGGAACGGGCAGGCGCTACGGTAGACCGCGATCGCGTCCGTCACGACCGGCAGCACCGGCACGACCCGTTGCTTGTTGCCCTTGCCGGTAATCGTCATGGCGTCGCCCGTCGGCACGTCGCGCTGGTTCATGCTCAGGGCTTCGTCGATGCGTAACCCGCAGCCATACAGCAGCGCCAGAATGGCGACATCCCGCGCCCCGACCCAGGGTTCCGGCGCGATCTCCGCCGCCCGGCGCAGCAGCGCTACGGCGTCTGCGGCGTTGAGCGGTTTGGGCACGGATTTGGGCGGTTTCGGCACCTTCACGGCCGTCAGCGCCTGATTGTGCACCCGTCCGGTGCGATCGAGAAACCGGAACAGGTTGCGCAGCGCCGACATCGCGCGGGCGATGGACGTGCGCGACAGACCGTCCTGCAGACGCGCCGCAAGCCAGGACCGGAAATCGGCCGCCAGCAGGTCGGCCAGCGCCGGGAGGTCGGGGGTTTCTCCACGATGGTCCCGGACGAAATCGAGAAACGCCGCGATGTCGCGGCAATAGGCATCGACGGTGTGCACGGACGTCCGCCGTTCGGTGACGAGCCAGCGGCGCCAGTCGTCAAGCGCCGCCTGCAGGTCGGCCTGCGCGGCGAAACGGACTAGGTTTTCGGCCCCAGGCATTGTTTCAGCCGCGCCTCCGTTACATCGGCGAGGAAGGAAATCAGGTCTGTGGCCTGGTGTTTGTCGAACCCGTCTTCGCGTCCCGATCCCAGCGCCAGCAGCATATCCGGCGCATTCCTGCCGGCGCGCAGGCGCAGATAGGCGACCGATTTCACGCGGTCGGCGGCATCGCCGAACACGAACGCTTCGCCTGCCGTCTGGCCCTGCAGGAGGATGCGTCGTTTCGGCCCCATCAGGTTGGCGACGCCGCCCGCGCCGATCGCGGTGGCGCCGGCGAGCGCGAGCGCCCCGGTTTCCTCGATGCACAGGACCGCGGCTTCGATATCCAGCATCTGCGGCAGCTTTGACCGGATCACGGCGTTCAGCGCCTGAATGTCATCGGCGGCGGCGATGGCCGTTACCGCCTGATGAATTTTCGACTGCCCGGCCGCATTGCCCTCGACCGCGGACAGCAGCTGTTTTTCGTGGCGCCGCAGGTTTATCAGATCGTCGCGCATCCGTTCCAGCATGAAATGCTGCATGTCGAGGATGCGTTCGCCGCGCTTGTATTCCGGCGGCGTCAGGAAGGTCAGCACTTCCGGGTTTTCCTGAAGGAATTCGGGATGCCGCCGCAGCCAGGCGGAGACGGTTTCCGCCGTCACGCCTTCCGGCTGGATCTTGGCGGCATCGTCCGACGGGCCGCTCACTGTCAGGACCCCAGGATCGACTGGCCGGAATTCGCCCAGTCCGACAGGAATGCCTCCAGTCCCGAATCGGTCAGGGGATGCTTGAAAAGCTGGCGCAATACGCTCGGCGGCAGGGTGACGACATCGGCACCCATGCGGGCCGATTCGACCACATGCATCGGGCTGCGCACGGATGCGACCAGCACCTCGGTGTCGAACGTGTCGTAATTGGCGTAGATGGTGCAGATTTCCTCGATCAGCCCCATGCCGTCGCGGCTGATATCGTCGAGCCGTCCGACGAAGGGCGACACGAAGGTTGCGCCCGCCTTCGCGGCGAGGATTGCCTGTCCTGCCGAGAAGCAGAGCGTGACATTCACCTTGGTACCGGCATCCGACAGCGCCTTGCAGGTTTTCAGCCCGTCCGGCGTCAGCGGCACCTTGACGGCGACGTTCTCGGCGATCTGGGCGAGCTTTCTACCCTCTGCCAGCATGGTTTCATGATCGGTTGCCGCGACCTCGGCGCTGACCGGCCCATCGACGATGTCACAGATTTCGGCGATGACCTCGATGAAATTGCGGCCGGATTTGGCGATGATCGAGGGGTTGGTTGTTACGCCGTCCACCAGGCCGGTCGACGCCAGATCCTTGATCTCGTCCACATCGGCCGTGTCCACGAAAAACTTCATAATATTCCTTCAATTCAAGATGCTGTGCGCCCTGCATTGCGTTACGTCGGGCGCGCTGTTAGGTGCCGCGTCGTGCATCGGGACGTAACGAATAACGACCCTTGTCGCCGTCAGCCGATTGGCCGCCCCGTATGGCTGGGATAGAGTGTATCCGATGGACCCCGGCCTTTCCACACAACCCGCCACCGATCGGCGCGAAGCAGTCAGCGTGCTTTTGCCGCTGCCGCTGATCGCGCCCTACGACTATCTGGTGCCCCCCGATGTGCCGGTAGAGCCGGGATCCTACGTCTCTGTGCCGCTCGGCGGACGGCAGGCAACCGGGGTGGTCTGGGGCCCGGCAAAAGGCGATGTGGACCCCAAAAAATTACGTGAAATCAGCGCTGTACTCGACCTGCCGCCGATGCCCGCGGACCTCCGCGAATTCGTCGACTGGGTCGCGGCCTATACCCTTGCCAGGCTCGGTACGGTGTTGCGGATGACCATGAGCGTGCCCAAGGCGCTGACCGCGCCGAAGCCGATGACCGCCTATCGCCCCGCCCCCGGAATCGATGCGAAAAGCGAATCACTTCCCGGCGGCATCCGTTTGACGGACGCCCGCAGGCGGGTGCTGGCGGCGTTGCATGACGGCCGGCCCATGCCGGGCGCCGATCTTGCGCGGGCGGCCGGGTCGTCCGCCGCCGTCATCCGTGGCATGGCCGATGCCGGCATTCTGCAGCCGCTCGCTCTCAGCGATGAAGAACCCGTGCCCCGGCCCGATCCGGACCTGCCGGGCGCGGTCCTGTCGGATGCCCAGAATGCCGCCGCGGCGACGCTCGTCGGATCGGTCGGCGCCGGATATTCGGTCACGCTGCTGGACGGCGTGACCGGGTCGGGCAAGACGGAGGTGTATTTCGAGGCCATCGCCGCGGCCCTGCGGGCCGACAAACAGGTGATTGTGCTGCTGCCCGAAATTGCGCTGACCGCGGACTGGCTCGGCCGGTTCGAAAAACGGTTCGGCGAGCGGCCCGTTGTCTGGCATTCGGACATTCCGATGTCAGAGCGCCGGCGGAACTGGCGCGCCGTCACCCACGGGACTGCCAGGCTGGTCGTCGGTGCGCGCTCGGCGCTGATGCTGCCCTATCGCGATCTCGGGCTGATCGTGATCGACGAAGAACACGATCCCAGTTTCAAGCAGGATGAAGGCGTTATCTACAATGCCCGCGACATGGCGGTGGTGCGCGGCCATATCGGCGGCTTTCCGGTAATTCTGGCGTCGGCGACGCCGTCGCTGGAAACGGTCGATAACGTCTGGCGCGGCCGGTATCAGAGGCTTTCTCTGCCCGAACGGTTTGCCGGGGCGACGCTTCCGGAAATAACGGCGATCGACATGCGAACCGAAACGCTCGACCGGCAGAGCTGGCTGTCGCCCCTACTGGCGCGGGCGGTATCGGAAACGGTTGCGGCCGGGGAACAGGCCATGCTGTTTCTGAACCGGCGCGGCTATGCGCCCCTGACCCTGTGCCGTGCCTGCGGCCACCGGCTGGATTGTCCGCAATGCACGGCGTGGCTGGTCGAACACCGGCTGCGCGACAGGCTTCAGTGCCACCATTGCGGCTACAGCGCGCCGCCGCCGCATACCTGCCCGTCCTGCGAAGCCGAAGGCCGGTTCGCGGCCTGCGGCCCCGGCGTCGAACGCCTGGCCGAGGAAGCCCGGGCGAAGTTTCCCGATATCCGTTTCGAGATCATGTCGAGCGATACCGTGCACCGGCCGTCCGATGCGCTGGCATTGGTCCGGCGCATGGAAAACCACGAGATCGACGTTTTGATCGGCACGCAGATCATGGCCAAGGGGTTCCATTTTCCGACACTGACCCTGGTTGGCGTGATTGACGCCGATCTCGGGCTTGCCGGCGGCGACCTGCGGGCGGCGGAGCGGACCTATCAGTTGCTGCACCAGGTTTCCGGGCGGGCGGGCCGGGCCGAGCGGCCAGGCCGCGTCCTGCTTCAGACCTACCAGCCCGAACATCCGGTCATGCAGGCGCTTGTCGGCGGCGACCGCGACAATTTCATCAGGACAGAAGCGGATGCACGCAAACAGCACCATATGCCGCCTTACGGCCGGCTGGCGGCGATTATCGTGTCGGGCCGGAACGAGCGTGCGGTCGACGACGCGGCCAATGCTCTGGGGCGTTCCGCGCCCCGCCGCGACGGGGTGTCGGTTCTGGGACCGGCACCGGCGCCGATTTCGGTCGTCCGCGGCCGGCACCGCAGGCGGCTGCTGGTCCGGGCGCGGAAGGATATCAACATCCAGGAAATTCTCCGGCGCTGGGTATATTCGCTGAAACCCACGGGCGGCGTACGCATCGCGGTCGATATCGATCCGTATAGTTTCATGTAAGCCATTGGAGATCGGCGGGCGAACGGTTAGGGTTGGAGAATGCCTGAAACCCAATTTTTCAATGAAATGTTTGCCGCCGATGGCAGTGTCCGCACCGCTTACAAAGACATTGCCATATGGCTCGACGGATTGCCCGACGGCCATCTCGCCGGAAAATCGCATGAGGCGGAGCTTCTGTTTCGCCGAATGGGCATCACTTTTCTGGTCTACGGGCATGCAGGCGCCAACGAACGGCTGATTCCGTTCGACCTGATCCCGCGCGTGTTTTCCGCGCCGGAATGGGATCTGCTGGCGAAAGGGTCGATCCAGCGGGTGCGCGCGCTGAACATGTTCCTCCACGACCTGTATCACGGCGCTGAGATCGTGAAGGCGGGGAAAATTCCCGCCGAGCTGGTGTTCAATAACGAGTTTTACCAGATACAGATGCACGGGCTCGATGTGCCGGGCGGGGTTTATGCCCATATCGCCGGGATCGACCTGGTTCGCGTCGGCGAAAACGAATTCTATGTCCTGGAAGACAATCTGCGCTCGCCGTCCGGCGTGTCCTACATGCTGGAAAACCGCGCGATCATGATGCGCCTGTTTCCCGACCTGTTCTCTAACAACGCCGTCGCGCCCGTCGATCATTATCCTGAAGAACTGCTGCGGAACCTGCGCGCCGTCGCACCTGCCGATGCCGGAGAGCCGACCGTCGTTCTGCTGACGCCGGGCGCCTATAACAGCGCCTATTTCGAACATGCCTATATCGCGGATTCCATGGGGATCGAACTGGTGGAGGCGGCGGACCTGTTCGTCCGCGACGCCCATGTCTATATGCGCACCACCGAGGGGCCCCAGCGCGTCGACGTTATCTACCGGCGGATCGACGACGATTTCATCGACCCGCTGGCCTTCCGGTCGGATTCGATGCTCGGCGTGCCCGGGCTGTTGTCGGCCTACCGGTCCGGCGGGGTCACGGTCGCAAATGCGATGGGCACCGGCGTTGCCGACGACAAGTCGGTCTATCCCTACGTTCCCGAAATCGTCCGGTTCTATCTCGGCGAGGAACCGATCCTGAACAATGTGCCGACCTATATGCTGCGTGACCCGGAAGACCGCAAATACGCGCTCGACAATCTTGCCGATCTTGTCGTCAAGGAAGTTCACGGTTCCGGCGGGTACGGCATGCTGGTCGGCCCGGCGAGCACCAAGAAAGAGATCGAAGACTATCGCGCGCGTATCCTGGAAGATCCGTCCGGGTTCATCGCACAGCCTACGCTGTCGCTGTCGACCTGTCCGACCTATGTGGATTCGGGCATTGCGCCGCGCCATGTCGATCTGCGGCCTTACGTGCTGTCGGGCGACGACGTGACCGTGGTGCCGGGCGGGCTGACCCGGGTTGCGCTGACCGAGGGGTCTCTGGTCGTGAACTCGTCGCAGGGCGGCGGGACCAAAGACACCTGGATTTTGCAGGAATAGCCATGCTTGGACGGGTAGCCGATCAGCTTTACTGGATGGGGCGTTATTCCGAGCGCACCGAGAACATGGCGCGCATTCTCGATGTCGCGGACAGGATGACGCTGACACTGCAGTCGGTCGAGACCCGGCAAAGCGCATGGGTGTCTGCGCTCGAGGTTGCCGGCGCCGCTGCCGGATATGACGAAACCCATGGCGATATCAACAGCGCGGACGTACTGCACTATCTCGCGCTCGACCCGGAAAACCCGTCGAGCATCTATTCTTCGATCAGGACGACCCGCGAAAACGCGCGGGCCCTGCGGGGATCGATCACGACCGAAATGTTCGAGAGCATCAATTCGACCTGGCTGGAACTCCGGGCGATGGATACGCGCGTTCTCGATGGCGCGGCGCGGCGGCCGTTCTTCGATTGGGTAAAGGAGCGCGCCCATCTGTTTCGCGGGGTCGCCGAAGGCACCATGCTGCAGGACGAGGCGATGAGCTTCATGAATGTCGGGCTGTATACCGAACGCGCCGACAGCACGGCCCGGCTGCTGGATTCGAAGTATCATATCCTGCTGCCGGCATCGGAAGCCGTCGGCGGCGCGGTCGATTACTACCAGTGGGGGGCGCTGCTGCGGTCGCTCAGCGCGTTCCGTGCCTATCACAAGATCTACCGCGATCGTATTTCAGCCGCCCGGGTCGCCGAACTTATAATTCTGAACGCGGCAATGCCGCGATCACTGCGTTGCTGTTACGACCGGCTGTCGGAAACGCTCGAGGATATATCCGGGAGCCGCGATCCCGAATGCCAGCGGATCGTCGGGAAGCTTCATTCCTGGCTGCGTTATCGCCGTATCGAGGAAATTTTCGACGGTGGCCTGCATGAATTTCTCACGGAATTCATCGAGGGAAATGCACAGGTCGGCCATCAGCTCGAACGCGACTTCATGATGGTCCGGTAACCCAAATGCGCCTGAATATCACCCACAAGACGACGTATCGTTATGACGATCCGCCCATTTTCTCGGCGCAGGTCATCCGGCTTACGCCGCGTACGAATGCCAGCCAGCATCTTGTGCGCTGGCGGATCGAACCCGGGGCCGGGATGAGCGGCTGGACCGATGCATTCGGCAATTCCTGCCAGACGCTCGTTCTGGACGAACCGTGCGACCGGATCGATATCATCGCCTCGGGCGAGGTCGTGACCTCCGATGTCAGCGGCGTCCTGCCGCGCGAAGACGGCGAACTTCCCCTTGAAATTTTTCTCCGCCAGACCGATCAGACGAAGCTTGACGGCCCGCTGAAGGAGTTCGCGCATTCGTTTTCCGGCCGTTTGTCCGGGAACCGGATAGACGCGCTGCATGAACTGATGGGCGAGATCAGCGACCGGGTCGAATATCACACGGCCAAGACAGACGCACACGCGACCGCCGCCGAAGCGTTCGCGCTGGGGCGTGGGGTGTGCCAGGACCATGCCCATATCTTTATCGGCTGCGCCCGCGCGCTCGGCGTGCCCGCAAGATATATTTCGGGCTACCTGTACGATGGCGAACAGAGCGCGTCTTACGTTGCCGGACATGCCTGGGCCGCGGCCTGGATCGATGGGCTGGGCTGGGTCAGCTTCGATGTGTCGAACTGCAAATCGGCAACCGACCGGTATGTAAGCATCGCGGTCGGGCTGGATTACGAATCCGCCGCGCCTATCCGGGGCATCCGGTCGGGCGGCGTCGGCGCCGAAGAGCTCGATGTCGCCGTAAACGTGAGCGCCGCCCAGCAATAGCCCGCAAGCCTGTCGGCCGGTCAGGCCGGCGCGGCGTCATGGGGCGGTTATCGTCGCGACGCTTTGACGCGTTTTGCCCGAGTATTTCACTGCGGCGCCGGGTTGCAACGCACAATTCCCTGTGTTACCAAACGCTGCCTTTCGGGGCATCAAGGGGCGTGCCGCAGGTGGTGGTCGTTTTCTTGATATAAATCAATGTCTTAACGTATCCCTTAGGGACATTTTCGAGGTAATCTGGGTGTCGTCCGCATCGTCAGGTGTTTCCGGTGTCGCAGGCCGCTACGCGGCAGCGCTTTTTGAGCTCACCGAGGAACAAAAAAAACTCGATGAAGTTGCTGCCGATATGGCAACGATTCGAGCGCTTCTCGCTGAATCGGCCGATCTTCGCCGTCTTGTCGCCAGCCCCGTTATCGGGCGCGACGATCAGGGGCGGGCGATCGTCGCCGTGCTTGAAAAGGCCGGCGTTTCGGCGCTTACCTGTAACTTTGTCGGTGTCGTCGCCCGCAATCGCCGCCTGTTCGTGCTCGACAGTATGTGCGTTGCCTATCGCGAGCTGCTCGCGAGCCGGCGCGGCGAAATCACGGCTGAAATTATGACGGCGGCGCCGCTGTCGGATACGCAGCGCGATTCGCTGGAACAGGAACTCCGGGCGGCCCTGGGCTCCAAGGTTACGCTCGATCCGCGTGTGGATGCATCGCTTCTCGGCGGTATGATCGTCAAGGTCGGCTCGCGCATGGTCGATTCCTCCCTACGTACAAAGCTTCAACGGTTAGAACTCTCATTGAAAGGGGCAGCGTGATGGACATCCGCGCCGCAGAAATTTCCTCGATTCTCAAAGACCAGATTGCGAATTTCGGCACCGATGCCGAAGTCGCCGAAGTCGGCCAGGTTCTGTCGGTCGGTGACGGTATCGCCCGCGTCTACGGACTCGACAGCGTCCAGGCCGGCGAGATGGTCGAATTCCCCGGCGGCATCAAAGGCATGGCGCTGAACCTTGAAACCGACAATGTCGGCGTCGTTATCTTCGGCTCGGACTCGGGCATCAAGGAAGGCGATATCGTCAAACGGACGGGCAGCATCGTCGACGTGCCCGTGGGCAAGGGCCTGCTGGGCCGCGTCGTTGACGCCCTGGGCGAGCCGATCGACGGCAAGGGGCCGATCGAAGCCGCGGAACGCCGCCGTGTCGACGTCAAGGCGCCCGGCATTATCCCGCGCCAGTCGGTGAGCGAGCCGATGCAGACCGGCCTGAAAGCCATCGACAGCCTGATCCCCGTCGGCCGCGGCCAGCGCGAACTGATCATTGGCGATCGCCAGACCGGCAAGACCGCCATTGCAATCGACACGATCATCAATCAGAAAAAAGCCTTCGACGAAGGCGATACCGACAAGCAGCTTTTCTGCATCTATGTCGCGGTCGGCCAGAAACGCTCTACCGTGGCCCAGATCGTCAAGCAGCTCGAAGAAGTCGGTGCGATGGAGTACACCATTGTCGTCGCCTCGACCGCGTCGGAGCCCGCGCCGCTGCAGTTCCTTGCGCCGTATGGCGGCTGCACGATGGGCGAATATTTCCGCGATAACGGCATGCACGCCCTGATCATTTACGACGATCTGTCGAAACAGGCCGTCGCCTATCGCCAGATGTCGCTGCTGCTTCGCCGTCCGCCGGGACGCGAAGCCTATCCGGGCGACGTTTTCTATCTTCATTCCCGCCTGCTCGAACGCGCCGCCAAGATGAGCGACGCGAATGGCGGCGGCTCGCTGACCGCGCTGCCGGTTATCGAAACCCAGGCCGGTGACGTGTCGGCCTATATTCCGACCAACGTGATTTCGATCACCGACGGCCAGATCTTCCTTGAAACCGAACTGTTCTATTCGGGCATTCGCCCGGCGGTGAACGTCGGCCTGTCGGTCAGCCGCGTCGGCTCGGCCGCGCAGATCAAGGCGATGAAGCAGGTCGCCGGCTCGATCAAGCTGGAACTGGCACAGTATCGCGAAATGGCGGCCTTCGCGCAGTTCGCGTCCGATCTGGACGCGTCGACGCAGAAGCTTCTCGGCCGCGGCGAACGCCTGACCGAGCTGCTGAAGCAGGCGCAGTATTCGCCGATGCCGATCGAGGAACAGGTTCTGTCGATCTTTGCCGGTGTGAACGGGTATCTCGACAATATTCCGGCGCGCGACGTCACCCGCTTCGAGCAGGGTTTCCTGTCCGATGCGCGGGCGAACCAGAGCGCCATGCTCGATACCATCCGGACAGAACAGGCCGTTTCGCCGGAAACCGAAGCGAAGCTGAAAGAATTTCTCGGCGGTTACGCCAAGAATTTCGCAGCCTGATCGAAGCCCCGGAAAACAGGAACCGGTAACGGGATATGCCCAGCCTTAAAGACCTCCGCATGCGGATCGACAGCGTCAAGTCGACGCAGAAGATCACATCGGCCATGAAAATGGTCGCGGCGGCGAAACTGCGCCGTGCGCAGGAACAGGCCGAAGCAGCCCGGCCCTATGCCGAACGGATGGAGCGCATGCTCGGTTCGCTGGCCGGGTCGATGGCTTCTGCCGAGGGCGCGCCGAAGCTTCTGGCCGGTACCGGCAAACAGAATGTCCAGCTGATCGTCATGATGACGTCGGACCGCGGCCTGTGCGGCGCCTTCAATTCCTCCGTCGTGCGCGAGGCGCGGCGGATGATCAAAGAGCTTCAGGCCGACGGCAAAGAAGTGAAAATTCTATGCGTCGGCCGCAAGGGCTGGGCGCAGCTTCGCCGGGAATACGCGCCGTTGATCGTCGATCTCATCGAAGGTGTCGGCCGTCCGCGTCTCAGCTTCGATGATGCGCAGGGCATCTCGAACCGGATCCTCGAAATGTTCGAGGCCGGCGAATTCGACGTGTGCACGCTGATCTACAACCGGTTCCAGTCGGTGATCTCGCAGATCGTGACCCGTCAGCAGGTTATCCCCTTCGCGGTGGAAACGCCGGTCGAAGGAGAAGCCGCCGCCGGCGCCGGCATGGTCTACGAATACGAACCCGACGAGACGGAAATTCTTGAGGTATTGCTGCCGCGTAATATGAGCGTGCAGCTCTTCCGCTCGCTTCTCGAAAACAACGCCAGCGAACACGGTGCCCGGATGAGCGCGATGGACAACGCCACCCGCAACGCCGGCGAAATGATCGATTCGCTGACACTGAATTACAACCGGACGCGTCAGGCGTTCATCACCAAAGAACTGATCGAAATCATCTCCGGCGCCGAGGCAGTCTAGGCAACCGGCAAATCGATGTACGAGGTATGACAATGGCCGACACGGCAAGCAACAATATTGGCAGAGTTTCCCAGGTCCTGGGTGCTGTCGTCGACGTGCAGTTCGATGGTGAACTGCCCTATATCATGAACGCGCTCGAATGCGACAACGGCGGTAGCCGCCTCGTGCTCGAAGTGGCGCAGCATCTCGGTGAAAGCACCGTGCGCACCATCGCCATGGACACGACCGAAGGTCTTGTTCGCGGTCTCGAAGTCAAAGACACCGGATCGCCGATCATGATGCCCGTCGGTCCCGAAACGCTTGGCCGGATCCTGAACGTCATCGGCGAGCCGATCGACGAACGCGGTCCGCTGAACACGACCAAAAAGCTTCCTATCCATCGCGAAGCGCCGATTTTCACCGACCAGTCGACGGAAACCGACGTTCTCGTGACCGGCATCAAGGTCGTCGACCTGCTCGCGCCGTATTCGCGCGGCGGCAAGATCGGCCTGTTCGGCGGCGCCGGTGTCGGCAAGACGGTTCTGATCATGGAACTGATCAACAACGTCGCGAAGGCGCATGGCGGGTATTCGGTGTTTGCCGGTGTCGGCGAACGCACGCGTGAAGGCAACGATCTCTATCACGAAATGATGGAATCCGGCGTTATCCAGCCCGACGGCGAATCCAAGGCTGCGCTGGTCTACGGCCAGATGAACGAGCCGCCCGGCGCCCGCGCCCGCGTCGGCCTCAGCGGTCTGACCCTCGCCGAATATTTCCGCGACGAAGAAGGCCAGGACGTGCTGCTCTTCGTCGATAACATTTTCCGCTTTACGCAGGCGGGTTCCGAAGTGTCGGCGCTTCTCGGCCGTATCCCGTCGGCGGTGGGCTATCAGCCGACCCTGGCGACCGATATGGGCAACCTGCAGGAACGCATTACCACCACCAACAAGGGATCGATCACGTCGGTCCAGGCGATTTACGTCCCGGCCGACGATCTCACCGATCCGGCGCCGGCGACTTCGTTCGCCCATCTTGATGCAACGACGGTTCTGTCGCGTCAGATTGCCGAACTCGGCATCTACCCGGCGGTCGATCCGCTCGATTCGACATCGCGTATTCTCGATCCGCGCACCGTCGGCGACGAGCATTATGCGGTCGCCCGTGAGGTCCAGCGCGTTCTGCAGACCTACAAGGGCCTGCAGGACATCATTGCCATCCTCGGCATGGACGAGCTGTCGGAAGAAGACAAACTGGTCGTCGCCCGCGCGCGTAAGATCCAGCGCTTCCTGTCTCAGCCGTTCCATGTCGCTGAAATCTTCACCGGCATGTCGGGCGTGTTCGTCGATCTCGAAGACACGATCAAGGGCTTCAAGGGTCTGGTCGAAGGCGAATACGACGACCTCCCCGAAGCCGCGTTCTACATGGTCGGAAAGATCGAGGACGCTGTCGAAAAAGCGAAGGAAATGGCAGCCGCGGCCTGATCGCCGCCTGTCTGATCCCAACCGCAGGAAACCGATATGCCCGATCCGTTTACATTCGATCTCGTCTCTCCGGAAAAGCTGTTGCTTTCCGAGGATATCGAAATGGTCGTGGTGCCCGGCGCCGAAGGCGATTTCGGTGTCCTGATCGGTCACGCGCCGCTGATTTCGGCATTACGGCCCGGCGTAATCGGCACCTATATCGGAAATTCGGTGGATAAGCGTATCTTCGTCGCCGGCGGATTTGCCGAAGTTACCGGGGAACGGTGTACGGTTCTTGCGGAAGAAGCGATGCCGGTCGAGGATATCGACCGGTCCGCTGCCGAAAGCCGGATTGCCGCCGCACGCGAGGCGATCGGCGCCGCGGACAGCGATATCGCCCGCAACCAGGCCGAGATGGAGCTTGCGGTTGCGGAAGCAATGCTCGACGCCGGCAAAGCGGGCGCGTCAGCCTAAAATATCCCGGTTGGGCCGTATTGGTTAAGCGGCGATCGAGTTCTGTGCGTTCCCGGTGGTCGTTGTTTCGACCACGACGCGGTTTGCGGGGATCGTCAGCACGACGGTTGTGCCGACGCCTTCCTGGCTTTCAATTTCAATCCGGGAATTGTGCAGGGCGGCGATCGAATTCGCCATCGTAAGCCCCAGTCCCACCCCTTCGAAACGTCTTGCCCGGCTTCCATCCGCCTGCCGGAACGGTTTCAGGACATCGCCGAGCATGTCCGGCGAAATTCCTATGCCGCTGTCCTTAATACGGATCTCCAGGTCGCCGGAATCCAGTTCCCGGGCGGCGATCCTTACCTTTCCGCCCGGTTGCGTAAACTTGATGGCGTTGTCGAAGATGCAGTGAAGTATCCGGGCAAGCGCTTTTCGGTCGAACAGGATCGTCGGCAGGTCGGGCATAATCATCGGCTTAACCGATATACCGCCCGCCGTCAGCGCCGCCGAATGGGTCTTGAGACATTCCTCGATTTCGGAATCAACATTCAGTATTTCCTGTTGCATCTCCGCAGAGCCCGATTCGAGCTGCGACATGTACAGAATAGAATTTATGACTTCCAGCAACCGGGTGCCGCTCGAATGAATCTCGTCGGCAAATTCAGGGTATTCCGGCGCACCGAGCGGGCCCATGCGTTCTTCCTTCAGAATCTCCGAAAAACCGATTACCGAATTGAGCGGAGTCCGCAGTTCGTGGCTCACGTTGGCGATCAGATCGCCCTGGGCCCGGTTGGCGCGTTCCGCCTCGGCCTTGGCAGCCGACAATTCGATATTCCTCACTTCGGCGTCATCGGCGAGCTTGCGTGTCTGTTCAATCCGTATGTTCAGTCCGCGCATCAGCAGCCAGATCAGGATCACCCCGGTCAGCGCGAATACCCCGATATAGAACGCCGATTCGGTGATGTCGGGCAGGAACGACGTCCCGACATCGGCAAGCGGCAGGGTAATCTGCTGGATTCCCCGGATATCCCCTGCGATCCAGTCCGTTCGGGGACTTAAAGGATGAGAATTGTGGCAGGCGACACAGGTTTCGCCCATCTTCACCGGATAGGCGACGCGCACCGAGCGTTGCCCGTTGTGATTTTCGTACCGCACGAACTTTTCGGCGCCGGTTCCGTCTAGGGCGATGAGCGCGTCGCGTTCGAACCCGTCAAGAACACGCCCCCGCCGCCACGGGAACGGCTCCGCGCTATAGAAATTGAAGCTGAATGCACTTCCCGATTGTTTAAGTTCGTTTGCGAGTTCGATGGTCAACGTCGCCGGAAACGGAATTGTCGAATCCGAGTTCCTGTAGTCATGGGACACGGTCGTGCCGGCATTCTGTGCTCTTGGGACCACATGCTTGGAATAAAATTCCCGCATCGCCGAAACCGATTGCGAATAAGCCTCGGCCGCTTTCAGCGAAGTGGTTTCGCGGATCGATTTGGAGTGCTGCCATGACATGGCGGTAAGCGCCAGCGCCCCGATACCGGCATAGACGGCAAAAACCAGAAATGGCTGCCGCACCAGAAAGTCGGCAACAGCGGAGGATTTGCGGTCAATGGGTTCGGTCATGAAGGGAACAATCGGCGGTGGGGTTGTATTCGGAGGATTTTTGCACCGCGCTGTAAAAAAAGGCTTAATCGGGCCCTCGGACTGGACAAAATCGCTGAATCTCGGCCATTATCCCCGACGATGGCAGATCAAAAATACGTCGAAATACGGGCGCATTCCCGTGCCCGGCCGCGTGTGGCGCACGCGTGCCCGGAAATTCGATTCAATGATCAAAAATCGACCGTGCTCGACACGGTTCGGGGATTCAGGAGGATTCTGATGCCGACATATGTTCCGAGGGCCGCGCTCGCGGTTTTGCTCGCCTTAATCGCTGTTACGGTTGCGCCGCAGGACGCAGCCGCCCAGACATCGAACCTCAGCGGCGGCGATACGGCGTGGATTCTCACATCGACGGCACTGGTGCTGTTTATGACTCTGCCGGGTCTTGCCCTGTTTTACGGCGGACTTGTACAGGCCCGGAACCTGCTCTCGGTCCTGATGCATTGCTTTGCCGTCGCCTGCCTGATGTCGATCCTATGGCTGGTTCTCGTCTATAGCCTGGCATTCGGGGACGGGGGTGCCGCGAATGCCTGGATCGGCGGTCTTGGAAAGGCATTCCTGTCCGGCGTCGGTGTCGGGTCAATGACCGGGACGATCCCGGAATCCGTGTTCTTCATGTTCCAGATGACATTCGCGGTCATCACGCCTGCGCTGATCGTAGGCGCCTATGTCGAACGCATCAAATTCAGCGCCGTTCTTTTATTCAGCGGTGTCTGGCTGATCCTCGTCTACGCGCCGGTGTGCCACTGGATCTGGGGCGGTGGCTGGCTTGCCGAGCGCGGCGTGAAGGACTTTGCCGGCGGTCTGGTGGTCCATGTCACGGCGGGTATATCGGCGCTGGTCATCGCAAAAATGCTCGGTGGACGCCGGGGGTTCCCGCGTGAGGTTACGCCGCCGCATCACCCGGGCCTCACCATGCTGGGGGCGGCGATGCTCTGGGTCGGTTGGTTCGGATTCAATGCTGGGTCGGCCCTCGCAGCGGACGGGTCCGCCGGCATGGCAATGGTTGTGACCCATATATCGGCCGCGACCGCATCGCTCGTCTGGATGGGTATCGAATGGATCAGGCATGGCAAACCCAGCCTGATCGGTATTGTCACCGGGATGGTCGCGGGGCTCGCGACGGTGACGCCCGCTGCCGGCTTCATCGGTCCCGGCGGCGGTCTGCTTTGCGGGTTTCTCGCCGGATTTGTCTGTTTCTGGTGTGTCGGCTTTATCAAACAGAAGGTCAAAATCGACGATTCCCTTGATGTCTTTGCCGTCCATGGCGTCGGCGGCGCGCTGGGGATTCTGCTGACGTCGTTCCTCGGCTCGGAGGCCTTCGGCGGCATGGGACTCGGCGACGGCATGACGATCGGCAAACAATTCGGGGCGCAGATACTGGGCATTGTCGCCGTTGCCCTGTGGTCGCTCGTGATCAGCTGGGCTCTGGTGAAGGTGATCCAGAAAACCACGGGACTGCGGGTCAGCGAAGAAGATGAAATCGAAGGTCTCGATATCACGTCTCATGGCGAACGCATTCACATGAACTGACGTCTGACCGACAAGAACAAATCCAAAATACGAAGGGGCGGCGATGTAAAATCGCCGCCCCGTTATTCCGAAAATACGTAAGTGTATGCTTCTATAGACAAATTAAGTCATTTGGGTTGAAATTCGTCTCTGTGCTTCCATGTTTTAGTATAACTGGTAACGGTTGGTCTGATGAACCCGCTGGTGGCAAATATGAAAGCCTGGACACTTGATGACATCCCGTGGGACCGTTTCGATGCGTCCCGGGTGAATCCGGAAATCGTCCCGATCGTCAAAGCGGCGAGCATGGTGGAGTTCAATGCCGACGATTACCGGGTATATCTCCAGAATGTCTTTCGCGATGACGAACGTGCGCGCATCGCGCTGGGGCAATGGGCGCTCGAGGAAATTCAACATGGCCGGGCGCTGGGGCGCTGGGCGGAACTCGCCGATCCGGCATTCGATTTCCAGTACAGCTTCGAGCGGTTTGCCGACGCGTACAAACTGCCGCTCGATGTGACGCACTCCGTTCGCGGATCGCGGATCGGCGAACTCGTTGCCCGGTGCATGGTCGAAACCGGTACCAGTTCCTTTTACAGCGCCCTTGCGGATGCAACGGACGAGCCTGTCCTGCGGGAAATCTGCCGCCGTATTTCCGAGGACGAGAATGCTCACTACCATCTGTTCCGTTCCTATATGCAGCGCTACATGAAAACCGAAAAACTGTCCCTGACCGATCGTTTCAGGGTGGCGTTCGAACGCGCGGCGGAAACCGAAGACGACGAACTGGCCCGTGCCTACTGGGCGGCAAACCGGCCGGAGGAGCCGTTCGACCGGCGGTCGAATTCGGTGGCTTATGCGCGGGCGACGCTCAAATACTACAGGCCGCATCACATTTCCCGGGCGGTCGAGATGATCTTCGGGACGCTGGGGCTTAATCCGTCCGGACCGTTGGGATGGATGGCGGCGCGCGCCGTGCGGTCGTTTATCTGGTATCGCGGGCGATTGATGCCGCGGATCTCGATATGGGCGTCCCGGCTGACGGGCGGCGGAGATCAGGAGCCGGAACTTTATTCAAGGTAAAGTCAGGGCTGATCGCATCCCGGCGAAATGTCAGGAACCCGGCTCGATTATTTCGTCAAATTCCGCCAGGACCTCGGTATAAAGTTCGCGTTTGAACTCGACAATTTCATCCAGCAGGGTTTGCGGGTCGGTCCATTTCCATTGACTGAATTCGGGGTGCTCGGTGTCGATGTCGATATCGCCGGGAACGCCGGTAAACCGGAAGACGGCCCAGAGTTGCGCCTGTCCGCGGAACTGCCCGCCCCAGGCTTTGGCGGCGAGTTCTGGCGGAAGATCGTAGCGGCGCCAGTGATTGCTGATCCCGAGCAACTGTGCGGCGACAATGCCTGTTTCTTCCCTGAGTTCGCGGAATGCCGCAATTTCGGGTGTTTCGCCGTTGTCGATTCCGCCCTGCGGCATTTGCCAGGCGCCCGGTGTGTCGATCCGCTCGCCGACAAATATGCGACCGCGTTCATCAAGCAGCAGAATGCCGACGCAGGGCCGGTATCCGGCGGGGTGGGGCGGAGTTAGCGATGTCATTTCTTTTTCGCTTCTGTTTCCGCCGATGCGGTCGATCCGGTCCGGGTCAGTGCGGATACCGGCGCGACCGCGATGCCGCGGGCTTCGAGCTGACGAACCCATGTCGCGATCCGTTCCAGAGACACGGGATAGGGGGAGGCAATGCCGATGGCGCGTTTTTCGCTTTTGACGCGTTGTTCCAGTTCGCCGAATTTCCGGTCGATCTCGGTCCGCGATGCCCGCTGGTCCAGCGTCAGAGTTGCCATTGCCCAGTCTATTTTCACATCGCCGGCCACGATCGGCGATACGCTGCGGGGCGAGCTTCCGCTGTCGAGAAAAAGCAGTCCCCGTTCGTTTATCGCTTTCAGAATCGGCTGCATGTGCCGGCGCGACGTGGTGAAGCGGGAACCGAGAAAATCGACAACGCCGACATAGCCGGTGCCGCGGCTGAGACTCCACAGGAGCCGGTCCAGGTTTCCCTGCGCGTTGAGCGACGTCAACAGCGTCTGCGGACCCGGGTCGTAGGCCGGGTAATTCGTCGGCTCCATCGGGACATTGATCAGCACTTCATGCCCGGCCGCACGGGCAAGCCGTATCCATTCGTTGAGCCGGTTCGAATACGGTGCGAAGGCAAGCGTCACGCTGCCGGGAAGCCCCTGGATAGCCGATTCCGTTGCCGCCGCGGACAGGCCCAGGCCTGAGACGACAATGGCCATCCGCGGGCGTCTGTCGGCACGATCGAACGGTTTGGCGTAAACCTGACGGGGCAGGCGCCCGTCTTCGCCGATACGGGGAAGCGGACCGAGCGTGGTTTCCTGTACCAGCGCCGGGTCCGGCGACGGGCTGAGCGGCGTGTCGCGCGGCACTGGCGGCAGTTTCTTCGGTGTAAGCCCCTGTGGTGCGCTTTTGGCTGCCGGTGCCGGCGTTTCGGCCGGGGTGGCGGCCGGTTTGGCGGGGATGCTTGTTTCGGGCTGCTCTGTCGCAGGGGGCATTGACGGCGATGCGCCCGCGTCCGGGGGCGCGACCGGCGCTTTTTCCGGCGCCGGTGCCGGGATTTCAGCCGCAGGGGGCGAGGAAGGCGCCTGTTCCGGTTCGGCCGGTTCGGGTTTCGATTGGGGGCGTCCCGGTTCTGCCCCGGCCGGCGTCTGAGCGCTGTCGGCTGATTCTGTATCGGTCCCGGGGGCGGGCGGCGGCGCATCCGCCGGCGTTGCCCCGCCCGGCGGACTGGCGGTATCCGGTGGCGGGGCGGGCGACGTCAGGACAAGCCAGACGACCACCCCCGCCACCAGCACGGTAAAACCGAGCAGCAGCATCAGGGGCAGGCGTGCGCCGCTTTGCGTGCGGGTTGTGGTATTCACGTTCGCCCCCGTTCAGACCCGCCCGTGAAGATCACGGGCGGGTACTGTCTTACGGTCCGGGATCAGTTTGCGGCGCGGTTGCCGTACAGAGCGATACCGCGCAGCAGGTCCATTGCCCGGGCAAGTTGATAGTCCTGCGGTTTGTCGGTTTCCGCCGCCGGTTTTTTCGCCGCGGCGGGTTCTTCTTGCGGCTCGACCTCGTCGGGGTTGTCCAGACGGCCGCGCAGGTCGGCTTCACGCGCCCGTCGGGGCTGGGTGACTTTGTTCAGCGTCGCCTGTTCGACAATGATGTCGGGATCGATACCCTTCGCCTGGATCGACCGTCCCGACGGCGTGTAGTAGCGCGCCGTCGTAAGGCGGATCGCACCGTGACCGGAAAGCGGGATGATGGTCTGAACCGAGCCTTTTCCGAACGAGCGGGTTCCCATAACGATCCCGCGGCGATGATCCTGAAGCGCGCCGGCAACGATCTCCGATGCGGATGCGGACCCGCCGTTCATCAGCACGACGATCGGCATTCCGTCGGCAACATCGCCGGGCTTGGCGTTGAAACGTTGCCCTTCATCGGCGCGCCGGGACCGGGTCGAGACGATCTCGCCCTGGTTCAGGAAAGCATCCGAAACCTTGACCGACTGGTCGAGCAGTCCGCCGGGGTTGTTCCGCAGGTCGAGAACGATGCCTTTAAGCTTGTTCTTGGCGTTGTCCTTGAAACGTTTGATCGCGCGTTCGACGCCGGTGGCCGTCTGTTCGCTGAACGACGTAATCCGGACATAGCCGATATCGTCGCCCTCCATCCGCGAGCGGACGGAGCGTATCTTTATAACTGCGCGGGTCACTGAAACATCGAAGGGTTCGCGCCCTTCACGCCGGATGGTCAGTTTGAGATCGCTGCCGACCTTGCCGCGCATTTTCTCGACAGCCTGAGATAATGTCAGGCCCTGGACCTGTTCGCCGTCCAGGTGGGTGATCAGATCGTTCGGTTGCAGGCCGGCACGGAAGGCGGGCGTGTCGTCGATCGGCGAGACGACTTTGACATAGCCGTTTTCCATCGTGACCTCGATGCCGAGACCGCCGAATTCGCCCCGCGTCTGGACCTGCATGTCGCGAAAGTTTTTCGGGCTCAGGTAGCTCGAATGCGGGTCGAGCGACGTAAGCATGCCGTTGATCGCCGCTTCGATCAGGTTTTCGTCCGAAATATCTTCGACGTAATCGGCGCGTACCCGTTCGAACACGTCGCCAAACAGGTTAAGCTGCCGATAGGTTTCCGAGTTGTTTTCCTGCGCTGCCGCCGGTACCGCCAGAGCGATAGCGCCCGCAATCGCGCCTGCCGCAATAAATCGTATCATCATTATCCGTTTACCTTGCTCCTGCGTGTCGCATCAGACGACAACGGGTTGATCGGTCGACCCCTTTTCCTCAATTCAAAATAAAGCTTTGGCGCGGTACTCGTTGAGGGGGTCATCTCGCCGAGCGGTTCTCCTACCAATACCTCATCCCCAATCTGCGCATTAATTCCGGACATTCCGGATATCAATGCGTGCCCCCGGTCACGTAGTTCCAGTATGACAAGGTTTCCATAGCCACGGAACCTCCCCGCGAAGACGACGCGCCCCGATACCGGCGCGACGACCGCCGCCGCCGGGCGCGTGGCAATCGATATCCCCCTGCTAAGCGTGCCGTTCGGCATCTTTTGTCCAAAGGCGGTGACGATCCTGCCCGGTACGGGCAGGGGCCGTCGCGAAATGGTGACCGGTCCGAGCGAGGCGCTTCGCTGAGCGGGTCTGTTCAGCTCCGGGGTTCGCGCCGGGGCCGGGTCCGATCCCGGTTCAGGTGCCGGTTCGAAGTCCGGGCCCTCCAGGGCGGGCCGCCGGGGCCGCGCCGACAGTTTTTCCAGAAGTTCGCGCAGGCTCCCCGCCCGGGCGGACAGGCGTGCGGTTTTCTGGGCGGCCGTCCGTTCCGCCGTCTGCATCGATTTCAGCAGGGTCAGCTTGTCTGCGGTCAGGGCCGCAAGGGCCTGCCGTTCGCGGTCAAGGCGCTTTAACGATCCCGCGAGCGCGGCTTTGTCCGCGCCGATTCGGTCGCGCAGCGCCGTCAGCGTCCGCAGATCGTCTTTCAGCGCGGCAGCATCGCGTTGCAGGGCCGGTACCGCGGCGCGGAGCAGAATCGCGCTTCTGATCGTCCTGTCGGTCGATTGCGGAATCGCAACCAGGGTGATCGCCGGCATTCGCGCCATCCGCTGCAGCGCCGCGAGGGTCGTGCCCAGTTGCGCCTTCCGCCGCACCATTTTCTCGGATTTCAGCTTTTCCTGGTGCTCGAGCTCCACCAGCCGGTCTTCCAGCGTACTGGCATCCCTGGAATGGCGGTGCATCGTTCGCGCCAGGGCGACGCCGCGGCGTTTGATGGCCTGTAATTCGGCTTCCGCCTTTCGGGCGGCCCGGTCGAGATTTGCGCGTTTTTCCCGGGTCTTGTCGAGGTCCTGCTGAACCGCTTCCAGTTTCGTCTCGATCTCGTTTGCGGCCGCCGGAGTCGCAGCCACAGGGCTCAGAAGCAGGCTCAGGCCCATTCCGAGGAGCAGGTTGAAGCGCAGACTGAAGCGCAGACCGAAGCGCAGGCGCGCGCCCGGCGGCATTGCCGTGTGGCTGGTATCAGGCCGTAACACGTCGTTCCGCTTCGGCGGTGGCTGCATTATCCGTTTCTATCAGCGACAGGCCCGTCATTTCCGGCGGCCGTTCAAGGCCGATCAGCTTGAGCAGGGTCGGCGCGATATCCGCCAGCCGCCCCGCCTTCAACGCTTTGATGCCCGGCGGTGCATTGACCAGCACGGCCGGCACGGCGTTCAGCGTATGAGCCGTATGAGGCACGCCGGTTTCGGGGTCGCGCATGGTCTCCGCGTTTCCGTGGTCGGCAGTGATCAGCATCGTGCCGCCTGCCGCGACTATGGCGGCTTCCAGACGGCCGAGACAGTCATCTACCGTGCGGATTGCGATCTGCGCCGCTTCGAGAATGCCCGTATGGCCGACCATGTCGGGATTGGCGTAATTGACCAGGATAAAATCGTAGGTGCCCGATTCGATCTTCTCGACCAGCGTATCGGTCAGTTCGACGGCTGACATTTCTGGCTGGAGGTCGTAGGTCGCAACCTTGGGCGACGGTATCAGGATCCGGTCTTCGTCCGGGAACGGCGTTTCTTCTCCGCCGTTGAAGAAAAACGTCACATGCGCGTATTTCTCGGTCTCGGCGATCCTCAACTGGCGTTTGCCGGCATCGGAGACGATCTGTCCGAGGATATTGGTCAGGGATTCGGGCGGAAACATGGTCGCCATGAAGGCGTTGTGTCTGTTGGAATATTCCGTGATCCCCAGCGCCGCTGCGAAGGTGACGGTCCGGGGGCGATCGAAACCGTCGAATTCGGGATCGCACAGCGCGAGCAGAATTTCCCGGGCGCGGTCCGACCGGAAGTTGCCCATCAGCACGCCGTCGCCGTCGTCAATACCGGCATAACCGCCGAGCACGACCGGTTCGACGAATTCGTCGGTGATTCCCGCGGCATAGCTCGCTCGGATGGCCGTCGCCGCGTCATCCGCCGCCGTTCCGCTCGCCGATACGATCATGTCATAGGCTTTCCGGACCCGTTCCCATCTCTGGTCCCGGTCCATCGCGTAGAACCGGCCGCACATCGTTGCCAGGGAAACGCCGTCCAGCGGCGCGATCCGGTCTTCGAACCGGGCAATAAAGCCGTCAGCGCTGGAGGGCGGGGTATCCCGCCCATCGAGAAACATGTGTATGGATACCGGAATACCTGCTTTAGCGACGGTTTCCGCCAGTTTCGCAAGATGTTCCTGGTGGGAATGAACCCCGCCCGGCGACACCAGGCCCATCAGGTGGCAGGTGCCGCCCGACGTTTTGAGGGCGTCGATAAAACCTGTCAGCGCCGGATTGGATGCGATCGTCCCGTCCTCGATCGCCGCGTCGATGCGGCGAATGTCCTGATTGACGATCCGTCCCGCGCCGAGATTCATGTGGCCGACCTCGGAATTGCCCATCTGACCCTGTGGCAGGCCGACATCAATGCCGCAGGTATCAATGAAGGCATGCGGGTTTTCCGCCCACAGGCGTTGAAAATTGGGGGTATTGGCGGGGGTGATCGCGTTTTCGATTTCGTCGTCCCGATGGCCCCAGCCATCCAGTATACACAGCATGACCGGCCGCGGCACTGATCCTCGATCGCTACTCATCTCGGTTCCCTGAATGATGTGCTCTCATTATATAGGCGAATAGTTCACAATTGGTACTGTGACCGCCGCGACCTGCCAATTTTTCGTGGGAAATTTCGATCCCGCCTATTCCCGGTGATAGGGGTTGCCGGCGAGAATTTCCTGGGCGCGATAAATCTGTTCGACGAGCATCACGCGCGCCAGCATATGGGGCCAGGTCGCCTTGCCGAAGGAAAGGGTCATATTGGCGCTGTCGCGCAATGCCGGGGCCAGACCGCCCGCGCCGCCGATCAGGAAGGCGATATCGCGGCCCTGGTCGCGCCAGCCGCCCAGCTTTTCGGCAAATGCGGAACTTGCCAGCGTATGGCCGCGTTCATCAAGCGCGATGCGCAGCGCGCGATCGGGCAGGGCCGCCGTGATCAGGTCGCATTCCCGCGATTTGAGTTCCGCGGGCGACAGTTTCCGGCGTTCTTCGATTTCGACGATATCGAGCGGCCATTGAATCCGTTTTGCGTATTTTTCGATCAGGTCGCGTTCCGCGCCGGCTTTGAGCCGCCCGACCGCACAAATGGTCACCCGCACCCCCGGCGCCCGTCAGACCGCTGCCGGTTCCTGTGTATCCGGCAGGTCCACGTTCCACATCTTCTCGAGGTTGTAGAACTCGCGGACTTCGGGGCGGAACAGATGCACGATCACGTCCCCTGCATCCAGCAGCACCCAGTCCGACTGGCCGCGGCCTTCGGGAACGGCGCCGACGACGCCGTGTTCCTTGGCGACCAGGACCATATGGTCGGCCATCGTCGATACCTGGCGGCCCGACTGTCCGGTCGCGATGACCATATAGTCGGCAATATCGGACTTGCCGCGGAGATTGATGACGACGATGTCGATTGCCTTGTGATCTTCCAGCGAAGTCACAATAGCATCGCGCAGCTTGTCCGCCGAGGCGGCGTCTTTGCTGGTATCTTTTTTCTGTCTGGTCAGGGTGTGTGCTTCCTGTTCTGCACTCACTTTTCCTCCTTTAGCCGGTTCGTTGCCGATTCCGCGGATTTCCGCCCATTGGACTTTTGTCCGTTCGAATTCAGCGCCGACGCCCGCCGTGCCCGTATATTCGTTGCCGAGCCCGGATGCAACCGTGTATGGAAGAACATCCAGGCCGGTGGCGGCATATCGGCAAGGTTACAGGCATCCGGCCGTTTTTTCTTGAAACGGAAAAACGCCTTGGCCGCCTTGCCGGCGAGCGCCCCAAAAGAATAAGGAGCACGGTCAAAAACCGCAATGGGGACTTGATTAAATATTCGTGTCCACCGGTGCCATCGCGAAATCTGTTTCAGATTATCGGCGCCCATGATCCAGACGAATTTCGTCGCGGGAAAACTCAGTTTGAGAAGGGCGAGCGATTCCGCCGTATTGGTTGTGCCCAGCCGTTCTTCAATATCGGTGACCCGGATATTCGGGTGATTGGCCAGAAGATGCGCTTCCGCGAGCCTGTCTTCGAAGGGCGCCATGCCCTCAGTCGGTTTTAGCGGATTCTGTGGCGATACCATCCACCACACTTCGTCCAGCTGAAGCAGTTTCAGCGCCAGCAGGCTGATGTGGCGGTGACCTTCATGTGCAGGATTGAACGAGCCGCCCAATATTCCCACCCGGAGCCCCGTTACGGAATGGCCCCGGCGGATATTCGTGATGACTTTCAGGGCCGGACCTGCCCCGCGCCGCGAACGGCATATTTAAACGTCGTCAATTGTTCCACGCCCACCGGGCCGCGCGCATGCAGCCGGCCGGTCGAAATACCGATTTCCGCCCCCATTCCGAATTCGCCGCCATCGGCAAACTGGGTCGATGCGTTATGCATCACGATGGCGGAATCGATGGTGTTCAGGAACCGTTCGGCCTTGGCGGCGTCGTTGGTGACGATCGCATCCGTATGATGGGAACTATAGGTATTGATGTGATCGATTGCGCCGTCCATACCGTCGACCTGGCGGATCGACAGGATGGGTTCGAGATACTCGGTGCGCCAGTCCTCTTCCGTCGCCTGTTCCACGCGGTCGTCAATGGCCTGTGTCGCTTCGTCGCCGCGGAGCTCGCAGCCCAGTGCGGCCAGGGCGTCGATGATGCCGGGCAGCGTTTGTTGCGCGATGGCGCGGTCGATCAGCAGGGTTTCGGTTGCGCCGCAGATCCCGGGGCGCCGCATCTTGGCGTTGACCACGATCTCGCGGGCCATGTCGGTATCCGAATCGGCATCGATATACGTATGGCACAGCCCTTCGAGATGGGCGATCACGGGAATTTTGCTTTCGCGCTGGACACGTTCGATAAGGGACTTGCCGCCGCGCGGCACGATAATGTCGATATAGTCGGTCATCGTCAGCATTTTGCCGACGGCGGCGCGGTCGGTTGTCGGGACCAGCTGGATCGATCCGGCGGGCAGTCCAGCCGCCTGCAGGCCCGCCTGCAGGCAGTCGAGAATGGCGCCCGACGAATGAAAGCTCTCCGAGCCACCGCGCAGGATGGCGGCATTGCCCGATTTCAGGCACAGCCCGCCCGCATCGGCGGTCACATTGGGGCGCGATTCGTAAATGATGCCGATGACTCCCAGCGGCACGCGCACGCGGGAAATGTTCAGTCCGTTCGGCCGGTCCCAGGACGCCAGCACTTCTCCCACCGGATCGGGGAGGGCGGCGATCTGTTCGAGCCCGGCGGCTATTGTATCGATGCGCCCGGCATCGAGCTTCAGCCGGTCGAGCAGCGATGGCGCGATCTGGCGCGCTTCCGCGGCGGCGATGTCGAGCGCATTGGCCGCCAGCAGGTCCGGCGTCCGGGCACGCAACGCGTCGGCGGCCGCCTGAAGGGCTGCATTTTTCTGCGCGGCGGTGGCCTGGGCAAGCTCGTGTACCGCCGCCCGGGCGGCCCGGCCAAGCTGTTCCATGTCTGCGGCGATATCGCTGGTATCGATCGCGGTCGCGACGCTCATTCCTCCGGCGCCTCCGATGCGCTCAATTCTGAAACTAGATCATCCCGGTGAATCATCTCGTCCCGGCCACGGTAGCCCAGAATGTCCTCTATATCACGGCTTTTTCGGCCTATGATCAAGACCGCATCCGCGGATGAATAGGCCGACAATCCGCGGCCGGCAATCCGTCCGTCCGCCGTCATGACGGCAATCGTGTCGCCGCGGTCGAAGATGCCGTCGACATGGGTGATACCGGCCGGCAGCAGGCTTTTGCCGGCGCGCAGGGCGGCGGCGGCGCCGTCGTCGATCGTGATGGTCCCGGCGGCGGTAACCGCGGCGGCGATCCAGCGTTTGCGGGCAGTCAGAGGCTCCGAGGTCGGCAGAAACCAGGTGCAGCGGGCGCCCGCTTCGAGCCGCGCCAGCGCATCGGCGGGCTTGCCGTCGGTGATCGCCATCGCACAGCCGGCCGCCATCGCGATCTTGGCGGCGTCGAGCTTGGTAATCATGCCGCCCGACGAATACCCGGCGGGCGCGCGGCCGGCCATCGCTGCGATTTCGGGCGTAATCTCGGCGACCTCGGCGATCAGCCTGGCGCCGTTGTCGCCGCGCGGGTCGGCGGTGTACAGGCCGTCCACATCCGACAGCAGAACCAGCGTATCGGCGCTGATCATCTGGGCCACCCGGGCGGCCAGGCGGTCGTTGTCGCCGTAGCGGATTTCCTCGGTCGCGACCGTGTCGTTTTCATTGATCACCGGCACCGCGCCCATCGCGAGCAGCGTGTCGATCGTCGCGCGCGCGTTCAGGTGGCGGCGGCGTTGTTCGGTATCGGACGGGGTGAGAAGGATCTGGGCGACCGTGATGTCGTGTGCGGCAAGGGTTTCCTGCCAGGCATGGGCGAGGCGGATCTGCCCGGTCGCCGCCGCAGCCTGTTTTTGTTCGAGCGCCAGGTTGCCGGGCTTCAGTTTCAGATGCGTGCGGCCGACGGCAATCGCGCCCGACGAGACGATAACGACTTCCGTACCACGGGCTTTCAGCCGGGCGATATCCGCACCGAGACCGGTAAGCCAGTCGGTTCGGATCTGTCCGGTATCGTCGTCGACAAGCAGGGCCGAGCCGATTTTTACGATCAGCCGCCGGGCGGCGGTCATCCGGTTGGCAACGGGCGCGTCTAGGGTATCCACGACACCGCGACCTGGTCGGTTTCGACGGCAATCTCTTCCGCGCGGTTTTGCGCGATCGTCTGGCGCAACAGGCGAAGCGCTTCATCCACGCCGCCGCCGGTCGCACCGGAAATTGCGATTACGTCCTGGCCGGAGGCGGCTTCGAGCTCGGCACGCTTTTCGGCGATGAATTCTTCGGGAATCGCATCGACCTTGTTGAGCGCGAGGATTTCGGGTTTCTCGGCAAGGCCGCCGCCATAGGCTTCGATCTCGCCGCGAATGGTCCGCCACGCGCCGACGATGTCGTCCTCGGTGCAGTCGATCAGATGCAGCAGGGCGCCGCACCGTTCGACATGGCCGAGGAAGCGATGGCCGAGTCCGGCACCGTCATGGGCGCCTTCGATCAGGCCGGGAATATCGGCGATCACGAATTCCGCCTGGTCGACATAGACGACTCCCAGCACCGGCGTCAGCGTCGTAAAGGGATAATCGGCAACCTTGGGTTTGGCGCGGGAGACCGCCGACAGAAAAGTGGATTTCCCGGCATTGGGCAGGCCAACAAGGCCGGCATCGGCAATCAGCTTGAGCCGCAGCCGGATCCAGCGTTCCGTGCCTTCTTCGCCGGGGTCGAAGCGCCTAGGCGCCTGGTTGCGTGACGATTTGAACCGTGTATTGCCGCGCCCGCCCTGGCCGCCGGACAACAGGACGACGCGCTGGCCGACGCGTGTGAAATCCGCCAGCATGACAATATTGTCGTCATCGAAAATCTGGGTGCCGACGGGCACTTTCAGCGTGATGCTGGCGCCGCTCGCGCCAAAGCGGTTCTTGCCCATGCCGTGGCCGCCGGTTTTCGCCTTGAAATGCTGCTGATAGCGAAAGTCGATCAGCGTGTTCAGGCCGTCCACGGCCTCCACGATCACGTCGCCGCCGCGTCCGCCGTCACCGCCGTCGGGGCCGCCATATTCCACATGCGCCTCGCGCCGGAAACTGACGCAACCGGCGCCGCCGTCACCGCTTTTGACGAAAATTTTGGCGGAATCGAGAAACTTCATAGTCCTGTTATCCGATATGCCGAACGATAAACACGCCTAAGCCCCGTCCGGCTGAACGAGGCCTGCATCCTATTGAATTCTGGCATGAATCCGGCCCGTTACAAATCGCGAACCGGAAAGGGGACGGCCGGTTAGGCCGACACGACGGGAGCCTGTTCAGGCCGCCGGGTCGACCGATACGAAAACCCGTCCGCCCGCTTTGCGCGTGAAGGCAACCGTGCCTTCGACTTTCGCGAAAATCGTGTGGTCCTTGCCGATGCCGACATTGGTGCCGGGGTGCCACTTGGTGCCGCGCTGACGGAGGATGATGTTGCCCGGAATAACGACTTCGCCGCCGAACTTCTTCACGCCGAGACGCCGGCCTTCGGAATCGCGACCGTTACGGGAACTACCACCTGCTTTTTTATGGGCCATGGTTCAATCTCCTCCGGACTCAATCGTCCGATTTGTCTTTCGCGGGCGCTTTTTTCGCCGCGGATTTCGTTTTCGCCTTTGCTTTCGCCTTCGCCGGGGCTTTTTTCGCCGGGGCGTCCGCTTCTGCTGCCGGGGCATCCGCCGCCGGTGCCGCTTTCGCCGCCGCAGCCTTCTGGCCCTTGGCGAGAATGTCGCTGATACGAATCACCGTCAACTGCTGGCGGTGGCCCTTGGTCCGGCGGTAGTTCTTGCGGCGCTTTTTCTTGAAGATCAGGACTTTTTCGCCCTTCTTCTGTTCCAGAACCGTCGCGGCGACGCGCGCACCGTCGATCATCGGCGTGCCGATGGTCAGGCCCTTGCCGTCATCCATGGCGAGAACGTTTTCAAGTTCGACGACTGCTCCGGCATCGCCATCGAGTTTCTCGACGGTGAGAACATCGTCTTTGGCGACGCGGTATTGCTTTCCGCCCGTTTTGACCACTGCGTACATGGTTGTATCCGTTTTCGGCTCGCCGGCAGGACCGGTGGAGCGACTGTAAATCAACAAAATGACCGCAAACCGAACGCCGTGCCCGATAATCAGAGCACAGCGCCTGCTGCTCATTTCAAGAGAGGCCGGAATATACGCCCAGAATGTTTTGTGTCAACGGTTTTCGGGCGGGTAATCGCAGGGAATATTCGCAGAATTCCGCGACGCAGCCCGAAATCCCGCCGCGCGGCCCCGGACGGGCCCGGTTTATGCCATAATCGGCCGCCCCGCGAACCGGAATTTGGGACAGTACTGGTTCTAGGAACTTGTCCGACGTCAGAAATCTGATATTAAGGCACCCAGCGGAGAGGTGGCAGAGTGGTTGAATGCGGTAGTCTCGAAAACTATTGGGCGTGTAAGCGTCTCGGGAGTTCGAATCTCCCCCTCTCCGCCATAATCCTCCCAGCCTTTCCTGATTGCCTTAAAACGCTAAACTCGCGGTACCTCGATCAGATATCCGAACCCTGATACCGGTTTCCCTGTCGTCGGGTGGCGTTATCCGAAGACAGGGCGTGATGACCGCTCAACTGTCAGGTTTCTTTAAAAAGACCGTCCCCCGATTTTGAAAAAACCCGACTTGTTGTTTCTGCTGGCGTAAATTTCTGGCATCGGTTTTGCGTGCTTTTTACGAAAGCGTTATAAAGCATCTTTTAGTAACGGAGTGTTTGTTCATGCGTTATCCATCAATCTTGCGTATTATGGCAGCCGTAAGTCTGTTGTTGTTTGCTTCGCATCAGGCGCGCGCCGCAGTCATTATCAATACGATAGAAACCGTGAGCGGCGTCGAACTCAGTGCTTCGGGAACGCTGGATCTCACCGGGCTGACAAACTTCGGGTTTAGCAGTGGATATCCCCAGGTCATTCCAGGCCAGGGGTACGTTATCGGCGGCGGCGGCGGAGGCAGCGTTTTTACGCAAATTTATTCGGGCTTATCAGGGCCAGCCACTTTTGGCACCGGCGGTCAGACCCTGAACACCAGTGCATCGGGCGACTTTCTGGCGATTTCCAATTTTGGCCAATGGCTTTCGGTTGCTAACGGTTTCGTTTCCGGGTCGACTATTTCCAGTTCGACGTTTTTCAGTGGCGCTACCATCGCTTCGCTTGGCATGGGGCCCGGTACTTACACATGGACCTGGTCGACGGATTCGGTTTCGCTCGTGGTCCCTTCCGAGGTGGCTGAGGTTCCCGGACCTCCCGCGTTCGCTCTGTTCTGCCTCGGTCTTGCCGGACTTGGCGCTGCAGGCCGACTTCGAAAGAGGCGCTAAAAGCCTCCTTGGGGGCTGGGAGTTAGGTCTAAATGCGGCGGTTTTTCGAAGCCGCCGCTTTTGGTCCAGGCCGTGCGATGTGACATACGGAATCTGTTCGCAGACGTGTCTGTATCGTTACGTATTTCGGCGACTGAGTAGGGACGAGGCGTTGACGGGGCCGCAAAGCGACGGTTTTGGCTGATCGAGATTAATGCCGGTTCTTCGCCGTGGGTCTATATATGCTATGTGAATCGGCGGTCGCCGGGTATCGGCTCGCGGCCAGGCGTAACCAGCGTATTCTCTCGTGGCTCAGGCGGACCGGACCGGTATGACGAATCAGAAAGATCTTGCGAAGCAGCTCGACGAAGTCAGCCGCCGTTTCCGGTCGCTCATGGACAATTGCGTCGACGCGCTGATCATTATCGACGAGGACGGAAAGATCCTGGACTTCAATCCGGCGGCAGAACGGATATTCCTCTACCGTACCGATGAAGCCATCGGCCGGAACGTGTCTGTTTTGATGCCGGAGCCATACCGGTCGGCCCATGACAGTTATCTGAAAAACTATCTCCGCACCGGCGATGCAAAAATCATCGGCATCGGCCGCGAAGTGGTCGGGTTGCGCAAGAACGGCGAAACGTTTCCGATGGAACTGTCGGTCGGCGATATGCCGGACGGCCACACCCGTAATTTTGTCGGCACCGTTCGCGATATTTCCCATCGCCGCAGCATCGAAGACCAGTTGCTGCAGGCATCCAAGATGGAAGCCGTCGGCCAGCTTACCGGCGGGGTCGCCCATGATTTCAACAATATTCTGGCGATCCTGATGATGGACCTGGAAATGCTGGCGGACCTCACCGAGGATCAGCCGGAAAGCGCCGAACTGGTCGCCGAAGCGCTTGAGGTCACGCGGACGGGCGCGGATATGACGCAACGGCTGCTGGCATTTTCCCGCCGCCAGACGCTGAGCCCGTCGCAATTCAACATCAACGAGCTGGTTCTTTCCATCACCGACCTGCTCCGCCGTACCCTTGGCGAGGTGATCCGGATAGACACGCTCGGTCCGCAGAATCTCTGGCCGGTTATGGTCGACCGGAGCCAGCTTGAAAACACCCTGGTCAATCTTGCCATCAATGCGCGCGACGCGATGCCGAACGGGGGCAAGCTGACCATCAAGTCGGAAAACCTGACGATCGGCGACGACGACCTGCCCGAATTCAGCGAACTCCCCGCGGGCGACTATGTCCGGCTGTCGTTTACCGACACCGGAATCGGTATGTCCGATGACGTGACCCGCCATGCATTCGAGCCGTTCTTTACAACGAAAGAGGAACGCCACGGCACCGGGCTGGGGCTCAGCATGGTGTACGGGTTCGTGAAGCAGAGCGGCGGCAACGTCACCCTGTACAGCACGGTGGGCATGGGAACGACGATAAACCTTTATTTCCCGCGCGCCGATGCCACGCCGAAGCCGGAGACCCGAAAATACCGGAGCGCGACGCTGCCGGTGGGAACCGAGCGCATCCTTGTCGTTGAAGACGATGGACGTCTCCGCGAGCGGATAGCGGCGTCCCTGCGGGCGCTGGGATATAGCGTACTGACGGCAACCGACGGGACGGATGCCCTGAAACACCTGGCGGAGGACGCGGAACCGGATATGGTTCTGACCGATGTGGTTATGCCCGGTCTTGACGGCCCCGGCCTCGTCCGCGCGCTGTCGGAAAACCATCCCTCCCTGAAGGTCATGCTGATGACCGGCTATGCCGATGCTTCCGATTTGCTGCAGGTCGCGATCGAGAGCGGCACGCCGCTCATCCAGAAACCATTCACGCGGGCGCAGCTTGCGACCCGCGTCCGGAATCTGCTCGACGGACGTTCCTGATCAGACGGCGACCGGGGTTCCCGCGAATACGTATCCGAACCCCCGAACGGTTTTGATCAGTTCCGGCTTCCGGCTGTCATGCTCGATTTTTTTCCGCAGGTGACTGATATGCAGGTCGATGCTGCGGTCTGTCGGCTCCCAGTCCCGGTCGGCAATCGCGTCAATTAACCGATCGCGCGACAGCGTCCGGCCCGGGTTCCGGACAAGCGCTTCCAGCAGCCTGAACTCCGCGGTTGTCAGGTGAACGGGGCCTTTTTTCTCGTTGCGAAGCGTGATTGCGGTGAAGTTTATGGTCCAGTCGCCGAAGTGAAGACAGTCGGTCTTGGGATTCGCCTCCCGCGCAGCGGGCAGGTCACCGGGAGGATTCGGCTGGGCGCGCCGCAGGACGACCTTGATGCGGGCAAGGAGCTCCCGCAGGCTGAACGGCTTCGAAAGATAGTCGTCCGCCCCCATTTCCAGCCCGACGACCCGGTCGATCGTTTCGCCTTTCCCGGTCAGGATCATCACCGGGATCTCGGTCCGTTCGCGGAGAAAGCGGGTCAGGGACAGCCCGTCTTCGCCCGGCATCTGAAGATCGGTAATCACCAGGTCAGGTGCGTCCGTTTCAATCAAACCGCGCAGACCGGCGCCGTCGCCGACGGCGGATGCGCGAAATCCCTCCTTTTCGAGAAAGGCTTTCAGTCTGTTCCTCAATGTCGGATCGTCGTCGACTATCGCGATATGGTTCATTCTGGCCAGGGCAGGGTTAAGACGGGAAACTGTAAGCCATACAAAACTTTACAAAAATCCGGTAATCCGCACATCCCAACCATACAATACGCCGTTATCCCTTTCCAATACCAGCGATGCATCCATTCGATCGTCAAGCGTGGAGGAAAGATCATGTCACTTCAAGTTGTTGTCCCCGATACACGACCCTTGAATTCCCTTGCCGCCGTCGCGCCTGCAGCGTCGGCGGGCACGGCCTTGTCCCGTCAAAACAACCTGATCGCGATCGCCGACAGGCTGGCAACCGAATATCGCCAGGTGTCGGCGGGGGCCGAGTTCAGGGTTTTTGCAGATTCCGGGCGGTTTCTTTTCGTGGTGATCGAAGGATGGTTGTTCCGGAATGCCATTCTTGAAGACGGCCGCCGGCAGATACTGGACTTTATCCTGCCCGGGGATTTTCTCGCGGGGCGCCGTCAGGACCCAACCGAGGTTTCCCAGACCGTCGATGCAATCACCGATTCAACGGTGGCTATCATCCCGGTGAGCGCGGTTGCGGACCTGATCGGCGAAATGCCTTCGCTTGCGATCACGCTGCTCGAAGCGTCGCAGAGCGCGCTCTATGCGTCCTATGAAAACCTCGTCGATACCGGCCGCCGGACATCGATCGAAGCGGTCGCCCATTTCCTGGTGCGGATGGAAAAGCGGGCGGCGCTGGCGATCGGGCATACAGAGAACGGGGCCGTTTCCTTTCCGCTGATACAGGAACATATCGGCGATGCAATCGGGCTGACGGCAGTGCATGTCTGTCGGACATTACGTAAACTGAAAGCCGCGGGCGTGATCGAAATGGGACGCGGCTGGCTGAAGATCACCGATCGCCGGCGGCTCGCCGAGATTGCGGGTCTCTGGGACTCTCACGGACTGGAGGATGAAGACGGCGTCTGCCGGCTCGCGAGCTAGGATCGGCGAGCGCGGCCGGTCGCGCGAAACTCAATATGAAACAGACAGAACTGATTACGCGCCTTGCCGGGGGCGAAGCATTCGGCGGGCGTGAGCCTGAGAGGATAGACACGCATATCTCCGTCGTCTTCCTGACCCCCGATCGTGCCTACAAGCTGAAGCGTGCCCTGAGCACCGGTTATCTCGATTTTACCGGGCTGGACGACCGGAAACGCGGTTGCGAGCGGGAAATCGCTCTTAACCGGAGGACCGCGCCTGAAATTTATCTTCGGGCCGTGCCGCTTTCGTTCGATACGCAGGGGCGGTTGACCATCGATGGCGATGGTGAGCCGTTGGAGTGGCTGGTCGAAATGAAGCGGTTCGATCCGCGCGCCACGTTCGATGTCCTCGCGAGTTCGAACGATCTTGACGACGCCCTTCTGGTGGAACTGGCGGATCAGATTGCCGACTTTCACAAGACGGCGGACGTTGTGGATCGATCGGATTTTGCCTCGATGTTCAACGACGTGATCGCCGGCAACCGGGACGAACTCGGGGCCTCCCGCGAGGGGTTCTTCGATGCGGCGGAAATCGAAGCGCTTACCGGGCGGCAGTTGAAACTGTCGCGGGACCTTTCGCCGGCCATAACGCGCCGGGAGCGGGACGGTCGGGTGCGTGAATGCCACGGCGATCTGCATCTTGGAAATATCTGCCTGTTCGACGGACAGCCCCGGATTTTCGACGCCATCGAGTTCAATGAAGATTTCAACCGGATCGACACGTTATACGATCTGGGCTTTCTGCTGATGGATCTTGCGGCACGCGGTTATGGCCGCGGCGCGAATATCGTCTTCAATCGCTACATGTACCGGCTTCCCGATATCGCTGGTCTTCGCGTCCTGCCGCTCTTTCTGTCGGTCCGGGCGACGATCCGCGCCCACGTGATGGCGAAATCCGCAGACCAGCAATCCGAACCGGCGGACCGGGACCGCTCGCTCGATCTTGCACGCGTCTATTTCCGGATGGCCGGCACGTTTATGGATGACACAGAGCCCCGGTTGATCGCCGTCGGCGGTTATTCCGGTACGGGCAAGACGACGATGGCAAACCGCATCGCGTCTGCCGTCGGCGCGTCGCCGGGCGCCCTGGTGTTGAGCAGCGACCTGCTCCGCAAACGCCGGTTTGCCGTAGAACCCGACGAACGGCTCGATCCCCGGATGTACAGCGATGATGTCAGCAGGGAAATATATGCCGGGATGTCGGATCTCGCCGGCGAAGCATTGTCCGAAGGGCGGTCCGTGGTTGTCGATGCGACCTTTATCGACGAACGAAGCCGCATCGCGATTGAGCATGTGGCATCCGAAAAATCCGTTCCGTTCAACGGGTACTGGCTGACCGGCGACCCGGAGGAACTGGCGCGGCGTATCGCCGACCGCCCGCAGGGCGCGTCCGATGCGACGCAGACGGTCCTCGAACGGCAGCTCGAACGCGGTCCCGGCGACCTGCGCTGGCGATCGATCGATACCACTGCGCCCGGCGATGGCGGTCTTGAGGCCGTTCGTGACGATCTGGGTCTTGCGGCACAGGCACTATGAGGGGTCTGGTTTCCCTGTTCGCCGCCGCAATCGTTCTGGCGGCTACAGCGGTCGGGACCGCCAGCGGCGAGGAGACGGATGCCGGTTCGTCCCATGGCGCGACCTATGAAAGGGCCTGCGAAGCGTTCGACCGGGGCTCCTACTATACCGCTTTCCACGATCTCCTGCCGTTTGCAGCGCGGGGCGACGCGAAGGCACAATTCGCCATCGGCGAGATGCTTCGGACCGGCAGGGGAACCCGGCGCAATCGGGAAGAATCCCTGATCTGGTACCGGAGATCTGCCGAACAGGGATTTACGGCAGCTCAGTGCAATCTCGGGATGGCACTGTTCAAAGGCTGGGGCACCAGGGCAGACCCGCAGGCCACAATCGACTGGTGGCTGCGGGCAGCGCTGAACAAAAACGCCCATGCGATGTTCAATCTCGGCACGGTTATCGCTCGCGGGCGCCATGTGAAGCGCGATTTCGTCATCGCTTACTGGTGGCTGATGCAGGCGTCGGAGACCGGCTATGTCGGCGCGGACGATGTGCTTGCGACGCTGCGGAAGGTCATGACCGCCACGCAGATCGCCCGGGCACAGAAGCTGAGTGCCGACGATGCCACCGCATTTATCCGCCGACCCTCACCCCCCGTCCTCACCCAACAGGAGACGCCGAAATGAAAACGATTCGACTGGAACTTGCACGCAACGCAGACAATCCCGAAGGCAATCCGGGCGATGCCTATGACCTGCACGCTGCCTTGACCGCCGGGGGTAAGATCGATTTCGCGGCCGGCGATGCGCAGTTGATGACCTTTACCAGGTATCTGCCGCACCGTCCCGCGGCGCACGGCCAACTGGTGAAGACCGATAGCGGCGCCTGGGCCTTTTCCTACGAGGCGGGGGATGACGACGACGAAGTCATCGTCGGGCTGGAAAACCACGACCTGTCCGTCGGCGGCTACCTGACCGTCGTCCAGCATGATCGTGACGAGCATGTTTACCGGGTTGTCGCGGTGTCCGATCGCATCATCGCCTGAACGAAGACTGCCGGGCAGAACAGTTGATCTCGATCAACGAAAAAAACTGCGACGGGCTCTAAATACTGCCGAACGGCATGTGAATACATAAATCAAACGACGCTGCTGAAAGGAATTGTGCTATGGACATTAAAGATATCGTCGTCCAGGTCGACGGGTCGGAGCGCGCTGCAGAACGTATCCAGCTTGCAACCAAGCTGGCTGCATCCAAGGATGCCCACCTCACCGGTGTTTTCGCGATTCCCGATCCCTACATGCCCGCGATGATGGCGGGCGGATATGTTCCTGCTGAAATATTCGACAAGTTCCGGCAGGAATCCGTGGAGGAGGCCAACGAGGCCGAAAAGCTGTTCAACAAGATTACGGAGGCGGGCGGCGTTCACAGCGAATGGCGTGTCGAGGAAGGTTTGGCGAGCAACGTGGTGTCGCGGCACGGCCGGTATTCCGATCTCGTTGTCGTCGGAAAGGGAGACTACGACGATCCGGTCAAGTATCCGCATCCCGAACTGTCCGCCGACCTTGTCATGACATCCGGCCGGCCCGTGCTGGTCGTGCCGAATGCCGGCCATTTCGATGCCGTGGGGGTGCGCATCCTGGTGTGCTGGAATGCCAGCCGTGAATCCACGCGCGCCGTCAACGACGCGATGCCGTTCCTGCGGGCTGCCGAGAAGGTGACTGTCCTGGCGGTCAATCCGAACAAGTCGTCGGGCGGCGATCATGGCGATACGCCCAGTGCGGATATTGCCCTTCATCTTGCGCGTCACGGCGTGAATGCCGAAGCGGCCAGCACCGTATCCGCCGGTATCGAGGTCGCCGATACGATCCTGGCACGGGCCAGCGACCTGGCTGTCGATATGATCGTCTGCGGTGCGTACGGTCATTCGCGTACCCGCGAATGGGTGTTCGGCGGGGTAACGGAATCGCTGCTGCACAACACCACGGTCCCCACGCTCCTTTCCCATTGATCCGGGACGGGGCGGTCAGGGTCGGGGCCGGCGACGTGCAGGCGGCCCTGTTCGCGCATGTTCCTGCACAGCGTCTCCCAGTGCGTGCCGTGGCCGCTGCAGATATCGACCAGCGCCTCGGTGACGCCCGCCTCCATCCGCTTGTGCCCGCAGATATAAAGGTGGGTCCAGTCGGCTTCGCCGATGACTGCGCCGTCGGGGGCGATATGGGCTTCCGCGAAGATGCCGATGCGGCGGTGAAACGATTTGTGCGGCAGCGCGAGCCGGAAGTCGGTGCCGCCCTTCTCCAGTATCCTGTTCTAGCGGTCCACGCCCTTTGCGCAGTCGACGATGTAATCGTCGCGCAGGCGTTCGTTCAGCGCGGTCAATGCCGGGACGTCGCGTCCGATGATGTTGTCGCCGTCGAGATCCGGCACGGTATACAGGGACGACTGCAATTGATGATCGTCGTCGATACCGGTTTCCTCGAACCGGCCTTTCAGACCTTCGGCGTACAAATTGGCCGCATTGGTCGAAATCTGGGAACCGTACAGGTCCAGCGTCACGCTGAAATGAAAGTTCAGGTATTTCTGGATCGTCGGCAGATCTATTGCGCCGGCATTGCGGACTTTGTCGGGGTCGCTGGACCCGATTTCCTTCATCACCTCGCAGGTGCGTTGCAGGATGCGGCCGATGCCGGCTTCGCCCACGAACAAATGATGGGCCTCCTCCGTCAGCATGAACTTGCAGGTTCGCGACAGGGGATCGAAGCCGGATTCCGCCAATGCCGCGAGCTGGTACTTGCCGTCGCGGTCGGTAAGGAACGTGAACATGAAGAACGACAGCCAGTCGGGCGTCTTTTCGTTGAACGCCCCCAGGATGCGGGGGTGATCCGGATCCCCGGACCGGCGTTCGAGCATGGCTTCGGCCTCCTCGCGGCCATCGCGTCCAAAATAATTGTGGAGCAGGTACACCATCGCCCATAAATGGCGGCCTTCTTCGACATTGACCTGGAACAGGTTGCGCAGATCGTAGAGCGACGGGCAGGTCAGTCCGAGATGGCGTTGTTGTTCGACCGATGCCGGCTCCGTGTCGCCCTGGGTGACGATGATCCGGCGCAGCGTGCTGCGATATTCGCCGGGCACGCCCTGTCATGCAGGCTCACCCTTGTGATCGCCGAAACTTATTCGCCGGGCGGCCTCCGGCGGCGTCAGGAAAATTCCCCAGCGATAGTCGGGCAATTTGACATAGCCGAACTGTGCCCATCCCTTCGGATCGACACTGACTGCGGTCCGCAGATAGACGTCCATGTCGGTGCTGTTTTCGGGGCCCATATCGCGCCACCAGTCGAGATAATGCGGCTGCCAGGCTTCCAGCGCGCGCTGAAGGCGCCGGTTCTCGCTGATGTCCACGTTGTTCGGAATGGGCTCGTTGTAATTGATCGACATATTACGTTTCTCCCGAAGGATACTATCCAGTCCGTATGTAAAGTCTGGGAACAGAATCCGTTGGCAACTTTGATCTGGATCAATAATCTGGAACGAGCACCGTTTTACCGTACGGTATTACGCCGAATGGCGAATTTCAGCGATGTCGAAGCCGTCATGGTGGGGGAAGCCGGATATGGACACCTATACGATCGCGGATATATCGGTCAGGCGGATCGGTTTCGACGATGTCTGGCAATGGATCGCCCGCGGCTGGACCGATCTGTGGACCCGGCCGGCCCTCAGCCTTGGATACGGATTGCTCGTAACCCTGCTGAGCTATGCCCTGATCGGGTGTCTCTATTATTTCGATCTTGTCTATCTGGTTTTGCCGCTGGCGGCCGCGTTCATGTTTGGCGGCCCGTTACTGGCGGTAGGGCTTTATGAAATGAGCCGCCGTATCGACGAGGGCGCTTCGTTCGCACCGCGGGATATCGTGGGTGCGGTGCGACGTGCGCCGCTTCATCTCGCTTATATGGGGCTCATGCTGATGCTGTTTGCCCTCCTCTGGGTCCGCATCGCGACCCTGATGTTCGCCCTGTTTTTCGGCTCCAGCATGCCGCCGCTGCTCGATATCTTCGGGTCTCTTTTCCTGACCGTGCAGGGGGTGGTCTTTCTGACCGTCGGCACAGCCACCGGCGCGTTGCTGGCGTTCGCCGCCTATTCCATTTCCGTCGTTTCGATACCGATGATCGTCGACCGCAATGTCGATGTCATGACGGCGACGATCGCCAGTCTGATCGCCATCCGCGACAATTTCCTGCCCATGGTTCTCTGGGGCTGGCTGGTCGCGATGATGACCGCGGTCGCTATCGCGCTCGGGTTTGCAGGTCTGATTGTCATCTTTCCGCTAATCGGGCATGCCAGCTGGCATTGTTACCGCGATGTGCTCGGCGACCCCAAAGCCTGATCAGCCGGCGGATTGCGACGGTAATGCCGTCTTAACGTTAATCATGGATTAACGGCCGGCATGGCATTGTACGCTTCAATTTGAAATTGAGGCGCAGCATGCCGGACACTGCACATACCAATCACATAACGACCGCGTTCTACGGGCTCGCGGATCCCAACATGTTCTACAAGGGCATCCAGACGGCGATAAACCAGGTTTCGTCGCAAGGCCTGTTTACCGGGGACAACCTGTTCACCTTCGGGCGGAATCTCAGTTTCCTTGAAGACGCGAAGTTCATGGAAGCGTTCGAAAAGCACACGGAAACGGTAATCGAAAAATCAATCCTCTGGCGCAGCTACATTCTGTCCTGGGCGGTGAAACGGGCGATGAACCTTCCGGGCGATTTTGCCGAATGCGGGTGTTACCGCGGTATCTCTGCGCGCATTCTCTGCGACTACGTGGATTTCGGCGCCAGCGACAAAACTTTCTACCTGTACGACCTGTTCGAGCATGACGAGGATATGTCCCATCATGCGATGCCGGCGCATTCCACCGATCTGTATGAAGAAGTCTGCGCCCGGTTCGCCGACATGCCGAACGTCAAGGTTACCCAGGGGGCCGTTCCCGCCAGCCTCGACCAGCTCGAACCCCCCGGCGACATCGCGTTTCTGCACATCGATATGAACAATGCCGAGGCCGAAGTCGGCGCGCTGGAGCGTCTTTTCGACAAAGTTGTGACCGGCGCCGTTATCGTTCTCGACGACTACGGGTGGGCCGCCTATCGGGACCAGAAAGACGGCGAGGACGACTTCTTCGCAAAACAGGGTCTGCAGGTCCTCGAACTGCCGACCGGCCAGGGGCTCGTTCTGAAATAAGCGTCTGAAGCAGGCAGCGCAAAATCACCCCGTCGGCGGCGGCGGCTCGCGGGGGTCACCCGCAGTTTCCTCGTCGCCGTCATCGAGGATACGGACGGCAGCGCCGTCGAGGTCCTCGAACTGACCGCTGCGAAGCGCCCATATAAAAGCGGCAAGCCCGGCAAAGCCCAGGATCAGGGCTGCCGGAATCAGCAACAGCAATATGTTCACCGCAGACACCTGAATTTCATGCGCGCCAGCCGAAGGGCGTTGAGCGTAACCAGTATCGAGGACGTCGACATCGCCACGGCGGCGATCAGCGGCGTTACATAGCCGGCGATCGCCAGCGGCACCGCAAGGGCATTGTACCCCGCCGCGAGCCCGAAATTCGCGGTCACCATCCGCCGCGACCGGCGGGCGACCATGATCGCAATTCCCAGGGGCTCGAGCAGGTCCGACTGAAACACGAAATCCGCGGCTGTCTGAGAGATATCCGCACCCGATGCCGGCGATGCCGACACGAACGCCGCCGCCAGGGACGGCGCATCGTTCAGCCCGTCGCCGATCATCAGCACTTTGCGCCCCTGTGCTTCCAGTTCGGCAAGGCGCCCGACCTTCCCGTCGGGGCGGATGTCGGCACGGTACGTGTCGATCCCAAGCTCCCTCGCGACCTGCGCCACAACGTCCGCACGGTCGCCGGACAGAAGCTCCACTGCATAGCCCTGATCTTTAAGCCAGTTCACGAACGCCCGGCTGTCGGGGCGCAAACTGTCCGCAAACGTAAACCGGACGGGATGTCGTCCGGGCCGGCACAGCCAGAGTTCGGTTCCGCTGTCCGGAACCGGCGATTCAACGCCGCAGAAGACGCGATTGCCGAGCCTGATTTCGTCGGCACCGATGCCCGCGCGGAGTCCCATCCCCGGCGTTTCCACGGTATCGGCGCGTACCGCGACCGGTCCGGCGGCCCGCACAATCGCATTGCAGAGCGGATGACGGCTCGACACGGCGAACGATGCGGCAAGGCGAAGGTCTTCGGTATCTATTTCATCGAGATTGGTGATGCCGGGCCGACCCAGGGTCAGGGTGCCGGTCTTGTCGAGGACTACCGTGTCGATCGTCGCCAGCCGCTCCAGCGCATCCCCTGCCTTCAGGATGACACCCGATTTCATCAGCAGGCCGCTGGCGACGACCTGGACGGCGGGCACCGCGAGGCCGAGCGCACAGGGGCAGGTAATGATCAGGACGGCAACCGCGGTCAGCAACGCATCGTGGAAGGACACGCCGGCGATCAGCCACCACCCCGCAAGCGTTGCCAGCGCCAGAATATGCACCAGCGGCGCATAGAGCCGTGCGGCCCGGTCCGCCAGCCGAACATAGACCGACCGACCCTGTTCTGCGTTCTCCACCAATCGCACGATTTCGGCCAGGACCGTTTCGTCGCCGGTCGCCGACGCCTTGATCTGGATCGCGGCCCCCGTGTTGAGCGTGCCGGCGAAAACGCCGTCTCCCGGCGCGACGGGAACAGGCTCCGTCTCGCCGGTCAGAAGGCTGGAATCGATCTGCGTTTCGCCCGTCATGACGGTGCCGTCCACCGGCACGCGGGCGCCGGTTGCGACCGATACGGTCATCCCTTTGACGACCGCCCGCGCGGGAAGCACCCGGCGCGTTCCGTCGGTGTCGATAACGATGGCGGGATGGGTGGCGAGCGCCGCCAGGTTTTCGGCGGTCGAACGCATCGCGCCCCGGGTGCGCATGTCGAGATATCTGCCGATCAGCAGAAAAAACAGCAGCATTACCGCAGCATCGAAATAGGCGTGCGGCCCGCCCGCGATTACCTCGAACAGACTGACCCCGGCGGTGACGACAACGGCGATGGAAATCGGCACGTCCATGTTGACCCGTCGTGCCGCGATGGCGCGAATGGCCGCCCGGAAGAACGGTCGTCCCGCATAGGCGATCGCCGGCAGGGCGACGAGCGCCGACACCCAGTGAAGCAGCCCCCGCGTGACGGCCTCCATGTCGGAAAAGGCGCCGGCCCAGACGGCCACCGACAACAGCATCACATTGCTGCTGGCGAACCCGGCGACTGCGAGACAGCGCAGCAGGAACGCTTCTTCGTCCGCCCGCTGGCCGCGCAAGGCCGCCGGATCGAACGGTATGGCGGGATAGCCGAGCGCGCCCAGCCGGGCGATCAGGTCGCCGGGCCTTGCCTCGTTTGCCTTCCAGCTCAGCCGCATCCGGCGGGTCGACAGGTTGACGCGCGCATCGACGACGCCGGGCTGGCTATGCATGGCGGTTTCGACCGTCTTGATGCAGTGCCCGCAATGCACGCCGTCGACCAGCAGGTTCAGGGTCTCGATTCCACCGTGTTCGTGCTGAACATAGGCTGTGGGGTCGGCACTGAATTCGGTTTCGTCGATCCTGTCGGGGGAAATCCGGTCTACCGCATTCATTCCGGCACCTGTACGGAATACTCGATGCGATAGGGCGGAAGACCTTCTTCCATGGCCGTGAAAACGATCTCCCATCGTCCCGGCGGCAACGGCGGCCGGTCCGCGCGATAACGTCCCGTCTCGATTTCGCGCAGGACGAGTTCCGTATCGCCGCGGTCGTGTACGGGCCGCCGCGCAACGGCGTTTATGCGCAGCCCGGAGACCGGGCGCGCCGATTTATCCGTCAGCCGGATTTCCATTACGCCGCGATCGGCGCTGATTTCGGATTTCCAGCCGCGCGCGCGCTGGCGGTCGGCGCGGTCCAGTTCCCGGTTGAAGTGCAGTCCCTTGCGATAGGCATCGGTCGACGTGACACCGGGATGCGTCTGGAGCGACACAAACAGGAACACGCCGTTCACCGCGAAAATCACGGCAAAGAAGGCGATAAGAAAGACGAGCACGTGCCGCCCGGTCAGGGGCGGGCGCAGGAGGCTGAGGGGCCAGAACCAGATGTTCATCTCGCCCTCCGGAAAGTCGTCGCGCGATGGAAAACGACGTCGCTCGCCGTTTCCCTGACCGTCATGGAGAAGTCGGCGACGGGGGAACCGGTTCCCGGCGCGGTTACATGAACACGCAGGCTCCGCAAGCGGTCCGCATCGACCGTGACGGAAAGGCCGGGCTGGCCCACGATGGACAGGGTCGCGTCGTTGAGCCCTTCGGCGGATAGGGCGTAGGTGCGGGGCACGCGCTGTTTGTTGAGAATCTTGACCGTGTAGCCGTTGCGGATGCTGCCATCGCTCAGCTTGACGAAAAGCGGATTGCGGTCGCGCAGGACCGTCAGCTCGGTATCGGCGCGCGATGCCAGTGCGACGAGCATCACAGTGCCGACCACGGCGATGAGAATCGCATAAATAATCGTCCGCGGCCGGAACAGTTTCGGCCGCGATGCCGCGCCCGCCGTTTGCGTCTGCAGACCTGCGACCGTGTCATAGGCGATCAGCCCGCGCGGCCGGCCGACTTTTTCCATGATGTCGTCGCAGGCGTCGATGCACAGCGCGCAGTTGATGCATTCGAGCTGTTCGCCGTCGCGGATGTCGATCCCCATCGGGCAGACGGCAACGCAGGAATTGCAGTCCACGCAATCGCCGCGGCCGTCCCAGGGCTCGTTTTTCTTGTGCGATCCGCGCGGCTCGCCCCGCCATTTGCGATAGGTTACCAGCAGCGAATGCTCGTCCAGCATCGCGCCCTGGATGCGCGGCCACGGGCACATATAGGTGCAGACCTGTTCCCGCGCATGCCCGGCCAGCATGTAGGTGGTAAAGGTCAGCACGCCGATGAAAATGTAGGATACAAGAGGCGCATCGAACCGGACCAGTTGCGCGGCCAGGGTCGGTGCGTCGGCGAAATAGAATACCCAGGCGCCGCCCGTACAGACGGCGATGATCAGCCATGCTGCATGTTTAAGGGCGCGTTTTCGAATTTTCGCCGCCGACCACGGCGCATCGTTAAGGCGCATACGGGCGTTGCGGTCGCCCTCTATCAGTCGTTCGACCAAGATGAACAGATCCGTCCAGACCGTCTGCGGGCAGGTATATCCGCACCAGACGCGCCCGGCGATGCTTGTTATCAGGAACAGCGACAGCGCTGCCAGGATCAGCAAACCCGTGACGAAGTATATTTCCTGCGGCCAGATTTCGATGAAAAAGAAATAAAAACGCTGGGTAGGAAAATCGACCAGCACCGCCTGGTCCGGGGAATTGGGACCCCGGTCCCAGCGAACCCACGGCAGCAGGTAATAAATGCCAAGCGTCACCGCGAGGATGCCCCATTTCAGTTTGCGGAACGGCCCGGACGCCTTGCGCGGAAATATTTTTTTCCGCTTTTCGTAAAGCGGCCGGTTTGCCGAAGCATTAACCGCCTCGACGTCGATGCGCTCTACGCCCGGTGCGTTCGGGGCGGTGGTGTCGCCGGTGTCGTTGGGGGGCATCCTCTCCGCGGGCGGTTACTGCCCGCCTCCGAGCGAATGAACGAAGATCGTCAATTGCTTGATCGTCTCCGGTGTCAGGCGGTCCTTCCAGGCCGGCATGACGCCGCGGCGGCTATTGTGGACAGTGTGCCGGATCGATGCCCGGTCGCCGCCAAAGAGCCAGATGCCGTCGGTCAGGTTGGGGGCGCCGAATTCCTGGTTTCCCTTGCCGTCCTTGCCGTGGCATATCGCGCATTGCTCCGCGAACACGGCAGCGCCGCGTTTTGCCGCTTCCGGGTTCGCGGCGCGGCCCGACAGCGAGACGACATATTCGACGACATTGGCGACCTGGGCGGGTTCGAGAAGTTCGTCGCGTCCGAAGGCGGGCATTTCGCTGACTCGCGCATCGTCGTCACCGTTCCGGACGCCGTGCCGGATCGTGTAGGAAATCTGTTCCAGCTTTCCGCCCCACATCCAGGCGTCGTCATTCAGGTTCGGATACCCTTTCGAGCCCTGCGCGCCTGAGCCATGGCACTGCGAGCAGTTGACGGCGAAGGCCGACCGCCCGCCTGCCATAGAGAACGAGAGGAGTTCGGGGTCGTTCCGGATTTCCGCCAGGGACTTCGCGGCGATTCGCTCCAGGTAAACCGACTGGGCATCGCGGTTCTGCGCGATCTTCTTTTCGACGACAGCGCGCTGCGAATAGCCGATGACGCCGGTCGTATAGCCGCTGATCGTCGGCCATGCGGGCATGACCACCCAATAGGCAATCGCCCACAGGATGCAGGCATACCAGGTCCACAGCCACCAGCGCGGCAGCGGGTTGTCGAGCTCGCGGATGCCGTCCCATTCGTGTCCGGTCGTGCCCGCCGGCGCGGTATCGCCGCTAGAGGACGGCGTGTTGTTGTCTGCTGCCGCCATCCTCAGTCCTCCTTGAGCGGGATATGCGCCGCATCGTCGAACTTGTCGCGGTTGCGCGGCCAGAGCGCATAGACCAGGGCGCCGACGAACATCACGACGAGACCGATAAGGCCCCAGGTCGCGGCGAATACACGTGCGGTTTCATAATCCATCGGGCTTCCTCAACGCAGGTTGTCGCCGTCGGCGCGGTATGATTTGAAGTCGACTAGCGTTCCCAGCATCTGCAGATACGCGATCAACGCGTCCATTTCGGTCACCGATTTCGGATTGCCGTCGAAATCGCGGACCTGCGCTTTCGGGTATCGCTTCATCAGCGCATCGATGCCATCGGCATCCGGGTTGGCCTGCGCGGCGGCGTCCCTGGCGGCATTGGCGATCATGTCCGTATCGTAGGGAACGCCGACTGTCGCATTCGCCTTCAGGTGTTCCGCAATGTCATTCAGCCGGGCCGGACGTTCCGCGAGAAACGGATAGCCTGGCATGATCGATTCGGGGACCACGCTGGTCGGCTTGGTCAGGTGTTCGCGGTGCCAGTCGTCGGAATAGCGGCCGCCGACCCGGGCGAGGTCCGGACCGGTCCGTTTCGATCCCCACTGGAACGGGTGGTCGAACTTGCTCTCTGCGGCGAGGCTGTAATGACCGTAGCGGTCGACTTCGTCGCGCAGCGCCCGGATCATCTGCGAATGACAGTTGTAGCAGCCTTCGCGGATATAGATGTTGCGGCCTGCAAGCTCCAGCGGCGTGTACGGACGTACGCCGCGCACGGTCTCGATCGTGCTTTTGAGGTAGTACAGCGGCACGATCTCGACCAGTCCGCCGATCGAGACCACCAGCAGGGTCAGGATCACCATCAGGATTGAATTCTTCTCGATCGTCGAATGACGGAATTTAGCCATTTCTGCCTCCCGTCACGCTGCCGCCGGCTGGACGGATGCGTCCGTCACAGCCAGGGGTTCGGTTTCACGGATATCGCCGCGGGCGGTGCGCCACAGGTTGTAGGCCATGATCACCGCGCCCGCGAGGAACAGCACCCCGCCAAGGGCGCGGATGACATAGAACGGGTGCATCGCCGCGACGGTTTCGACGAATGAGTATTCGAGAAAACCGAGCGTGTCGTAGGCGCGCCACATCAGGCCCTGCATGATGCCGGATACCCACATGGCGGTGATGTAGAGAACGATCCCGGTGGACGCGACCCAGAAATGCCATTCGACCAGTTTCAGAGAATACAGCCGTTCGCGTTTCCACAATACCGGCGTCATCGCGTACAGGGCGCCGAAGCTGACATAGCCGACCCAGCCGAGCGCGCCTGAATGCACATGGCCGATCGTCCAGTCGGTATAATGGCTGAGCGCGTTCACGGCCTTGATGGACATCAGCGGGCCTTCGAACGTGCTCATCCCGTAGAATGCCACCGATACGACCAGCATCCGCAGGACCGGGTCGGTGCGCAGTTTGTCCCAGGCGCCGGACAGCGTCATCAGGCCGTTGATCATCCCGCCCCAGGACGGCATCCACAGCATGATCGAAAACGTCATGCCCAGGGTCTGTGCCCAGTCGGGTAGTGCCGTGTAATGCAGGTGATGCGGCCCCGCCCAGATATAGAGAAAGATCAGGGCCCAGAAATGGATGATCGACAGGCGGTAGGAATAGACCGGTCGGTTCGCCTGTTTGGGGATAAAGTAATACATGATCCCCAGGAAACCGGCCGTCAGGAAAAACCCGACGGCGTTATGGCCGTACCACCATTGGGTCAGCGCGTCCTGGACGCCGGACCACGCGATGTAGCTTTTCGAACCGAAGAACGATACCGGCACCGTCGCGTTGTTCACCAGGTGCAGCATCGCGATGGTTACGATAAAGGCGAGATAGAACCAGTTCGCGACATAAATATGGGGCTCTCTGCGCCGTGCCAGCGTTGCCATGAATACCAGCAGATAGGTTACCCAGACGAGGGTCAGCCAGATGTCCACGTACCATTCCGGCTCCGCGTATTCCTTGGACTGCGTGACGCCGAGCAGATAGCCCGATGCCGCCAGAACCAGGAAGAGCTGATAGCCCCAGAATACGAACCAGGGTGCAATATTTCCCGCCAGGCGGGTTCGGCAGGTGCGCTGGACGACGTGGAACGATGTGGCGATCAGCACGTTGCCGCCGAAGGCGAAAATTACGGCGGATGTATGAAGCGGGCGGAGGCGCCCGAAATTTGTCCAGGGCAGGTCGAAGTTAAGGACCGGAAACGCGAGTTGAAGCGCGAGCCAAAGACCGACGCTGAAACCGACAATGCCCCAGAATGTCGATGCGACGACACCGGCGCGGACGATTGCTTCGTTGTAAACCGGGCTTCCGTTTACATCCGCAGGGCGGACATAGCGGTCGCGGCGCAATGCCTCGCGCAGCGTCAGGACGAGCCCCGCCGCGCAGAACGCAAAGAAGATGAAGCCGTGCGCATAGAACGCCTCGTCCTGTGCGCGAATTTCTATCTGTTGGGCGTAAATGCCCCCGGCGGCGAAAAAAACCACCCATAACCACGGAGTTAGCGCCGCCATTTTCGTCTCCTGCGTATGACGTTGCGGACGCTACTTAAGCGCAGGGCCCGCCAACTTGATCCAAATTAACTTGAGGGTGGCCGGAAAGTTGTTTCGTGTGCGACAAATTGGCGTGTTTCAAATACGCGTGCGGCCCCTCATTGGCTAATCCGCCAAAAACTTAGGAATATGTAGTTGATGAATAGTTTACCATCGATCCTGTTGTCGGCATTGATGTTTTTGCTTCTCTCGGGAATGCCTTTCGCGTCTCATGCGGGCGGTGCCGACCCGGTTGACGTCGAACTCGGACGCAAACTCGCCGAAACACGGTGCGCACATTGCCATGCCGTTGGACGGACCGGGGAAAGTCCGCTCTCGGCGGCGCCGGCCTTCAGGACTCTCGGGCGTAAATGGCCGGTGGATAACTTGGCCGAAGCACTTGCCGAGGGGATCGTCGTCGGGCATCCGGCGATGCCCGCATTCGCGTTTTCGCCCGCCGAAATCGAAAATTTTCTCGGTTGGCTCGACGCTGTCCAGGAACGCTGACCTGCTAATCGGGCGGGCGGAGCGAGTGGATATAGGCGATCACGTCATCAAGCTGTTGCCGCGAGAGGTGAACTTTCGGCATCGGGGGGTGAGGATCCGATAAAACCTGCAACAAGCGGTCGCGGTCGAATGTTCCGCGCCGGGCGATCAGGTCGAAAGGCGGGGCGGTGTCCCGGCCTGCCGTCCGGCCGGAGACCGTATGGCAGGATACGCACCAGGTTTCGGCAATTTTCTGTCCGGCCGACGGATCGGCGGCCAGCGCCGGACCCGGCCACGCCGGTCCGGTCGTCAGGCCGAACAGCAGCGATATCAGGGCGATATTCTTATACATTTCAACTCAACAGTTTGTGGCTGTCCTGGGTCAACAGTTTCGGGTTGTCGGGATGCGTATCGACGAAGTGCTTCATTGTCGCCTTCAGACGAAGGATTTTCTCCCGATCGCCGGCGGATTGGGCCGCTTCGATATCGTCCAGGATCATCCTGCGGATGGAACGTTGGCCGTCTTCGGTCTGGGCAAGGTACTGGCCGAGTTCCAGGGCAATCAGTTCCGGCAAATGTTCATGTTCGGCGATGGCGCGAATTTCTTCTTCGGTCAGTTCGCAAAGTCCGACGCAGTCTTGATAGGTCAGCATTTTCAGGTCTCTCCTGAAAGTTTTGTGTCAGATTTCTGACAATTCAAAGTCTGGACCGAATTCCGTCGGATGCCTTGATCTTGATCAACTGTTCGGGGGCCAAACCGGTTCCGGTTGTGCTGATCCAGATCAATGCGGCGCCAGGGCGGCCGGGCTCTAATCCGGTCCTCTTTCCGTTGCCGGCCTGTCTGTCGGCGAGAATTTCGAAATCACCCGACGAAACAAAAGGAAAATTCCATGATCAAGAAGATGGTTGTCCCGACAGACGGATCCGAACATGCCAATAAGGCAGTCGACCTTGCGGCGGATATCGCGGCGACCTATGACGCCGAGATTGTCGTCCTGCATGTGCTGTTGCGCTATCAGTCTGTGTTCGATCTCCTCGGGCTGGCGAAATCGCTCAAGGCCGACAAGGTGATCATCGACAAGCTCGAAGAACTGAGCGACGCCTCCGTTCAGGCGGCCGCTTCGGCCTATGAAGGTATCGTATCTATCCCGGCCCCGGACGATATTACCGAGGCGATCGGCAAGCTGATCTGCGACAACGCGAAAATGCGTGTTGAAGCAAAAGGGTGCAAAAAGGTGGAGGCCTACGTCGTCGACGGCTCGCCTGCCGAACGAATCCTGATGGCCGAGGATCACGAAGGCGCCGACATGATCGTGATGGGCAGCCGGGGACTGGGCCGGGTCGCGGATATTTTTCTCGGCAGCGTCTCCCAAAAGGTCAGCCATCTCAGCAAGTGCACCTGTGTAACGGTGAAATAGGGACCGTCCGCCGCTTAGGCCTTAAGTCCTCATAAAAAATCGCCAAGCTGCATGATCAGCAGCAAGCAGATCGATGCAATGGCCAGTACGGGAACCACAAGCGGGATACGGAACCCGCCGTGGCCAGCGGCGGATTGTTTCGACCTGAATCGCAGGAGCGCCGCGTTAACGGCAACAAAGACAAACAGTGTCAGGAAAGACGTTGCGGCTGCCAGGTTTTCGAGGTCCAGGGTCGTTGCAAGCCCGATGACAATGGCGGCGCAGAACGCGATTGCCGTTACCGGCGTTTTGGTCGTCGGGTTCACGTAGTCCAGCGGGCCCGGCAGCCAGCCGCGCCGCGTCAGGCCGTACAGGACCCGTGAGGCCATGATGATCTGGATCAACGCGCCGTTGAGGACGGATACGATCGCGATCACCGTGACGGCATCGCCCGGCAGGCCGCTGACACGCTCGAACAGCAATGTCAGCGGTGCGTCGCTTGCGGCGAGTTCGCCGGTCGGCACTGCCGTCACCGCGAGCAGTGCGACCGAGATATATAAAATCGTGGTTACGGCCAGTGTCAGCAGGATCGCCCGCGGCACGATGCGGCTGGCATCCCGGGTCTCCTCGGCGATGTTGACGATGTCCTCGAAGCCGATAAACGCATAGAAGGCCAGCACTGCGCCGTAGACGACGCCCGACCAGACTCCGGCAGACGGTATTTCGGAGGTCAGCGCATTCCCATGAAGGCCGCCGCCTGTTTCAGCGGAAACGCCGAATCCGACAATCACCACAAGAACGCTTATTTCGACCACCGTTACGATTGCCGCGGCGGATACGGATATCCGTATGCCTCCTATGGCGATTGCAGCGAGGACAAGGGTCATGACGATCTCAGCGCCGATACGCGGTACGGTCGCGATATCCGCGAGATACCCCGAAAACCCGACGATAATGGTCGCGGTGGACACCACACCGGCGCCCGCAACCGTCAGGCCCACGATCAGGGCAAGGACCGAGCTGTTCAGTCCTTCCTTCACATAGACGGCTTCCCCGGCACTTTCGGGAAAGCGGGACGACATTTCGGCAAACGAAAGGGCGGACAGGCCTGCAATCGCCGCCGCCAGCAGGAACGAGAGAGGCGCATAGGCGCCGCCGGCACCCGCGACCTTGCCGATCAGAACGAATATGCCCGCACCGATGGTCGTGCCGAGGCCATAGAGGGTCAGCAGACCAAGTGAAAGCGAACGGTTCAGTTGCGATGTTTGCGCCACGGCAGCCTCTGTCTCGGTGGGCCAGATAAGCGCCATGCCGTCCGGTTGGCGTTAATTGAAATCAACCCGCGGCCTGTACCGGATGACTATAAGATATTGCAACCATCTACCGACAGGACCGAATGCCTGATATCGCAAGTTCCGACACGCCGGAAGACCTCGACCCGCTGGTGATTTCGCAAATGCAGTTTCACCGGGCACGCGCTTATATAACGGACATGAAACACGGCCTGATCGAATATTTCGAGGTCCCGAAGCGTTCGATCACCGTCTGTTTTCCCGTCGAAATGGAAGACGGATCGGTGCGCACGTTTCATGGCTACCGGGTTCTGCACAATCAGGTTCTGGGCCCTGGAAAGGGCGGAATTCGGTATCATCCCGACGTCACAGAGCGGGAAGTTGCGGCCCTGGCGGCGCTGATGACCTGGAAATGCGCGCTGGTGCATATTCCGTTCGGCGGGGCGAAGGGCGGCATCGTCTGCAATACCAAGGAACTTACCGAGACCGACAAGCGTCGGATCACACGCCGTTTCGTCCACGATCTGGGCGACAATATCGGCCCGCATACAGATATTCCCGCTCCGGACTTGTATACTGACGAACAGACCATGGCGTGGATCTACGATACCTACGATTTGTTGCACCCGGGGGAGAACAACCGGCCGGTAGTGACGGGAAAGCCTCTCGATATAGGCGGCTCGCTTGGACGTCTTGAGGCGACGGGGCTGGGATGTTTTTTCGCGACCACCCGTTTCGTGGACACCGCCCCGCTGCCGGGTCTGGAGTCCATTGAGGGGGCGACGGTTGCCGTTCAGGGGTTCGGCAATGTCGGGTCGGTGGTTGCTGCCGCATTCGCGGAGGCCGGCGCCGCCGTGGTCGCTGTCAGCGATACCGAAGGGGGCGTCTATAACAAATCGGGTCTGGATCTGTCCGCTATCACGCAGAACAAGGCGTCCCATGGCACGGTCGTCGGAACGCCCGGCACCCGGACGATTACGAATGACGACCTGTTGCGCCTGCAATGCGACATTCTGGTCCCTGCGGCGCTCGGCGATCAAATCCGCAGCGACAACGCAGACGATATAAACGCGAAGCTCGTTGTCGAGGCTGCGAACCGCCCCGTCACCCCGGCGGCGGACGATATCCTCGCCCAGAGAGGGATCGTCGTGTTGCCTGACATTCTGGCAAACGCCGGGGGCGTCGTCGTGAGCTACCTTGAATGGGTCCAGAACACCGAAAATCAGGACTGGAGCCTGGACCGGGTGAACGCCGAGCTTCGCCGCAAGATGTTCGACGCCGTCGATTCCGTTGTGCAGTACTGGCGCGAAATCTGTCCCGGTTCCGCCGGCACGGTGGATCCGCAGCCGGCACCCGGCCTGTGCCGGGACATGCGCACGGCGGCGCTGGTGCTGGCGATCCGTCGCGTGGCGAATGTCACCCTGCAGCGGGGCATATGGCCGTAGCTTTTTTCCGGAACCTGGCGGTTGTCGTCCCCCACCGTTCGTTCTGCGAAAATTCCCGGCACGGAGTTTCTGTCTGTATCGAAATGCGGTATCCCTGACGGGGACTGCTTTGGCGATATTGGATAAGGAATTTTGCGGTGAGCCAGGAAGAAGAAAAAAGCGGACCCGATCTTAGTTTTCGTGCGTCGCTCGGGCGACTCGACGCGTCCGGCCTGTTGCTGAAGGTTGCCGACGAGGTCGATACGGATCTCGAAATGACAAGCGTGCTGTTCAAGCAGACCGAGCGCGCGATGCTGTTCAAGAACGTCAAGGGATACGATACCCGGGTTGTCGGCAATTTCCTGGGATGCGAGGAAAACGTTCTCGCGATCTACGAACACGATGTGGCGAGCCTGCGAAAATTCATCGGCGACGGCCTGGCCAACCCGCAGCCGCCGCGCCATGTCGATGAAGGCCCGGTTCAGGCGGTGTATCGCAACAATCCGGACCTTCTGGAATATCTGCCGCTGCCGCGATACGCCCCGAACGATGGCGGCCGGTATATTTCCGGCGGTATCGTTATCGCAAAGGATCCGGATACCGGCGTCAACAACGCGTCCTATCACCGTTTCATGCATGTCGAGGACAACAAGCTGCTGATCCAGCTTGATCTCGGGCGGGACCTGCGCGCGCTGTGGGAAAAGGCGAAGGAAAAGGGCGAAGCGCTTCCGATCGCGATCGTCGTCGGCGCCGATGTCGGGTTGCAATACGCGGCCGGGATCATGGGCGCGCAATTGCCGCGGGACATGGACGAATACGAAGTCGCGTCGGGCATTTCGCGGAAACCATTGGACCTGATCGACTGCAAGACCGTCCCGCTGCAGGTGCCGGCCGATGCGGAAGTGGTCATGGAAGGGTTTATTTCACCGGACATCGAAATGGATGAAGGCCCTTTCCTGGAATTCGTCGGCTTGTACTCCGAAGTCAGCCCGTCGCCGCTGACCACGATCAACTGCATCTATCACCGCGAAGACCCGATCTGGCATGTGATCATGACCAAGGAGGCGCCAATACTGCGGAAGCACCTGCTCGAAGGCGCTATCCTGAAAGCGGTCAAGGCCTCGGCGCCCTGCGTGACCGACGTCGCGCTGACGCCGGGCGGGCTGTACCGGTTCCACCTTCACATCGCCGTCAGCAAGAAAAGCGCTGCCGACGAAGGCTACCAGCGCAATGCGATTTTCGCCGCCATTGCCGCGCTGAAGGATCTCGATCTGATTATTGTCGTCGATGACGATATCGACATCCATGACTGGCAGGATGTCGAATGGGCGCTGGCGACGCGCTGGGATGCATCGAAGGGGCTGATCCTGATGCCGGGCGCGCGCGGGCACGAATACGTTCCGATCTCGGAAAACGGCGTCCGCACCAAGGTAGGGATCGACGCGTCGCTGCCCTTCGGGTTTACCGGCCGTCATGCCCGGGTGCCGGTGCCGCCAGCCGACCTCGACAGGTATGACACGACACTGGAACCGGGCGGGCTGTAGGCCGCCGACGGCCCTGGCGGGCTAGGTGCCCGTCAGCGGGACGCGCCGCATCAGCCGGAACGGCGTTCCGGGCGCATCCTGCGTGAAGACGGACAGGTCCGATATCGTCAGCGGCGTCGCAATGAATTTTTGGGTCCGGCCGGCCAGTTCGTCTCTGAACCGTACTTGCGCCGGATCGTCCAATCCGTCCGTCAGCGTCATGTGGAACCGGTATTCTTCCAGGACATACGGATAGCCCCAGCGCTGAAGCAGGGATTCCTGGGCGGCGGTCAGCCCGGCGGCGCGGCGTCGTGCCAGTTCGTCCGGCGATGGCGCGGCCCGGAACCGGTCCATTTCCCGGACACAGCGCGCGGCCAGGGCGGCGATGCCGTCGGCCTGTTCCGGCATGAGCGCCAGAAACCTGCCCAGCTGCGTCAGCCGCAGACCACCGGCGTCGACCGGCGCCTGGTCTTCGCCCAGTGCCGCCAGCGCCGCGAACATGTCTGTTTCGTCCGTTCCGGGGGTCAGCCGAAAGGGCGGTTTCAGGGTGCCGTGAAACCCGTAAAGGCGGGGGGCGGCGGTCGCGTCCTGCCACATCGTCCGGGTTATATGCTGCATATGCGATGGCTCGGCGGTTTGACCGGTTTCCGCATCCCGGCCCAGCCATTCGGCCCCGAACCGGGAAAGCTCGGTGCCGGCCGGCGGCGCGTAGTAAATGGCGTAGCGTCGGGTCAATAAATTACCTCTCGGTCGGTGCGAAGCTTCCAGGGCGGCGCCACGTATCGCCGGTCAGCATGTAAAACCATGTAAAACATCGTCGGGTCGCCGCAAAATGACAATTCGATGACGATTGCATGACAAAACGGGCGAATTTGGGTTTTTGTGCCCGAAGCTGCCGCGGTTTCGCGCCTGAATCTTTCGTTTCTTCGGTGCCTGTCACGAATGTTTAACTTCACCGTCACACCGGAGTCGCCATATCGCGGGATTATCATTCCATAGAACGTTGGATGAATCTAACGACGGGGTGATGCGGGTATGGCGGCAATTCAGGTTACGGGTCTTTCCAAGACTTTCGGAAAATCGAAGAGTGCATTGTGCGATGTCGATCTGGAGATCGGCAACGGCGAAATGGTCGCGCTGATAGGGGCGTCCGGTTCCGGCAAGTCGACGCTGATTCGTCATATCGCTGGCCTGATCGAGGCGGACCGCAAGTCCGGCCTTTGTTGTATCGATGTCCTTGGTCAGACGGTGCAGCGCAAAGGCCGGATCGCCACCTCTGCCGCCCGGGTCCGCCCCGATATCGGCGTGATCTTTCAGCAGTTCAACCTTGTCGACAGGCTCAGCGTGATGACCAATGTGATGGTGGGCACGCTCGGGCGCATTCCGCGCTGGCGCGGTTATTTCGGCGTGTTTACCCGCAGCGAAAAGCTGAAAGCCATGGAAGCGCTCGACCGTGTCGGGATCGCCGCGGCGGCGCGGCAGCGTGCGTCGACCCTTTCAGGGGGTCAGCAGCAGCGCGCGGCCATCGCCCGGGCGCTCGTACAGCAGTCGAAGATCATGCTTGCCGACGAGCCCATTGCTTCGCTCGACCCCGCGTCGTCCAAGCGCGTGATGGAAACACTGAAAAAGATCAATGAAGAAGACGGTCTGACGGTCGTCGTCTCGTTGCATCAGGTCGATTATGCCGTCCGCTACTGCCCGCGGACCGTGGCCCTGCGCGATGGAAAGAAAATATATGACGGGCCAAGCAGCGCGCTGACGCCGGAATTCCTGCACGAACTTTACGGTTCGGCCAGCGACGAACTGATCCTGGGCGGCGTGTCCGCCGGTCCGGCGAAGCGGGATGAAGCGCCGGCATCGTCGCCGCCGTCCCGGTCGCGGGCCCGAAAGCCGGAACTAGCCGTCGTCACCGCGTGACGCGGATACCCGCGAAAGCGTGTTCCGAACAAATCGGAATACGCAAAGTACCCGATAACCAATCCGTTCCAAAAAAAGTCTTAAGGAGACGCAAATGATACGCAAGACAGTAAAAATAACCATGCTCGCCGCTGCGGCCAGCATGATTTCCGGCGCCGCGATGGCGCAGTTCAAGCCGCTCGACGGTGACCCCAAGGTCATCAATTTCGGCATTATCTCGACCGAGAGCACGCAGAACCTCAAGCAGGCCTGGGTTCCGATGATCAAGGATATGGAATCCGCGATCGGCATGCCCGTGAAGCCGTTCTTCGCGCCCGATTATGCCGGCGTTATCGAGGCGATGCGTTTCGGCAAGGTTCACGTTGCATGGTTCGGCAACAAGTCCGCGATGGAAGCAGTGGATCGCGCCGGTGGCGAAGTTTTCGTTCAGGAAATCAAATCTTCCGGACAGCAGGGTTACTATTCCCATATCCTCGTTCACAAGAGCAACGACAAGATCAATTCCCTCAAGGATCTGTTCGCGACCTGCGCCGCGCGCTCTGCGAATTTCGGTATCGGCGACCCGAACTCGACCTCCGGTTTCCTGGTGCCGAGTTTCTATGTATTTGCGAAAAACGGCGTCGACCCGAAGAAATGCTTCAAGACGGTGCGCAACGCCAATCACGAAACCAACCTGATGGCGGTTGCCAACAAACAGGTGGATGCCGCAGCGAATAACAGCGAACAGGTCGCGCGTTCCCAGAAGACCGCGCCGGCGGCTGCGAAGAACATCAAGATCATCTGGACGTCGCCCCTGATCCCCGCGGATCCGCTGGTGTATCGCCGCGATCTCACCAAAACCCTCAAAGCCAAGGTCAAAGGTTTCTTCCTGAGCTATGGCCGGCTGGGGCCGGATGCCGGAAAACAGATGGCCGTGCTCGAAGGTCTGGGCAGCGGCGGCGGCGGATACACGGATTCGAGCAACGCCCAGCTCATTCCGATCCGCCAGCTCGCCCTGTTCCGCGACAAGCTCAAGCTTTCCGCCGATACCCGGATGGACGCAGCCGACAAGGCGAAGAAGCTGCGCCTGATCGAAGAAAAGCTGGCCGAACTGCAGGTTCTCGAAAAGAACCTGATGTAAAGACCGCTTGCTAATACCCGGGGCCGGCCGGCATGTCACGTGCCCGCCGGCCCCAGTTCCTTTCGGAAGCCCCCAGATTCATCTCCGGACGTTAGATTCATGACCGACATCGCCGCTAAATCCAGACCCGTCGAGCTGCCGAAGCCGGACATGAAACGGACCACGCTCAACCTCGTGATGTGGGCGCTTATCCTGGCCGCCCTGATGTGGTCATGGGAAGGTGCCGACATGCGCCCGTTGGCGCTTTATGAAGATGCGGCGAATATGGCGGCGTTTATCGACGGGTTCTTCCCCCCGGATTTTTACGACTGGCCGACCGTCCTGCGTGAAATGGTCATTACCCTCCAGATTGCGGTCTGGGGGACGGCGCTCTCGATCGTGTGCGCGGTTCCGTTCGGCATTATGTCGTCGGAAAACATGGTGCCCTGGTGGGTCTGGCAGCCGGTACGCCGCCTGATGGACGCTTTCCGCGCCATCAACGAAATCGTTTTTGCGATGCTGTTCGTCGTGGCGGTCGGGCTCGGGCCGTTCGCGGGCGTGCTGGCGCTGTGGATTCATACGACCGGCGTTCTCGCAAAGCTCTTTTCCGAAGCCGTTGAGGCAATCGACCCGCAGCCCGTCGAGGGGCTGAAGGCGACCGGCGCCGACAGTATCCAGCAGATCATATTCGGGGTGATCCCGCAGGTTATGCCGCTGTGGATTTCTTATTCACTTTACCGGTTCGAATCGAACGTCCGCTCGGCGACGGTGCTTGGAATCGTCGGGGCCGGGGGGATCGGCATGATCCTGTGGGAGCAGATCCGCGGCTTCAATTACGCCGGGACGGCGGCGACCATGATTGTCATCGTGGTCAGCGTTACCCTGCTCGATCTTGTCTCGCAGCGGCTGCGCAAACTGGTCACCTGATCACGGGCGCTTGCCGTTCAGGTCTCGAACGAAAGTTCCACCCGGTTCGACGCAAAACTGCTGATGCCGAATTCGATCCGTTTCCCGTTGGGGTCGGTATTTACCGAACGGGTCTCAAGCACCGGGGTGCTGGCCGGTATCTGAAGGTTCCTCATCTCGTCCGCACTGGCCGGGCGCGCCCGCACCCTGGTCGACAGCCGGACATAATCCGGCACGCCGCTCCGGGCGAGCGCGCGGGTAATCGAATTCTCGTCCTTGAAATATTCGATCAGCCGGGGAAACCGCTTGGCCGGGAAATAATGGCAGCCGACGGAAATCGGTCTTCCGTCGGCCTCCCCGAGCCGTTCGATCATGATCGCCTTCGTGCCGCGGCGAATTTTCAGGTTGTCCGCCACCGTTTCGTCCGCAGGAAGCACCAGCGCCCGCAGCAGATGGCCCCCCGGGGTGCGGCGCTGGGACACCAGCAGTTCCGTGAACCGGGTGCGTTCCCCGACGACGAATTCGACAACGTCCTCGGCGACGAAAGTGCCCCGCCCCTGTTCGACCCGGACCAGTCCGCGCGCGGTCAGATCGCCGATCGCGCGGCGCACCGTGTGCCGGTTGACGCGGAAGCGCTCGGACAGGATCGCTTCGGTCGGCATCTTTTCGCCGGGCTTGAAACCGCCGGCCGATATGTCCTTTTCGAGCGTTTCGGCAATCTGCTTCCAGATTGCAACGCCGGTGACGGAAGCGGGCTGGCGCATGGCACTGTCATTAAAGTTTCACTGGACGTCGAAATGTCCTGACCGTATCTGTAGGCCATAGAAATATAGATGTCTAGACAAATATGGAATTTGTCGACACCCGGAAAAAAGGATCGCGACATGGATGCAATCGCCCCTGACGGCACCGCCGCCCGCCAGCACTGGATGTCGGTTATGGCCAAGGCATCGTCTCCCGAAATACTCGACGCATGGATCCGGCTCCGGGACAAACCCGAGTACCGGTTCCTGCGGGCGCCCGAAACCGGTCTGGTGATGGTTCAGGCGCGCGCCGGCGGGTCCGGGCAGCGGTTCAATTTTGGCGAAATGACAATGACGAAATGCATCGTCGAACTTGCCGACGGCACGATGGGCCATGCCTATGTCGCGGGATCGGACCCGGCCCATGCCGAAATCGCGGCCGTTCTGGACGCCGTCCTGCAGACAGATACCGCGGACCAATCCGTGATGAGCGACATCATCATGCCGCTCGCCCGCAAACAGGGCGAACGGCGGCGCGATGTCGAAACAAAGACCGCGGCGACGCGTGTCGATTTCTTTACCCTTGTCCGCGGAGAAGACGAATGACGGCCTCTGCACAGACTGCGCCCGGCGGGTTCGCGCCGACCACGCTCGATTCGCAATCGGTGTTCCGGGTCGTCCTCGACGTCCTGTCCCGTCCCGGCACCATCGGGCGGGTTCCGGACCGGTCCGACGGGCCGCCGGAACCGCTCGACACGGCAACGGCAGCCGTTGCGCTCTGCCTGTTCGATCACGATACGAAAATCTGGCTCGGCGACGGTATCGCCTGCATGGACGTTTATGAATACCTGAAGCTTCACTGTAGCTGTCCGTTGATCAAATCGGGCCTGTCCGCCGATTTCGCCCTGCTGGGCGCCGCGGGCGGTGTGCCCGGCCTCGGCCAGTTCAATCCCGGCACCGATACCTATCCCGACCGGTCGACAACGCTTGTCGTTCAGGTCGCGGATATAGACGGCGGCGCGCCCATCCACCTGACCGGGCCCGGGATCGAGACCGAAGCGACGCTGCGGGTCGCCGGCATGCCGGATTATTTCTGGCAGCAACGGCGCGACCAGCAGGACGCCTTCCCCTGCGGTGTCGACCTGATTTTTACCTGCGGCGACCGCCTTGTGGCGCTGCCCCGTTCCACCGAAATAGAGGTCTGATCATGTATGTCGCAGTCAAGGGCGGGGAAAAGGCAATTGCCAGCGCGCACAAGTTGCTCGCCGAAGAGCGGCGCGGCGACACGCAGGTGCCGGAGCTCACCGTCGAACAGATCAAGGGCCAGATAAGTCTCGCGGTCGACCGCGTGATGACAGAGGGCTCGGTATACGACCGCGATCTTGCGGCCCTCGCGATCAAGCAGGCAAGCGGCGACCTTGTCGAGGCGATTTTTCTGCTCCGGGCTTACCGGAATACACTGCCCCGTCTTGCGACTTCCGAGCCGATCGATACCGGTGCCATGACGGTCCGCCGGCGGATTTCGTCGACCTACAAGGACCTGCCCGGCGGCCAGCTTCTGGGGCCGACCTTCGACTACACCCACCGCCTGCTCGATTTCGATCTAGGGGACGGGGAAAACGTGCCGGCGCCGGCCGATACCGCCCCGGCCGACGATGAATCCCCGGTGCCGCGGGTCGCAGATGTGCTGAACGGCGAAGGCCTGATCGAACGGGAAACGATTGCGGAAGGCGATCCCGACGGTACGGATGTGACGCGCGAACCGATGACCTTTCCCGCCGGGCGCGATGTCCGGCTCCAGAATCTCGCCCGCGGGGACGAAGGTTTCCTGCTCGCGCTCGGCTATTCGACGCAGCGTGGCTACGGCCGCAATCACCCGTTTGCCGGCGAAATCCGGATGGGGGATGTTGCCGTCGAGATTATGCCCGAAGAACTCGGCTTCGCCGTTGAAATCGGCGAAATCTCGCTTACCGAATGCGAAATGGTGAACCAGTTCACCGGGACGGAAGCGGCGCCGCCGCAATTCACCCGCGGCTACGGTATCGCCTTCGGCGGGTCCGAGCGCAAAGCCATGGCAATGGCGCTTGTCGACCGCGCGCTGCGGGCGGCGGAACTCGGCGAAGACGCCGACGCGCCGGCACAGGACGAGGAATTCGTCCTCTATCACAGCGACAATGTCGAAGCGCAGGGCTTCGTTCAGCACCTGAAGCTGCCCCATTACGTCGATTTTCAGTCCGAACTTGAACTGGTCCGCAAATTGCGGGCCGCCCATGCCGGCGCCCAGACGGCGGCGGCGGAATAGGAGCGGGAACATGACAGGTCTCCAGAGCACGCGGTCCCGCCGGGGATACAACTTCGCTTACCTCGACGAGCACACGAAACGCATGATCCGCAGGTCCATTCTGAAAGCCGTTGCCGTGCCCGGATACCAGGTTCCGTTCGCCAGCCGGGAAATGCCGCTGCCCTTCGGCTGGGGCACCGGCGGCATCCAGGTGACGGCGAGCGTTATCGGTCCGGACGACATCCTGAAGGTGATCGACCAGGGGTCCGACGACACCACCAACGCCGTCAGTATCCGGGCGTTCTTCGCGAAGACGACCAACGTGACGACGACCGAGAAAACGACGGAAGCGACCGTGATTCAGACGCGTCACCGTATTCCGGAAACGCCCCTGCAGCCCGGCCAGATCATCGTGTATCAGGTGCCGATTCCCGAACCGCTCCGCTGGCTCGAGCCGCGGGAAGCGGAAACGCGCAAGATGCATGCGCTGGAAGAATACGGAACGATGCATGTCCGTCTGTATGAAGACATCGCGAAATACGGTCGGATTTCGACGTCCTACGATTATCCGGTGATCGTGAACGGACGCTATCTGATGCGGCCGTCGCCGATCCCGAAATTCGACAATCCGAAAATGAACAATAACCCGGCGCTGCAGCTGTTCGGCGCCGGGCGGGAAAAACGCATTTATGCGGTGCCGCCCTATACCGATGTCAAAAGCCTCGACTTCGAGGACCACCCCTTCGAGATCCAGCAATGGGACGAAGACTGCGCGCTGTGCGGCGCCGAAGACACGTTTCTCGACGAAATCGTGACCGACGACCGGGGCGGCCGGATGTATGTGTGTTCCGACAGCGATTACTGTGGCGAAAGATGTGCCGCCCGAACCGCTCCCGCCTCGGAGGCCGCGGAATGAGCCGCCGCGAGCAGGGCCCGCTGCTTCGGGTTTCCAGCCTGACCAAGAATTACGGGTCGATTGCCGGGTGCCGGAATATCAGTCTCGATATCTGGCCGGGCGAAGTGCTGGGTATCGTGGGCGAATCCGGGTCCGGCAAGACGACCCTGCTGAATTGCATATCGGCCCGCCTGGAACCGACAATGGGCAGCGTCGAATTCATGACGCGGACGGACGGCATGGTCGATCTGTACAAGATGAGCGAGGCGTCGCGGCGATTCCTGATGCGCACCGACTGGGGCTTCGTGCACCAGAGCCCGCGCGACGGTCTGCGCATGGGGGTCAGCGCCGGCGGCAATATCGGCGAACGCCTGATGGCGGTCGGCGACCGGCATTACGGCGATATCCGGAAATCCGCCTGCGATTGGCTCGAAAAGGTCGAATTCGATCTCGGGCGGATCGATCACATGCCGACGACGTTTTCCGGCGGGATGCAGCAGCGGCTGCAGATCGCCCGCAATCTGGTCAATGGACCGCGGCTGATCTTCATGGACGAACCCACGGGCGGGCTCGATGTCTCGGTGCAGGCGCGTCTGCTCGACCTGTTGCGGGCGCTTGTCTCCGAATTGAAACTTTCTGTTGTTATCGTCACCCACGATTTGGCAGTTGCGCGGCTCCTTGCGCACCGGCTCATGGTGATGCGGCGCGGCGAAGTCGTGGAAACCGGTCTGACGGACCAGGTTCTTGACGATCCGCAGCACCCGTATTCCCAGCTTCTCGTCTCATCCGTACTCCAGCCGTAGGAAAGCATGAAATGACACCAATTCTTTCGGTCAACGGGCTCGGGAAAACCTTCGTTCTCCATACCCAGGACAGCGTACAACTGCCGGTACTGGCGGGTATCGACCTGGCGGTGGCGCCCGGCGAATGCGTGGCCCTCAACGGGCCGTCCGGCGCCGGTAAAAGCACCCTGCTGCGCTGTATCTACGGCAATTATCGCGCCGATCAGGGTGAAATCCTGATCGATGACGGGGTTGAAACCGTCGATGTGGCGACGGCGGAACCGCGCCGTATCATCGAACTGCGTCAGCTTACGGTCGGATATGTCAGCCAGTTCCTGCGCGTTGTGCCGCGCGTGTCCACGCTCGATGTCGTCAGCGAACCTCTGCGGATGCTCGGCGTCGCCGTGGACGAGGCAGAGGAACGCGCCGGCGCAATTCTGACCCGACTTCGTATTCCCGAGCGGCTGTGGCCGTTGCCCCCGGCGACGTTTTCCGGCGGCGAACAGCAGCGTGTCAACGTGGCGCGCGGACTGGTCGTCTCGATGCCGCTTCTTCTGCTGGACGAGCCGACGGCGTCGCTCGACGTCGAAAATCGCGACACCGTTGTCGATATCATCCGCGAGAAAGTCGCGAACGGCGCCGCGGTCGTCGGCATCTTTCACGATATGGAGGTGCGCGATGCTGTCGCGACGCGGACGCTGGATATGGCACCCCTGACACTGGTGGCGGCATGATGTCAGACCAGGTTTTCACGAATGCGCAGGTCGTGACGCCTGACCGGGTTCTGAACGGCACGGTGCAGGTGCGGGACGGGCGGATAAACGACGTTGCCGAAGGGCGCACAGATGTGCCGTCGGCGACCGACCTCGGCGGCGATTATCTTCTGCCCGGTTTCGTCGAACTTCATACCGACAACCTGGAAAAGCATTTCGCGCCGCGACCCGGCGTAGTGTGGCCGCCGGTGCCGGCGGCACTTGCGCACGATGCGCAGATCGCGGCGGCGGGGATCACGACTGTGTTCGACGCGCTCGCCGTCGGCGACCTGAACGAAAACAGCGGCAGGCTTCAGAACCTGGCGAATATGTCGTCGGCGCTTCGGGAGGCCGGCGAGCGCAAACTGCTGCGGGCGGACCATCTGATACACCTGCGCTGCGAGGTTTCGCATTCGAAGGCCGTCGAAATCTTCGACGATTACGTCGATGTGGCCAACGTGCGCCTGGTCTCTCTCATGGATCATACGCCGGGTCAGCGTCAGTTCACCTGCATGGATACCTACAAGCGGTACTATCAGGGCAAGTACGGCATGAGCGACGACGAACTCGCGGCGTTCGTCGCGGCGAAGCGCGAAAGCCAGGAACGTTACAGCGCACTTCACCGGGCCAGAATCGTCGGCGAATGCCGCGCCCGGGGTATCACGATGGCGAGCCATGACGACGCGACGGCCGAACATGTCGATGAGGCGGTCGAGAACGGCGTGACGATCGCCGAATTTCCCACGACGGTGGAATCGGCATCAAAGGCCCATGGCGCCGGCCTGAGCGTGCTGATGGGAGCGCCGAATCTGGTATTGGGCGGATCTCATTCCGGCAATGTGTCGGCAATGCATCTGGCTGAACGCAAGGTACTCGACATCCTGTCCTCGGATTACGTGCCGTCCAGCATGATTCAGGGCGTGTTCATGCTCTGGCAATCCGGGGCGAAAAAGACGCTTCCCGATGCCGTCGCGACGGTCTCGATCACGCCGGCGCGCGCGGTCGGGCTGGACGACCGGGGTGCAATCGTTACGGGCCGGCGCGCCGATATGGTGCGGGTGGCGATGCATGATAATACGCCAACGGTCGTCTCGGTCTGGCGTGAAGGTCACAGGGTAATATAGGGGAACTGGTTATGTCCTTCGTCGATCAATTGTTCGAAACCCTCGAGACCGAGGGCGTCGCGCGCTATGGAATGGAAGCGATCAACCAGCTTGAACATGCGCTGCAATGCGCAGCCCGGGCGGAAGCAGAGGCGTCGGGACCCGCGCTGATCACGGCGGCGCTGCTGCATGATATCGGTCATCTGGTCCACAAGCTCGGTATTGCGGCGGAACGGGGCATCGACGACCGGCACGAAGCGCTCGGCGGAAAAATGCTGAACAAATGGTTCGGCAGCGATGTGGTCCTGCCCGTTGCCCTGCATGTCGATGCAAAACGGTATCTGTGCACGGCGGAGGACGGCTATTTTGACCGGCTGTCGCCGGCCTCGGTGCGCAGTCTGAAATTGCAGGGCGGGCCGTTTACTCGGTCGCAAGCGCTGGAATTTATAGCGCGGCCGGGCGGAGAAGACGCCGTGCGTTTGCGGCGCTGGGACGAAGAAGCGAAGGTCAAAGGCTTGGAAACCCCTTCCCTCGATCATTTCAGGCCATACGTCGAAACCTGCCTGAAACCCGGCGCCGTCGCCGCGGAATAGGGGTGCGGTATGAAACAAATCACGGTCAGGTCCCGGTCCGGCTACAGGAAGGTCCGCGGTTGTTTGACGGCGGGATGACCGTGTCTCTTCGCCGGGTCGCTGCCGTCAGCGTGACCCCTGAACATACCCTTTCAAAGCAAACCCAGGCGGAAATCGAGCTGGTCGAAGGGCTTGGCGTTGCGGGGGATTCTCATATGGGCGAAACCGTGCAACATCGATCCCGGGTCGCGAAAAACCCTCTTCTTCCGAATCTGCGGCAGGTCCATCTGATCCACGAGGAACTGATCGACGAACTCCGCGCCCGGGGATTCGCAGTCTTTCCCGGCGCGCTGGGCGAGAATATCACCACGCGTGGGGTTGCCCTGCTGGATCTTCCGGCCGGCACCCGGATGCGGATCGGCGCTTCTGCCGTGATCGAACTGACGGGTCTGCGCAACCCCTGCAATCAGCTCAATACCTTCCAGGCCGGATTGATGGATGCCGTCATCGACCGGGACGACGCCGGCAATCTTGTCCGCAAAGCCGGCGTTATGGGCGTGGTGGCGGCCGGCGGCCGCGTCGGTCCGGGGGACGATATTCGGATCGACCTGCCTGCAGCGCCCTGTCGCCCGCTGGAACCGGTCTGACGCGCCGCTTTGTTGGGTGCGTGGCGTCATGCTAGGGTGGCCGCCATTTTGAAACCAGCCATGGACCCGGCACCACCGACCTGACCGACAGACCGCATTTCTGCGTGCCTCTGTCGTGGGCGTGGCGGCGGGATGCAGGAATGCCGACTTCAGTGCCGTCTGCTCCGTCCGATTCGAATCGGCTGCTCCGGGTCGTCATCAATGGCGCCCATGCCAAGAGCGGTGGCGGCGTGACCTATCTGCGCAGAATGCTGCCGGAACTGGCGCGGGACAAGGGAATAGATGTCCGGCTGATCCTTCATGAAAACCAGCGGGCTGTTTTCGAGCCGGTGCCGGACGGGGTGCAGATCGTCACCTTCGATTACGACCCGGGGTTTTGGCGGACTTTGATCTGGGAACAGTTCTCCCTGCCCGGAATCGCCCGCAGAATGGGGGCCGATGTGTTGTTTTCACCGGCCAATTTCGGACCGGTGTTCGCGCGGAACCACGTCATCCTGCTTCGCAACGCAACGTCGGTCATACGGCTGACGCGTCGCATCGCGCCCTTGATTTACTGGCTGATGCTGTCGGTGATGACGGCCGTCTCGCTGATTACGGCCCGCCGGGCGATTGCCGTTTCCGATTACGCGGCGCGTATTCTGACGTTCGGGCTCGGCGCCCTGCGCCGGAAGAAAGTCAGCGTCGTCTACCATGGGACAGTCCCTGCGCCGGCCCCGCGCGGTGACAGCGAACCGGCGGCAAACAGTCTGCTTGCCGTCTCGGATATTTATATCCAGAAGAACTACCATACCCTCGTTCGCGCCTTTGCGATCGTTCGCCAGCGTCACCCGGACCTCGTTCTTACAATCGTGGGACGCGAGATCGACAGCAAATACGCGGAATCGGTCCGGGCCCTGGTCCGCGATCTGGGGGTTGGGGATGCCGTCCGGTTCACCGGTCATGTCGAAACCGCCGAACTCAGCGCCCTGTACCGCGAATGCCGCGTGTTCGTTTTTCCGTCGACTGTCGAAACCTTCGGCAATCCGTTGTTGGAGGCGATGGCGGCGGGCGTGCCCATCGCGACTTCCAACACCGCTGCCATGCCCGAGGTGATCGGCGATTGCGGTCTGCTGTTCGATCCCGACAACGCAGACGATATGGCCGCGCGGATCGGCGAATTGCTGGACGACCCGGAACTCGGTCGGACGCTCGGCGCCAGGGCAGCTGAGCGGTCCGGGTTGTTTACCTGGCAGGAAACCGCCCGGCGAACGCTCGGCGTGCTGCGCGCGGCCGCGGGGCGGGAAGACGGTTAAATCCGGCGTCATGCCGGTCACGCATTCTTTACGGCCCTCATTACGGTATAGGTCCCGCAATGGGGTGTTTTGTCCGTTCGATCTACTGGTATCTTAATTGCAATGGTGTTCCGGGAGGCACTCGGGACATATCCAGATCAACAAGGAGAATTCCGATGAAACTACGTACCGTCCTTGCCGCCGCTGTGGCACTAGCCCTGCCGGCCTTGCCTGCGACCCAGGCCGTGGCCGCCGATACCTTTGTCTTTACCGCGATACCCGATCAGGACGAAAGCCAGCTCAAGGCTCGGTTCGGGAAGGTTGCGGATTATCTCTCGAAGCAGCTCGGTGTGCCCGTGAAATACGTTCCGGTGAAATCCTATGCCGCCGCCGTCACCGCGTTCCGCAACAACCAGGTGCAGCTCGCCTGGTTCGGCGGATTGTCGGGCGTGCGCGCCCGCGCCCTTGTGCCGGGCTCCAGGGCGATTGCCCAGGGCAAGGAAGATCTCGCCTTCGTCACCTATTTCATCGCCCATGTCAGCACCGGGCTGAAGGAAAGCAAGGAATTCCCCACCGCGATTAAGGGCAAGACCTTCACGTTCGGCTCCAAGGGGTCGACATCGGGCCGCCTGATGCCGGAATTCCACATCCGCCGCGTCTTCAAGGACGCACCGGAAAAGGTGTTTTCCCGCGTCGGGTTCAGCGGCGATCATTCCCGCACCATTTCGCTCGTCCAGTCGGGTTCCTACGCGGTCGGCGCGACAAACTATGCCGTGTGGGACCGCGACGTGAAGGCCGGCAAGATCGATACCGGCAAGGTCAGCGTGATCTGGCGGACGCCGACCTATCCGGATTACCAGTGGAGCATTCGCGGCGACGTCGATGCCACGTTCGGCGCAGGGTTCTCGGGCAAGGTCACGGAAAGCCTGCTGTCGATGAACGATCCGGACCTGTTGAAATCGTTTCCCCGGTCGTCCTTCGTCCCGGCGCGTAATTCCGACTATGCGCCGATCGAAAACACCGCAAAGTCGATCGGCCTGATCGACTGATGCCCCTGCTTGAGCTCAAAGACGAATCCGCCGGGTATAACGGCAAGGAGATTCTGACTGGGCTCACGTTGAGAATCGAGCCCGGCGAGCGAATCGCGCTTGTCGGGGAAAGCGGAGCAGGGAAATCGACCCTGCTCCGCCTTTTCTATCAGCGTCTCGGCGGCGCTGCCGCGTTGATGCCGCAGGATTCGGCGCTGGTTCAGGCGCTGACGGTCTTTCACAATGTCTATATGGGCCGCCTTCACCAGCGGTCGGTCTGGCGCAACCTGCGCAACCTGGTGCTGCCGGCGCGCAGGGACGTAGAAGAGGTCCGCAAGGTGCTGGCGCCGCTGCGGCTTGAAGACAAGATATTCTCGGGCGTCGGCGAACTGTCCGGTGGCCAGTACCAGCGCACCGCCCTGGCGCGGGCGCTGTTCCACACCGGAGACATCATCGTCGCCGACGAGCCGGTGTCGTCCGTCGACGAACACCAGGCACGGGAAATTCTGGAGACCATGAACGCAGAAAAGCAGACGGTTCTTCTCGCCATGCACGACCGGGCACTGGCGATCGAATTCGCCGACCGTCTGATCGGCGTCAAGGACGGCCGGATCGTTATGGACACCCGGTCAGCCGGTATGACGCCGGCCGATCTCGATCACCTTTATCTCAACGGCGTGGAATGATCGCCCGGCGCGGCTCTTCTCCGCTGGCGCGCACGACGACCGGATTTCTTTTCGTCGCACTTGTCTGCGTCGTGTTTGCCGATATCGCGATCTCGACGGTCGATCCGTGGCATGAATTCGGTTTGCTCCTCAAAGGCATCGTCACGCCCGATTTCTATTCGACCGAAAGTCTGGGGCTGGCGCTTGCCTATACGCTTGCCTTTGCGTTGCTCGGCGTGGCGTTGGGAAACGTATTCGGGTTTGGCCTCTCCCTGGTGTTCCACAGCCGGGTCGTCCGGGTCGGCTGTGCGTTTGTCCGTTCGATCCATGAACTGTTCTGGGCGCTGATCTTCCTGCAGATGTTCGGCCTGTCGCCGCTCACAGGGGTCCTGGCGATCGCCATTCCCTATGCCGGGATCATTGCGAAGGTCTATGCGGAAATTCTCGAGGAAGCCGATCAGCGCCCGCTGAGCGCCATGCCGGTGGGAACGGGAAGGGCGTCGGCGTTCCTGTTCGTGCGCCTGCCCGATGCCTGGGCGCATTTCCGCAGTTATTCCATGTATCGCCTGGAGTGCGGTTTGAGGTCGAGCGCCGTGCTCGGTTTCATTGGCCTGCCGACGCTGGGATATCATCTCGAATCCGCCTTCAGGGAAGGCCATTACTCGCAGGCGTCTGCACTGCTGATCCTGTTCTATCTGGTTATCGCGACGATGCGGATCTGGATGAAAAAACCGCTGTTGCCGGTCTATCTCGTCGTGGCGGCGGTGATCCTGCCCTGGGGTGTCGCGTTTTCGTTTTCAAACATTACGCGGTTCCTGACCGAAGATATCATCCCCTATCCGTTGCGGGCAGGCGGCGAGAACATGATGGGCGCGTTCGGCGACTGGCTGTCGATGTTGCTGGTCGATCAGGCATTGCCGGGCACGGTTGCTACCGTTCAGCTCACCATGATCGCCCTTGTCGCCACCGGATTCCTGACCCTGATATTCTTTCCGCTGATTTCGCCGCTGCTGCTGGGCCGCGCCGCCCGCACCGGCGGGCATGTGTTTCTGGTGGTGGTGCGTTCGACCCCCGAATATATCCTGGCGTTTGTCCTGCTCAGTCTGTGGGGGCCGTCCATGCTGCCGGCCATCGTGGCGCTCAGCCTGCACAATGCCGGGATTATCGGCCATCTGATCGGCCGCTATACCGAAACCATACAGCTCCGCGCCGATGCGGTCCGGGGCGTCAACCGCTACTTCTACGAGGTTCTGCCCCGCGTTTACCGGCCGCTGCTGGCACTGCTGTTCTATCGCTGGGAAGTAATTCTCCGCGAAACGGCGATCCTCGGTATTCTCGGCGTCGCAACACTCGGCTTCTATGTAGACAGCGCGTTTGCCGATCTCCGTTTCGACCGGGCGCTGTTTCTGATCCTGATTACGGCGATGCTGAATATCTGCGTCGATGCTTTTTCCCGCGCCGTGCGCTCGCGGCTGCGTCTTCAGACCACACTGGAACAGCGATAACGTTATGAAAAAATCCGATACGCCCATCGTCAAGGACCTGGTGCTGATTGGCGGCGGCCACAGCCATGTCGCCGTGCTCAAGCGGTTCGGCATGAACCCGCTGCCCGGGGTGCGGCTGACCCTGATTTGCCGCGATGCGCACACGCCGTATTCGGGAATGCTGCCGGGCTACGTTGCCGGGCACTACAGCTACGATGAAGCGCATATCGATCTCGGCGCGCTGGCGCGGTTTGCCAATGCCCGGTTCTATCATTCTACCGTGACCGGGCTGGATTTGCGCGAAAAGCAGGTTCTCTGCGACGACCGCCCGCCGGTGCCGTTCGAATTGGCATCCGTCAATACGGGCTCGACGCCGAACACCTCGCTGGTGACGGGCGCGACCGGGAACGTGGTGCCGGTCAAGCCGATCAACGATTTCCTCGACCGCTGGGATGCGCTCAGCGCCCGCGCGATGGCCCATGAAGGGCCGATGCGCATCGCCGTCGTCGGCGCCGGCGCCGGCGGGGTCGAAATCCTGCTGGCGATCCAGCACCGCCTCGGTCAGTTGCGCGCCGGCGCGGGCAAGCCGTCCGACGACATCGAATTCCACCTGTTCAGCAACACCGCTGAAATTCTGCCGACGCACAATGCCAGGGTACGGCGCACGTTTCTCGGTGTCCTGAAACAACGGAACGTGATGTTGCATCTCGGCGAACCGGTCGCGGAGGTGGCGCCCGGAAAACTGACGACGGCTGCCGGAACGACGACGGAAGCCGACGAAATACTGTGGGTGACCGCCGCTGGCGCGCCGTCCTGGCCGGGCGATGCCGGGCTCGATGTCGATGAAGGCGGGTTCATCAAAGTCGGCGATACGCTGCAATCGACCTCGCATCCGGATGTGTTCGCCGCCGGCGACGTTGCGGCGATGGTCAATCACCCGCGTCCGAAATCCGGCGTTTTCGCCGTCCGCCAGGGCAAACCGCTGGAAGCGAACCTGCGGCGGATGCTGCTCGGCCGCCCGCCGCGCCCGTTCCGGCCCCAGTCGAAATTTCTCGGTCTTATATCGACCGGCGACAAATACGCCGTCGCCTCGCGCGGCGGCTGGTCGCTGCAGGGGGCGGCGCTGTGGCGCTGGAAAGACTGGATCGACCGGCGGTTCATGGACAGGTTCAACGACCTGCCGGACATGGACGAAGACGAAAAGACCGACCTGCCCGCCGGTCTCGCCAGTGCCGACGTGGTCAAGGAAATATCGGCGATCGCCATGCGCTGCGGCGGTTGTGGCGCAAAGGTGGGCGCGACCGTCCTGTCCCGCGCACTCAACACGCTGAAACCCGCGCCGCGCGACGACGTGCTGATCGGCCTGCACGAGCCCGACGATGCCGCCGTGGTCGAGGTGCCGCCGGGCAAGGTAATGGTCCACACCGTCGATTATTTCCGCTCGATGGTCGACGACCCCTACGTGTTCGGCAAGATCGCGGCCAATCACAGCCTCGGCGATATTTTTGCCATGGGCGGCGATCCGCAGACTGCGCTGGCCGTCGCCACGGTGCCGTTCGGGATCGAAGCCAAGGTCGAAGACACGCTGACCCAGATGATGACCGGCGCCATGGAAATCCTGAACGACACAAATTGCGCCCTGGTCGGCGGCCACACCAGCGAAGGTCCGGAACTCAGTCTCGGTTTTGCGGTCAACGGGCTGATCGACCGCGACAAGATCATGCGCAAGGGCGGGCTGATGCCCGGCGACAAGCTGATCGTCACCAAGCCGATCGGCACCGGCACGCTGTTCGCCGCCGATATGCGCCACAAGGCAAAAGGCCGCTGGATTGCGGCGGCGCTCGATCACATGGTGATGTCGAACCGTCTCGGCGCCCAATGCCTGGTCGAATACGGCAGCCGGGCGGCGACGGATATCACCGGGTTCGGGCTGCTGGGACATCTGGTCGAAATGGTGCGCGCATCCGGGGTCGATGTGGAACTGGTGCTCGATGCCGTCCCGATGATGGACGGCGCCGAAGACACGGTGCGCGCCGGGATCGTCTCGTCGCTGCAGCCGCAGAACGTGCGCCTGCGGCGCGCCGTCGCCAACCTGGAAGAGGCCGGCAAGGATCCGCGCTATCCGCTGATCTTCGATCCGCAAACCGCGGGCGGCCTGCTCGCCAGCGTTCCCGCCGACCGGGCGGATGCCTGCGTGGCGCGGCTGATCGAACTGGGCTATGCGCGGACCATGATCGTCGGCGAAGTGCTGGAACAGTCCGACCGGCTGGAGCCGATCACGGTGCGCGTCTAGGGGGGCGTCCCACCGTCTGCTTTCGGCAGCAGCGCGGCGTATACGGCCTGACATACCGGCGTTTCAATGCCCGCTTCGCGTCCCAGACGGACCACCGTGCCCGCCAGCCAGGGCAGTTCCAGGCTGTTGCCGGCTTCGAAATCGTGATACATCGACGACGTCATGTCGGCGGGCAGGCCGTCGGCGAAAGGCAGGCGGGTTTCGGCGAAATCCGCGGGCAGGTCGACGCCCCATTCCCGCCCCACGGCAACGGTTTCCTGCATCACGTTGAACAGGAATTCCCGGCTTTCCCGGTCGTCGCGGATCGGTCCCAGGGTTGTCCGCATCAGCGTCGTCGTCGAACTCAGGCCGACGAGAAAGACGAACTTTTCCCAGAGCGTCCGCTGGATATCGTCGCTGATCTCGGCCGCGATACCCGCTTTTGTCATCATGTCCTGCAGGTCGGTCAGACGGGCGGATTTGCGGTTGTCCGGCTGTCCCATGACGATGCGCTGCAGGGTGCCGATATGACGGATAGTGCCGGGCTCGCTGATCGAACTCGCGATAAAGGCGACACCGCTGATCAGGCGTTCGCGCCCGACGATCGGGGCCAGAATATCGTCGCAATCCACACCGTTCTGGAGCGACAGGATGGCGGTATCGGGGCCCAGCATCGGCAGGATGGATTTCCCGACTGCCTCGGTGTCCCACAGCTTGACGCCGATGATCACGTAATCGACGGGGTCGACCGACGCGGGATCGTCGGTCGCATTGGCGGGGTTGATGATCGCGTCGCCCCGGTCGCGGCTTTCGATGCGCAGGCCGTTTTCCCGGATCGCCGCCAGGTGCCGTCCGCGGGCGATAAAGGTGACGTCGGCCCCCGCCGCCGCCATTCTGCCGCCGAAATAGCCGCCGATTCCGCCGCTGCCCATCATCGCGATCCGCATATTCAGACTCCCAGGTCTTTTATCAATTGCCGCCACGCCGTCTTTTCCGCGGCGGGGGTGAAGAGTTTGCGCTTTGTCCGGCATTGCGCGCCGAGCTTCCGCAGAAATGCCGGTTCGGTTTCGGCGCGGTACAGCATTTCCGCCAGTGCGCGTTCGTCTTTCACTGGATAGTACCCCTCGTAATCCGTGCCCAGCAAACCGACATTGCCGTCGATTTCCGAGGCGATCACCGGCACGCCGCAGACGATCGCTTCGGATACGATGTTCGCACCGCCCTCCATCACCGAGCTGATGACCATGGCATGACTGCGGGCGAACTGGCGGCGGACCTGCCAGCCGGGGACTTCGCCGCGCCACACGTATCGGGGATTTCGGGCAACCTCCGCCCGGGCATCGCGGGCCCAGGTGTCGTCGCCGGCCTTGCCGAGATGGACGACCCGCAGGTTCGACGTTTCCGGCACGAGCCCGGCGGCATAGGCAGGACGGAGCGAATCTTTCTCGGCACGCAGATGGCCGGCGACGCAGATTTCGAACCACCGTGCCGAGGGCACGCGCGGCGTGCTCAGCGGCGGCGAGGACTGGTGAATGACGCGCAGTTTTTTGCCGAACCGCTTCGGGATCGCCCGGTGCGCGCGCCCGTGCAGGCAGACCAGTTCCGTCGCGCGGTCCATCGAGCCCAGTGTTGCTTCGGGATGGCTGTGCTGGAAGCCGTAGATATCGGTCCCCGCCAGCAGAACGACCAGCGGCCTGTCCGGAAAGCGGTCGGAAAATGCACGGATCGAATCTGCCGACCGCCAGGCGTGGACGGCGACCATCATGTCGGCGCTGGATCCGTCACCGGCCTTGGATATGTCGACGCGGTGGCCGAGGTCGCGCAGGAGCCGCGCCCAGCGAACGGCGGTGGTGCGATTTCCGGCGCGGGACTGTTTCCCTGCGGGAGTGACGAGGCTAATCTTCATTTCGTCCAACCTAGCGAAGAATCATGACGGCACAAGTTTCTACCGACCATCTGATCTCGGTTCTGCGGAGCGCCCGTCAGCGGACGCTGGAACTTATCGATGGGCTGACCGACGAACAGATGGTCGGCCCGAAACTGCCGATCGTCAATCCGATGATCTGGGAAATCGGGCACGTTGCCTGGTTCTATGAATTTTTCATCCTGCGCCGGGAATACGGCCATCATCCGCTGCTCGACCGAGGGGATGGGCTCTACGATTCGATCGCAATCGCCCATGAAACCCGCTGGGACCTGCCGGTCTATCCGCTGGGCGAGATGAAGGACTACATGGCGGCGGTGCTGGAGACGCTGATCGGCCGGCTGGAAAACGGACAGGCGAGCGAACGCGACAGTTACCTATATCAGTTCACCGTTTTCCACGAAGACATGCATGACGAGGCTTTCACCTGGGCGCGTCAGACCCTGTCCTATCCGACGCCGGTATTCCAGCCGGAGGGGCCGGCGGCCCAACGGCTGGCGGTTTCGGGCGCGCTGGACGGCGATGCCGCGATTCCGGGCGGCACATTCACGCTCGGGTCTTCCCCCGGCGACGCCTTCGTGTTCGACAACGAAAAATGGGCGCATGAAGTTTCCGTCGCCCCGTTCCGGATGGCGCGCGCACCCGTGACCTGTGCGCAATACGCCGAATTCGTCGAGGACGGCGGCTATGAAACCGACAAATTGTGGTCGGATGGCGGCCGCGCCTGGCGCGATGCCGCGACGGCCCGCCACCCCGTCTATTGGAAACCGGACGGCGCCGGCGGCTGGCGGGTGCGCCTGTTCGATACCTGGCGCGATCTCGCGCCGGATACGCCGGTGGTCCACGTCAACTGGCACGAAGCGAATGCCTATTGCCAATGGGCCGGAAGGCGGCTGCCGCGCGAGGCCGAGTGGGAATTCGCTGCCACCATGCGCCCCGACGGGCAGGGCGGCCTGACCAGGGCGGATTATCCGTGGGGCGACGATCCCGTCACGGCCGGTTACGCGAATATGGACGGGTTCGGCATGGGCTGCGCCGATGTCGCCGATTATGCCGCCGCCGACAATGCCTGGGGCTGCCGGCAGCTGATCGGCAATGTGTGGGAATGGACGGCCGATACGTTCAATCCGTTTCCCGGATTTTCGCCGGACGACTACAAAGAATATTCCGAACCGCTGTTCGGCGATACCAAGGTGCTGCGCGGCGGATCCTGGGTGACCCGCAGCCGTTATATCAATGGGCGACACCGCAATTATTTTCCGCCGCAGCGCCAGGACATTTTCGCCGGGTTCCGGACCTGTGCACGATAGATAATTTTATATGAAAATATTGCATATTGAAATAAATGGGACGGCTGTCTAAAAAGCCTATTCGCGACTGCGACCGCCCGGGACAGCCTGAAAACAACCGACAGGGAGAAAATCATGCAAGGCAAAATCGCGCTCGAAGAGCATTACGCCATCGAAGACACGCTGGAGGATTCCAACGGATTCCTGCCGCCGGCGACCTGGACCGAGCTTTCGGCCCGCCTGATGGATATCGAAGGCCGCCGGATCGACGAGATGGATCAGAACGGCGTCGAATTGATGATCCTGTCGCTCAACGCCCCCGCCGTACAGGCGATCCCGGACCGCAAACGGGCCAATGAAATCGCGATGAAATCCAACGATATGCTGGCCGAATGGGTGCAGCGCAACCCCGGGCGGTTCCGCGGCTTTGCCGCCTTGCCGTTGCAGGATGTCGATATGGCCTGCGCCGAAATGGAGCGCTGCGTAAACGATCTCGGCTTCGTCGGGGCGCTGGTCAACGGCTTTTCCCAGGTCGATACGGAAGACTCCGCCCTGTATTACGACCTGCCCCAGTACCGGCCGTTCTGGGATGTCGTCGCCGGTCTGGACGTGCCGTTCTATCTGCATCCGCGCAACCCGTTGCCGAGCATGGCGCAGATCTACGAGGGCCATCCCTGGCTGCTCGGCCCGACATGGGCATTCGGCCAGGAAACAGCGGTTCACGCGCTGCGACTGATGGCGTCCGGCCTGTTCGACAAACACCCCAACCTTCAGATTGTCCTCGGTCATATGGGCGAGGGCCTGCCCTACAGCATGTGGCGCATCGACAACCGCAACAAATGGGTCGGCGACGAGCGCGCCTATCCGGCGGAAAAGATGCTGGGCGAATATTTCCAGAACAATTTCTATCTCACCACGTCCGGTAATTTCCGTACCCAGACGCTGATCGACGCGATGCTGGAAATCGGCGCCGACCGGGTATTGTTCTCTGCCGACTGGCCGTTCGAGAACGTCGACCACGCCGCCAACTGGTTCGACACCTGCACGATCAGCGAGGCCGACCGGGAAAAGATCGGCCGGACCAACAGCATGGACCTGTTCCGGATCAACCTCTGACGCGCTGCGGCGCCGGCGGCCGTTCAGGCGGCGCGCCGGGCCGGCAGGGTGAGGGAGATCACATAGATCAGGGCGGCGGCAACGACGATGGCCGGGCCTGACGGCAGGTCCCACAGCAAAGAGCCCTGCAGGCCGAGCGCGACGGCGAGCGAGCCCGCAATGGCGGCGAAAACCGCCATTTGTTCCGGCGTGCGGGAAAACCGGCGCGCGGCGGCGGCGGGAATGATCAGCAGTGCCGTCACCAGCAGGATGCCGACGATTTTCATCGCCATTGCAATGACCAGCGCGAACAGGGTCATGAACGCGATCTGCGTGCGCAGTACATTGACGCCCTCGGTGCGGGCCAGATCCTCGTGGACCGTGATCGCGACAAGGTCCTTCCACAGCCAGGCGAGGGCGCCGAGCGCGACCGTGCCGCCGCCGTAGACCCAGCCGATATCTGCCGGGGTGACCGCAAGGATATCGCCGAACAGATAGGTCATCAGGTCGATGCGCAGCGCCGATACGAAAGACACCGACACCAGCCCCAGCGCCAGCGACGAATGGGCGAGGATACCGAGCAGCGTGTCTTCCGCCAGGTGGCGCTGGCTGCGCAGATAGACCATGCCGATGGCGATGGTCAGGCAGACGCCGACAATCCCGATATTGACGTTGATCCCCAGCAGGAATCCGATCGCGACGCCCAGCAGGGCGGAATGGGCAAGCGTATCGCCGAAATAAGCCATCCGGCGCCACACGACGAATACGCCGGTGGCCCCCATGACGACCGCGACCCCGATACCCGCCACCAGGGCATAGAGAACGAAATCAGGCATGGTGATGGTCGTGATCGTGGGCGTAGACCGCCACCGCGGACGCCGCTTCGCCAAACAGTTCCAGATAGGCGGGGTCGGTCGAAACGTCGCCTGGCAGACCCGAACAGCAGACATGGCCGTTCAGGCAGATCACGCGGTCCGTCGCCGACATGACGAGATGCAGGTCGTGGGAGACCAGCAGGATGCCGCAGTGCCGTTCGTCGCGGATGCGGCGGATCAGGTCGTAAAATTCCATCTGTCCGTGGATATCGACATTGGCCGTCGGTTCGTCCAGCACCAGCAGGTCGGGATCGCGCAGGAGCGCCCGCGCCAGCAGGACCCGTTTCTGTTCGCCGCCCGAAAGCAGGCGCATCTCCTGGTTCATAAGGTTCGGTGCACCGACGCTGGCCAGCATGACCGACAGCACGTCGCTGACGGTCTCGCCCGACATTTCGAGAAACCGGCGGACGTTCAGCGGTAACGTTCGGTCGATGGTCAGGCTTTGCGGTGTATAGCCGGTCCGGAGTCCGGCTTTGCGTTCGACCGTTCCGGTTTCCGGTTTTTCCAGTTCCAGCAGGGCGCGCACCAGCGTCGTCTTGCCGGACCCGTTCGGACCGATCAGCGTGACGATCTCGCCGCGGCAGACCTGAATATCCACGTCGTGCAGAATTGTCCGGCGCCCATGCCGGACCCCGATCCCGTCCCCGCGAACGAGAATTTCGCCCTGTACCGGGCCGCCGTCAGGCATGCGCATTGCCGGCGCAGTCGCGGCACAGCCCCATGACCTCTATCGTCTGGTGGGACACGTTGAAGCCCGCCGTTTTCGCCTTTTTCGCGATAAGCCGCGCGATCTCCGGGTCGTCGAGCTCGCCGACCTGGCGGCACGCGCCGCAGATCAGAAACTGTCCCACATGGTCGCCGTCGGGCTTTCCGCACCCGATAAAGGCGTTCAGCGATTCGATCTTGTGGACGAATCCGTGCTCGACGAGAAAATCCAGCGCCCGGTAGACCGTCGGCGGTGCGGCCGCCCGGTTGCCGTCGCGCATCTCGTCGAGGATGTCATAGGCTCCGATCGGGGCGTGACGGTTCCAGACGATTTCCAGCACCCGGCGGCGCAACGGCGTGAAGCGCAGGCCGTCCTGACGGCAGGTTTGTTCCGCCGCATCCAGCGCATCGGCGATACATGCCGTATGATCGTGTTCCGGGGCCGGGAAGGCGGTTGCCGGTTTGTGTGCTGCCATGAACGTCAACTCCGTTGATTGGCCGGTGCGGGAAAGTCTGCGCTATTACTGTAATATTATAACATATAATGCCTTGACGGCCAGAACCGCGCATGACATGTTCGATATGTAATAATATAACACATATCGCCGCTTTCATGTTCCCGAATCTGTTCCTGAATTTACGTGCATCGTTGTCGGCCGTCCGGCTGCTGCCGGCCCTATGTTTTGCCGTTGCGGCAGCGCCGGCATTCGCCGCGCCGAAGGTGGTCGCGACCATTACGCCCGTTCAGTCCCTCGCGGCCATGGTGATGGAGGGGGCGGGCTTTCCGCAATTGCTGCTCGGCGGCGGCGAGACCCCCCACAGCTATTCCCTTCGCCCGTCCCAGTCGCGCATGCTGTCGAATGCGGATATCGTAATCCGCGTCGGCGACGGCCTTGAAGGGTTTTTGAAAAAGTCCCTGCGGTCGCTTGCCGCCGGGGCGCAAATTATCGAACTGGATCACCTGCCGGGGATGAGAACATACCCGAACCGCCCAAAGGGCGGGACCGGAGATGACGGCCACGGGCATGATCATGGCCATGACCACGATCACAACCGGGGCACCGATCCCCATCTCTGGCTCGATACCGGCAATGCCGCCGTTATTGTCGAAGCGATCGCCAGCGCGCTGTCGGCGGCGGATCCCGAAAACACGCCGGTCTATACCGGGAATGCCGCACGGGCATCGATCAGGCTGCGGGCGCTGAAAATGGAAATCGAAAGCATCGTCGCTCCGGTCCGCGAGCGGCCCTATTTCGTGTTTCACGACGCCTGGCAGTATTTCGAAAAAGAATTCGGCCTGCGCGGCGGCGGGGCGATTGCCGTCAGCCCGGAACGTAAACCGGGCGCCCGGCGGCTGGTGGAAATCCGGGCGATGATCCGGTCGACCGGCGCCCGCTGCGTCTTTGCCGAACCGCAGTTCCCGCCGGCGCTGGTGAAAACCGTAATCCGCGGCACGCCCGCGAAGCTGGCGTCGCTGGACCCCCTCGGCACCGGCCTGACCAGGGGACCGGGTCTGTATCCGGCCCTGATGCGCAATCTGGCCAAGAGCATCTTTTCCTGTCTGAATGGGACCTACCGTTAAGCCCGTGTGCGCAAAAGGGGAGAAACCCGTATGTCCGCAGAGAAACTGCCACCCGATATAGATCCCGAATCACGTTGCCGCCTGCCGTTTCCCGACCGGGACGACCTCGATGAGGCGGCGCGCAAAGTCTATGATTCGCTCACCGACCCCAATGGGGGGTCGCTTGCGGGATTACGCGGACCGGGCGGAATACGGCTGCACAGTCCCGAATTGTCGCGCGGCCTTCGCCCGGCGAATGTCCGTCTTCGCGACCCCGACGTGATCGATGCCCGCACCCGCGAACTGGCGATCCTCGTCACCGCGCGCGAACATGACTGCCAGTTCGAATGGGCGGCCCATGAAGCCGAAGCAAAAAAGGAAGGCATTTCGGACGAGATCGTCGAAATCGTCCGGCATCGCCGCCCGGCGGTCGGTCTGGCGGAATGCGACCGTGCCCTTATCGAATTCGGCCGCGAACTGTTCGGCAGTCACCGGGTGACGCCGGAAACCTATGCCGCCCTCGCGGCGTTTCACGACCGGCGAACGCTTGTCGACCTGGTCAACCTTATGGGGATGTATGCGATGACTGCAGCGTCCCTGATCGCCTTCGACGCACAGCTGCCCGAAGGCACGCCGCCCGGCCTGCCGCCGCTCTAGACCCGGTTTTCCGCCGGCTCGAGGTCGACCTCGAGCGCCTGCAACACCCGTGAATGCGAAATATAGGCGCCGATCATCAGGGTGAGTTCGACAATCTGACGATTCGTGTAGTGTCCTTTCAGCGGCTCGAACACGGCATCCGGCACCACGATATCGCGGGCCATGGCATCCACATAGGCGAGCACCGCGCGCTCCGCATCGCTGAACAGATCGGATTCATGCCAGTCGGCAAGCGCGTCGCATTCGGCCTGCGTCATGCCCTCGCCGACGGCAAGCACCGGCACATGCTGGCGCAGGACATAGGCCGATTTCACAAGATGTCCGAGCCGGATAATCACGATTTCGCGCAGGCGCCCGTCGATATCGGTACCCCACCGGACCTGGTTGATATGCCCGAACCAGCTTTCCGCCAGAGGCGGGCTGTGCAACAGCGTGCGGTACACGTTGATCAGCTTGCCCCGGCGGCCGCTGCTGATTTTTTCCACAAGCTCCGCCAGTTCCGGGCGGTCGTCGGGGTCGATAAAGGGCACGCGGGCCATGGCATTGTTGTCCTGTAGCTGTTAGATGCGGGTATAGAAACGACCATAACCAAAAGCGCCGTCGGGAGGAACGCCACATGGCCACCATCGTTGTGCAGGACGATAAAATTCTCCGGTTTCTGGAAGTCATCCTCGATCCGGACGTTTCCACGGAACGGGTCGATGCCTTCCGGGACTACCTGTCCTTCGACGTGCCGGATCCCGACGCCTGGTTCGACGAACAACGCCGGCGCGCGGCGGCGATCTATCCGTCGAAAATCCGACTGGTTCCGGACGAGGCCGCGATGCGGGAGGTCCTGCCGGTCGCCGATGCGGTGGTCAGCGAGAGCTTCGCGATCGGGGCGGAAGAACTGGCGGCGGGCCCCAATCTTAAATTCGTGCAGAAATTCGGGATCGATGCCCGCAACGTCGATCTGGAAGCCTGTGCCGCCGCCGGGGTGCCCGTCAAAACGCTGCGCCGGCGGGTCAACGGCACCGTCGCCGAACATGCGATCCTGCTGATGATGGCGGTCGGGCGCAAACTGGTCGAGACCGACGGCGCGCTGGATTTTGCTTCGCTTCAGGCGCTCGGCTACAAGCCCGCCAAATTCCACCCCGATCATGTCGCCGGTGCGAACTGGGCCCGGGTCAACGGTTTGAAAAGCCTTCAGGGCGCGACCCTCGGGGCGCTCGGACTGGGCGAAGTCGGCCGGGAGGTGGCAACCCGGGCCCGCGCGATGGGCATGGAAATTCTGTACTATCAGCGTTCGCGGCAGTCGGCGGAGATCGAAGCGGAATCCGGCGCGCGCTACGTGACCTATGAAGAGCTTCTCGAAAGGTCCGATTTCCTCAGCATTCACCTGCCGCTCAATCCGTCCACCGAGGGCATGCTCGATTCGGCATCCTTTGCGCGGATGAAGCCGGGCGCCATCGTCGCCAATATTTCGCGGGCCCATATCATCGACCGCAATGCGTTGATCGCCGCCCTCGACGGCGGCACGCTCGGCGGTGCGGGTCTAGACGTTCACTACGACGAGCCGGGCAGCCCTGACGAGCCTCTGAAAAATTACCGGAACGTGGTGCTCAGCCCGCATATCGCGGTTGCGCAACGGTCCCACAACATGGCGGATACCGCGGAACTGGTCGCCAATCTGGCGGATGCGCTGGGATCTAGCTGAACAGCCAGTTATCGGCGGTAATTTCCGTCGCGGTCACGTTTTCGAGGGTGGCTATCCGCACGAAATCGCTACTGCCCGACGTGTCGATTTCGACAATGGTGTCGGCGCCGCTTTGCAGGGCGCGGATGCGCCCGTCGCCCAGGGCGTCTGCGCCGCCATACCCGACGGCGGAAAGCAGGGTGATCAGATCCAGGTCGTCGCCGGCGGCGCCGGTTTCGAAGTCCGTGATTACGTCGCCGAGTTCCGACAGGGCGTTATATTCGAATATGTCGTCGCCGGTGCCGCCCGTCATAGTATCCAGGCCGTCGCCGCCGACAAGCCGGTCGTTGCCCGCTTCGCCGAACATGCGGTCGCGGCCGTCCTGACCGTTGAGCGTGTCGTTGTCGCCGCCGCCCCGGATCCAGTCATTGCCGCCGCCGCCGTTGATCGTATCGTTTCCATCGCCGCCGATCAGCGAATCCCACGTCGAGCCGCCGTTCAGGGTGTCATCTCCGCCATTTCCGAACAGGGCATCGTTGCCGCCGTTTCCGGTCAGGATATTGTTGCCGGAATTTCCGTGAATGATGTTGTTGCCCGAATGACCGTTCCCGTTGATGTTTGATGATCCGGTCAGGGTCAGGTTTTCGATATCCGCGCCGAGGGTCCAGCCGGTATCCGCGATAATTGTATCGGTACCCTCGCCGGTATTTTCGGTGATCGTATCGCCAGAATGGTTGACGACATAGGTGTCGTCGCCGGTGCCGCCCGTCATGGCGTCCGCTCCGGCACCGCCGTCGATATAGTCGTTGCCGGCGCCGCCGGCCAGAATGTCGTCGCCGCCATTGCCGTAAATGGTGTCGTTTCCATCGCCGCCATCGACATTATCGGCGGTCTCCAGACCGTTCATGGTGTCGTCGCCGGATGTGGCGCCAGGCGTCAGGCCGATGAAATCGCTTTCCTGGAGCTGTGCCTTGGTGACTCCGTCGAGCGTGATGGTGTTTCCTGACAGCGTAATCACCGCATCGCCCGACACGTCAGCCGTATTGGACAGCAGCGATGTATAAGTACCGAAATTGAGGCTGGTCAGGTCAATACTGTCGAAGCCGACGGTGAAGTCATACAGCGTGTCGTTACCGAAACCGGACGAGAAGGCAAACGTGTCGCGCCCGGAGCCGCCGCGCAGGCTGTCGTCGCCGGCGCCGCCATTCAGCGTATCCGAACCGGCGTCTCCATAAAGGGAATCGTCGCCGTTTCCGCCATTCACGGTGTCATCCCCGGCAAACGCGAAAATGATATCGTTGCCGCTGTTCCCGTTCAAAATGTTCGCGCCGTTATTACCGCGAATGAAATTGTCGCTGACATTCCCGGTCGCATCGATATCGCTGGTACCTGTGAGGCGGATATTCTCGATATTTGCGCTCAGCGCGAATGACACGGAACTTTCGACAAGGTCGGTGCCTTCGTTCGAATTTTCGGTGACTGTATCGGATACGTTGTCGACCACGTAAGTATCGTCGCCGACGCCGCCGGACATGGAATCCGCACCGGCGCCCCCGTCGATCCGGTTTCGGCCGGTACTCCCGATGATCGTATTGTCCAGGTCGTTACCGGTCCCGTCGCTGTGCGCCGAGCCCGCAAGCGTCAGGTTTTCGAGATTTTCGCCCAGGGTATAGCTCCGATGGCTCTCAACGGTATCCGTTCCCTCGCTGGCATTCTCTGTGATCGTGTCAAGCGCATCCACGATTACATAGGTGTCGTCGCCGGTGCCGCCGATCAGCGAATCCGTACCGTTTCTGCCGTCGAGACGGTCATTGCCTGCGCCGCCGGTCAACGTGTTGTCGCCGGAATTACCCGTGATCGTGTTGTTTTCACTATTGCCGGTGCCGTCGATATTACCGCTCTGGCTGAGCACAAGGTCCTCGACGAAATCGTCGAGCGTGTGAGAGACCGAGGCGATAACCGTATCCGTGCCGGCCGCGCCGGATGCCTCGACGATCGTGTCCGTATCGTCCGAAATAATATAGGTGTCGCTGCCGGCGCCGCCGGTAAGCGTGTCGTTTCCGCCGCCGCCCACCAGGGTGTTGGCTCCGGAATTTCCGGTGATCTGGTTGTCGAGGCTGTTGCCGGTGCCGTCGATATCGGCGGACCCCGTGAGTGTCAGGTTTTCAACATTGGCGGAAAGCGCCGTATAGCCCGCCGAGCTCTGCACGGTATCGGTGCCTTCGTCGCTGTTCTCGAACACCTTGTCGGAATTGTCGTCGACGATATAGGTGTCGTCGCCGATGCCGCCATACATGAAATCGTTCCCGGTTCCGCCATCCAGCGTGTCGTTTCCGGCTTCGCCGTATATTTTGTCCGTACCGGCATCGCCGTTGAGGATGTCATTGCCGTCTTCGCCGCGCACCCAGTCGTCGCCGCCGCCGGCATTTACCGTGTCCGCACCGTCGCCGCCGATAAGTGCATCGAACGAATCGCCGCCGTTCAGCGTATCGTCGCCGGCCATGCCGTATATGAAATCGTTGCCGCCATTGCCGGTCAGGACGTTGTTGCCCGCATTGCCGGTGATCCGGTTTCCGAGGCTGTTCCCCGTGGCGTTGATATCCGCACTGATGCTGAGCTCGATGTTTTCGACATTGTCGCCGATAGTATAGGAGACCGACGACACGACCGTGTCCGTACCCGCACCGCTGCCCTCGGTCACTGTGTCCCCGACGTTGTCGACAATATACGTATCGTCACCCGCGCCGCCGGTCATGGCGTCGGCGCCGGTGCCGCCGATCAGCCGGTCGTTGCCGTCGCCGCCGGCAAGGGTGTCGTCGCCGGCGCCGCCATCGATGACGTCGTTGCCAGCAAGCCCGTCGATCGTGTCGTCGGTGTCGAACCCGACGATTGTGTCGTTCCCCGATGTGCCGACCGGATTGACGCCGATGAAATCGCCCTGCAGAAGCTGCGATTTCGTGACCCCTGTAAGGGTGATGGTATTGCCGCTTAACGTGATGACGGCGTTCGCGCCGACATCTGCGGTATTGGCCAGAAGCGTCGTGAAATCCGCAACCTCGAGCGCGGCGAGATTGATGCTGTCGAACCCGACGGAAAAATCGCTGATCGTATCGTTGCCGAACCCGGACGAGAACACGAACGTATCGCGTCCGGCGCCGCCGCTGAGGGTGTCGTCGCCCGTGCCGCCGTTGAGCGTGTCGGCTCCCGCATCTCCAAAGAGCGTGTCGGCTCCCGTATTGCCGGCGAGGTTGTCGTCTCCGGCGCCGCCGCGCAGATAATCGTTGCCGCCATTGCCGGAAATAGAATCGCTGCCCGCAAGGCCGTCGATCACGTCGTTGCCGGATGTGCCTGCAAGAACGTCGTCACCCGCCGTTGCCCCGGCGACGACGCCGAAGAAGTCGTCGACGTCGAGATCCGCGACGGCAACCCCGGTCAGAGTGACGCTGTCGCTGCCGATCGTCAGGACCGCATTGCCGCCCACATCGGCAAAGGTCACATTCGATTCAATCTCGGAATATGCCGTATACCCGTAGGATGTGAAGTCGAGCGTATCCGCGGAACCATCGCCCGCCGTGAAGTCCGAAATCGTATCCGTGCCGAATCCGGACGCGAAGACGAACCGGTCGTCGCCGGACCCGCCGGTAAGCGCGTCGCTGCCGCCGCCGCCGGTCAGGACGTTGTCGGCGCTGTTGCCGATCAGGGTATCGCCCGCCGTGCCGCCGGTTGCGTTTTCGATCACCGCGTTCTCGGCGATCATCAATGTGCGGTCTTCGGTGGTCGGGTACTTGGAATAGTAACTCGGCCCGAGCTTGCTCCAGACGCCGGTGTTCAGATTTATTTCGGCGGCCGAAGACTGGTTCGACCAGTCGATGGTGTCCGTGCCGCCGGTATCCCAGATCGTTTCCAGCACTTTGCCGCCGGTCGACCAGCTATAGGTCGTGTCGCCGGAATTGTAGGATGTGTTCGCGCCATAGATATGCTGGATCGCCTTTACGTCGTTCAGCATCGGGGTGTTCGGATAGTAGTTCTGAGTATACCCCGTCAGCGGCGCGTTTTCGTATGACCGGTAGCTCATCACCGAATAGCCGGTCCAGTCGATATCGGAGGTCGCGATCGTGCTGCCCTGATGGGTATGGCTCAGGCCCAGGGCATGTCCGATTTCATGCAGCATCGTCGCGAAGCCGTATGTGCCCTCCGACATATCGTTGTAGTAGGAGCTCGGGCCGACCCAGACATCGCCGCCCTTCGCGCTCGAAGACGGCAGGTACGCCCAGGCGGTGCTCGGTTCGCTGCTCTTGGCGAACCGGATATCCCCCGCGACGGATGCGCTGTCCGTGACTTCGGTAAATGTGATGTTCGCGACATTCGACCAGTAATCCAGGGCGGCGCGCGCGGCGTCCTTCTGGTGGGTGCTGAATTCACCGAAACCGCTGGTCGGTTCGGTGTATCCCGAAATATAGACCGAGCTCGACGTGCCGAAGCTGAAGGTCATCTCGGTCGTGGCGCTGCCCGACCCCCAGCGCGTGCCATAGAGCAGGCTGTCGATGGCATTGTCGCCGGTCGTGGCGACGGACGATGTCGAGAACCCGGATGACGGCCCGCCTTCCGACGGGACCGGCCCGTCGCCGCCATCCGATGCAAGGGCTTCGGGCTCGTCGGGGTGATCGTGCCCGTGATGTCCGTCTTCATGCCCGTCTTCATCAGCACTGCAGTCGTGGCATCCGCAGCCCACCGGATGAACGGGGACGCTGTTTTCATTGCCTGCAACGGGCCCCTCGGACCCGGGCGTTGCATTGAAAACGGCTGTTGTCTGCGTATCTGTTTCTATCGCTGTGAAATCGAAGTTTTCGTCCTGTACGAAGGACTCGAAGGCAAAGTCGTGTCCGGCGGTTGCGGGGGCGCCCGTGGCAATGCCGGCGGGCGACGAAATACCCGTCCCGGTCTCGCGGGCGGCCTGAAGCTGTTGAACGGTGTCCGCGAAGGAAAAGGCGTCGCCGCGCCCATAGAAATCGTGGGTGCTGGTGTCTTCGCCGAATATTTCCGGCAGGGGCGCGCGCGGATCGGATTCGTGCAGCGGTGCGTCGAACGGCTCTTCCCCGGCCGCCGGGCCGGTTGCGATATCCACCCCGAACATCGGCTCGGAGAGTGCGATTTCGGCTTGGACCGTCGCGTTCCCTGCGGTTTCCGGCGCCGATATCCCACGCTCGGGCAGCGCATGCACTGACGCCGCGTCGGTACGAAATGCACCGCGCGCCAGTTCGATCAGTGTTGTCATGCGGGGAAAAGCCACAGCACGCACCTACCTGGTTGATCATTTACCGCCGATGCACCGCCTTACTGGCAGGCTGCAGCGATAGGCAAGACCCGTCCTGGATCTCGAAGCCAACGATTTAATAACCTTTGGGCGGTTAAGTTAGGTTTGCGAATAATGGTAAACGCGCAACAAAACGTAAAAACCGCCTAAAATGACCTCAATACGGATATCTGCAGCCCTGACCGTCCCTGCTTCCGCTCGTTTCGGGCGCCGGGAGTGGTACGCGTGACCGAATACACGGTGGGACCGGATTCCCTGCTGGACCGGATGCGCAGGGCCTGTATCGGTGCGTTTTCGGCGCTGATCGGCTACAGCCTGTGCATCAACCTCCTGATGCTGACCTCGTCGATCTACATGATGCAGGTTTTCGACCGCGTTCTGATCAGCCGGAGCGGCGAAACCCTGGTGATGCTCAGCGTTATCGCGATCGTCGCGCTGTCCACGATGGCGGCGCTCGATATCATTCGTACCCGCATCATGTTCAAGGTAGGCGCCTGGCTGGACGACCAGATCAGCCCGGTAGTGCTCGGTATGAGTATTACCGTAGGGCTTGGGCGCGAGGGGCGGAAAACTTCCGAAAAGCTGCGGGATTTATCGGAAGTAAAGACATTTCTGTCGGGAGCCTCGGCCATACCTATCCTCGATGCGCCCTGGATGCCGGTGTTTCTGGGCTTTATGTTCATGCTGCATCCGCTGCTCGGCTGGGTCGCGGTTTGCGGGGCGGTAGTGCTCCTGGTGCTGGCGATACTCAACGACTGGATTACCCGTCATTCAAGCGCCGCCGCATCCGCGGCAAGCGCCAAAGCGTTCGGATTCGCCGAAGCCGCGATCCAGCGCGCCGACGTCGTCGAGGCGATGGGCATGCGGGGCAGCATTCTCGATCGCTGGGACCGGTTGAACGGGACGGCGCTGGCGGCCCAGAATATGAGCGGCGCCCGTGCCGGCTTCCTGACCGGGATCACCAAATTCTGGCGCCAGCTGCTCCAGATCGGCATTCTGGGAATCGGCGCCTGGCTGGTCATCGGAAACGAGATGTCGCCGGGCGGCATGATCGCGGCCTCGATTCTGATGGGCCGGGCCCTGGCGCCGGTCGATCAGGCGGTGTCGACCTGGCGGTCGGCCCGGAGCGCGATCGATGCGTGGCGCCGGGTCCGCAGCCTGCTGGACCGGGAACCGCCGGACACGACGACCACGGAACTTCCGGAACCCAACGGCAGGATTACGGTCCAGGGTGTCAGTTTCGTGCACAAGGGCATGGACCGGCCGGCGCTTCGCAACGTTTCCTTCGAAGTGGAGCCGGGAGAGACGCTTGCGATCATCGGTCCGTCGGCCGCGGGCAAGACGACCCTTTCCCGCCTTCTGGTCGGTATCGATGCGCCGCATACCGGCCATGTCCGGCTCGACGGGATGGAAATATCCCGATGGAACAGCGAGGAACGCGGCAAGTATGTCGGCTATTTGCCGCAGGAAATCGGACTGCTCGGCGAAACCGTGACCGATGCGATTTCCCGCCTTCAGGACAACAACGACAACCTGGTCATCGGCGCGGCGCGTCTCGCGAGCGTCCATGAAACGATCATGAACCTGCCCAAGGGGTACGATACGCCCATCGGTCCCGGCGGCAGCGCGCTGTCCGGCGGCGAACGCCAGCGTGTCGCGCTGGCCCGCGCCGTATACGGGGGGCCGCGCTTCATCCTGCTGGACGAGCCCAATTCGAATCTCGATGCAGAAGGCGAAAAGGCGCTCCAGCGGGCGATCGACATTCTGAAAACCTGCGGTGCGACGGTTATCGTCGTCGCCCACCGGCCCAGCATTCTGCGTCATATCGACCGGATCCTTGTTCTGCAGGACGGCGGGGTCCGCATGATCGGTCCGCGGGAAGAGGTGCTGGCGAAAGTGATGCCGGCCTTGGCGAAATCGCCGGCCCCGCAGCCGACCGTTTCGCCGGGTGCCGCCTCCGAGACGCCGATCAATCCCACCGGAGCCGGGGAGGTAAGCTTTGGTTGATAGCAATATCGATATCGAGACGCCGCCGGTGCGCGGTATCGTCCTCGTCGGCGCCGTGATCGTCGCCGTGTTTTTCAGCATTTTCGGGGTATGGGCGGCAGTGGCGCCGATGAGCACCGCCGCGATCGCGCCGGGCGAGGTCACCGTCGAAGGCAAACGCAAAACGGTTCAGCATTTCGAAGGCGGCATTGTCAGCGAAATTCTCGTCCGCGACGGGGCCGTGGTAAAAGCAGGTCAGGTTCTGGTCCGGCTTGAGAGGGCCCAGGCGCAGGCCGTTCTGTCGCTGGTCGAAGGCCGCCTGCTGTCTGCGCGAAGCCTGGCGGCGCGTCTGCGGGCGGAACGCGACGGCGCGGCAGCCGTGAGCTTTCCGGCGGATATGCAGGCCCGCGCCCAGGATCCGGCCTATCGCACGGTCATGGACGGCCAGCGACGGATATTCGCCGCACGGCGGGATGCGCTGGCCAGCAAGATTGCCTTGCTCCGCAAACGGGATTCCCAGGTGCGGATCGAGATCGGCGGCCTGCGGGCCAAGCTGAAAGCCGACGACCGCCAGCTTGCCCTAATCGAGGACGAATTGTCCGGTATCCGGTCGCTGGTGAAACGCGGATTGGTGGCCAGGCCCCGCCTGCTGGCGCTTGAACGCCGCGCTGCCGAAATCGGCGGCGGTCGCGGCGGGAATATCGCGGCGATCTCGCGGGCACAGCAATCCATGGGCGAAACCCGCCTGAAGATTGCGGAATTACGGGCCGAGCGGACCAACGAAGTCGTCCGCGAACTGCGCGAAGTGGAATCCCAGCTGCACGATCTGCGCGAGCGCCGCGGCGCTTCCGGCGATGTCGTGACCCGAACCGAAATTCGCGCGCCGATCGCCGGCACCGTCGTCGGCCTGAAAATCTCCACGACCGGCGGTGTCGTCGCGGCCGGCGAAGCCATCATGGATATCGTGCCGACCGACGACCGGCTGATTGTGGAGGCGAAGGTCAGCCCGCAGGACATCGACGTCGTCCATGCCGGCCTGTCCGCCCAGGTGCGTTTCACCGCGCTCAGCCAGCGGAATTCGGTACCGGTCGACGGCGACGTGCTTTCTATATCTGCGGACCGGCTTGCCGACCAGTTTACGCCCGAAGGATATTATCTGGCGCGCATCGCCCTTCGGTCCGACGTTCAGGCGGCGCTCGGCGGCGCCAGACTTCAGCCCGGCATGCGCGCCGAAGTCATGATCGTGACCGGCGCGAACACCGCCCTCGGATATTTCATGAAGCCGGTCACAAACAGCTTCAACCGGGCGTTTCGCGAAGAATAGCCAGCGCATTTCACGGCGACCTTATTTCCGCTACAAAGGGGCAACATCCCATCCAAGCGGAGCAGGTAAAATGAAATTCGGTGTATTCGATCATGTCGACAAGTCGGGGCGCGCGCTGGCGCAACAATTCGCGGAGCGGGTCGACTATGTCGCCGCCGCAGACCGTCTCGGGTTTTACGGCTATCACGTCGCGGAACATCACGCGACGCCGCTGAACATGGTGCCGGTGCCGGGCGTCTTTCTGGGCGCGGTGGCGCAGGCGACCGAGAATATCCGCATCGGCCCGCTGACCTATCTGCTGCCGCTCTATTCGCCGCTTCGCCTGATCGAGGAAGTCGGCATGTTCGACCACATGTCGAACGGTCGGATGGAACTGGGCGTCGGGCGCGGCGTGTCGCCGTTCGAGATGAACTATCATAATTTCGATCCCGACACCGCGCGCGAGGTTTATGGCGAGGCGCTGGAAGTTCTGCTCGAAGGCATGACCCATGATTCGCTGAGCTATTCGGGCAAGCATTTCAATTACAAAGACGTGCCGATGGAACTGCGGCCGCTGCAGGATCCCCATCCGCCGCTGTGGTACCCGTCGTCGAACCCGGGCGGCAGCGCCTATGCCGGCGAAAACGGCTTCCATTACTGCACCCTCGGCGGCGTCGAGATGGCGAAAGCGAATATCGCCGCTTTCAACGAAGCCTATGCGAAACGCGGCGCCACCATCGGCGCGCAACGGCCGTTTCCCGGGGGCGCTGCCATCGGAATCAGCCGCCAGGTGACCGTGGCCGCGACAGACGCCGAAGCCCTGAAGATCGCCGGGCCCGCCTACAAGGTGTGGCATGACAGCCTGACAAAGCTGTGGCGGGAAAATAATGTCGAAGGGCCGCAATTCGCCCGGAACACGGTCGATTCGGTTGAAAAGGCGATCGCGGGCGGCACCCATATTGCCGGGTCGCCTGAAACGGTATGCGAACAGCTCGCCGAACAGATTGATGCGCTTGGCGTGAACTACGTGATCAGCGCTTTTAACTTCGGCGATATGACGCATGAAGACGCGTTGCGGTCGATCACGCTGTTCGGCGAGGAGGTCATGCCGAAGCTTGCGGATCTCTGATATTCAGCGCGGAGGCGAGGGGAGATGAGCCGGATGCCGAAAATCCCGGACGCCCAGATCAGCCATATCGGGATATACGTTAGCGGTCTCGACCGCATGGTCGATTTTTACGGTCGCGTATTGGGGTTCATGGTGACGGATCGCGGGCCGTTGCCGTCCGGTGCGCCGGAATACGTGTTCATGAGCCGTGACCCGAACGAACATCACCAGCTGATTCTGGTATCCGGGCGTCCGGCGGATGTGCCGTCGCAGATCGTTCAATTGTCGCTCAAAGTGCCGTCCCTTGCCGACATGCGCATTATGTACGGGATCGTGACCGCGGATGCGGATGCCCATAACATCCAGACCCGCGCCCATGGCGTCGCCTGGAGCCTGTATTTCAGGGACCCCGAAGACAACACGATCGAGATTTTCACGCCCTCGCCCTGGTATGTAAACGCGCCTTCCGCGGTCCCGTTCAGCTTCGACGACATGACGGATGCCGAGATCTACGACCATGTCGCCGCCGCCGTGAAGTTGAAACCGGGCTATTCGACCTATGATGAATGGCGCGAAGATGCCGCGCGGCGCATGCGCGACGGCGGCCACTGGAGCGGCTGATTTCAGGGCAGGCTAACGGTAATAGCTCTGTCTAGGATTTCTTCAGCAGCGGTCTGACGGCATCGCGGAATTCACGCCGCCGGTCGGCGCTGTGCAGCCATTTGTAATCGTAGTTCAGCGGCGGCGCGTCGCCGGGCTCTACCTTCAGCGCGGCGAAAACCGGCCCCGGGGCGGAAAGCAGGGCCGGCAGGTCGGCGGCGAACTGGTTCAGGCCCTCGTAGCTGTGGGCCTCGGCATAGCCCGCGGCGGCCGCCATCCCGGCGAAATCGGTGCGGCCCTGCGCCGGTGTCGGGTGGCCGCCATTGGCTTCATAGGTGCCGTTTTCGACAACGAAATGAACCAGGTTCTTCGGCGCCGCGTTGGCGATGGTGGTCAGGGTCGACAGGTTCATCAGCAGGCTGCCGTCGCCGTCGAGCACGATGATCTTCTGGTCCGGCAGGCCGATGGCAAGCCCCAGCGCATGGGACGACGCCTGGCCCATGGCGCCGACGCTGACGAAATTCAGCGGGTCCGGGTCGACCCGGTGCCATTCGAAGGCGGACGTATAGGTGGCGACCACGATGGCGCCGTTTCGCACCGCCGCGATCTTTTCGAAACAGGCCATGCGCTGCATCATGGCTGTACGCTCCGGCCGATCAGGGCGACCATGGGCCGCGAGCGCAGATAGGCGAAATCGATGGCCGGCGGCAGTTTCGCGACATCCGCCGGTTCTTCGATCAGGATATGGTCGATCTCCATCGCATCCAGCACCGGCTCGACGATGCGGACGCCGAAACTCGCCGAGTCCGTCGGCGATCTGTCGGGCTCCTTGCCGAGCAGGCCGACCATCATGCAGACCGGCTGCCGGTATTCGCAGCCGACGGCGCGGATATTGTTCAGCGAATCCATCAGCCCGGTCTGCTGCATCAGCAGGACCGCGCGCTTTTCGCAATAGCTCAGCGCGGCGCAGATCGACACGCCCTCGTCTTCCTTGCTCAGACGGATCAGTTGGAAATCCTCGTCTTTCGACAACGGCCAGAGCAGGCCGGCACTGGTCGTGATATCCGGCAGGGCGGCGATATGGGATATGCCGGCTTGCTTCAGCGCATCGATAATGTCGGCGCCGCGGGGACCGTCCGGCGCGGCCATGGGTCAGGCCGCGACGGAGAGTTCTGCAAGGAAGGCGGTCAGCGCGACGTTGAAATCCTCGGGGTTCTCGATGTTCGAGATATGCCCGGCCCGCGCGATAACGTCGTGGCGGCAATTGGGGATTGCAGCGGCCGCCTCGGCCAGGATTTCGGGCGGTGCGCCCTTGTCCTTTTCGCCGCCGATCAGCAGCGTCGGCACCTCGATTTCGCCGAGGCGCGCCCCGAAGGCGAGACGTTTCAGCGCTTCGCAGCATCCCTCGTGCCCGACCGGGTTGGTGGATCGCACCCATTCGCGTACCCGCTCCAGCGACGGGGGATTCGCCGCCACGGATTCGGGCGTGAACCAGCGCTCGACGGTCGGCTGGGCGAGGCCGTCCATGCCTTTTTCGCGCGCCGTATCGATGCGGTACTGGAAATAGGCCGCGTAGTCCGGCGGCGCGTCGGGGCGGGAATCGCAGGCCGTCAGGGACAGCAGCCGGTCGCCGTGGTTCTGGGCGAGGCCATAGCCCAGCATGCCGCCGATCGACAGCCCGACCCAGTGGGTTTTCTCGATCCCGAAATGGTCGAGCAGGGCAATGGCGTCTTCCATCAGGTCGTCGAAGGAATAGGGACCGGGCGGTGCGTCGGACAGGCCGTGGCCGCGGTGGTCGTAGCGCAGGATACGGTATTTGTCTTTCAGCAGTGCGACCTGATCGTCCCACAGGTGCAGGTTGTTGGCGAGCGCGTGGCTGAACGTGATCCACGGAGCCCCTTCCGGGCCTTCGACCTCGCAATTGATCTGGTGATCTCCGACACTGACTTTCATGGCTGCTATCCGTTCGTTACTCGTTTTCGTTTCGTCTTTGTTAGCATGCAGGTCCCGGTGGGGTACAGGTCCGGGGCTATT
>CAXBCP010000011.1:0-135675 GCA_963974055.1 uncultured Rhodospirillaceae bacterium
TGCGGGACATGTAAAACAGGCGGTGTAAACTACGTCCAACCGGGGCGTCGACTGTTGTCGCGATCCCGGGTGAGACGCCGAAATCCAAGGGAGACCACCATGCCGCAGGACATGTCCGACGCGACCGGCTTCGCCGCCGATGACGCACTGAACCCCCATTACGCGTGGGACCGCGCGATTCCGGCGCCGGGTCATTCCGGGGTCGATTTCGAACAGCGGGTGGATTTTTCCCGGCTGCACAAATACCGGCTCGGCCGGGCGCACGAAGCGCTGGCGAATTCGGATCTCGGCGCGCTGCTGTGCTTCGACAACAACAATATCCGCTACCTGACCTCGACCGTCATCGGCGAGTGGTCGCGCGACAAGGTGGCGCGCTATGCCATGCTGATGGGCGACCAGGACCCGCATCTGTGGGATTTCGGCTCCGCCGCCGCCCATCACCGCCTGCATGCGCCGTGGCTGCCGACCGATAACTGCCATGCCGGCATGCTCGGCCTGCGCGGCACCGTGCCGCCCGCGGCCGGGCTGATGGAAAGCGCGGCCAAGGAAATCAAGCAGATGCTGGTCGATAACGGCATGGCCGACATGCCGCTCGGCGTCGATATCTGCGAACCGCCCATGATGCTGGCGCTGCAGGCCGAGGGTATCGAGGTGCGCGACGGCCAGCAGGTGATGCTGGACGCCCGCGAGGTCAAAAGCATCGACGAGATCGTGCTGCTCAACCAGGCGGCGGCCATGGTCGACGGCGTCTATCACATGATCGGCGAAGAGCTCAAACCCGGCGTGCGCGAAAACGATATCGTCGCGAAGGCGAACGAGATGCTCTACGAAATGGGCTCCGACGACGTCGAGGCGATCAACGCGATTTCCGGCGAACGCTGCAATCCGCATCCGCACAATTTCACCGACCGCATCGTGCGCCCCGGCGATCAGGCCTTTTTCGATATCCTGCATTCCTATTCCGGCTACCGGACCTGCTATTACCGCACGTTCAATGTCGGCCGTTCCACCGATTCCCAGAGCGACGCCTACAAGCAGTGCCGCGAATGGATCGACGCGGCCATCGACCTGGTGCGCCCCGGCGTGTCGACCGACGAGATCGCCGCCGTGTGGCCCAAGGCCGAGGAATTCGGCTTCTCCGACGAGATGGAAGCCTTCGCGCTGCAGTTCGGCCACGGTCTCGGCGTCGCGATCCACGAACGCCCGATCATTTCGCGCCTGTGCTCGATGGACGACCCGAAGGAAATCAAGACCGGCATGGTCTTCGCGCTGGAAACCTATTGCCCGGCGACCGACGGTTTCTCCGCCGCGCGTATCGAGGAGGAAATGGTCGTGACCCCCGACGGGCCGCAGATCATCAGCCTGTACCCGGCCGAAGAACTGCCGATCGCGAACAAGTACTGATCGGGCGGGAAGCGCGCTCTCCGCGTTCGCTTCGGCTGTCATCCCGGCCCCGCGCCGGGATCCTGTGACGACGGCGGACAGACTGGCGGGCGGCTCTGGACCCCGGAATAAATCCGGGGTGACATAGAATAAACCGGATAGGGAAACGGAAAAGTGGCAACCAAACCGAAAGCCGCGGCCAAGGGCAGGGCCGGCAGGAAAACGCCGGCGAAAACCGCGCCGAAGCGCGCGTCGTCGAAATCCAAGTCGATCGCCAATGACGATATCGGCGAAGACACGCGGCTTGCGCTGTGGCGCTCGCTGCTGGAAATCCGCCACGTCGAACAGCGCGCCTATGATCTGTTTCTCCAGAACCTGATCAAGGGCACGTCGCACCTGGCGCTCGGCCACGAGGCCGTGGCCGCCGGGTTCGCCACCGCAATGAACAAGGATGACTGGTCGTTCTGCACCTATCGCGGCCATCACCATACGCTGGCCCGCGGCGCGTCGATGGAAGGCGTGCTCGGCGAACTGATGGGGCGCGAATGCGGGCTGCTGCAGGGCAAGGGCGGCTCGATGCACCTGACATCGGTCGAGCACGGGGCCATGGGCTCCTACGCCATTATCGGCGCGCATCTGCCGATCGCCATGGGCGCGGCCTGGACCTCGCAATACAAGAATACCGGGCAGGTATCGGTCTGCTTCTTCGGCGACGGCACGACCAATATCGGCGCGTTTCACGAAGCGCTGAACATGGCGGCGGTATGGAAGCTGCCGGTGGTCTTCGTCTGCGAAAACAATCTTTACATGGAATACACCCCGATCCATGACGTGACCGCAGTTCACAATCCGGCGGGCGACCGCGCGGCGTCCTACGGGCTGCCCAAGATCGTGATCGACGGCAACGACGCGGATGAAGTGTACCGCACGGCGCAGGCGGCGTTCGCCAAGGCGCGTGCCGGGGACGGACCGTCCCTGATCGAATGCCTGACCTATCGCCATTCCGGCCACAGCCGCGCCGATCCCGGCGATTACCGGCCGCCGGGCGAACTGGAGGCCTGGCTGAAAAAAGATCCCGTGCCGCGCTACCGCGAACGGCTTGCCGAATTCGGCATCGCGCAGGACGTGATCGACGGCATGGATGCCGAAGTCCTGGCGCAGGTCGATGCAGCCACCGAGATTTCCAAGGCCTCGCCGCCCCCCGGGCTGGAGCTGATCGACGTCGATGTCTGGGCGGACGGAGGCACGTCATGGCGGAACTGACCTATCGCGAGGCGGTGGCCGCGGCCATCGCGCAGGAAATGCGCCGCGACGACGACGTGGTCTTTCTCGGCGAGGATATCGGCAAGGCCGGCGGCGTGTTCAAGGCGACCGTCGGGCTGTTCAAGGAATTCGGCCCGGTGCGCGTGCGCGATACGCCGATCTCCGAACAGGCCATTCTCGGCGCCGCCATGGGCTCGGCGATGACCGGCCTGAAACCGATCGCCGAAATCATGTTTTCCGACTTTCTGGCGGTGTGCTGGGATATCGTCGCCAATGAAATCGCCAAGGCGCGCTACATGACCGGCGGTCAGATGAGCATGCCGCTGGTGATCCGCACCGCCAATGGCGGCGGCTCGCGTTTCGGCGCGCAGCATTCCCAGTCGGTCGAAAACTGGGCGATGATGATCCCCGGCCTGAAGGTCGTTGCCCCGTCGAGCCCGGCTGACGTCAAGGGCCTGCTGGCCGCCGCGATCCGCGACCCGGATCCGGTGATGTTCTTCGAGCAGAAATCGCTCTATCCGATCAAGGGCGAGGTGCCGGACGGCGAATACGTGGACGAACTCGGCACCGCCAAGGTGCTGCGTGACGGCGGCGACGTGACCGTCGTGGCGCTTGCCGCGATGGTGCCGCGGGCGCTGAAGGCCGCGGAGGAACTGTCGGCGAAACACGGCATCGAGGCGACGGTCGTGGATGTGCGCTCGCTGGTGCCGCTGGATACGCAAACCATCCTGCGCGAGGTCTCGAAGACCGGCCGACTGGTGACGGTGGAGGAGAATCCCCGCCTGTGCGGCTGGGGCGCGGAGATCGCGTCTATCGTCGCCGATGAAATTTTCTGGGATCTCGACGGGCCGATCATGCGCATTACCACACCGCATATTCCGTTGCCCGCAGCGGATGCGCTGGAAGATGCGACCATGCCGTCGGCGGAGCGCATCGTGCGCGAAATCGTCGAGAATATCGATTGAAGGCAGGGGAATAGCGCAATGGATGTGATCATGCCCCAGCTCGGCGAAACGGTGTCGGAAGGCACGGTTTCGGTGTGGCACAGCAAGATCGGCGACAAGGTATCGACCAAGGCGCCGCTTTTCGATGTGTCTTCCGACAAGGTCGAAATGGAAGTGCCGGCCCCGGCCGAAGGCACGCTGCTGGAAATCCGCGTCGATGCCGGCGCCACGGTTCCCGTGGGCGAAGTCGTCGCGATCATCGTCCGCGAGGGCGAGGTGATCGAGGCCGCCGCGGCGCCGGTTGCGAAAGCGGAAACCGTAGCGCCGAAAACCGCCGCCGCCCCGGTGCGCGACGTTTCGGTCAAGTCCGCCAACCGCGATGCCAGGGGCAACCCGCTGTCGCCCGCCGTCCGCCGCCTGGTCGCGGAAAACAGTCTCGATCCCGCGGCGATTTCCGGCACCGGCCTGAACGGCCGGCTCAAGAAAAAAGATGTGCTCGCCTATCTCGCCGACGGGGGCAGTGCCCGGTCCGCGTCGCCATCGCCTTCCAGGGCAATGCCGAAGCCGGCCCCGCTGGATTTCTCGGGCGAGGATACCGAGGTCATTCCGTTCAACAACCTGCGCCGCCTGACGGCCGAGCACATGGTCCGGTCGAAGGCGACCAGCCCGCACGTGCTGCAGGCGGTCGAGGCGGATTTCGCCCGCATCGCCCGGGCGCGGAGCGGTGTGTCCGCTGCGTGGAAAAAGCGCGAAGGGTTTTCGCTGACCTACCTGCCGTTCATTGCCAAGGCGGTATGCGAGGCGATCCGCGAATTCCCGCGGGTAAACGGCGCGATCGACGGCGAGAACCTGGTCGTGTTCCGCCGGATCAATCTCGGTATTGCCGTCGATCTCGATTTCGACGGGCTGGTTGCGCCGGTCGTGAAGGGTGCGGGCGAGATGACGCTGCACGAGCTTGCCCGCGCGATCCGGGACGTGTCCGACCGCGCGCGCAACAACCAGCTCAAACCCGACGATTTTACCGACGGGACCTACACGATTTCGAATTCGGGCGTGTTCGGGACCATGATTACGGCACCCATCATCAACCAGCCGCAGGTGGCGATCCTGTCGACCGACGGCATCACCAAGAAACCCGTGGTGATCGAGACCGAGGACGGCGACACCATCGGCATCCGCCCTGTCGGCGTGCTGGCGCAGAGTTTCGACCACCGCGCGATCGACGGCGCCTATTCGGCGGCGTTTCTCAACCGGGTCCGCGAGATCATTCAGACCAAGGACTGGGCAACGGTTCTCGCGTAGGACACCGTCAAACCTTCACCGTCGACCCGCGGACGATGAGGTCGGGCCGCAGCATGGTCGCGCGGGCCGGCGTGTTCGGATTTTCGATCAGATCGACCAGGCGCCGTCCCGCTTCGCGGCCGAGTTCGTAATGGGGAATGCGCACCGTGGTCAGGGGCGGGGAAAGCCGGTCGACAAAGGGCATGTCGTTGAACCCGGTGACCGACACGTCGTCCGGGCATTTGAGGTCGGCATCTGCCAGCGCTTCGTAGGCCCCAAGCGCGATCAGATCGTTCGCCGCGACAATGGCGGTGAAGCGCAATCCGCCGGCGATGAGTTGGGCTGCGGCGAGCAGGCCTTCGTCTTCCGAAAAGGCGGTGGTTTCCGCGATCAGCGCCGGGTCGGCGTCGAGGCCTTCGGCCTCCATGACCTCTAAAAAACTGCGCCGTCGCGCTTCGCCGGTGGACAGGCTGCGGGGGCCCGCGATATGCGCAATCCGCGTGTGGCCGAGGCTTTTGAGATGCCGGACCGCGAGTGCGATTCCAAGCGCATCGTCATTGACGATGGAAGAAACGCCGTCGGCATCGGCGGTCCGGTTGACCAGGACCAGCGGCAATCCGTCGGCGATGCATTCCGCGACGATGGGGTCGTCCCGCCGCGCGGTCGCAAGGATCAGCCCGTCGATCTGGCGGGAGCGCATGGTCGCGACGGCTTCTCTTTCGCGGGACGGGATATTGTCGGTATTGCCGAGAATGGCGCTATAGCCGTTGGCGCCGAGGGCGTCCTCGATGCCCCGGATGATCGGCGGGAATAGCGGGTTGGTGATATCGGGGATCAGCACGCCGATCGACCGGGTCCGGTTGGTGCGAAGGCCGCGCGCCGCCTGGTTCGGTCGGTAGCCCAGTTCGGCGGCGGCCGCCGTGACCTTTTCGACGATTTCGGAGGTGATGCGTCCGCGCGTTGCCGGATTCAGCACGCGCGATACCGTTGACGGGTGGACTCCGACACGTTCTGCGACATCGCGAATGGTTACCCGCGCCCGGTTTGGCATTGTTTTCCTTCCTGCTTTCAGCAGCTTAGCGCCGTTTACCCGTTTCGCCCAGATTCGTAAGGTTTCGTGGAGATGCGGGGTTTTGTTCGAATTCGTACGAGTACGGATATTGAGCCGCCATTGACTTGCCATGCCGAGGGTGCAGGCGTTAAAGTGTGCAACAATCGTGCAAACGATTGCACATAACATTCTAAGCATCAAGAAAACGACACCGACCGGGAGGGGCGACAGATGGCTGGACAGGATCTTACGGAATATAAAATCGGCTGGATCGGCACCGGGCGCATGGGCTTTGCCATGGCTTACCGGCTGCTCAAGGGCGGCGCCGACGTTTCGGTCTGGAACCGCACGAAATCCAAGGCGGAACCCCTGGCCGAATTTGGCGCAACCGTGGTCGACAGCCCCGCCGATCTTGCCGGCTGCGATATCGTGTTCACGATGGTGGGCGGTCCCGCCGATTTCGTGGAGGTAACGCTCGGCGATGCCGGCGTGCTGTCGCAGAGCGAGAAGCCCAGGATGCTGATCGATTCGACGTCGGTCGACGAGGAAGCATCCGCCAAGGTCCGTGCCGCGGCGAGCGAAATGGGCATCCCGATGCTGGCGGCGCCGGTATCCGGCAACGCCAAGGTGGTGAAGGCGGGTAAACTGACATTCGCGGTTTCCGGCCCGGAAGACGCCTATAACACGGCCCGTCCGTATCTCGACGCCATCGGACGCGGATCGTCCTATGTGGGCGAGGGCGAACTGTCGCGTTTCATCAAGATCTGTCACAACGTGTTTCTCGGCGTGGTGATCCAGAACATGGTCGAAATTACGGTGCTCGCCGAAAAGGCGGGCGTACCGCGCCATGCTTTCCTCGATTTCCTGAACAACAGCGTCATGGGCTCGATGTTTTCGCGCTACAAGACGGGCTCGCTGGTGAATCTGGATTATTCGGTCACGTTTACGCCGAAGCTGCTGCTCAAGGATCTCGACCTCGGCCTCGCCGCGGCGCGCGCGAACGGGGTGCCGATGCCGGTGACGGCCGCCGCCCGGGAGATCGTGCAGTCGCTTATCGGTAACGGCTATACCGACGAGGACTTCGCCGCCCTGCTGTCATTGCAGGCGGCGGCGTCCGGGCTTGAGCTCAAGTCCGAGAACAAGCAGGTACCCGACGGTCTGTCCGACTGACCGGGCCGGTCCGGCAAGAATTGCTGTTTAGGTGGAAATCGGGCTCGACCTCTATTCCCTGGGGATCATTTCGTTTGGTCTTGCCCTTGGCGCATTCGTCAAGGGGCTGACCGGCATGGGGCTGCCCCTTGTGGCGGTTCCGTTCATGGCGGGTTTCCTGGGGGCGGAACACGCGATCGTCGTGATGCAGATTCCGGGCCTGGTCTCAAATGCCTGGCTGGTGTGGAGACATCGCGGCGAAGCCCGCGCCGCGCCGCTCCGCTATGACATGATCATTCCCGCATCGCTGATGACGATCGTCGGTGTGTGGTTCCTGGACAGCGCGGATGACCGTGCAACGATACTGCTGCTTGCCGGCGCCGTCGCGTGTTTCCTGGCGCTGCTGCTGTTCAATCCTTCTTTCCGGCTGGATGGCAGGGCCGGGCGCATCGGGACGCCGATCGCCAGCATGCTGGGCGGTTTCACCCAGGGGGCCGCAGGGGTCTCGGGTCCGTTGTTTTCGACCCTCATCCTGTCCTTCCGGCTCAAGAAGGAAGCCTATGTTTTCTATAACGGCCTGGTCTTCGGCCTGTTCAATCTCGTCCAGATCGTCGTCATGCTCGGGTTCGGCATGTTCACGGTGCAGCGCTTCGTCGAAGGCTGCCTTGCCCTTATCCCGCTGTTTATCTTTCAGTTTCTCGGTATGCGCCTGATGGGGTATGTAAGTGCCAAGGTCTTTACCGGCGCGGTCGTCGCCGTAATCGTCATTATGGAAATCAAACTCGTCTGGGAAGGGCTCGGCCTGTGACGCCTGAATCGTTCGTAATTATTTTCGGCGCGCTGGCCCTGGGCGCCTTTGCAAAAGGGATGACGGGTCTCGGCCTGCCGCCGGTCAGTATCGCCATTCTCGCGGTGTTTTTCGGTGTCGAGCATGCGATCGTGGTAACCACCATCCCGGTAGCGTTCTCCAACGTTCAGATCGTCTGGATGTGGCGGGCGCGGATCAAGGAAATTCCCCAGGTCTGGGCGCCGCTTATCGCCGCTGCGCTCGGGGTGGGACTCGGGACCTGGGTGCTCGTCAGCCTCGACGAACGCATGCTGACCATCGTGCTGACCGTCTGGATCGCATTCTACCTGCTGACCGTGATCTTCAAGCTTAAAATCGAGCCCGAGGGCCGGTTGGCAAAGATTCTGTCGCCGATAATCGCCGCGGGTGCGGGCATCTGTCAGGGCGCGACCGGAATGTCGGGGCCGTTCATTGCGACCTGGGCGCATGCCTGGGGCTTCGTGAAGGAAACCTACGTCTTTGCGACGTCGCTGCTGTTCATGTCGATTTCGGTAACCCATGTCGTCGGTGTCGGCGTTGCCGGACTGTACGATCACGAACGCATCGTGCAGGGGCTGCTGGCGATTATCCCCGTCATGATCTTTATCCCGCTCGGGATGCGTCTGACGGAGAGGGTCAGTGCCAGGGTCTTCAACCTGATCATCGTCGGCATTATCGCGGCGATGGAAGTTCAACTGGTTCTGGGACTCGTCAGGGGCGGGTAACCTGCGCGTCCGGCGGTCTCTGCCGTTAATGAAAAAGCCGTCCGGGTTGGTTCCGGACGGCTTTTTCTTGACTGGAAAGGGGGCGGAATCAGGCGGCTTGCGAATCCGCGTTGGTGCCTTCTTCGCCGGTGGCATGTACTTCCGCCAGCCGTAACTGGTCCTCGACGACCTTTTCGAACACGAAGTCGGCCTTACGCGCGTTTTCGAGCGGTATTTCCGGCGCCATGTCGCCGGATGTCTTGATGCCGGCGATGGCGGCCTTCAGGCCCTTCCAGGGCTTGCGGACCATGTCGGCCACAGCCGTCGCTTCATAGCCGCAATGGGCCATGCAGTCGGCGCATTTTTCGTAATTGCCGGTGCCGTAGAGATCCCAGTCGGTGTCGTCCATCAATTCGCGGAACGAGCCGACATAGCCTTCGCCGAGCAGGTAGCAGGGTTTTTGCCAGCCGAATACCGTCCGCGTCGGGTTGCCCCAGGGCGTGCAGCGGTAATCCTGGTTTCCGGCGAGGAAATCGAGATACATCGACGAATGCGAGAGCGGCCATTTTTTTCCCTTGCCGCGTTCGAAGATTCCGCGGAACAGGTCCTTTGTGCGCCTGCGGTTCAGGAAGTGTTCCTGGTCCGGCGCCCGCTCGTAAGAGAAACCGGGAGAGACGGTGATGCCGTCGATCCCCATCGCGGTCGCGGTGTCGAAGAAGCGCGCAGCGCTGTCCGAGGTGGCGTTGTCGAACAGGGTCGAATTCACGTTGACCCGGAAGCCCTTTGCCTTCGCCACCTTGATCGCGGCGACGGCCTTGTCGTAGACCCCGTCCTGGCAAACCGCCGAATCGTGTTCGGCTTTTTCACCGTCGAGATGGATCGAGAAGGTCAGGAATTTCGAGGGCTTGAACCGGTCGATATGCTTTTCAAGCAACAGGGCGTTGGTGCACAGATAGACGAACTTCTTGCGCTTGATCAGCTGCTCGACAATCTGGTCGATTTCCTTATGGATCAACGGTTCGCCGCCGGCGATGGAGACGACGGGCGCTCCGCATTCGTCGGCCGCCTGAAGCGCGTCTTCCACCGAAATACGTTTGTTAAGAATGGAATTCGGATAGTCGATCTTGCCGCAACCCGCACAGGCGAGGTTGCAACGGAATAACGGCTCCAGCATCAGGACGAGTGGATAACGTTTGACACCTTTAAGGTGCTGTTTGACAACGTAAGCCCCGACACGGGCCTGCTGGGAAAATGGGACGCCCACAAAGCTTCCTTTTTTAAATAACCCCGGCGTGACCGGGGCGTTGAATACATCGAACGATATAGGGTCCTATGACGCTGACGCCAAGCCCTTGAAACAAATATATATCATGCAATTGGCGTTACGGAAATCATATGCCGATTCATCTGAATCGTTATAATAAAATTACTCGCCCATCAGAGGTAAAGTAGTGCTTTATTTAGTTGCAATCATTATGCCGCCGCTTGCTGTCCTGATATGCGGAAAACCTATTCAGGCAGTTTTCAGTATTCTCCTGCTCGTGTTCGGTATTCTGATCTTTATCGGAAGCCTGGGGCTGGCCAACGGGATCACTTTCGTAATCTGGATTGCCTGCATCGCGCACGCCATGTTCACGGTGCATGGCCGGAACCAGGCTCTCCGCGATCGGGAACTGGCCGGGACCGACCGGTAGCGAAGCGGCCTCGACCTGCGCGACAGGGCCGGTCAGCTGCGTTTAAGCATACGGAGCGCGAATAAAAGTGCGAAAGCGCCGATGGCGGCGATTACGATGGACCGCACGTTGAATCCGCTTACCGCGCCGAAGCCGATGGCGCTGGCGATAAAGCCGCCGATGACGGCCCCGGCAATCCCGACGATGATGGTGACCAGCAATCCGCCAGGGTCATTGCCCGGCATGACGAATTTGGCGATCAGGCCGGCGACCAGGCCGAGAATTATCCAGGTAAGAATGCCCATATCATGTTCCATAAATTGCGGTACTACGGAAAAAAAACTACATCGAATCGGACGCGACGGCAGGGATTTCTTAGAATCTGGCCCCAGGGATTGATCGAGGTTATAGAGAGGCAGAAATCATTCGTTATAGGGTTGTGCCATGAATACCGACTTTATCACCGACGCGATGCTGGACGACTGGCGCCGTCAGGGCTTTCTGGTCGTTCGCGGGGTGTACGACGCGGCGAGAATGGTCGAGATCACCAAATGGGTGGACGACATTCAGCATTGGCCGGAAACTGCCGGCAGGCACATGATGTATTTCGAGAACAGCTCATCGGACCCTTCAGCGCGGCTGCTGAACCGCGTCGAAAATTTCGTTGCCTATCATGACCGGATGGCGGGACTGTTCGATTCCGAACTCCGTGGCGCCTGTAGCCGCCTGTTCGGGGAAGAAGCTGTTCTGTTCAAGGAAAAGATCAATTTCAAACTGCCGGGCGGCGGCGGCTTCGAGGCCCACCAGGACGCCCAGGCGGGATGGGAAACCTACGCGCCGCTCTATATCACCGCGACGGTCATCGTAGATCCCGCGACGGTAGAGAACGGGTGTCTGGAACTGGCTCATTGGGATCACCGCAAGGCGCTTGTCGGGGATCTGTGGGAACCGCTGGAAGGCGACCAGCTCGCGGGGGTCGAATTCGTCCCCTGTCCGGCGGAGCCGGGAGACGTGCTGTTTTTCGATTCCTACCTGCCGCACCGGTCGGCGCCGAATATGACCAACGATCCGCGCCGTGTATTGTATGTGACCTACAACAAGGCGTCGGATGGCGATCACCGCGAACAGTATTACGCCGACAAACGGGCATCCTATCCGCCCGATATCGAGCGCCAGGCAGACAAGGAATATGCCTACCGCGTATGAGTGGACGTTCCGGGCGGTCCTGCGGACTTGCCCTGACTCGCATCCTGGGTCAGAAATCACCGGTAAGAGGTGTTTTCGCTGGGGGGCGGGATGGGGCTTTCGGGGGCAAAATGTTTTGCTTGCGTCGCAATCGGTTTGATTGGCGCCGTTGTTAATCTGACGGAGGCCGCCGCGGGCAACCGCCTGTACGATATGAGCCGGTTTCTGGAAGCGCCTCATCCCTATGCGGTCCCAAATGCGCCCCGCGGCACGGCGATGCTCCGCCCGGCGGTACAAGGGATGCCGATACGCGCGGAGACGCCGCTTCCCGGTAGTCAGTATCGCCTGCAGATCGATGTCAGGGAACGCCGGCCATTGCCGGAAGGTGCAACGGAAAACCCGCCAGCCACGCAGGCGCCCGTGGGGACGGGAAGCCGGCCGATCGTCGCGGAGCTGGTGATTGGTGGCTGGATCCACGATCCGGGAGCCAACAACACCGAATCCGACAGTGCCGACCTGAATCTGGAGATTATCTTCCGCAAAGTTACGTTTGTGAATTTCGAGAACAGATATCTGAAATTTCTGTTCTCGCCGCATCCGGTTCTCGGCGGGTCGGTGAACAGTGACAACGAGACCCACACCGCCTATCTCGCGCTGAACTGGCAACACCAGTTCGAGAACCGGTGGTTTCTCGCAGGCTCGTTCGGATTTGCCTACCACACGGGAAATCTTCACCAGGCAGTGCGGACGTGTCAGCCTGTGGACAGCTGCAAGCTTCCCGGAAACCGGTCGCACTACGATAACGGCGAAGTTACGCTGGGATCGCGGATTCTGTTTCGCGAGAGCATCGAACTCGGATACAGGTTGGCGGGGCGGCATGGCATTTCCCTGTATCTCGCCCATATGTCGAATGCCACCCTGTTCGACGATGACAACGAAGGTATGAATTTTGCCGGTCTCAGGTACAGATACGCATTCGACTGACCACCGGGCCGCGCCATGACGGCCGATGCCCTGCAGACCGTGCCGACCGCTTTCTACCTGGCGATACTGGTGCTGGCCGCCTGGGGCGGGCTGCTCGTTCTCCGGGGAGATTTCTGGCGCGCCGATCAGCGCGTGGCCGAAGGCGAGACAGAGCCCGACCGATGGCCGATAGTGGCGGTCGTCATACCCGCGCGTAACGAGGCCGATGTGATCGAACAATCCCTGACCTCGGTGGCCGAACAGCACTATGAAGGCGACATCCGCATCTTCCTGGTCGACGATGGCAGCACAGACGGCACGGCGGCCCTGGCGCGCCAGGTGCCCGGCGTTACCGTGATCGAGGGCAGCGACACGCCTGCGGGATGGACCGGCAAGATGTGGGCAGTGTCCCAGGGTATCGCCGCGGCGGAGAAAGCGCCGGACCCGGCGGCCTATATCTGGCTCACCGATGCCGATATCGCACATCATCCGGGAGAACTCGCGTCGTTGATGGCCCGGTCGGAGGATGACGGGTTGGACCTGAATTCGCTGATGGTGCGGCTTCGCATCGAAAAGGCGTGGGATGTGCTTCTTATTCCCGCTTTCGTGTTCTTCTTTCAGAAACTCTATCCGTTCCCGTGGGTAAACGACCCGGCACGGAAGATGGCGGCCGCAGCGGGCGGGTCGATGCTGGTGCGGCACTCGGCGTTGCAGCGGATCGGCGGAATAGCTGCCATCGCGGGGGAACTGATCGACGATTGCGCCCTTGCACAGCGTATCAAGTCGACGGGCGGCAGAATCCGGCTGTCGCTTGCGACCGAAACCCGGAGCATCCGGGCTTATAATTCGGTCGGAGAAATCTGGCGCATGGTCGCGCGGACGGCGTTTCACCAGTTGAATTATTCCGTCCTCGCCCTTGCGGGTACGGTGGCCGCCATGGTGTTTCTGTATCTGCTCCCGCCGGTGCTGACCGTGACGGGGCTCGTTCTATGGGAAACGCCGACCACGGTCGCCGCCTTTGCCGCCTGGTTCGCCATGGGCTGGGCCTTCGCCCCGACCCTGTATCGTTACGGATTGAGCCCGTGGTACGGTTTTATGCTTCCAGCCGCAGGGGTGATGTATACCCTGATGACGCTGGATTCGGCCCGGCGGCACTGGCAGGGCCGCGGCGGCGAATGGAAAGGGCGGACCCATCGGCCTTGACAGGCGGCGTTGCGGACGCAATTGCTCGTCCGTAATTCACGCAGGACCGGGATGACACAAGCCGACGCCACCGATATCGAAACGCCGACCGGCAAGGGGGCGGAAGACGAGAATTTTCCCGTCGGCTCGTTTCTGTTGCCCAGGGCGCTGCGCCCGCATGTCGCCACGTATTATGCCCTGGCCCGCGCCACCGACGATATTGCGGATAATGGCGATCTGTCGCCGGACGACAAGCTGGCGCGTCTTGATCGTTTTGAAAAAGCGCTGACGGGCGAGATTCCCGACGATCCCGCGCTGGAGAAGTCCTATGCGGTTCTGCGGAGCGGGGCGGAAACGGGGGTTCCGGTGCGCCACGCGCTCGACCTGATCCAGGCTTTCAAGCAGGACGCGGTGAAACTGCGCTATGACAGCTGGGACGACCTGATGGGGTACTGCAACCTGTCGGCGTCGCCGGTCGGCCGTTTCCTGCTCGACCTTCACGGCGAGGACCCGGTCAAATATCTCGGGTCCGACGCGCTGTGCAATACGCTGCAGGTACTGAACCACCTGCAGGACCTGGTGGACGATTATCGCGCGCTGGACCGGGTCTACCTGCCGGGCGACTGGATGGCCTCGGCGGGCGTGACGGTCGCTGATCTGGACCGCGATGCGGCAACGCCCGGGCTGCGGCGCGTGATCGATCAATGCCTGGACGGATGCGAAGCGCTGATGCAGCTGGCCCGGCCGCTGCCGCAGCAATTGTCCAGCAGACGCCTGGCGATGGAAACGGCCGTGATCGTGCGCCTGGCAGATCGCCTGATGGTCCTTCTCCGGAAGGGAGATCCGGTCGCCGGGCGGGTGGCGCTGGGTAAGCTCGATTTTGTGGGTTGCGGCCTGCAGGGCATGCTGGCCGGGTTGTTCCGTTAATCCTTGCGGAGCATGTCTTCGTAATCGGCGCCCATCACCTGGCTGATCGGTTCGCCGGCGAGAACGGCCTCGGTCATCAGAGCTTCGCGGCGGGCGACCATTTCGGCAACTTCCAGTATTTCGACCGCCCGGTCCTGGGTCAGAAAGCAAATACCCGATCCGTCCGCCAGAACGTAGTCGCCGGGCGTGACGGTCACATAGCCGACGGTCACGGGCGCATTGAAGGCCTCTTCGACGATGCGTCCCCGGGCGGTGGTCGGGATGGCGCGATCCGCGAAAACCGGAAAGTCGAGATCGCGGCTTTCGTCGACATCGCGAACCGGACCGTCGCAGATGATGCCGGCGATGCCTCTGACTTTGGCGCCATTGGACAGGATGCCGCCCCAGCCTGCCGCTTCGACGTCGGAGCGCTGCTCGATGACCAGTATGTCGCCCGGGTTTGCGGCTTCGACGGCGGACGTACAGAGATGCCGGGGCGGGCCGCTCAGGGCCTCGCCGGTGCCGAGCTTTACCGTCAGGACTTTGCCGGCAATGCGCTGCCCGGTGGTCAGCCGCCGCAGATGGGTGATCCGCCCCGGCAGGTCGAGCCGGTCGAGCGCATCGGATACGGCGGGCGTGTCGAGGCGTTGTAACCGTTCGACAATCGCCGCTTCGCTCATTCTGCGGCCTCGGACAGCAAACCGGTCGCGCCATCCCATATTGCGGCGGGGACCAGCGCATTGCCCTCCATCAGCCGACGGGTCGTGCGCAGCAAGGCGGCGCGTTTTATCTGCGGGATGCCGTCAACCGGCTCGCCGGTTTCCAGTTCGACCGAAAACTCGCCCGATGGATGTTCGACCGAGATCATCTTCGGCTCGCCCTCGGCGATCTCCGCCATATCGTAGGCCGTGGAGCCGGGCAGAACACAGGCCGTGCCCACTGTGACCGCAGCCAGAACGCCGATAGAAGCATGGCAGACATGGGGAATGAAACAGCGTGTATTGATCGTGCCGCCCTTTGCCGGCGGCGAGACAAGGCACATTTTGGGGACGACTTTTTCGGTCACGTCGCCCAGGTTCATGGCCTCGCCGATCTGCAGGCGGATGGATTCGATGCGTTTCTTCAGGTCGTCCGCCGCGTTCAGTTCGTCCCGGGTTTCGTATCCCGTCGCGCCGACATCCGAGGCACGCAGGATCACCACGGGCATCCCGTTATCGATACAGGTGATTTCGACGCCGTCGACGATATCGACCACATTCCCTGTAGGCAGCAGCGACCCGCAGGCGGAACCGGCGGTGTCCAGGAAATCGATCAGAACCGGGGCCGATGTGCCGGGCGAGCCGTCGATCCGGGCGTCGCCGTCATAGGTGACAACGCCGCCCGGGGTCTGGATATGGACATCGCACAGGTTGTTCGAGTTGACCATGTGCACGCGGACGGTCGTGCGACCGTCGACCGCCGGGATGAGCCCGTGCTCCAGCGCGAACGGCGCTACCCCGGCCAGCATGTTGCCGCAATTGGGAGTTACGTCGACCGCCGGCTGGTCGACCTTTACCTGGCAGAACAGATAGTCCAGGTCGACGCCGTCGATGGCCGATTTGCTGACGATCGCCACCTTGCTGGTGAGAGGGTCGGCGCCGCCGAGTCCGTCGATCTGGCGGACATCCGGCGAGCCCATGATGGACAACAGGACGCGGTCGCGCAGTTCGGGGTCTGCCGGCAGGTCGGAGGCGAGGAAATAGGGGCCTTTCGATGTGCCGCCGCGCTGGATGACGCAGGGAATACGGGTCTGGCCGGTCATTGTCTCTTACTCCGCTGCGGCCGACGCGGTGTCGCCGAGCCCGAGGACGTTGTCGATAACATCGTCGGCGGAGCGCACGTCGCAAAAGCTCTGGTAAACCGAGGTCAGGCCCGCGAGGTGGTCTTCATCATTACGCGATGCATTGCAGTCTTCGACCATGATCACGCGATAGCCGATCATCATGCCGTCGCGGGCGGTGGATTCGCAGCACATATTCGTCAGGGTGCCGCCGACCAGAAGGTTTTCTATCCCGCGTGCCTGCAATTGTTCGTGCAGGTCGGACGCTCCCTGCACAAGCGCGCTGAACCGGGTCTTTTCCGAAACGAGATCGGTATCGCGGACGTCAAGATTGCGGTGGATCGCGTGTCCCGTGCTGCCGCGCGTAAGGCCCGACTTATGCGCCTTCATTTTTTCTTCCGTGAAAAAATTGTCGTGATAGATCGGCCACAGGCTGGGGCCGTCTTCGGATTCGGCGACCGTAAGGACGACCCAGACGACCAGCCCGCCGGCGTCCCGGACCTTGCCGGCCAGGCGGTTGATGCCGGGCATGATATCGAGGCAGGGTTGCACCCCGTCGACGAAGAAATTCTGCATATCGACCACGAGGAACGCAGTCTTCTTCGGATCGAATGTATCGAATACGTTCAACCGCCCGCGCTTTTCCATGACGCGGTCGATCACATGTTGCGGCATCTCGAATTCGGTCATTTCATCCTCCTGTGCTGTCGCCGAAAGTTACAGCAGCCGGTTGTGTTTTGCTATCGCCCGGTGCGTTCAGCCGGCTACAGCAGGCTGCCACGCGACCATGCGCAGTTCGCCGAGTTCCCGCTTGATTTTCACCCAATTTTCGCCGCCGTCTGTCGACCGGAATATCTGTCCCATGATCGTGCAGCAGAAAATCAGCAGGGGATCCGCGGGATTGGTGCCGATCCACCAGATCGTAGAATTCACCGGTGTCGGCAGTCCCGCATCTTCCCAGGTCTCGCCCCAGTCACGGCTGCGCAGCAACAGGCCGGTTTCGCCCGACGGCCGGTCGCCGACGGACAGGAACATCACGCCGGATGCGTCCGCGCGGCGGACCATGCAGCGGAAATAGGGCCAGGGCGCCTGCGGCACGTCCACGAAATGCCAGGTCTCGCCGTCATCGTCGGAGCGGTGCAGGCCCAGTTCGGTGGAGCACAGCACCCGGCGTTTGCCGAGGTCGTCAAAGATGACCATGTTGTGAACGTCGTCCGTCCGCAGGCCGTCGCTCAGGCGTTGCCATGTTTTGCCCCGGTCGCGGGATCGCCAGATCGCGTCGATCTCGATGGTCACCCATAACGTGTCGCGGTCGACCGGGTCGAACTGGATGGACGTGACCCGCGGGGTGTTTATGAATTCGGATTCCGACGCGTTTCCGACCGGCGCCTTTACCCAGGATTCGCCGCCGTCTTCCGAAATGAAGATTGCGGCAGGCCGCGTCCCCGCGACGATGTAGTCCGGATCGTGCGGATGCTGGCCGATCTGCTGGATATGCAGGCCGTCCATCGGCGACGCAATGTAGTTCCACCTCTCCGCCGCCGGGGTCCATCGATAGACGCCGATATCGGTACCGGAAAGCACTTCGCCCGGCCGGTCCGCGTGGGTCGAGAGGCACCAGCAGCGCGATTCATTGTAAATGCCGCCCGTATTGGTATTCGCCCGGTTCCAGGTCTCTCCCGCATCGTGGGAAAACCAGACCGAATGTCCGATCGAGGCAGCGTAGGCGACTGTATTCATGCAGTGCGATCCCCTTCGTGCGGCCCGATGTTACGCATATCGGGCCCGAATAGAAAACCCGATTGAGAAGCGCCGCGGCGGCAAAAAAACCTCCCGGCATCCGCAATGCGGGCGCCGGGAGGCGGATCGTCGATTACGGGTGCCGTCGCGGTCAGCCGTTGTCGAATGCCGGTTTCCGTTTTTCGGCAAAGGCGGCCATGCCTTCGACCTGGTGCTGCGAGCCGAAGCAGGAATGGAACATGCGGCGCTCGAACCGGACACCTTCCGACAGGGTGGTTTCATAGGCGCGGTTGACGCATTCCTTGATGATCATATTGGCGGGTGTCGACTTTGACGCAATCGTTTCCGCCGCTTTTACCGCTTCGTCGATCAGGTCGGCGGCGGGGACAACGCGCGAGACGAGCCCGGCGCGTTCGGCTTCTTCCGCATCCATGAAACGGCCGGTCAGGCACATGTCCATCGCCTTGGATTTTCCGACAAATCGGGTCAGCCGCTGGGTGCCGCCCGCGCCCGGCGGAATCCCGAGATTGACTTCGGGCTGGCCGAACTTGGCGCTGTCGGCGGCAATGATGAAATCGCACATCATGGCCACTTCGCAACCGCCCCCCAGGGCGAATCCGCCGACCGCGGCGATCACCGGCTTGCGGCACCGCGTGAGACGCTCCCAGCCCGCGGTGATGAAGTCTTCCATATAGGCTTCTGACCAGGTCTTGGTCTGCATTTCCTTGATGTCGGCGCCGGCGGCGAACGCTTTTTCCGAGCCGGTGAGGACCATGGCACCGATCTTCGCGTCCGCTTCGAAGGCGTCGAGCGCCGCAGTCAGTTCGTCCATCAGGGGCGAGCAGAGCGCGTTAAGCGCTTCCGGCCGGTCCAGCGTGATCAGGCCGACGCGGCCCCGTGTTTCGACGATGATATGTTCGTAGGCCATGGAGGTTCTCCTGTTGGCGGTCTGGTTCTAGAAAATCGGGTTGAGGACGAGTTCGCCGTCCCCGAGGCTTTCGAAATGGGCGTCGACATAGTCGGTTGTAACGTCGGCGAGCGTTGCCGGTTTCCATTTCGGCGACCGGTCGCGATCGACCAGGGCCGCGCGGATGCCCTCGTAGAATTCGTGGCGGAGCAATACCTGGCTGACCATACGGTATTCGAGGATCAGCGCGTCCTTGACCGAAATGCCCGGGTTGTCGGCAAGCTGTTTCGCGGTGATTTTCAAACTGGTCGGCGACATGTGACCGAAGGCCTTGAGGGTTTCAGCCGCCAGTTCGGAGCCGTCGGCCTCTACCGCCGAGACGATTTCTTCAACATCGTCGCTGGCGAACAGCCGGTCGATGTCTTTCTGGCGGGCCCGCAGCTTCGAATCGCCGGGATCGCCGGAAAACAGGGCGATGATCCCCTCGACGATCTCGAAATTGTCCCCCAGATATTCCGCGCTGACCAGGGATTCGAGCAGGTTTTGCTGTCGGTCGCGGGGCACGAAATGCGTTGCAAACCCGGCGTGCAGCGCATCCGCGGTATCGAGGCGCGCACCGGTCAGCCCGAGATACAGACCGATCCGGCCCGGGCATTTGTTGAGAAACGCGGTCGCGCCGACATCGGGCAGAAGGCCGATACCCGTTTCGGGCATGGCCGCCATAATGTGTTCGCTCATCACCCGGTACCGGCCGTTGACCGAAATGCCGAGACCGCCACCCATGACGATGCCGTCGATCAGGCTGATATAGGGTTTGGGGAAATCCGCGATCGCGAGATCCATTTCGTACTCGACGCGGAAAAACTCGCGGGCGGCGACAGGGTCTTTCTTGCCGCCGGTACTGACCTGGATAACGTCGCCGCCGGCACAGAAGGCGCGGTCGCCTTCGCCCGTGACCACGACGGCATGGATATCGTCATCGGCCGCCCATCTGACCAGATGTTCGTACATCCCGGCACACATATTCTGGGTCAGTGAGTTGAGAGACTTCGGTTTGTTGAGATGAATCCTGCCAACGGGTCCGTCGACCGAAAACACTATCTCCGGTGAATCTGTCATGGTGTCCTATCGATTTGCCACGCGGCAAACCTATCGGGTTGGGGGCGCGCGTCAAGATATCCGGTGCGCCGCAATATTCAGGTTGCAGCGCCGCGAACCGGCGGGGATTATCGACCGAAACAGGCAACCGTCGGGGAGTTCGCATGCCGTCGCGATATTTTGAAGATTTCACCGTAGGCCAGGAATGGAATTTCGATCCGTGGATACTGGACGAGCCATCCGTGATCGCATTCGCTGCCCAGTACGACCCCCAGCCCATGCACACCGATCCGGTCGCTGCGGCCGACGGCCCATACGGATGCGTCATCGCGAGCGGCTGGCAGACCGCGCTGAACTGCGTTGCGCCGTTTCTGGATGCGGTGATGAAGGATACGGCGGGGCTGGCATCGCCGGGGTTCGAGACGTTCCAGTGGTTGAAACCGGTGCGGGCAGGGCAGCCGATCCGGCCGCAGGTTCGGGTCCTCGAAAAACGTCAATCGAAGTCGAAGCCGGACCGTGGGCTGGTCAAATTCCAGATGTCCGGTCTCGATGAGGACGGCGAGCCGGTCTGGCGCGTCGAAGGGCCGTTTTTTATTCTGCTGAGACCGGAAGACTGAAACGAATCTATCGGCGTAGCCCGGCCAGCAGACCGACGGCAAATGCCCCGCATCCCGTCGCCAGTACGGCGATACAGATCATCAACAATTTCGAGTATTTGTGGGCAATCCCGGTAAGCGGCTCGATCAGCGTCAACGTCCCGCCTGCTTCGAGGAAATAGAAGGCGGCACCGGCCATGGCGGCGACAAAGGCGACAAGGAAGCACCATAGCGGCGGCCGGGCGTCTGACCAGATCGAAAAGAAGATGACCGGCGCCAGGAACATCGATGCGGTGCCGCTGACAGCGACCGCGCTGAACAGGTCCTTCGATCCGGCAAAGACGAATACCAGCCCGCCCAGCAGGAACAGAACCATGGCGATCCGGCCATTGGCAACGGTCTCGCGTCCTGCCTTCATATCGACAATGGCCAGTTTGGCGGACGATGCGAGTGTCGAATCCAGTGTCGAGACAGCAGAGATGATAATTGCAAAATTGAACAGCAGCATCGTTTCGGGGCCGAGCAGCCGTTCCAGCGTCATTACCATTGTTTCGCCCGCTTCCTTTGACAGGCCCGCGTGAACGCCGATAAAGCCGAAGACAAGAATGCAGACGATGCCGAGCCAGGATGCGTGATAGAAGCTCTTTCGGGTTGTGGTGCGGTCGGCGAGAAACCCCCGGTCCATCATCACCGGGTCGTGCAGGGGATAGCTCCATACCTGGAGCAGGGCGACGGCAAGCAGAACCCAGCCGGGGCCGCTCGTATCCGGGCTGCTGATCACCATCGCCGGGATATCGTAGCCGCTGACCAGACCGGTCTGGACGACCAGTGCGATCAGGACGGCGATCAGGATGCTCATCTGGAAGACGTCGGTGCGGAGCGACGCCCGCAGCCCGCCGAGAACGGAATATCCGAGGGTGACCAGCGAGAGCACAATGATCGATGCGATATAGGCGGTCGACCCGGCGGCGCCGAAAATGATGCCGATCACCAGAAGATTTGCGAATACCTCGGAAAGGAGCCGGACGGCGACGAGCGCATTGTAGCACCAGACACCGGTGGGGCCGTATCTGTCGGCGAGAAACGACTGGACCGAATCGAACCCGTGCCGGAACCGGATTGCGTCGATAATCCAGGCGCCGGTGAGGAAGGACAGGTAATAGGCGGCATAGGCGATCGTGCCCATCGCGCCGTAAAAGTATCCGAGGATTGCGGCGTTCATCAGCGAGCGCGCAAAGACCCAGGTGGTTACCTGGGAAAACACCAGGGTAAGCAGGCCCGGCGCCGCGCCGTCCTGCGATGTGCCGCGAAAGAAACCGGCCGTATCCAGCGCCCGCGGCGAAAACCAGATGGACCCCAGTGCAACGACGCCCAGGGCGGCTGCAAGCGCGTAAGACATTTATCAATCCTCGGATGCCGGAATTTATCCCGATCACAAACAGGATCACATATGGCAGCCTGACCGCACAACGCAATTGACGAAAGCGTGAGGCATCGACCGCAACCTAGCGCCGGAGCGGCGGCGCGAGGATGCGTACGAATTCGTCGCTTGCGGCGATCTCGATCGGCAGCGTACCGGCGGCATCGCCGTCGATCTGGACGGGGATATCCGTCCCGTCCGGCCCGCGGACGAGAAAGCGGGTTGCCTGGATCGTTGTGACGGAACCGGACCGGACTGCGATTCCCAGACCGATGCGGATCATGTTCCGGCACATGGCGAACGGGCCGGCGTTCCGGAAGACAACGGCGACGAGCGATGCCGCGCCGGGGTCTATGCCGGGCACCAGTGTATAGGGGCCGCCATAGCGGGAAATATTCGTCACGACCACCCAGGCAGCGGCGATGTGTTGTCCGTCCGCTTCGACCGTCATGTTTCTGGCGGGATTTGACAGGATCGCCCGCAGGCCCTGGAGCAGGAATGCATATTTGCCCCAGCGCCGCTTCATGCCGGGGGTGATCGCATGGACCACCTGGCCGTCGAAACCGGCGCCCGCCATCAGAAGAAAACGCCTGCCATTGACCCGGGCGAGATGCAGGGGGCGGGTGTGGCCGTCGGTCAGAGCTGCGGCGATATCGACCGGACGACGCGGGAGGCCCAGTTCCAGTGCCAGGACGTTCGCCGTCCCCATCGGGATAATGCCCACCGGAACGTTCGAGCCGATAACGCCGGAGACGACTTCGTTAATCGTGCCGTCGCCACCCGCCGCAACGACGATATCGGCGTTTTCCAGAATGGCCTGTGCCGCGATCTGTGTTGCGTTCCCGGGACCCGTCGTACCGATCACCGAAATATCGACACCCCGGCCGGCAAGGGCCGCAACCACCTCGTCCAGCAGGGCATGGCGACGGTTTCCGGCTACCGGGTTGAAAATAATGGTTATTTTTCGATGGGCGGGATCGCCGTTCACCGGGTTATCCACAGCTTATCCACAAAATTGTCCCCAAAGTGACATAAATCCGCAATCGGCTCCGGCCAGATTGTCCCGGCGCTGTCTATCCGTGCGATGTGACCGTTGGGTTACATCGCGCGGAAACGCCGCGCAGATGTCGAAACCGCGAATGGCGATCATCATGACGAGTATCGGGACGGTCTTCGAAAAGATTGCACGACCGGCTTCATTTCGTCTCAACGAACCAATGGAAGCAAAAAATGCCCAGACTAAACCGAGCCGTTGTTCCGGCAGCGATCCGCATGCACCGTCGGCGGGGGGTGGCGGCGATGAAGGCGCGTTCCGCTACCGCACCATCTGGATCTCCGACGTCCACCTCGGAACACGGGGCTGCAAAGCCGACTACCTCCTCGAATTCATGCGACAGACCGACTCGGAATATCTCTACCTCGTCGGGGATATCATAGACGGCTGGCGGCTGAAAAAGACGTGGTACTGGAACCAGAGTCAAAACGACGTCATCCAGAAAATTCTGCGCAAAGCCCGGAAGGGCACGACCGTTATATATGTCCCCGGCAACCACGATGAGGCGCTTCGGGATTACACGGCGATGCAGTTCGGCGGTGTCTCGGTCGAGCGCGAAGCGCTGCACGAAACGGCGGACGGGCGCCGTTTCCTGGTGTTGCATGGGGACGATTTCGACGGCGTCGTCACCTATGCCCGCTGGCTCGCCTTCCTGGGCGACCGGGCGTACAACATTGCGCTGACCACCAATCACTGGTTCAACCTGATGCGCCGCGGGCTGGGCCTGCCGTATTGGTCGCTTTCCGCCTATCTCAAGCACAAGGTCAAAAACGCCGTCGAATTCGTCAGCCGCTTCGAGGGCGCCGTTGCGGCCGAGGCGCGGCGACGTGGCGTCGACGGGGTCGTCTGCGGACACATTCACCATGCGGAAATGCGCGATATCGACGGCGTGCTGTATTGCAACGACGGCGACTGGGTCGAAAGCTGCACGGCGCTCGTCGAACACATGGATGGCCGGCTCGAGATCATCCGCTTTGCCGAAATCGGACATGTCGGCGTGATGCCGCACCGCGCGCCCGCAGGGGCCGACGCATGACCGGCGGTAATGTGCTGGCGGCGATGAAGATCGTCATTGTCACCGATGCATGGTTTCCTCAGGTCAACGGCGTTGTCCGGACCCTGAAGACGGTCGGCGAACAGGTCGAGCGCATGGGCCATCGGGTCGTTTTCATTACGCCGGATATGTTTCGCACCATTCCGTGTCCGACCTATCCCGAAATCCGGCTCTGCATCAATGCCGGGGCGCGCCTTTCGGCGCTGATTACGGCGGAAGCGCCCGATGCCATCCATATTGCAACCGAAGGCCCGCTGGGCATCGCTGCACGGAAATGGTGCCTGAAGCGGGATTTCCCGTTCACCACGGCCTTTCACACCCGTTTTCCCGAGTATGTGCATGCCCGGTTCAGAATTCCGGTGGACTGGTCCTGGGCGGTGCTGCGGTGGTTCCACGGACCGTCGAAAGGGATAATGGTTGCGACGCCGACGCTTCAGCGCGAGCTCGAGGGCCGGGGGCTGCCCAACACGAAAATGTGGACCCGCGGTGTCGATCTGGGGCTGTTCCGGCCGCAACGAAAGAGCCTGTTTGCCGACCTCGACGAACCGGTTTTTATGTTTGTCGGCCGGGTGGCGATTGAAAAGAATATCGAAGCTTTCCTTGGTCTCGACCTTCCCGGCACGAAAATCGTCGTCGGCGACGGCCCGCAACGCAGCCAGCTCGAAGCCCGCTACCCCGATACCGTATTTGCCGGCGAACAACACGGCGAAGCGCTTGCCGCGCATTTCGCCGCCGCCGACGTGTTCGTCTTTCCCAGCCTGACGGATACGTTCGGACTTGTGCTGCTCGAAGCGATGGCCTGCGGCGTTCCGGTGGCAGCCTTTCCCGTTCCGGGGCCGGCCGACGTGGTCACGGACCCCCGCGCCGGTGTGCTTGATAACGACCTGGCGGCGGCGGCGCGCAAGGCGCTGACCCTGTCGCGTGCTGATGCGCGTGAACACGCATCCGGATATTCATGGGAAAACTGCGCGAGAATATTCCTCGGGAATCTCCACCCTGTCGCCCGGGACGCCCGCCTGGCCGCCTAAGCGGTTCCCGGCGGAGGAGAACAGCCGCCGGGCAAATTCCCTGACATGTTCTTCGGTTCTGGTTAGACTGGGCCGCAACATCACTTTGTAAGCGGTATCCGATGAACCTATCGATGGCGAAGGAATGGCTCGCCAGTCTGCAGAAATGGGCCGAGACGGATCTACTGACGATCAGCACCGGCACCCAGGCAGTCTGTATCGCCGTCGCATTCCTGATTGCGCTTGTGCTCGCAAAACCGGCGCGCCGGATGTACCGCAAGATTTTCGACTGGTTGCCGGACAGGTGGCGCGATGCCGTGGCGCGTCAGGCGAGCGAACTGTCGCTGCCGATCATCTGGCTGCTGCTGCAGATGGGTATCCTCGTCCTTGCGGACACCCTGGCGTGGCCCGCGGGACTTCTAAACATAACCGTCAGTCTTTTGACGGCCTGGGTTGCGATCAGGGTTGCATCCCAGCTTATCCGCGACCCGGTCTGGGCGAACCTTTTCGCCTGCGCCGCGTGGGTTGTCGCGGCGCTCAGTATCGTCGGCCTGTTGTCGCCGACGATCGCGATACTGGACAGTGCATCGGTCAATATCGGCGACGTCAAAATTTCTGCACTGACCGTGATCAAGGGCGTGGCGACGCTGATCCTGCTGCTCTGGCTGGCGACGGTATCGTCGCGTCTGCTGGAACAGCGCGTTCAGAACCTGCCGAACCTGACGCCGTCGGTACAGGTGCTGATCGGCAAGATGATCAAGATTGTCTTCGTGACGGTGGCGATCCTTGCGGCGATCAATTCTGTCGGGATCGATCTGACAGCGCTTGCCGTTTTCTCCGGCGCCGTCGGTGTCGGGCTCGGGTTCGGCCTGCAGAAAGTGGTTTCGAATTTCGTCAGCGGGATCATCCTGCTGCTTGACCGTTCGGTGAAGCCGGGCGATACCATCGCGGTCGCAGGATATTACGGGAAAATAGATTCGCTGGGGGCCCGCTACGCTTCCGTGATCACCCGCGACGGGATCGAACATCTGATTCCGAACGAGGAGTTCATCACCACACGTGTCGAGAACTGGTCCTACAGCAACAATCTTCTCCGTCTGAAGAAAGTGGTCGGCGTTCATTACAAGTCCGACATTCACAAAGCGATTGAACTGTGTCTGGACGCGGCGGCAGAGACCGACCGGATACTCAAGGACCCGAAACCGGTCTGTCTGCTCCGGGAATTCAACGACAGCTCCGTCGATCTCGAAATCAGGTTCTGGATCAACGATCCGATGAACGGGCGTGCGAATGTGACAAGCCAGTTGCTGCTCGGTATCTGGGACCGCTTTGCCGAGAACGACATCGAAATTCCCTATCCGCAGCGCGACCTGCATCTGCGCAGCCCGGAATCGTTGGCATTCAACGGAGATGCCGGAGACGCCGACTAGGCCTCGGGGGTTTTCAGTCTATCCGGTTTGGCCAGTCCGGCCGGCCCGTCATCAGGCGCGGCGCCACTTGGTGCCGCCGGCGCCATCCTCCAGCAGGATACCTTTCGCCGACAGTTCGTCGCGAATTCGATCCGATTCAGCGAAATCCTTCGCCGCCCGCGCATCGTTCCGTGCTTCGATCAGGGTTTCTATTTCAGCGGGGTCAGGGCCGTCGCCGTCATCGGAATTGCCGGAAAACCAGTCTTCCGGATCCTGTTCGAGCAGTCCGATCAGGGCCGCCGAGGCGAGCAGCGTTCCCTTGATCCGGCGCTTGTCGTCCTCTGCGGTGGCCACATTGGCCTGCCGCGCCAGTTCGAACAGGGCGGCCATTGCTTTCGGCGTGTTGAGGTCGTCATTGAGCGCGGCGATGAAATCGGGGTCGGGCGCCGCGTCGGGGGACGCATCGACTTCGCTTAACGCCCGGGCGGCGCCGTAAAGCCGGTCGAGCATCTTCGTCGCCCGGTCGAGACCGTCATCGGTCCAGTCGAGTGGCTGGCGGTAATGGGCGCTCAGCAGGGCAAGCCGGATCGCCTCGCCGGACGCCTGTTTGAGAAGTTCATGCACCAGCAGCACGTTGCCGATGGACTTGGACATTTTCTCCCTGTCGACATTGACGAACCCGTTATGCAGCCAGTAGCGCACGAACGTATCGCCGCCATGGGCGCAGGTGGATTGCGCAATTTCGTTTTCGTGATGCGGGAAGACCAGATCGATGCCGCCGCCATGGATATCGATCGTCCGGCCCAGGTGCTTTTCGATCATGCATGAGCATTCGAGATGCCAGCCGGGCCGGCCGCGCCCCCAGGGGCTGTCCCAGCCCGGAAGGTCCGGCGTAGACGGTTTCCACAGCACGAAATCGCTGGCGTCGCGCTTGTAGGGGGCGACTTCGACCCGCGCGCCCGCCAGCAGTTCGTCCTGGTCGCGCCGCGACAGTCCGCCGTAGTCGGGAAAGCTCGGCACGTTGAACAGTACATGCCCTTCGGCAGCGTAGGCATGACCGTCGGCGATCAGTTTCTCCATCATCGAGATCATTTCGGGAATATGATCGGTTGCATGCGGGTCCAGGTCCGGGGGCTGAACGCCGATGGCCGACATGTCTTCGAGATATATTGTCTCGAACCGTTCGGTGATCGTGCCGATCTCGACGCCCTGTTCCTTTGCCGCCGCGTTTATCTTGTCGTCGATATCGGTGATATTGCGCGCGTATACGACTTTCGGCCACTGGTGGCGCAACAGCCGGACGAGAACATCGAACACCACCGCGGGCCGGGCGTTGCCGATATGCGCGTACGAATAAACGGTCGGACCGCAGACATACATCGTTACCCGGTTCGGGTCCGAGGGGATGAATTCTTCTTTGCTGCGGGACAGCGTATTGTAGAGGTGCAACGTCATGGCGCGACGAACATAAGCGCTGGCGACCGGTTGTAAACCGGGAAAAACGGGGAGAGCGGCGATGAATGCGATCTATCGGGGGTACGACCGGCAGGCGCTGGATGCGGAGTACGATCTGAGGCCGCTTTGGCCCGACGTTCCGGATGTGATCGCACACAGAGAGAACGAAAGCGCGCGCGTGCGCGGTCAGATTCCGGGACGTCTGGATATCGCCTACGGGCCGGCGCCAAAAGAGGTCCTGGACGTCTTTCCGCCGTCGAACGGGCGGGGCGGCGCGCCTGCCTTAATCTATATTCACGGCGGCTACTGGCAGCTCTCGGACAAGAACGACACGACCTATATCGCACCGGCCTTTCTGGACGCGGGCATTGCTTTCGTGACGCTGAATTACACGCTGTCGCCCGAAGCCGATATGGACAGGATCGTTGCCGAATGCCAACGGGCGATCGCTTGGATCTGGGGGAATGCGGGCGAAATCGGCGTAGACCCGGACCGGCTGTATCTGGCCGGCCATTCGGCGGGGGGGCATCTGACGGCAATGATGCTGGCGACAGACTGGCGGGAGGTAGATCCGGCGCTGCCGGCGGCGCCCGTTAAGGGCGCCTGCGCGCTCTCCGGACTCTACGACCTCGAACCCATCCGGCTGTCCTTCCTGAACGACGTGCTCGCGCTGGTGCCGGAAGCCGTTGCGCGCAACAGCCCGCTTTATATGGACCCGATGGCGGACATCCCGCTGATCCTGTCGGTCGGCGACCGGGAAACCGACGAATTCAAGCGCCATCAGGCCGAACTGTCCGCCTCGTGGGGGGCGAAGGGGCTGGCTGTCGAGGAAATTCCGGCCCCCGGCTGCCACCACTACACGATTGTCGAACATTTCGGCGACCCGGCGACAGCCTTGAACAAAGCGATAATTGCAATGATCCGTGACGATTGATGCGGCAGCCGGGACGCTGCGTCAGGCGTTTGCGGTCAGCCCTGTGCCCATTCTCCGCGGCCGCGGGATTCGAGCATGACGTCCATGTAGAAATCGTCGACCGTATCCAGTTTGGAGATCAGCCCGCCGGCCTTTGAATAACGGATCAGCGTCTCGAGATTCTTCCGGTTGGACGGCGTGAGGCCGAATTCCCATGGGTCGGCCCCGAGCAGTTCGCGCTGGGCATCCCATTCGTCGAGAAACCACGCGAGCGGGACGATCCGCGGATTGCTCATCCGCCTGTAGGCGGCGAATTTTGCCTTCTCGAAGGCCTGCGCAAGATTATTGGCGACCCAGGGATGTTCTTCGAGAATCTCGTTCCGGATGGCAGTGGCATGCATTATCGGAAAGATGCCGGTGCGCCTGTAATACGCTTCTTCTTCGGTGCGGTAATCGGCGAACAGCCTGCCGACGCGGTTGTCACCGCGGAGGATCGGCATGATGATGTCCGGGTGGATGACCGCATCGACCTCTCCCTCGGCCAGCATTTCCGATATGTCGGACCCTGCCGGGGCCTGGGACAGGCGGATTCCGGGGGGCGTTTCGAACGGAATTTCTTCTTCCAGCTCCGTTACCCAGTCGATGGATGACAGATCGACGCCGTATTCGTCGGCGAGCAGTCCGCGCAGATAGAGGATAGCGGTTGCCTGGTAGGTTTTAAGTCCGATCCGCTTGCCGTTCAGATCTTGCGGTTTGGAAATACCCTTCGACGCATTAATGAAGATGAAACCATGGCGGAATCGCCGGTGGAGAAAGACCGGAATCGCCGAAAACGCCTGTCCGCGGTCCTTCGCCATAAGATATGACGATCCAGACAATTCGCAGATATCGAATTCCTCGTTGCGGATCATGCGCCAATGGCGGGACGAAGAATCCATGTCCGTCAGTACGTTCAGTTCGATACCGTCGGGGGCAATCGAACCGTTTTTGAGGGCCTGAACGATCTCGTAATCGCCACAGGCAAGCGTCAGTTTCAGTTTGGCCGACATTTTCTTTTATCCTTTCGGGGGCGGGGGCCTTTTTCATCTGCGGTTGCAGTTCAGTAAGCCTTAACCGTTGTTGCGGTAATTTTAGCAGGATTTTCAAGGAATCCGACGGGTCATGAAGCCGGTTTTTCCACAATTTTTAACTTGGCGGATCATCGCATATACGGTCGGGACGTTCGTCGCCGGCGGCTCAGGTATGGCGTATGCCCAGACCATTGCTCAGGGGATGCAATCCAGCGGGACCGCGGGGACTGCAGCATCGTTTCTCGTAGGTGCCGTTTTTGCGGTGGTTATAGCGATCGGCGTTCAGATTTTCCGGCTCGAATACGGCTCGCGCAAAATCCGATCATCTCCCCATGAGAGCAATGCGGAATACCGCGAGATGCTGCATTTGTTGCCCGATGCCGTCCTCATCTGTGGTGAAAAGCGCCGTGTCGTCTATGCGAACCCTGCCGCGATAAAACTGTTCAAGGCGGTTTCATACGATGAGCTGGTAGAATGCCGCCCGATAGACCTGGTGCACCCGGATGACGTGAAAATGGCGGACGACATGCGGCGCCAGTGTATCACGACGGGCAAAGGCACGAAATACGCTGTGATCCGGCACAAGACACGTGATGGTGGTGAAATCAGTGTCGAAGTCGCCTGTTCGCCAATCCGCTGGGATGGATTCCTGTCGAATATGATGGTGATGCGCGATGTAAGTGGGCGTCTTCTCAGTGAACGGCAATTGCAGGAAAGCGAAGAACGTCATCGGGATCTCATCGAGTCTGCGCCGGATGGGATGTATGTGCAGACGGATGGCAAGATCGTCTATATGAACACCGCCTGCCGGGCTCTCTTTGCGGTCGGCACCGATGAGGATTTCCTCGGACGATCGATTTTCGACTTCATTCATCCGGAAGACCGTGACAACGCAGCCAACAGTTTGCATCAGGTGCTTCGGTACGGAACCAAGGTCGAATACCGCGAACAGCGCCGGATTCGCGCCGACGGCACCGAGTTTGTCGCCAGCGTTTCGGTTCGGCAGCTAGCCTGGAACGGAGAGCCAAGCGGTCTGTGTGTTATCCGCGATATCTCTCAGCAAAAGGCCTCGGAACGCGCGCGGCAAGAATCGGAGGCACGCTACAAGCATCTGCTGGATATCTCGCCCGATGCGATCTATGTGCATCGGGAAGGCGAGATCGTCCTCATCAACGACGCTGGCGCCAGGTTGTTCGGTGCCGATTCCGTTGAGACGATGTTGGGTATGCCGGCTATCAATTTGGTTCACTCTGATGATCGGAAAACTGTTCTTAAACGTCAGGTAGAATCACGGACCGGCAATAACGGGCTTATCCGGTTGTCCCAAAAACGCCTCCGCCTTGACGGGTCGATGTTTCACGCAACGGTGGCAGCGACGCCCGTTCATTGGCAGGGCGCGCGCGGCGGAATGGTAGTCGTGCGTGACGTCACCGATATCCTCGCCTCCCAACAGGCATTGAAAGACGGCAAGGAACGATATCGAACCCTTCTCGAAGTCAACCCCGACGCGATCTACGTTCACAGGAAAGGGCGTATCGCCGTCGTCAACAAGGCGGCCGTCGACCTGTTCGGTGCGACTTCCGCGGACGAGCTTATCGGGCTTCCTGCAATCGAACTTGTCCATCCGGATGACCGGAAACGAGTCGCAGCGCTTCAGGAAAGGGCGCTGGATAACGCTTTTCCGGTATGGCGGGAGCACCTCAGACGGGTGAAGCTAGATGGCAGCGATTTCGTGGCGGAAGTATCGTTTGCTCCCCTGGTGTGGGAGGGCGAACGCGGGGGCGTGGTCATTGTTCGCGATGTAACGGAAAGCAGGCGCCAGGAACAGGCGCTGCAGGAAAGCGAAGAGCGCTTCCGGAATATGACTGCGAATGTCCCGGGCATGGTCTACCAGCGGATCAACCATGCGGATGGCAGGGTTGAATACCCGTTTCTGAACGAAGGAGTGCAGGAAATTCTCGGGGTAAGCCCGGAATTCATCAGGAATGACGATTCCTTTATGAGCGCCTCGATACATCCGGACGACGCGGAACCGTTTCGGGGTACGATTGCGGCCGCGGCAGCGACGCTGTCGCCCTATCAGACCGAGTTCCGCGCTCGCCATGCATCCGGAGAATATCACTGGCTCCGGACATATGGCCGTCCGAAGGCGCTTGATGACGGGGCGGTGTTGTGGAACCTGCTCACAGTCGATATTTCGGCGCAGAAAGAGGCCGACGCGAAAATCCTGGAGGCGAACCGTCGCCTGGAAGCACAAAGCGCCGAGCTGACGGCGGCGCGTCTGAAAGCGGAAGAGGCGGCGGACCTCGCGAATGTTGCAACGCGCGAGGCGGAAAGCGCGAACCGGGCAAAGTCCGAATTTCTCGCCAATATGAGCCACGAAATAAGAACCCCGCTTAACGGGATTCTCGGTATGGCCGGATTGATGCAGGATACGGATCTTAGTCCGGATCAGCTCGGCAACATCAATATCATCCGCCAGTCCGGCGAAACCCTGCTAGCCATTATCAACGATATTCTCGATTTCTCCAAGATGGAGGCCGGCAAGCTCGATCTTGAAATTGTCGATCTGCAGTTGCTGGACGTTGTGGACAGCGTTGGCCAGTTGCTAGGCCCCCGGGCCAACGAAAAAGGTGTCGAACTGCTTCTCTATATCGATGCCGCTGTGCCGGAATTCGTGAGCGGCGACCCCGGCAGGCTCCGCCAGATACTGATGAATTTGATCGGCAACGCGCTGAAGTTCACGCATCAGGGCTCCGTCACCATAGAGGTCAACATTGCCGGCGGATCCGAAATCCGGAAATGGGTTGAATTTTCGGTCATCGACACCGGCATCGGTATGTCGGCGGAGGTTACCGGCAAACTCTTCAGCCGGTTCATGCAGGCGGATTCGTCTACAACCCGCCGTTTCGGCGGTACGGGGCTGGGTCTCGCAATATGCCGTCAACTGGTAGCGCTGATGGACGGGGAAATCGGTGTCGAAAGCGAAGAAAACAAGGGGAGCCGGTTCTGGTTCAGAGTGCCGCTTGACGTCCGGGACGGGCAGAGAACGGAAGCCGAAGAACTCATATCGCTGGTATCGGGACTGAAGGTGCTGGTGATTGACGACATGGAGATCAACCGCACTGTCTTCGAGCGCCAGATCGGCGGCTGGGGCGGCAACGTTGATAGCGCCGATATGCCGGATGCGGGCATAGAAAAGGTCCGGGCCGCTGTGGCGTCAGATACGCCCTATGACCTGATCCTGATCGATCACATGATGCCGGGAAAAAGCGGTATCGAGGTCGGTCGCGAAATCGCGATGATGGAAGGCGCCGGGAAGAGCAGGCTGGTCCTTACGACGTCGGCAGGCCTGAACGATATCGGAGCCCTGATCGAGAATATCGGCTTCAAGGGGTTCCTTGGCAAACCCATTCGTCCGCAATTACTTTTGCGTCAGCTCGCCGCCTGTAGAGGATATGGGGCCGACGGCCGGACAGATGCGTTTGCTTCCGGTGCCGAAATGATCGAGTCCCCCGACCCGGGGAGCAACGAACGGGCCGGTTCCGCAACTGGAAACGAACGCTCGATCAGGATATTGCTCGCCGAAGACAATATCGTGAATCAAAAGGTCGCACTGGCCATGATGCTGCGCATGGGACACCAGGTCACGATCGCGAATGATGGCGTCGAGGCGCTGGATCTGGTTCAGCGCGAGGAATTCGACGTTGTCCTTATGGACATCCACATGCCCCGGATGGACGGCTTGGAAGCCCTGAAAAAGATACGCGGGCTGGACGGCCCGGTAAGCGACATACCCGTTATCTCGCTGACCGCGAATGCGATGAAGGGCGATCGTGAAAAATACCTCGTCGCGGGTATGGATGAATATGTCGCAAAGCCGATCAATATCGAGGGCCTTCTGGAAACGTTGACGAAGGTGACGGGGATCGACGCGAAGCCGTATTCTGCGCCCGCCGGCAAAGGAGAAACAGGTCGTGACGATGACGATATTGCCGCAGACGCTGCCAGGCTTCTGAACGATCTCGACGCGCTTCTCGAAGGCTAGTTCCGGCTTTGCGCTATTCAGGAATTGGTGCGGACCTCTTCATCCGGGCGATCTTCCGCCTGAAGGCGCCGTAGCTCGGGGTCCATGTATTGCGGTCTGTTCGGCGCCGGATTCCCGAGCATGACCTGGAAGAAACAGTCTTCGTCGGTTTCGTTGATGATGCCGTGAACCTGGCCTTTGGGATTGTAGATCATGTCCCACGGCTCGAGCTGGCGCTTGATCGTTTCGCCGGCATATTCCCACACGATCGTCGGCCGGCCCTGGAGTACGAAAAACACTTCCTCTTCGTCGGCATGATGGTGCATGGGCTGCATGTGCCCCGGCGGCTGTTGCAGAATGGTGAGCGTAAAGCTGTCACCCATCAATGCGTTCGGGTCGTTATGGTCGACGTTGCCGCTGGTCCCGAGATAACGGCGCTGGGTGCGGGCGTATTTTTCGTCGAGCTGGGTTTCCACCGCCCAGACGCGGGCGTTCGGCTCGCGCGTGGCGTAGGTTTTACAGTGCCGGTCGAGCGACGCTTCCAGGTCGGCGCGAATGGCGTCTTTATCTATAACCGTGGACATATACGATTACTCCGCTGCCTGTGCCGACGGGTAGGATTGTTGCAGATGCGCGACGATCTCATCGAGCACCATTACATCGGCATATTTGTGGTGCATATCGAACAGGTTGATTTTATGCGACAGGTCCGACCGGTCGAACACGCATTCCTCGGCGACCGTTACGTGATAGCCGTAGGAATAGGCGTCTACGACCGATGCCCGGACGCAGCCCGACGTGCTTTCGCCGCACATGATAAGGCTGCTGACGCCGAGACGGGTAAGCTGGGCTACCAACGGGGTGGAGTGGAATGCGCTGGCGCGTTCCTTGCGGATCAGGATATCGCCCTCCTGGACGGCGAATTCGGGATGGATGTCCATCATGTCGTCGCCGACGTCGTAGCCAATCTGGCGATTGGTCGATCGTACGCGCCCTTTCCGTGTCGAGCCGGAAAGGTAAATGATCGGCAATCCGGCAGCGCGGCAGGCTGCGAATAGCTTTTTTGTCGGCTCTATGGCGTCCCAGGCGTATTTTCCGCAGGCATTCGGAAATTCGTCCGCCAGTTCATGCGGGTACTTTGTCGGGTCGCCGCGATAGACGAAATTGTACAGATCGATCGCCAGAAGGGCAGGTCGTTCGCCGACATAGACGTCGCGGCGATAGGGTTCGTAAACCTTCATTGTTTCCGGCGAAATAACATCTTTCCAGCAATGGTCTTCGAAATCGCGTGCCATTTTTCCATCCTTGTTGTCTTAGACGATTGTACCCCGGATCGTCATACTGTGCGACTCGCGGGGCAAATCGCATCATGCTATCACCGGTCCTGAAGAATAAACGACTGGGGCTCTGAAGATGGATAAGATTACCAAAACCATGCGGGAGGTCGTGATCGCCAACCGCATTCTGGCGCGCGAGAACGTTGTCGATGCCTATGGGCATGTCAGCATTCGTCATCCGGACAACCCCGAACGCTACCTGATGAGCCGGTCGCGAAGTCCGGAACTGGTGACGCTCGGCGACATTATGGAGTTCAGCCTCGACGGCACACCGATCGACGACGACCGGACCCCTTACGCCGAACGTCATATCCACGGCGCCATTTTCGAGGCGAGGCCCGAAATTAACTCGGTCGTCCACAATCACTCTCATGCGGTTATTCCGTTCGGCGTAACACCGACGCCGCTGAAACCGGTCGCCCATGTCGGGGCGTCAATCGGCAAGGATGTTCCGGTGTGGGATATCCGGAAGAATTTCGGCGATACCAACCTGCTGGTCGTGAATATGGAGCAGGGGCGCGACCTCGCCGGCGGTCTTGGCGACAACAATGTGATCCTGATGCGCGGACATGGTTGCGCGGTGACCGGGTCGTCGGTTCAGGGCGCGGTGATGACATCGATTTATCTGCAGGTGAATGCGCAACTGCTTCAGGATACCCTGCAGATGAGCGAACAGATCGAATATCTGTCCGACGGCGAAATCGATCAGTGCGCCGAGATATTTCTCAGCGATTTTTCAGTCAACCGGGCGTGGGAATATTTCCAGCGCCGTGCGGGTGCTGAATCCCTCTAACACGTGGCGATGCGGCACGGCCGCATATCCGGCAAGCGTCGCCTGACCCGGTAATCATACAGGAGAATACGAAACAATATGACGGATAGCACCAATCTCGTCCGGCCGTTTGCGGGGCTTCGCCCGGCGCCGGGGCGGGCAGCCGACGTGGCGGCGCCGCCCTATGACGTCGTCAATACCGACGAAGCGCGCGCAATGGCGGATGGTCGGCCGTTTTCTTTTTTTCACGTTTCTCGCGCGGAAATCGACCTGCCCCCCGAGACCGATCCCTATGCGCCGGAAGTCTACGAGACGGCGGCCCGAAATCTGAAGGAATTCGAAAATACGGGCGCGCTGGTTCGCGACGAAACGCCCTGTTTTTACGTCTATCGGATTACTGCCGGTGGCAGATCCCAGACCGGCATCGCCGTGTCGGCTTCGGTGACTGCCTATGACGAAAACCGTATCAAGAAGCATGAACTGACCCGGCCGTCCAAGGAGGACGACCGTGTCCGCCAGATCGAGGCAGTGAATTCCATTACCGGACCGGTCCTGACGGTTCACCGTGCGCATGGCGAACTGGCAGAGTTGCTGGCGACCGCGGCGACCGCGGCACCCGACGCCGTTGCCGACGGGATAGGCGGCGCAAGGCACGAACTCTGGGTGGTTTCCGATCCGGATACGGTCGCGAAGATCGCCTCGATCATCAATGCGATGGATGCGCTCTATATTGCCGACGGTCATCATCGTTCCGCCGCCGGTTCCCGCGTTGCCGCGGCGCGGCGGGCGGCCAACCCGGATCATAGTGGATCGGAGCCCTATAACGGGTTCCTGGCGGTCAGTTTTCCCGACAATGAAGTGACGATTCTGGATTACAACCGCGTCGTCCGCGATCTCAACGGTAAGACCCCTGACGCGTTCAGGGCGGCGCTCGCCGCGAACTTTGAAATAGAACCTTCGGAAGCGCCGGTCCGGCCGCCGAAAGTCTGCACGTTCGGCATGTATCTCGACGGTGAATGGTCGCTGCTCACGCCCAAAGTGACGCCGTCGACGGACGATCCCGTCGAACGGCTGGATGTCCAGGTGCTGGCGCGCATGGTTCTGGAGCCGTTGCTTGGCATTGCGGACCAACGCACCGACACCAGGATCGACTTTGTCGGCGGTTCGCGTGGGCCCGAGGAAATCGCGCGCCGGGTCGATTCCGGCGAAATGGCGGTCGGGTTCACTTTCTTCCCGACCAGCCTGGCCGATCTGATGGCGGTCGCCGATGCCGATATGATCATGCCGCCCAAATCGACCTGGTTCGAGCCAAAGCTGGCCGACGGGATGATTTCGCTGCCGCTGGACTAGCTTTTGGGCCGCAGTTTTTCGGTCGCGTCCGTATCGAGTCTGCCCGCTGCATCGCAGACAACGCCATAATCGCGTTCGGCGGATTCGACAGATACATAGCCCTGACGGACGTCGTTCGCGACGGTTTCCGCGGGCCGCAGCTTTGGGTCGCCGAACCCGCCGCCGCCGCCCGACCGGACGGCAAAGGCGTCGCCCTGCTTGATCCGCGCCGTCAGCAGCTTGGCATTCGGATAGTCTTCCTTCCATTCGCCATCGGCCCGCAGAACGACCGCGTTCCCGGCGGCTTCCATGCCGCCGTTCAGTCCCCAGGGCTTGCAGTGCATCCGTTCGACCTGTGCATTGAGCATCAGGTCGGCGCGGGCCTGGACGGTGTTTTCGCAGCCGAGTCCGCCCCGGTACTGACCGGGGCCGCCGGAATCGGCGCGCAGGTTGTAGTTTTCGATAAGCAGCGGGTATTTCGCTTCAAGCTGCTCCGCCGGGCTGTTGTGTGTATCTCCGTCATTGATGCAGACGGTCGCGCTGATGCCGTCCTGGGACTGTTTCGCCCCCCAGCCGCCGCCGGTCGGACCGATAAACGCAATATAGAATTCGTTGGTTTTCGGGTTGATGCCGTTGAGCATCCCGATCACCAGATCGGCATGGTGCCCCGCGATGGTCCGGTCGGGGATTGCCGGGGTCAGCGCCTTGAATACGGTATCGACGATGGTCATCGGGAATGTCATCCACCAGCGCATCGGGGCCGGCTTGACGGCGCTGATGACCCGTCCCGGCGGCACGATGGCCTTCAGGTTGCGGAACGAGCCTTCATTGATGGGGTAGTCGGTGGGCGACGTGATGCATTTGAACGCGACCTGGGAACAGGCATAACCCGTGGTGATGCCTGAATTGTAGAACCCCTGAACCTGGGCGGCCACGTCCGTCAGGTCTACCGTCATTTCATCGCCTTCGACGGTAACGCGCACCTTGATCTTGATGCGGTCGGAAATGCTGACGCCGTCGTCGTCCATGTAGGATTCGGCCTCGTACACGCCATCGGGGATAGAGAGGGTCCGTGCGCGGGCTGCGCGCTCCGACTGGTCCATGATGTCGGAAATCGATGCTGCCACCTGTTCCATGCCGTAACGGTCGACGAGTTCGAGATAACGCCGTTCGCCGGTGGTGATGGCGGTCAGCTGTGCCCGCAGGTCGCCCATGGCGCGTTCCGGCAGGCGGACATTGGCCTTGATTATGTCGACCAGCTCGTCATTGACCACGCCTTCGCGCTGATACTTGACGATCGGCAGTTGCAGGCCCTCGGAATAGATATCCGTGGTAATGCCGTCCAGCGTCCCGCCGATATCGGGCCAGTGCGCCATGCAGCAGGCAAACCCGATCAGCGCGTCGTCCAGGAAGATCGGCATCGTGAATGTCAGGTGGTTGAGGTGGCTGCCGGTGATATAGGCGTCATTGGTCAGCAGAATGTCGCCGGGCTTGATGCCGTCGGGACCGAAATGTTCAAGCTTGGCCTTGATCGTTTCGGCCATTCCCCGGATGAACATCGGCAGGCCGAGCCCGATGGAAATCGTTTCGCCCTTTGCGGTGAACAGGCCGACCGTGAAATCCAGCGCCTCGTAGATGATCATGTTGTAGGCAGTGCGCATCAGGTTGGACTTCATTTCCTCCGTGATGGCGATGACGCCGTTCCGCACAATCTCGGTGACGACGGGATCGGATTTGACGCTGGACGTATTCATGACACGGGCCCTTCAACGGAGATAACAAGGTTGCCGAACGCATCTACTTCAAGCCTGTCGCCGGGATGGAGAACGGTCGTCGATGCATGTTCTTCGATCAGTGCGGGGCCGTCGATCCGGTTTCCGGCCAGCAGCTTCGTGCGGTTCCAGGTCCCCGTATCGTGCGCGACGTCGCCGAACCGCACCGGTCGCGTACCGGTATTCGCAGCGTCCGGCGGCTCGGCGGTGCCCTGTTCGATCCGTTCGAGTACCGGTTTTTCGAGCATGCCGGTCACGGTGACGCGAAGGCTCACGATCTCGCTTCGTTCCTGCGGGGCGCAGGTGCCGTATCGCAGGTCGTGAACCGCATCGAACCGCGACTTGATTCCCGCGCGGTCCTCGTTGGCGAACAGATCCGGCGAAAGATCCACGGTCACGGCGTGTTCCTGGCCGACATAGCGCATGTCTGCACCGCGCGACACGACCACCCGCTCGGGCGCGACCGATGCTTTTTCGATCTCCGCCAGACCTTCGGCTGCAAGTTCGGCATAGACGGCTTCGATATCGGCGAAATCCGCATCTGCCAGGCGCATGAAACGCGACCGGACATGATCGTAGCGGAGATCGGAAAACAGCATGCCGAAGGCGGAGAAATGCCCCGGCGACCTGGGTATGATAATTTTCCGGATTCCCATTTCGCGCCCGATATTGCAGGCGTGCAGGGGCCCGGCGCCGCCATACGCGACCATCGCGAAATCGCCGGCGTCGAGCCCGCGTTCGGTCGTTACCGCCTTCACGGCATGGGACATCGCGGTGACGGCAATTCGCAGGATACCTTGCGCCGCCTCAACCGTTCCGAGGCCGAGCGGTGCGCCAATTTTGTTGTCGACGGCGCTTTCCGCCGCCGCGACGTCGAGCGCCATTTCTCCGCCGAGGAAGCGGTCGGGCGAAAGCCGACCAAGCACGACATTGGCGTCCGTCACGGTTGGATGTTCGCCACCCTGGCCGTAACAGGCCGGTCCCGGCTGTGCCCCGGCGCTTTGCGGGCCGACCCGGAGGCCGCCTTCGTCGGCGATCCGGGCGATGGAGCCGCCGCCGGTGCCGACCTCGAAGATATCCATCATGGCGATCTGTATGGGCAGCGCGCGCTCGTACCCGCCGATCAGCGCGCTGCCGGTCGTCAGTGCCTCGCCGTGGTGGATAACCCCGGCCTTCGCGGTCGTTCCGCCCATGTCGAAGGCGATGGCGTTCTCCATGCCGAGTGCGTCGCACAGGGCCTGGGTGCCAATGACGCCGGCCGCCGGCCCGGATTCAAGCATGCGGACGCATTGCCGCTGCGCCTGTTCGCCGTCATACAGACCGCCGGTCGACTGGACGACGAGAAAAGACCCGTTGAACCCGTCGGCCCGGATGCGATCGTTGATGCCGGCGATATATCCCTTAACCTTCGGTCCGATATAGGCGTTCGCCACCACCGTCGAACAGCGTTCGAATTCGCGGTATTCCTGACTGAGCTCGTGCGAGGTCGAGACGAAGACGCCGGGCAGTTCTTCTTCCACGATTTCGCGGACCCGCAGTTCATGGGCCGGGTTCGCGTAGCAGTGCAGCAGCAGAATGGCGACGGCTTCGACACCTTCTTCCCGCAGCTTTTCACAGGTATTCCGGACCTGGGCTTCGTCGAGCGGCTTGTAGACTTCGCCTTCCGCAAAGAGCCGCTCGTTCACTTCGAAACGCAGGGCGCGTTCGACCAGCGGTTCGTGTTTCTGGAAGAACAGGTTATAGGCATCGGGCCGGTTTACCCGCCCGATTTCATATATGTCGCGGAAGCCTTCGGTGATCAGCAGAGCGGTTTTCGCGCCGGTGCGTTCCAGCATCGCATTGATGGCGACGGTCGACCCGTGCAGGAAAATACCGGCATCAGCGAAGGCGGCGTCGGCTTTCCGGGCGCCTTCGGCAATGCCGTCGATCAGGGAATCCGGCGTCGAAAGCGTCTTGCCGAAGTGAAGCCGTCCCGAACCGGGGTCGAAGGCTGCGATGTCGGTAAATGTCCCGCCGATATCGGCGGCGAGGCGGATATTGCCCCCGTCGGTCTGCGTCGTTCCCAAAATGCGTACTCCGTTTTTCGGCATTGTCGTGTTGTGCGTGCTGCCGGTCAATTGCGGTTATTGACTATCCGCATTCACGCTGGTCGAGTATCGGAAACCGAACGGAGGGGCGGGCTATGAGCGGAATTCTGGTGGTAACCGGCGGCGGACGCGGAATCGGCGCGGAAACATCGTTAAAAGCGGCGGATGCCGGGTGGGATATCTGCGTGAACTATCAGGGAAATGCGGCGCGCGCCGAATCCGTGGTCGGCGAAATCGTTGCACGCGGGCAACGCGCGATCGCGGTGCAGGCGGACATCTCGGTAGAGGCCGATGTGATCTGGATGTTCGAAACCTGCGATGCCGAACTCGGCAGGCCGACCGGACTGGTGAATTCCGCCGGCATTCTGGAACCGCTGTCGCGTATCGACGAAATGGACGGCGACGCCCTGGTCCGCCACATGATGATCAACGTGGTCGGGTCTATCCTGTGCGCCCGCGAAGCGGTCAGGCGTATGTCGACGGCCCATGGCGGCACTGGCGGGGTGATCGTCAATCTGTCGTCGCGAACGTCGGAACTCGGCGGGGCGGGCGCGTCCGTTCACTACGGTGCCAGCAAGGGGGCGATCAACAGCTTCACGTTCGGGCTGGCGCAGGAAGTTGCCGCCGAAGGCGTGCGTGTCTGTGCGGTCAGTCCCGGGGTCATCGATACGGAAATTCAGCCGGCGGGGCGTGTGGAGGCAGTCGGCCCCGCATTGCCGATGCAGCGGGTCGGCCGGCCCGAAGAAGTCGCGAATGCGGTGGTCTGGCTGTTGTCGGACGAGGCCAGCTACGTCAGCGGCACGGTTCTCGACGTTTCCGGGGCACGATAATGGCCGGAGCGATGCAGGCGGAACCGGCGCCTGATGCCGGAAAGAAGACCCTACATCTCCGCTGCGGTCATGACATAAAATCGGGTCTTCACGATGCGGGGTTTGCTGGTGAATTCCAGATGTTCGCCTACCCCTTCGTGCATGGACCGGCTCCGAAACCCGGCGACAGGCGCGATTTCATTGAAACCGCCACGAACTTCCTGGTCGGGGCCGGCCTGTCGGATTCCGTCGTTGAGACGCGATACCGGTTGATTGAGGAATTCGCGTTTCTCGATGCGTCCATCGGTTTCGAACGCGTATGTCTGTGGTTCGAACACGATTCCTACGATCTTTTATGCCTTGTTTTCCTGCTCGATTGGTACTCGAAGCACGGTACCCCAGAAGAACTGACTTTCGTCTGTTGCGACGGTCATCCGTCGGTGGATAAATTCCTCGGTCTCGGGCAATTGTCGCCGGCTGCGCTTCGGGATGTCTGGTCCCTGTTTGCGCCGGTGACACCGGACATTCTTGAATTCGGGTCCCGTTGCTGGAACGCATTTGCAGATCACGATCCATCTGCGATGTGGCGCATTTCGGACAGCGGTACGCCCGAAATACCGGCGGCCGCGGCGGCGTTTAAGCGGCAGCTAATGGAACTGCCCGACCGCAAATCGGGGTTGAGCCTCAGCGAATACCTGACGCTTCAGGTATTGCAGGAACACGGACCCGTGTCCGCGGGGAATCTGTTCCGCCGGTACACGCTTGAATACGAGCCGCTGGTTTTTATGGGCGACCTGGGCTTCCGGCAATGCGTGCTGGCGCCGATGGGCGGCGGCGACAATCCCGCGGTCACTCTGTCCGGGTCGACGGATAGCGACGACTGGTGGCAGACGACGACCGCGGATATCACCGATATCGGCAGGGACCTGCTTGCCGGAAAGGCGGACTGGCTGGATATTGCGCCGGTGGACCGGTGGGTCGGCGGCGTTCATGTGAAGTCCGGCGCGCCGGGCTGGCGATGGTGTGCGGAGACGGGCGCGCCGGTAGAAATTCAATAAAGGTCAGATGACTTCGCGCGAGCCGTCGGAATAGCGGATTTTGACGGTGACGGTGCCTTCGTTCATCAGCCAGGGGCGGACTTTGAAATTCCGCGCGCCGCTCGAATGCATCGGGTCGGAGGCTGCGATCTCTTTGGCTTCAGCCAGCGATCCGGCGCGGATGATGACCATGCCTTCGCCTTCCCACAGTTCTTCATTGTCGTCCCAGAACGGACCGGCGCCGAACATGATGCCTTTTTCCTCCAGTTCGACCTGGAATTTCAGATGGGGCTCGATGTTCTCCATCACCGGACCCATCCCGTTGGCGGGAAAGGTGTGAACCATGTAGAGCTGTTTGCTGAGCATGCCTTCGCAGGCGGCGAGGATGTCCTCTTTCTTGATGACGGGTCCGGACATTGCAGTGTTTCCTTCCTGTTGAGAATTGAGGCCGGCGGGGATTCTATTTGTGTGCCCCGCCGGCAAGCGTTTTGTTTCAGACGACTTTGATCGTGATGTCGCCGACGCCGTCGATATGGCCTTCCATCAGGTCGCCGGCGACGATGGGGCCGACACCTGCGGGCGTTCCCGAATAGATCAGGTCTCCCGGCTGAAGTTCGAAGAGACCCGACAGGTATTCGATCGTTTCCGGAACGTTCCAGATCAGATCGGCGATATCGGCGCTCTGTTTGGTTTCGCCGTTCACTTTCAGCCAGATCGCGCCGGTCGACGGGTGTCCGATTTTCGAAGCGGGCTGGATTTCGGCGCAGGGTGCGGAATCGTCGAACGCTTTGCCGATTTCCCAGGGACGGCCCTTTTCGCGCATATTGATCTGGAGGTCACGGCGCGTCATGTCGAGGCCGCAGGCATATCCGTAGATATGATCGTTGGCCTGGGCCTGGGGAATGTCCTTGCCGCCTTTGCCGATCGCGACGACGAGTTCCATCTCGTAATGCACGTTTTCCGACTGCGACGGATACGGAAAGGCCGCGTTGTCGGGGATGATCGTGTTGTTGGGTTTCATAAAGAAAAACGGCGGGTCGCGGTCCGGGTCCGAACCCATTTCACGGGCGTGCTCGGCATAGTTCCGGCCCACGCAGTAGATGCGGCGCACGGGGAAGACCTCGTCGGTGCCGGCCACGGCAACTGTCGGAAGGTCCATAGGTTCTACAACATATCCAGTCATTTTCGTTCCTTGCAGGGGAGGGGGATTGATTTAGTCGGTCGGGGTCAGGTCGCCCGCTTCGACAATGGTAAGTTCGTTGTCGCCGACGCCGTTGCGGCGGCGGAATGCAGCCGCCTCCCTGTAGGCGTCGGAGTTGAAACAGGCTTCGGCGTCCGCCATCGATGCGAACTCGATCACCACGAAACGCTCGAAATAGTCTTTTCCTTCGAGGGTTTTGTGGTTTCCGCCCCGGGTCAGAATCTTGCCGTTGAACTGTTCCAGGATAGCCGGAACCTGCTTCGCGTATTTCATGTATTCGTCGTGATCGTTGATCTTGGCGCGTGCCAGCCAATATGCGGTCATGGCTCTTTCCCTGTGTAATTCGACGATATTATTTGAGTGAGGTATAGCCGAAATGGTCCGGGTTGCGATCCAAAATTTCTTCATCATAACGTGTGCGCATTGCTGCCCCGTCACATTTCGCTATTCTTTCCGATGCGCTACGATAATCGAAATTAGCGATCTGGAGGACGTCATGCCGCTTTCTCACTTGGAACATTTCCTGATTCAGACGCAAGACCTCGACGGCACGCGGGACTGGTACGTAGATGTGCTGGGAATGGTGTCCGGCCCGCACCCGGACTTCAAGATGCCGGTCCACTGGCTTTATGTCGGCGACGAACCCGTGCTGCACCTGACCGTCGGCGGCGCCGACGTTTCCGAAAACCGGAAAAAATATCTGGGTCAGCAATCGACGGCGACCAGCGGGTCGGGTGTTGTGGACCATGTGGCATTCCGCGCGACCGGACTGCAGGACATGATGAAGCATCTCGATGCGAAAGGGATTGCCTACACGAAGCGCCAGGTTGACGATCAGGGCCTGTTTCAGCTTTTCCTGATGGATCCCAACGACGTGAAGGTCGAACTGAATTTCGCTGCGGAAGAGGCACAGGGAATTAAGGCCGACGTGATGGCGACGGAGCTGACCACCTGAAAAGTCACCGACGAAAACTCTGAAACAAGGGAGAACACCTCGTGATCGATCTCTATACCTGGTTTACGCCGAACGGGCGCAAAGTATCGCTGATGCTCGAAGAATGCGGGCTCGACTATACGGTTCATGCGATAAATATCGGGAAGGACGAGCAGTTCACCCCGGAATTTCTGAAAATCAGTCCGAACAACAAAATCCCGGCGATCGTCGATAACGATAGCGGGAAATCGTTGATGGAATCCGGCGCGATCATGATGTATCTCGCGGAAAAATCCGGCAAATTCTGGCCGCAGGATCCCGACAACAGATGGTCCACGGTTGAATGGCTCATGTTCCAGATGGGCGGTGTCGGCCCGATGTTCGGCCAGTGCCACCATTTCACCAAGTACAATCCCGGCAAGGCGCCGTATGCCCAGGAACGTTATCTGGCGGAGACCAGACGCCTGTACGGTGTCATGGACAGGAAGCTGGCCAAGACCGCTTATCTTGCGTGCAACGAATACACGATTGCCGATATGGCGGTGTGGCCCTGGGTCGCACGGTTCGACTGGCAGACCGTCGATCTGAACGAATATCCGAATGTGCGGCGGTGGTATCTCGAGATCGTCGAGCGACCTGCGACCCGCAAGGGATGGAATGTCCCCGAGAACGATCAGGAAATTCCTATGCCATGACGGGTTGTGTTATAAATTATCAACCGATAATTTAAGTCTTCGGATGTCGCCCTGTACGAGTGTGACGGTACAGGGCGACATCCGAAACTCAGCGGAACAGGGTACGACTAAAAGAGACCCGGCCGCGCACAGGAAGGAAACGTCATGTATCGGGTGCTCGAACGTATTTGCTCGGCATTGAATTACGTTGCCGCCGCGTGGCTGATGGTGATGGCCATTGTCATCTTCGTCGAAGTCGTCGGACGTGGTTTTTTCAGCGCATTCCTGGGTGGCGATGAAATCGTCACCAATTCGGTTCCGGCAGTTGTTTTTCTTCAGATCCCGCTGGCGATTTTGACGGGCAGCATGCTGCGGACGACGATCTCCTTCGATCATCTGAACAAGAAATGGCGCCACATCGTCAATGCGGTGTCTTATCTGATGGGCATGGCGCTGATGATCGGGATTGCTGTCGGGGGCTGGACCGACATGATCAAGGGCTGGGAAATCGGCGAATATCAGGGCATCGGTGCGCTGGAGGTTCCGGTATATCCGATCCGCACAATCATCATTGGCTCCGCAATTCTGATCACTCTGATTTATTTTGTCATGTTGCTGCGCGCGGCCGGGTGCAACGACACCACACCGGGTGCCCAGGCCGACGAGTTCGGCACGACGGAAGAAATATGATGATTGATTCCGACCGGCCCGGCTTTGTGACACACGGAGTATCCCGATGGAACTGAACACCCTCATGGTGCTGACGCTGATCGGGATGCTGGTGGCGATATTCTCCGGCGTTCACATCGCCGTTGCCCTTGGCATGACCGCGATGGTGGGTACCTATTTCATCTTCGAAGACATGTATCTGGCATCGGCGCAGGTCGGCGGCGCGGCATATGAGCTTGTCCGCCACTACGTGTTCGCAACAATTCCGCTGTTTGTTCTGATGGGGGATTTTGTCGCCAAATGTGGTGCGGCCGGCGATCTGTACAAGGTGATCAATCGGTGTCTGGGCGGCATTCCGGGCCGCCTTGCCGTGGCGACGGTTACGGGGAACGCGGCATTTGCCGCGGTGACGGGCACGTCGATCGCCTCGGCGGCCGCGTTCAGCCGGATCGCCTATCCCGAAATGATGCGGTTCAAATACAGGCGGGAATTCGCGCTCGGCTCTATCGCCGGGTCGGCCTGTCTCGGCATGCTGATTCCGCCCAGCGTGCTGTTGATCGTTTGGGGAATTATCACCGAACAATCGATCGGCAAGCTTTTTGTCGCCGGCGTTATCCCCGGTCTGCTGCTGTCGGTTCTGTTTATCGTCTACACCGTCGGTGCGGTTAAGATCAGGCCGGAACTTGCGCCTGAAATCCCCAAGGAAGACCAGGATCCCGTTACCCGGGGCGAAATCGTCTCCACCGTTGGCGTGGTCGCGATCATTGTCCTCGTGATGGGCGGTATCTGGGGCGGCGCCTTTACCGCGACGGAAGCGGCGGGTATCGGCGCCCTTGCGGCAATGGTGCTGGCGATCCTGAAAGGGCTTCGCTGGAAGGGGATTGTCGAAGCCGTTGTCGATGCCGGCAAGACGTCCGCACCGATCATGATCCTGCTGGTGACGGCGGGCATGTATGCGCGCTTCCTGTCTCTCGCCGATATCGACACGATTATCAAGGACGCGGTAGGAGACGGTCCGCTGGTCGGGTTGATGATGGTCATCATCTGGATCGTGCTTGGAATGATCCTCGATTCAATCTCGATCATCCTGCTGACCGTGCCATTGTTTTCCCTCATCGATATCGGCATCGATCCCATCGCTTTTGCGATTTTCGGTATTCTCCTGATCGAGGCGGGGCTCCTGACGCCGCCCTTCGGCCTCGTTGTCTACGTGGTGAAGGGGGCCGTTCCGGATTCCGGGGTCCAGCTCGGAGAGATATTCAGGGGGTCTATTCCCTACTGGATTATGATGCTCATCACGGCCGGTCTGATCTGGGTCTACCCCGGTATTGCCAGCTGGTTGACGGGCTTTGTCTAACGACGATCGTTACGAAAGACGACAAGCTTTTGCGGTATTTTGGTCCGTGATAGGCTTTTCGAAAGAACCAAATAGTTGAACTTAATCAACCTGAATGGGAGGTTCGTTTTGAAGAACACAACTAAGATCACGGCGGGTGTTGCCGCCATTATTGCAGGTTCGCTGGCGCTTGGTGCGGCGGCGAATGCGAAGACTTTTGTCCTTCGTATGGGCGCAGGTCATCCGAGCAAGCCGGTCGCCTATGTCCGTAATATGGAACACCATATGGCCGACTTGATTACCAAGCGGGTGGCGGCCGAAACGAAGCACAAGGTTCGCTTCATCCATGCCTATGCCGGCAAGATCGCCAAAGTGCACGAGACGCTGGAAGCGGTCGAAAAAGGTTTGCTCGACATTGGCGGGTTCTGCGTTTGCTTTGAAAGCGCGAAAATGCTGCCGGCGAATTTCGACTATTTTACACCCTTCACAACGCCTGACGTTCGGCTGAATACCAAGGTCAAGCGCCGCGTGATGGCGGAGCATCCCGAAATCTACGACATGCTCCCCAAGAAATATAACCAGCAGCTGATGGCGATAACGGGGTTCGACAATTACGGGCTCGGGACGAAATTCGCCTGGAACGACGTCAGCGAACTCAAGGGCCAGAAGATTATCGCGGCCGGTCCCAACCTGCCCTGGGTTGAACGCTATGGCGCAATTCCGGTCACAACGACTTTGCCGACCGCCTATAACGCCCTGGCGACGGGTGTGGCTTCGGGGTTCATCATGTTCCCGGGCGTGTATTTCGGGTTCAAGTTTCATGAGCCCGCGCCCCACTTCAAGGTCACAAATCACGGGGCGATGGCGCAGAATGCTCTGACCATGAACCTCAACACGCGGAAGAAGCTTCCGGCCGATGTGCTCAAGATCATCGACGAGGCCGCTGCGAGCTACGAAACCGTGGCCAACGAGGATTCCTACCAGAGCGAAGCCGCCGGGCTTGCCAAGCTGAAAACCGTCGGCGCCCATGTTTCGGTTCTGCCGGTCGAACAGCAGGCGAAGTGGGCAGAGGCGCTCAAGGACTGGCCGAACGAAAGAGCGCATGACCTGAACAAGGCATTCGGCATCGACGGACCGCTGATCATGGAAAAATACATGAAGTACATGGAAGAAGCGGGCCATAAATGGCCGTACCGTTACCAGTTCAAGCCGCTCGGTTCATGATCGGGATTGTCTGAACGGATTTGGGGCGGCCTTCGGGCCGCCCTTTTTCATTGACACGGGGCCGCCGAATTTTGAACCTGCGGTGATGTATACCCATTCGACAGACGCGGGATGGATTTCCCGGACCCACCGGGCAATATCGCCCTTTCGGTTAGAGAAGCCCGAAACCCTCTCAGATGCGGTTGACGCCATTTCCGCGGCGGGCGACGTGACGATCATTGCTGGCGGGATCGATCTCGTCCGGCGCATGCGCGGCGGCGATACATGGAATGCCGTCGTCGATATATCGGGCCTGGCGGAATTGCGCGCGATCGAGGACGGCGGCGACAAAATACGCATCGGTGCGCTGGCCACCCATTGGGATATCGAGACCGATAGCGTTCTGGCATCGAAAATGCCGGATTTTCAGATGGCCTGGAAAACGATCGGGAATATTCGGATTCGGATGACCGGCACTGTCGGCGGCAACCTTATGGCGGCCGAGCCCGGGTATGACGGCCGCGTGCTGCTCGCCGCCGCCGGCGGCAGCCTGGTGTTCCTGACGCAGCGCGGGGAGGTAACAGTGCCGGCCGATGCCGGGCCGGAAAACATCCCGCCGCACGCCCTGCTCACGGGGATCGAAGTTCCTGCCCGTGGTGCAGGGATAGCCTTCGACCGGAGCCTTAAACCGGTCGTCAGCGTGGCGGTCGGACTCGACGGGGAGCGGGCGAGGGTGTCCGTGGGATGCGCCTACGATCATCCGCAGTGCTGGTCGGGTCCCGTGGAAGAAATCGATGACGCCGTTGCCGCGTTCCCGCCCGAACCGCGAAACAACCCCATGGGGAGCGCCGCCTATCGCCGCCGGATGATTACCGTTCTGGCGCGCCGGCTGGCGGACCGTCTGACCGCGGGAGAACCGTCATGAGCGGCGAATTCGTCTTTGTGAGCTGCACGGTCAATGGGGCCGCCCGGGAGTTTCATGTCCGGCCGGAGGAAATGCTGATCGATGTACTGCGCGACCGGCTTGCGCTGACCGGCACGAAACTGTCCTGTGACCTCGGCGCCTGCGGCGCCTGCACGGTATTGCTCGATGGAAAGCCCGTCTCGAGTTGCGGAACCTTCGCCTGGCAGGCAGATGGCGCCGATGTGCGAACGGTTGAGGGGCTGGTTGCCGCCGATGGCCGGTTGGACCCCGTCCAGCGCGCTTTTGTCGAGAACAGCGCCTTCCAGTGCGGATTCTGCACGCCGGGAATGATCATGCTGGCGCGGGCATTGCTCGATCGAGACCCGGCCCCGGACAGGCCGGCCATTCGGGCCTGGATGGGGGCGAATATCTGCCGGTGCACGGGCTATGAAATGATTATCGAAGCCGTTGAGAAAGCGGCCGAACTGACGGCGGAGACAGGCGAATGAACGAAGTATCGCCGATCCTTCATGTCGTCGGGCAGGATCTTGCACGGACCGATGCCGTACCAAAGACAACCGGTACGGCGACTTATACGGTCGACATATCCTTCCCGGGCATGCTGCATGCCAAGGTTCTGCGGTCGCCCCATGCACATGCGCGGATCACTGCCATTGATGCGTCGGCGGCGCGGAACATGCCGGGCGTTCATGCGGTCGTCACGCGCGACGACCTTGACGGACTGAACCCGACCTACGGATATTTCATCAAGGACCAGCCGATCGTGGCGATCGACAAGGTTCGGTATATCGGCGACACCGTCGCCGCTGTTGCGGCGGAGACCGAACTTCAGGCTGTCGCCGCGCTGGAGAGGATTACCGTCGAATACGATCTGTTGCCTGTCGTTCCGACGATCGACACGGCGATGGCCGAGGGTGCGCCCGAACTGTTCGAGGAAGAACCGATGGGGATAGTGCCTGCCTACGGGCAGGGCGCGAGCGGCGCCCGTCGCATCGGCCGGAACAACTGTTACCGGTTTTCCTATGAAACGGGCGCGGCGGAGGCGTTCGATACATGCGACCGTATCTTCGAGGACCGTTTCGTGTTTTCGCGGGATCAGCATTTTCATCTGGAACCGTTCGTAACGGTCGCGCGGATGGACGGCGACGTTATCGAAATCTGGACAAGTTCGCAGAACCCGTTCCCGCTGCGAAAGGAACTCGCACGGGTGTTTCAGTATCCGGAGAACCAGATCCGGGTGAAGGTGCCTTATCTCGGCGCCGGGTACGGCGCCAAGAACAACTGCAAGACCGAGCCGATCGCTATTCTGCTGGCGCGTATGTCGGGGCGTCCGGTCCGGTACTGCATGACGACCGAGGAAAATTTCCTGACGCAGTGCCAGCACGCGGCAATCCTGGATGTCAGGACCGGCGTCATGGCCGACGGCACGTTCGTCGCGCGGTCGGGCCGAATTCTGCTCGATGCGGGTGCGTATTCCGATGCCAGCCCGCTTGTTGCCGAAAAAGCGGGCTACCGGCTGCCGGGGCCCTATAAATGGCAGCATCTGAATATCGACTGCGACTGTATTCTGACAAACACCACGCCGGCCGGGCCGTATCGCGGGTTCGGCGGCACCCAGGCATCCTGGGCATCGGAATCGCAGATCGACATCATTGCCCGGGCGCTCGGCCGGGACCCGCTCGATCTGCGGATGCAGAACGTCAAGGATCTCGGCGAAGCCTATGTTCCGGGCGAAAGCGGGATCGATTCAGACCTGCGGGCCGGGTTACAGCTCGTCGCCGACCGCGCCGGATACGGCGAACGCTCCCATGGGGACGGTCGGGGGATGGGCGTATCGATCGGTTTCAAGGATGCGGGCGGCGTCAACAAACCGGCCCAGGCGCGGGTACGGATTACGACCACCGGCGGGGTGTATCTGGAATGCGGCACGATCGAGATCGGTCAGGGTATTCATACCTCCATGTCGCAGATCGTCGCCGAACTTCTGAATACCGGTCTCGATCGCGTGGTGTATCCCGGTCTGAATACGGACTACACGCCGTTCGATCAGGGAACCAATGCAAGCTCCGCAGTGGTTGTAATGGCGCAGGCGGTTCAGCAGGCAACGCTGGAGGCAAAGCAGAAAGTGCTCGACTTCGCGGCGCGCGAACTGGATTGCAGCGTGGACGAGATCGAACTCGACGACTGGTCTATCCGCAAGGGAAATGAATCCCACCCGCTGGCGCCTATGGTTATGCGGTACTACGGCGGTACGGGATACGAGTTTACGGGGGCAGGCTTTTTCAAGCCCGAAATGGATCACGCCGCACCGCTGGAAACCCAGTGCGTGTCGTGGGAATTTGGCTGGGGCGCCGCGGAAGTGGAGGTCGACCGCGATACCGGTCTGATACATCTCAGGCAGCTGGTCGTATCGGGTGATGCCGGCCGGGCGATCAATCCCCTGGTGTGCCGCGGGCAGGACGAAGGCTCCGCCGTGATGGGGCTGACCGGGGTTCTGTTTCCCTGCATGGTTTATGACGGCGCGATGCTGATGAACGGTAATGGGCTTGATTACCGGGTGCCGCTGGCAACGGATATTCCCGACGGTTTTGTATCGATTCTTCAGGAACAGGGCCATGGACCGGGGCCGTTCGGCGCGAAAAGTCTGGGGGAAGGGTGCATGCTGCCCGTCGCGTCTGCGATCGCGAACGCCGTCGAGGATGCGATCGGCGTTCGTATCCGTGAATTGCCGCTGACGCCCGAACGTGTGCTGGCGGCAATCGACCGTGCGGCAGCGGGCGATACCGGAGCATAAAAAAGCGGACCCGAAAGGGCCCGCCTTTTCTTTTTTCGGCTGTCGCCGGTTATTCGGCGGCAGCGGCCTTCTGGACAGCGCGCTTTTTCTTGTTTGCCAGGTAATCCTTGGTGGTCAGCAGTGCACCAAGACCGAATCCGATCAGGTTGAGCATCTCGCCATAGGGTATCTCCGGCGTATGGCCGGGAAGAAGCAGCAATATCCCGGCAGTGAAGATCAGCAGACGCATTAACATGCTCAGAGGACCGAACATGTACCCTATGAGCGCACAGGATGCGATCCAGACCCCGATAAAGGCGGTGACGGTCGCAGAGCCGATCTCCCACGCCGTTCCCTGACCGAGAAGCGCCGGTGACAGGACGAAGACGAAGGGAATGACATAGGCTATCCAGCCCAGCCTGACGGCGGTGAATCCCGTTTCCATGGGTTTCGATCCGGCCAGTGATGCCGCCGCGAAGGCGGCTATCGCAACCGGTGGCGTAATCATCGACATCAATCCGAAATACAGCACGAACATATGGGCTGCGATCGGGTGTACACCGAGCTTGACCAGCGACGGCGCGATCATCGTGGCGAGGAGAAGGTAAATAGCCGATGTCGGCATGCCCATTCCCAGCAGGATCGATACGAAGGCGGTCAGGATCAGCAGCAGGAACAGGCTGTCTTCGCCGACGGCAGCAAGGATCAGTGTCAGCGCCTGGCCGAGGCCCGTGCGGTCGAGGATGCCGATGATGATGCCGGCCATCGCACCGATGATAATGATATCGGCGGACGAACGGCCGCAACCCGCGACTGCGTCGCCGAGCTGGGCAAGCGTGATACGGCTTTGCTTGTAGGCAAAGATGAGGCTGACGACCACGACCGTTATGGCGGCCCAGAATGCGGCTTGCTGCGGCGGCATGTTCATCCAGAACAGCGTGTAGATCAGCACGACATAGGGCAGGGTAAAGAACCAGCCCTCTTTCAGGACCCGGAAAAACGGCGGTATGCGGTCTTTCGGCAATGGCGCGATGCCGTTCTTTGCGGCTTCGAGGTCCGCCTGTACGAAGACGGCGAGGTAATAGAGCGCGGCGGGCACGAGCGCAGCGATGATAATCTCGGTGTATTCGAGTTCAAGTATTTCCGCCATCAGGAAGGCGGCAGCCCCCATGATCGGCGGCATGATCTGGCCGCCGGTCGAAGCCACGGCTTCGATGGCCGCGGCGCTTTTCGCCGAATAGCCGGCCTGTCGCATGAGGGGAATCGTAATGACGCCCGTCGAAGCCACGTTGGAGACCGCTGAGCCGGATATCGATCCGAACAGGCCGGATGCAACGACGGCAATTTTCGCGGAGCCGCCCCGGGACCGGCCCATGATGGCGGCGGCGAGGTCGGTGAACCATTCCGACGCGCCGGTATGGAGCAGAAGCTGTCCCATCCAGATGAACAGAACGACGGTCAGGACGATAATCTTGAGCGGCAATCCGAGCAGGGACACATTACTGGTGCCGAGCGCGGCAATCAGCCGGATATTATCCTGTTCCACGCCCTTGAGCATGCCCGGCATAAGATGACCGACGAAGGCATACGCCAGAAAGACACTGAATACGATCGTCAGGCTCCACCCGGCGGTGCGGCGCAGGGCCTCCCATATCATGGGAAGAAGGATAACGCTGATCGCGAAGGCTGTCGGGCGCATCTGGAACGGGTTGGACTCGATATCCTCGTACATGTAGACGAAATAGAAACATACCGCGATGCCGATCAGGGCGAGCAGTATGTCGTACCACGGCAAATCCGGCCGGCTGTTGCCGCCGTTATACGGGAATCGAATGAAAATCACGGCGAGCGTCAGGCCGAGGCAGGTGACCATCGCCTGTTCGTCGTACCATGTGAAGCCGAGCTCCAGCCAGAAATCGATCGCCCATGAGATGGCGATGACGCTGATGAGGGTGCCGAGACCGAGGCTCAGGACCGTTACGAGCCTGCATTCTTCCCGGGTAGCAAGGAGCGATTGGCTTTTTTGTTCAATACTGGAATCGGTGTCAACCACGTTAAATTCTCCGGTGAGCGTCCCTGTCGTACAGATTTATTCTGTATATTTTTTTGGAGCGCGATATTCGTTGTTTCCCGCGCGTCTGTCTATCATTTCCGGTATGGAGCACCCGAAAATAACGAAAAACGCCCGCGCCCAAACGGGCGCGGGCGGTCGTTCGCTCCGGCGGTTAATGCCAGGATCTTAGTTCGGCCAGATGCCGGCTTCCTTGTAGTACTTGATCGCGCCCGGATGATACGGCGTGTCGTGGTTTTTCGCGAGACCTGCGCCTTCCGGATAGGTGCGCCACAGGGGCCCGGCATCCATCAGGTTCTTGCGCTGCTGGTGCATGACCTTGGTAACCTTGTAGACGGTTTCGTCGGACAGGGCCTTGTGGGTCCACAGCAGATAATCGTAGGTGACCAGTACGGTCGGCTCAAGAATGCCGGTCAGGCCCTTGCGCGGCTGGATTGTGCTCCAGTACGTTTTGGGAAACAGCCGGTGCATTTTCTTGAGTGCTTCCGGCGTATTCTCGTAGCCCACATGAACGATTCCGCCCGGAATTTTCGCATTCACCTGCTTGATGAAACCGGATCCGACCGCTGCGATGGCGCCATCGATCTTGCCCGCCATCAGCATGCGCCAGCTCTGCACCAGTCCGACCGCCGGCACTTTCTTGACGTCGTCGTAGCTGAGACCGGCCGTTTCGAGCGAGCCTTCCGTGATGTTGGCGAACAGCGGCGCGGCCTTAAAGCCGAAGGGAACGCGTTTGCCCTTGAAGTCGGCCATCGTCTTGATGCCGGAATTGCGCGGCGTGATCATGCTGACGGAGAACTTCATCATGTTGGTCACAAGCCGAAGGTTATCGTACTTGTTCGGCGTCGACAGCCCGGTGCCGGTGACGGCCATCCAGTACTGCGAAATATTCGAAATGCCGAATTCAAGCTCGCCGGCGTTGACCACCGGGATGTACTGCTGGGTGCCGCCCATGGTCTGCTTGCGCATCTGCAGGCCGGCATTCTCGGAAACAGCTTTCGAAATCGTCGCCGTGATCTGCGCGACAGCACCGGCCTTGGTCGAGCCGATGCCGACAGTCTGGGCGGATGCCGTGGTTGCCAGTGCAACGCCTGCAACGGTACCCAGAATAAGTTTGAAATGGTTCATGTAGAAATCTCCCGTTAAGCCTCTGATTGCTATTGGTTTACTCCCCGATCTTGTACCATATGCGGTAGATTGTGTCGATTCATTGCAAAATGGCGACCGGGACAGCAGGCGCCGGATTTCAGTACGGCGATCCAGAGACCGATCAGCGCTATTGCGCGATATCGATATGGTTTTGATGACGCCGATCCCCCCGAAAACGGGAGAAAACGGTTCAAACAGGTACGAACTGGGCCGGCATCGGCTTGGTTAGGGGGGCATTGTCCTCTGATTTAACGGCTCGCCTCGCCGCCGATTTACGCTAGACTTCTGTTCGGTCTCGTACGTTTGGGGAGGAACACGATGACGATCAAAAACATGCTTGTCCCTGTCGGAGACATTGATCGCGATGAAGGTGCGATCGGGACGGCGCTGATGCTGACACAGGAATTCGGCGGGCACGCGGACTGCATGTTCGTGACCGGCGACGTCAGCGAGGTGATACCGGCAGGCGCCATGGGGCTGTTCGAATCCGTCCAGCTCCAGATTCGCGAGGAATACGATCACAATCGCGACGAGAAGCAGAAACTTGCCCGTCAGCGCTTCGACGAAATGCTCGAAGCACGCAATATCGATTACCGTGAACTGGCACTTCCGGCGGAGCTGCCGTCCGCGTCCTGGGAAGTCGCGACCGGGCTGGCGTCCGAAATCGTCGCAATGCGGGGCGGTGCCTATGACATGGTTGTCGTCGGCAGGCCCGTAAAGGATCAGACGACAGTTGCCGAACTCGCCGCCGAAGCTGCGCTGTTCAGGACAGGACGGCCCGTGCTGATCGCACCGCCGTCGGTGCCCGCGACGATCGGCGAGGCCGTCGTGATCGGCTGGAACCGCAGCGCTAGTTCGGTGCGGTCGATATCCGCCGCCCTGCCGCTGCTGCTGATGGCGCGTTCCGTCACGATTGTCACGGTGACAACCGGCGCGAAGCAGGGACCGTCGCCGCAGGATATGGCGAAATACCTGTCGTGGCACGAAGTCCATGCGGAAGTGGTCGAAATTCCGCCGGATCATCGGCTCGTCGGAGAAGTGCTGCTCGAAGAGGCGGAGCGCGTCAGCGCGGACCTGCTTGTAATGGGCGCCTATTCCCATAGCCGCCTGCGGGAACTGATCCTTGGCGGCGTAACGCGTCATGTCCTGCAAAACGCGGACCTGCCGGTCCTGATGGCGCATTGATCGTCCCGGTTCCGGCGTCTGACGCCGGAATGCCCGCGGGAAGGTCAGTCCAGCAACAAATCGCACATACCGGCGACCATCGCGTCCATGCGCTTTGACGGACCGTTTATTTTGAAGCTGATTGCTAAGCCGTCCTGCGCCATGAACAGGATATGTGCGAACAGGTTGCGGTCGTCTGCCAGTTGGGCACGGTGATCGGGAAGGCAACTGCGCAGCATCGCCGAGACCCGGGCTTCGCAGTCGTCGAGCAGTTCGCGGGAATACCGGTCCTTCGGCGCCAGGTTTGAGATCGCCTGCATCAGGTTGTTGACGAAGCCGTTGTCTTCGCTCGGGATGTCCCGCCAGATTGTGTACAGGATGGTCTCCAGCCGCTCCCGGGGCTGCGTTATCCCGCCCATGCGTGTTTCGAGCTCGTCGAACCGACGCATCAGCCAGGGACGATAAACCGCAAACAGGATATCAAGCTTGGAATCGAAATAGACGTACAGGCTGGATGGCGCGATACCCGCTTGCCCGGCAATCTGCGCCTGGGTTGTTTTCGCGTAGCCCTGGTCGCGGAACAGCGCAAAGGCGCTGTCGACGATCGCATCGCGCACTTCGGTTTTCTTTACCTGCAAATTTCTTCTTTCTTGACTCGGATCAATGCGCTCTCAATACTGAACATCATTCGTTATTAAAAGTCGAGCCGATATTCCGACTTTTGGATTGCTGTAAAGGGAGCCCGTTATGCGCATCCAGGAAATGAACCCCGCCAAACTCGCCGCGCTGTTCCGAAAGGAATTCGAATTGTGCAACGTGCAGGAAGGCGAGACGATCGCCCTGCTGTCCGATCTGACGTCCCGGCGGGAATACGTGCAGGCGGCCTTCGCGGCGGCATCTGAACTGGGGGCGGACACCTACGATATGTGCGTGAATTCGAGCCCGTCCTGGACCAAGGTCGGCGTTGAGACGATCGGCGCCTGCAAGGGCACGGTCGACGTTCTTGCGGCGGCCGACCTGCTTGTGTGTCTCCATGTTCCGTTGTTCACGAAATGGATGAAAACGGTGCGGGACGCCGGGACGCGGGTGTTGATGATTATCGATGCGCCGGACGATCTCGAACAGCTCATGGCGCCGCCCGGCCTGCGCGAAGCCGTCATCCATGCGGGGCAGCGGCTCGAACAGACCCGGACGGTTCGGGTCACCAGTGATGCCGGGACCGACCTTACCTACGATTGCGGCGATTATCCGACGATGATCCAGTATGGATATGCCGACGCGCCCGGCCGTTTCGACCACTGGGGCGGCGGTCATGTGCATACCTTTCCGAACGAAGGATCGGCGACCGGTACCGTCGTGATCCAGCCCGGCGACATGGTGATCCTGCCCTATAACCGCTATGTTCAGGATGCGATCCACCTGGAGGTCGACAATGGACACATCACCCGGATCAGCGGCGGCATGGACGCCAGGCTGATGGAGCACTGGCTGGAAGACAACAAGGCGCATCCCGACGATCTGGACGGTCACTACCTGTCCCATCTCGGCTGGGGGCTTAATCCGCAGGCGCGCTGGGATGCGCTGGCGCTGTACGGCGACGATCCGGACCGGACCTATGCCGCCTCGCGGACCTTTCCGGGCAATTTCCTGTTTTCGACCGGGCCCAACAGTCAGGGCGGCGGCAAACGCACGACAAAGGGCCATTACGACGTTCCGATGCGCGACTGCACGGTAACGCTCGACAACGATACGATTATCGACAAAGGGCGGCTGGTGGACGAGAAGATGATCGTCGAGAAGGTCGCGCGCTGACATGAGGCCGGAGGACTACCCGCCGCAGGAGCCGTTTTCCGCGTTCGCGATGCCCTATGTCGAGGAAGTCACGCGACGCAGCGAACCCGTGACGCCGACTGCGGATGTGCGCTATGGCGATGACCCGTACCAGTCGATTGCCGTTCACGCGGCGGCCGCGCCGACGGGCGACGTGTTCGCGTTCGTTCACGGCGGCGGCTGGACGTCGGGCTACAAGGAACAGATGAACTTCATGGCGCCGGGCTTTACTGCGGCCGGCGTGACGTTCTGTTCGATCGGGTACCGTCTCGCCCCGCAGCACATGTTTCCCGCGGGGCTCGAAGACGTCGCCGACGCGATTGCCTGGATCCATGCAAACATCGCCGGACATGGCGGCAATCCGGACCGGATATTTATCGGCGGTCACAGTGCAGGCGGGCATTACACCGCGCTGCTTGCTGTGACCTCCGGCTGGCAGGAGGCGCGCGGCTTGCCGGCGGACGTCGTGAAGGGCTGTCTGCCGATCTCCGGCGTGTATCAGTTCGGCGACGGGGCCGGCCTGTCAATGCGCCCGCGCTTCCTCGGTCCGGAAGACGCGGCCACCGATTTCAATGCCAGTCCGATCCACCATATTACCACCGATGTCCCGCCCTTTCTGATCGCCTACGGTACGGAGGATTTCCCGCACCTCCGGGACCAGGCGGAACGGATGGCAGCGGCACTGAGGGAAGCAGGGGGGGCGCCCGATACGATCGTATTCGAGGGCCGTGACCATTTCGGAGCGAGCCTTGCCGGCGGCGAAACGGACGGTCCGTGGGTTTCGCGGGCACTCGACTGGATGACAGACAATTGACTTCGGGCCCGCTCGCCGCGGCAGTCGGTATTTCGAAGCGTTTTCATGCGACGCAGGCGCTCGACTCGGTGTCTTTCGATATCTATGGCGGCGAAGTACACGCCCTGATAGGCGAAAATGGCGCGGGCAAATCGACCCTGATGAAAATTCTAGGCGGCGTGTATCAGCCTGACAGCGGCGAAATCCGCGTCGACGGTATTCAGGTGCGGTACGCCACGCCCGCCCGGGCGCTCGAGGCGGGCGTTGTGGTGATCCCGCAGGAAATGAGGGTCGTGCCCGGCCAGACGGTGGCGGAAAACGTTTTGCTCGGCCATGTACCGGTGCGCCGCCGCTTCGGCATCCTGCCGGAAACCGATCGGGCGGAAATGCATCGCCGGGCGCGGAACCTGCTGGCGCGGCTCAACCTCGAAGTCGACCCGGATACCCTCGCGGGCAGTCTCGGATATGCAGAGCGTCAGCTTGTAATGATTGCGCGCGCACTGGGACGCGACGCCCGGATCCTTGTTCTCGATGAGCCCACGGCATCGCTCGAAACCCGCGAAGTCGAGCGCCTGTTCGAAATGATTGACAGTCTGAAGGCGGAAGGCGTGGGCCTGGTATACGTGTCCCATCGCCTGGACGAGGTCGAACGGATCGCGGATCGGGTGACCGTTCTGCGGGACGGCGCAAAGGTCGGGTCGGGACTGCGTGGCGAGTTTTCGCAACAGGACATGATCCGAATGATGACCGGCCGCAACCTCGAACAGGATTACCATCACGGCGGCACGCGCGCGCCCGGCGCTCCTTTGCTCGATGACGACGATCTGACCCTGCACGAGGGCGAAGTGGTCGGCCTCGCGGGATTGCTGGGCAGCGGCACGACGGAGATGCTTTTCCGGCTCTACGGGGCGTCCGGGAGCAGGGGCTCCCGGTCCCTGTTTGGCAGCCCGTCGGACGCGATTGAGGCCGGAATTGGCCTGGTGCCCGGTGAACGCGGTCTTGGCCTGGTTATGGGATTGTCGGTGCGCGAGAACATCGTCCTGCCCAATCTCGACAGGCTGAAAACGTCTGTCGGACTCGACCGCAAGGCCATCGATGCGCTGGTCGACGAACTGATGGAAACTGTCGATATCCGCCCGCGCGATCCCGGCAAGCCGGTGCGTGACCTGTCCGGGGGAAATCAGCAGAAGGTTATCTTCGCGCGGTGGCTCGCCGGGCATGCAACGGTTCTGCTGCTTGACGAACCTACCCACGGCATTGACGTCGGCGCCAAGGCTCAGATACACCGCCTGATGAACCGGTTCGCGGAGGACGGGGGCGGCATCGTCTTTGCATCTTCGGAAATGGTTGAGGTCATGTCGGTCAGCGATTCCGTCATCGCAATGCGGACCGGCAATATCGTCGCGCGACTGACGCGCGACGGCGATTATACGGAGCGCGCGCTTCGCGACGCTCTGGGGGGCTGAATAAGCGGATGAAAACCGATACTAGTCGTGCGCGGTTGAAAGAGACCCTCTGGAACCAGATGCCGTTGATCGCTCTGATCGTCCTGTGCGTGATCGCTTCTCTCGTTTCCAACCGGTTTCTGTCGCCCATCAACCTGAACAACGTGCTGATGCAGGGCGCGGTGATTACCGTCATCGCCATCGGCATGACATACGTCATCGTCTGCGGCGGTTTCGACCTGTCGGTGGGGTCCGTCGCGGCGCTGTCCGGCTGTATTTCCGCGATGGTGATGCTGGAATACGGAATCGTGCCCGGCATTGTGGCGGGGGTCGCAATCGGCGCGGCTGTCGGACTGCTGAACGGACTTATTGTCACGAAACTCGACGTGAATCCCTTTATTGCGACACTCGGTACCATGGTCATGTTCAGGGGGGCGACATTCCTGGTCACGGGCGGACGGCCGGTTGTGGGCGACGAAGGCCTGCCGCAACTGTTTCTGAATTTCGCGACCGAGCGGGTGCTGGGCATCCCTTATCTTGTCCTGTTTCCGGTCCTGGTCTTTCTGATCTTTCACTGGATGCTGCATCGGACCGCCTACGGGATCCGTGTTTTCGCGACCGGCGGCAACACCGAGGCGGCGTACCTGGCGGGGATCAACGTGGTCAAGGTGCGGACGTCCGCCTATGTCTGGTGCGGGACGCTCGCCGGTGTCGGCGGCGTGATGCTGGCATCGCGCCTGCAATCCGGACAGCCGACGGCCGGCGTTTTTTACGAGCTCACGGCAATTGCTGCCGTCGTTCTCGGCGGGGCATCGCTGTTTGGCGGCGAAGGCAAGCTATACAAGACAGTGGTCGGGGTCTTCATAATGGTGGTTCTGGCCAATGCGCTCAATCTCGCCAATGTCCATTCCTACTGGCAACAGGTCGCCGTCGGCGTTGTGATCGTCGCGGCTGCGGCTGCCGACCGGTTGCGACATCGCTAGGCAGTGGTGCTTTCAGCAACGCGTGATACAATTTTATTAAACCAACAGGGATACCGGACCATGAAAAAAATTCTGATGACGGCCGCCGCCGCAATCGTTGCGGCAGGACTTGGATCTGTCGGCGCAAAGGCGGCGAATATCGGTGTCGCACTTTCGTCCGACACGAATCCTTTCTATATCGCCATGCTCAACGGGATGAAGAAGCGGGCGGCGGAACTCGGGCACACGGTTTCCGTCGTGAATGCCGAGGAAGATATCGCCAAGCAGCTTAACGGGATCAATGACCTGATCGCCCAGAAGGTCGCCGGCATACTGATTTCGCCGATCGATGCGCGGGCGCTGTGTTCGGCCTACTCGAAAGCGAAAAAGGCCGGCATTCCGATGATGTCGATCGCGCGCGGTTCGGCCTGCAAGGCCCAGTTGCTCCATATCGCGATCGACGAGGTAAAGGTCGGTCGCGAAATTGCGGCGTGGACCGCGAAGAAAATCGGCGGCAAGGGCAAGGTCGCCATGCTTGCCGGCCCGGCCGGGGCGCAGGCCTTCATCAACCTTGCGAAGGGTTATGCCGGCGAAATGGCCAAACATCCGGGGATCGACATCGTGTTCCGTCACGAGATGCTGCTGACCCGCGAAAACGGCCTGAAATTCGGCGAGGACGCGCTGGTGGCGCATCCCGACCTCAAGGCGATCTATGGTGCGAATGACGAAATCGGTCTCGGGGCGGCGCAGGCCGTTGTCGCGTCCGGGCTGAAGGGCAAGGTCGTCGTGACCGGCATGAACGGGATTCCGCCGGCACGCTTTGCCGTCAAACGCGGAACGATGGGCCTGACGGTCGCGCTGAACCCCGTTGTCTGGGGAACGCTGGGCATCAACACGATGGATGCCCAGCTCAAGGGCAAGGCCTTTGACAAGAAGGTCTATGTCGGACACCTGCTGGTCGACAGCGCGAATGTCGACAAGCTGCTGCCCAAGAAAAAGAAGTAACCGGTCCGGGGCGGCGGCAGGGCTGTCGCCCCGGTCTTACTACGGGAACGGAATATGCCGATGGATACCGAAACACCGCGGGCCGATGCGGGGCTGATCGCAGACCTGGAAGCATCCGACATTCATCCGCTGTGGGACCGGTACAAGAAGATCACGCCGATCACGCCGGCCCCGGACGATCCCCCGTTTATCTGGCGATGGAAAAACCTGGCGCCGTTCGCCGCCCGGGCAGCCACCGAGATCGCCATGGAAGACGCCGAACGCCGCGCGCTGATCATGGCGCATCCGGCATTCGCCGGAAAAACCCAGACCACACACAACCTGCTTTCCGCCTTCACCGTTCTGGAACCCGGCGACAAGGCGCTGCCGCACCGGCATACAGCCGCCGCGATCCGGTTCTCCACCCGCGCAGAAGGCGCCGTCACCATCGTCAACGGGCGCCGCTGCGAAATGAAACCGGGCGACCTCGTTCTGACGCCGCCCTGGTGCTGGCACGGTCATATCAATGAATCCGACGGTCGCACCGTCTGGTTCGACGCGGCGAATATCCCGCTGATCAACGATCTCGATGTCAATTTCTTCGATCCCGGCAACCGGGACGGCGGCGGCGACAACGCGTTCTGGGAGGTCGACGAGGGCGATGAAGCGCTTTGGAAATCCGCCGGGCTCGTTGCGGAGGGCCATGGTCACGAAGGCCAGATTTCACCCAAGTACCGATACAGCGGCGAAGACACCCGCAGGATGCTGACGGACATGCGGGCGGAGGACGACGGCGCCAGATTGCTGCGCTACGTAAATCCGCTTACCGGCGGCGCGGTTATGCCGACGCTCGACTGTTATGCGATGCGGGTCGCGAAGGGGCAGCCGACACGGGCACGCCGGGCGACCTGGAACACCATCTGCATGGTGGTGTCGGGCAACGGAAAATCCGTTATCGGCGATACGACCATCGAATGGACGGAACACGACACCTTCACGATTCCGCACTGGACATGGGCCAGCCATGAAGCCCTGTCAGGAGACGCGGATCTGTTTATCGTGACGGACCGCGAAATTCAGGTCCGGCTGGACGTCGCCCGCGAAGAAGTCCAATAAAACTGTCCTCACGGCTGTCGATTGGTTGTAACAATGGCGCGGTATTAATCCCGGTGTTCCTCAATCGGCAAGAACGCTGCAACCGTGTCCATGGCTATGCCCGACAATGAAGTGGCTATACGGATCGGCTTTTTCTTCGCGGTCTTCGTCGTCGTGGGCTTTTGGGAAGCCATAGGCGCGCGCCGGACACGATCGTTTAGCCGCGTGGTAAGATGGCCGAACAATCTCGCCGTCGTCGCCGCCGATGCATTGTTGCTCCGTCTGATGGCGCCTGCCGGCATGATCGGCATCGCGGTCTACGTCGAGAATGCGGGCTTCGGGTTGCTGAACGCCGTTGCGCTGCCGGTGTGGGTCGCCGTTCTCGTATCCGTGGTCGTGCTCGATCTCGCAATATACGTGCAGCATGTACTGTTCCATGCGGTCCCGGCACTGTGGCGACTGCATCGCATGCATCACGCGGACCTCGATTTCGACGTCACCACAGGCTTCCGCTTTCATCCCCTGGAAATAGCGCTGTCGCTGGGCATAAAGATGATGGTTGTCGCGGCGCTCGGGCCGCCTGCCGTCGCCGTCCTGATCTTCGAGGTGCTCTTGAACGCGACATCCATGTTCAACCACGGCAATTTGCGCATCGGGCCCGCCATCGACAGAATACTGCGCCTTTTCGTTGTCACGCCGGACATGCACAGGGTTCATCATTCGATTTTGCCGTCCGAGACGAACAGCAATTTCGGCTTCAGCCTGCCGTGGTGGGACCGCCTCTTCGGGACCTATGTTGCGCAACCGGCAGACGGGCATGAGGGCATGGAAATCGGCCTCGACCGATTTCGCGACCCGGGCGAACTGCGGTTCGACCGGATGATGCTTCAGCCTTTTCGCGGGGACGCAGGCAACCACCCCATTAACCGCCGCGGCGGTCGGGAGGCGGGGCGGTAACGTCTATTCCGCTGCGGCCTGTACCGGCGGGACGAGTTCGGCCATCGCCGTGTCGAGGGCGTCGCCTTCGGGATCGGCAAGCGCGGCAATTCTCAGTTTTTTCACGGCGTCAGCACCCCAGGCCGGGTCTTTGTCGGCCTTTGAACAGGGAATCGCGACGGCGTCCATCACCTGCCGGAAGTTGTGCAGGCCGCGCTTGTGGGTGTCGGAATACCCCTTGCGGAGGTTGGCGAGTTCCGCGATTTCGACGGCAAGCTGGTAATGCCGCGATGCCGCCTCTTTAACGGTGGCAAGCCAGCCTTCGATCGCCGCCTGTTCTTCGCTGTAGCGGTATGTCTTGGGCCGGTAGAAACGCATCTTCGAGAGGCCCCACAGGCGCAGAAAGCCGAAAATTGTGTGGGTCTTTACGCGCATCGAAAAATTGTAGTTTTTGGCCCAGTTGTTTCCGCGTGCCCAGTTCATGATCGGCCGCCCCATCCAGACGGGCATGATCGACGTGAATTCATCGAAACCGGGTTTTAGGAATTCGGTCACATAGACCGGTTCGCTGTTCTTTGCCATGACCTCGGTCCGGACCCGGTTCATACGGGACCGGCGCGATTTGAGGTCGCCGACGCGGATGATGTCTTCGTAGGACATCATCAGCGCGAGATAACGGCCGGTCTCCACCGTCAGCGCCCAGTTGTTGCGCTCGCCGCCCCGGTCGCGGTCGATGGCCAGCACGCCGGCCAGCCGGTCGAGGTAAAGCTTTGCATAGGCGGGGTTCTGGTAATCGACGAGCCGTTTGACGCCTTCGCTGACGATGGCCTGCGCTTCGCCCGGATAGGTCGACGCGACGTCGGCAATCAGGGTTTCGGCGCTGGGTTTGGCGGCCCGGACGTTCTTTTCGGGGGCGGCGGCAGGCAGTTGCAGTTCGCCCTTCATATAGGCGATGCCGATCTCGAACCCTTTCAGGTTCGAGTCCACGGCGATGCCGGATTCGCGGATCGCGGCGGCGAAATTCTCTGCCGGGATGGGCAGTTCGCCGGAACCTGCGATCACGCCGAGCACGATGGCGTTAAGGACGGTGCCTTCCTTTTCCGCCAGCGCGGCGATATCGAAAAGGATGGCGCGCTTCGCGAGCTTCTGCGCGGCGTTGTCGAGCTTGTCGCCCTGGAACAATCCGTCGCCCATCGCCGATTTTTCGACGATGGAATAAACCCGGTGGGTCGAGGCGATAAGCGTGGTCCGGTCCGGGGTGACCATGCCGTTTTCGAGCATCCGGCCGGCTTCCATCAGTTCCGATGTGACCACGACGTCCATGTTGCCGGGGGCCGGGTACAGCGCCATCACCGGCGATTTCCCGTCGAGTTGCTCGTGGGGCGCCGGATAGATCTCGACGTAATATGTCGTGGCGCCCGTCCGCTGGGCGACGCCGGGAATCGACGTCGATTGCGTCGGGAACCGGCACATCTCCGCGGCGCGGACGACCCAGGTCGTCAGTACGCCGCCGCCTTCGCCGCCGAGGGCGCCGATCACCATCGATATCGGACGTTCGGGAAGAGCGCTCATTCCGCGGCCACCCGGATGTCTTCCGGCGTATCCTGCCGCGGCGCGGGCGCATCGGACGGATCGTCGCTGCCGGTGAACATGCCGATGACGGCGGTGCGGAAACGATGGGTAATGCGGTCCATCAGGTTCGGGTTCTGGACGATTTCCGCGTGGAAAAAGGACGGGCAGAGCACCGCCGCGTCGGACACCTCGCCGCACAGGCCGCAACCGACGCAGGAATTCAGAACGCTGGCGACCGGGTCCTTGCGCAACGGATCGGGATTGGGTTTGACCGACAGGGACGGGCAGCCGGACAGGCGGATGCAGGAATGGTCGCCGGTGCAGGTGTCTTCATCGACGCCGTAGCGCGAGCGCACGACACGTTTGCCGGATTTCAGCAGTTTGGAAATGCGCGGTTTTTCGCGCCGCTGCAAGGCGATCTGGCATTCCGCTTCGGCGATAATGACCTTCAGACCTTTCTCTGTGGAGGTCAGCGCTTCCTTGATCAGGTTGCGCATGTTGCCGACCTGGTAGGTGTATTGTTTCTTGATCCATTTTACGCCCACGCCTTTGAGCGCGTTCTCGATCGGCACCACCGTGTCCGGCAGGCGCATCCCGCCCGCCGTCGATGACGGCAGCTGCTGCTGGCCGGTGGCCGACGAATAGCCGTTTGCCATGATGATCAGCAGGTTGTCGTGCTTGTTGTAGACGGCGCCGCTGATCCCGGTCGACAGTCCGTTATGCCAGAAGCCGCCATCGCCCATGATCGAGATGGTATGGCCTTTCATGCTGTCCTTGACGCCGGCGGAACTGGCGAGCCCCAGACCGTAGCCGGTCACGGTGTTGCCCATGTTGAACGGCGGCAGGGTCGAAAACGTATGACAGCCGATATCGGCAGAGATGTGCATCTTGCCGATTTCCGGGTCGAGCTGGGCGAGCTTCAGCGCCGAGAACACGGGGCGTTCGGGACAACCGGTGCAGAACCCCGGCGGCCGTTTCGGAATCGGTGCGCCGAGCAGTTCGGCGGCCAGCGCCTTGTTGTCCGCCACTGCCTTTGTCACCGCGGCGACAGGGGCGAGGTCGATGCCCTTCGGCACCGCGCCTTCCACGAATTTCGCGAGACCGTTCATCATGACCTCGGACTGGTATTCCCCGGCCATGGGAAACACGTCCTTGCCGACGATCGTGGTGTTCAGGTCGGCCTTGCGCAGCATCGCGTTCAGCGCCTGTTCGAGATAGGCGGGAAAGCCTTCCTCGACGATACAGACGGAATGCTTGCCGGCGCAGAAATCCGTCACTTCCTCCGGCACCATCGGGTAGGTGACGTTCATGCAGTAAATCGGGATACGCGAATTGCCGAACGGGTCGGCAAGACCGATCTGCTGCAGGCCGCGGATAACCGAATTGTACAGGCCGCCCTGGCAGATAATGCCGACATCATCGCAGTCGCCGTCGAAAAATTCGTTGAGTCCGTTGTCTTTGATGAATTTGATCGCTGCCGGAAAACGCTGGTCGATCTTCAACTTTTCCTGAAGATAGGTCGACGGCGGCAGGGCGATCCGGTCCAGATTGTATTCCGGCGCCGGGATCTTGTCGTTCATCGAATATTTGGGTTTCCTGTTGTCCTTGGTCGCAAAACGGCCGGTCACGTGGCAGGCGCGGATGCGGAATTCCATCATGACCGGCGTATGGCTGATTTCGGACAATTCGAAAGATTTCTCGACCAGTTCGACAATGCGCGGGTGGTTCACGCGCGGGTCGACCAGCCAGACCGAGCACTTCATGGCGAAGGCGTGGCTGCGTTCCTGGATGATCGAAGAGCCTTCGCCGTAATCTTCGCCGAGGACGATCAGGGAGCCGCCGATCACGCCGACCGAGGCGATGTTGGACAGGGCGTCCGAAGCGACATTCGTGCCGACGGTGGATTTCCACGTCACGGCGCCGCGAATGGGATAGTTCACCGATGCCGCGAGCATTGCGCAGGCGGCGGCTTCGTTGGCGCAGACCTCGGTATGAACGCCCAGTTCCGCCATCAGGCCCTTGGAATCGGAAGTCAGCACGTCCATGAGATGGGACACCGGCGCGCCCTGGTATCCGCCGACATAGGAAACGCCGGACTGGAGCAATGCCTTGGTGATGGCGAGAATGCCTTCGCCCTCAAAATATTCGCCGTCGCCGCGGCGCAACATTTCAACTTCTTTTGCGAATGTGCGTTCCATAGCCGTTCTCCTGGCGCGAATGTCTGGGTGAACCGCGCACGGCGCCACCCTTTGCGGCACCTGTAATTACAGAAGGACTATAGGGCTTTCACTGCTGCCGGGCAAAGTTTTCGCTGCCCGCAGTTGCAGGCTGATACTGCGGAAACTAACTATTTCTCCAGTGTCTGAAGGATCGCGAGAACGTCGGTCATGTCCTCGGCGAGAAACGTATTGGGCTCGCGCAGGACTGAGGCAAGTTCTTTGCGTTCTTCAGGATTTAGCGTGTTCATGAAATCGATAAACCTGCTGGACGCGCGATCTGTGTGTTCGGTCGTATTTTCCATTTTACCTCATCCCGCAGCCGATTGGGCCGCAATTGCCGTACAGGCTTTGCCTGTGTTTGTCTGAAGCATATTTGGCCCCATGCTTATGGTTAAGGGCAAGTTAATTTTAACGACTGGTTAACAATCGGTGTCGCAGGCTCATGGTTCGGGCATCCGGTGCGCCGATGGTAATGGTGTCGATATCGCCCGGAACCGATGGGTGAGAGATACATTTAGCCGCGTCGTCCAGTCGGATTGATGCATCCGGATAATCGACTACACTCGTGTCATGCAAGCCAATCCAAAATCCGTAGAAATGATCAAGCGGCTGGTGTCCTATGACACGACCAGCCGGGAATCGAACCTCGACCTGATCGACTGGGTGCGCGATTACCTCGACGGGTTCGGTATCGAATCCCATCTGACCTTCGACGACGACGGACGCAAGGCAAATCTCTATGCGACGGCCGGTCCGGCAGATCGCGGCGGGGTGTTGCTGTCGGGGCATACCGATGTGGTGCCCGTGGATGGCCAGGACTGGGCAACCGATCCGTTCCAGGTCGTCGAAAAACAGGGCAGGCTGTTCGGCCGGGGCACCAGCGACATGAAATCGTTTCTTGCCGTAGCGCTCGCCCATCTGCCCGAATTTATCGAACGTGGACTGACGACGCCGCTGCATCTGGCGTTTTCCTATGACGAAGAAGTCGGGTGTATCGGCGTTCGCCGCCTGATCGAGCAGGTGCGCGGGTTCGATGTTCGGCCCGAAATGTGCGTCGTCGGCGAACCGACGGATATGAAGGTCGTCGTGGCGCATAAGGGCAAGCGCTCGTTTTCGTGCGACGTTACGGGGATGGCCGCGCATTCGTCTCTGGCGCCGACGGCGGTCAACGCGATCGAATTCGCCGCCGAGCTGGTATCGTTCATTCGCGCCCGGGCGAAATCGCTTCAGAAGAACGGCCCGTTCGACGACGGATACGATCCGCCGCACTCGACCGTCCATACCGGCGTCATCCACGGCGGGACGCAGCTGAACATCGTACCCGGGCACTGTTCCTTCCAGTTCGAAATACGATACCTGCCATTCGATGACCACGCAGGTTTTGTCGACGATGTCCGCCGCTACGCAGAAGAAGAACTGTTGCCTGAAATGAAGGAACTCTGCGCCACGTCGGATATCGTCTTTTCGGAGCTTTCAGGTTTTCCGGGTCTGATGACCCCCGACGACGCGGACGTCGCGCAGGTATGCTGCCACCTGGCGTCGGCGAACCATACGGCGAAAGTATCGTTCGGAACCGAGGCAGGCCTGTTCAGCGAAAGCGGCGTTCCGTCTGTCGTTTGCGGACCCGGCAGCATCGACCAGGCGCATAAGCCGGACGAATTCGTAACGCTGGAGCAGGTCGCCAGGTGCGACGCATTCATGGACCGGTTGAAGGATCGCCTCTCCGGCGGTTCCTAGCGCGACATCGACGCGCCGGGCCGCCATGTGCAGTCGACGGCCCGCCGGCCTTCGGCGGCCAGTGCCTCCGCGACCGGAGGCGAGACCGACAGCAGGCGGCCATTGATATCGAAACAGGTGCCCGTTAACGGCGGCAAGGAACGGGCGGACGGCGTTTCGATGTAACGGGCCGCCTCTTCACGCGATATGCGTCCGTCGTCGTCGGCGTCCAGCCGGAAAAAGCGCCACAGAACCGGCGCCGAGAATTCGCCAAGCGACAGTTTTCCGTCCCGATCCTGATCCAGCAGGTCGAATGCCAGCCCCGCGGATGTCGGCAACCTGTTGCGCCTGGAATATTCCATCCTGTCGATTGCCCTGTCGTAGTTGGTATCGAGCAACGAGAAACGGCGTTGAATGGCTTTTTCGACATTTGATCTGGTGGCGTAGCCGGTGCCCTCGGGGTCGAGCAGTTCAAACCAGTTGCGTGACCGGACGGGGGCGCGTTCGCGTGCCTTGTCGAGAATCCGCTCCCTCACGCTCGGGCTTTCCGCGGTTCCCTGAGCGACCGCCGGCGCGACCGTCAATGACAACCCCGACAGCAAGCAGATCAGGGCGAGCAGGGCCGGGATTTTCGTCTCCGCGGCGGTCAGCGCGTGCTCGAAACATTGTTGCCGAGCTGGCCCCGTTTTTCGAACTGTTTCGCCTTTTCCTCGTCCGAGACCTCGGGAATCCATTGGCAGTCGGCCTTGGGATATCCGCGTTTCTTGAAGGTCTCTGCGACTTCCTCCTTTACGCGGACGATTTGCCGGTCGACGTAAAAGCATTCGCCTGTTTCATCCCTGGTTGCTTTCCCGCCGGGTCTGTCGAATAGCCGGGCGGCTTCGGTGCGGCTGATTTTGCCATCGAGATTGCGGTCTATCCGGTCGAACCGCCAATTCGCAGGCGATGCAAATTCCGACATCGAAAGCCGGCCGTCACTATTCGAATCCAGAACGCCGAACCGGTTTTCGCCTTCGGCGGGATCTTTGCGCTGACCAATATATTCAGGTTTGCTGACGAACTTGTCGCGGGAAATATCCATCGCTTCGAACCGGCGGCGAATGCTCTCGAAGAGTTCGTTTTTGGTTATTTCTTCGTTCTTGTCGATGTCGAGCCGGTCGAACCATTGGCGCGCCTTTTCTTCGGGGGTGCGGCCGGCGCTGATCCGCTCACGGATACGATCGAGAACGCTGCCTGATTTTCCGGACAACGCGGCCGTTTTCCCGGTAGAATTTTGCGCTGAGGACTCTGCGGGGGCGTTCACCATTGCGACGATCATCGCCGCAGATGCCAGTTTAACAAAACCCGGCAGGAAGGCTTCTTTACAAAGCATTTCTCACAACTCCCTTAACTACTAACTCAATACAATTTTATGCGCGTACTACCCTACATTATGATACTTACAGTTCGTTATTTCAACCTTTCTCTATCGTGGCGGAAAATGCTGACCAGATGCCTTGCGGCGATCGTCGCCGGTTCGTTTCTCTTTTTCAGTGCGCTGAATTCGGCGGCGACCAGGGCGCAGAATATATCCGCGGGCCTGCCGTCGCCAGCAGGGCAGACCATATCGAAAATCCGGTCGATGACGCCGGGAACATGGCTCGACCTCGGCCCGCCCGGGGCGGATCCCGAATTCGGACGCGCCCGTGGCCGAACGTGGACGTCAAAGATGGCGTATTCCAGCGCCCTGGGCGGAGCGTTTTTATTCGGCGAGGGTGTTCACGGCTGGTTCAATTCATCGAACGGCCGCTACATGGACGGGTTGTGGCTATATGACGTGAACGGCCACAAGTGGGTCAATTTGCATCCCGGTACCGATACGCGGTCGCCGCCTCAACTGGTCGTCACCGGGGATGGTTTCGAAGGGATCGCGCCGGACCGGCCTGTCCCGATTGCAACGATGGTTCACGGCTATGAAATGATCGCATGGGATTCCGTGCGCCAGCTATTTCTCAGTATGCCCAACGGTCATAGCTATTTCGCGAAAGCCCTGCCGGACGTGGCCGAGTTCCGGAAAAAGAATGGGGCGCGCCTGAACAGGAAAAGGGCGAGTCCATGGATGTTCGACCCCTGGAACCGCAGATGGCATCGTTTGAAAACACGGACCGTCTCGCCCGGATCCGGATACGGTCACGTCCTGATGTTCGTCCCGTCGAAACGGATGGTGCTTTTCTACAAACCGAAACAGGTCTTTTATTACGATCCGGACAAAAATGCCTGGCATGAGGTGGTGACGGGCGGTCCGAAGCCGCCCTTCGGCATAGACCCGACGGCCTGTCATGATCCGAAACGTGACCGGGTTTATATCGGCGGCGGCAACTACCCGGTGGCGAAGGGCCGGAACGCCCTGTGGATTTACGATGTCCCGGCAGGCCGGTGGTCGGACCCTGCGCCGTCCGGGTCGCCTGGGAGCAACCATTTCGGAACCAACGTCGCGATCATGGCGTGTGACAGTCGCAAGGACCGGGTCTATTTGTTTCGGCACCGCGGTAACGGGCAGGGCGTGTATTCCTATGATGCGCGCAGCAATGCCTGGGGCGAGCGCCCCGTGCCCTTTCCCCGGTTCTGGCCGGCAGGACAAGCCGCCAACGGCTTTTTTCATCCTGAACTCGGCGTCCAGTTTATGTACGTTGCGTCGGACAGTCGGGATAACGGGCGGATGATAGTCTACAAGCCGCCCCGGTGACGGCAGCCAAACGTGGCTGGAACCTGCCGTGTGCCGGGGGGGAATTGTTCAGCCGGTATCTATCGCGTAATAACCGTCGATGGATTTTTCACAACGCTTCCCGCCCGGTGTCGGCGGACTGGTCGGCCGGTCGGTTCCCCGTCTCGAGGACACCGAAATGCTTCGCGGCGCCGCGACGTTTCTCGACGACATCCGCATTCCGAACGAAACCCATGTCGCGTTCGTGCGATCGATGGAGGCGCATGCGGATATCGAACGAATTGACATCGGCGCGGCGCGGACAGTCCCGGGTGTCATCGATATTCTGACAGGCGCGGATCTGACGGCGGACGGCATCGGCGGTGTGCCATGGGAGGTCCTTCCCGTTTCCGGAAAGAGCGGCAGGCCCGTCGAACCGGGGGACCCCGCGATTGCCCGCCCGCAGCCGGCAATGGTCACGGACCGCGCGGTTTTCGTCGGCCAGATTATCGCCATGGTGATCGCGGAGACCGCCAACGCGGCCCGTGACGGTGCGGAGCGGGTCGTTGTCGACTATCGGTCTCTGCCGGTTGTGACGGACGTAGAAGCCGCGACAGAGGCCGGCGCGCCGGTCATCGACCCTCAATTTCCCGATAACATATGCTTCCGGCTGGTATTCGGGGACAAGGAGCGGACAGACGCCGCATTTGAGCAGGCGGCGCACGTCACCCGTATCCGGCATGTGCAGAACCGCGGAGTCGGCGGGCCGATCGAAACGCGGGGCTATATCGGCGACTGGGATTCCGGCACCGGCAGGTTCACGCTGCATGCAACGGCGGGCAAACCGCACCCGGTTCGAAACACGCTCGCCCGGTTTTGTTTCTTTTGTCCGCCGGAGAATATCCGTGTCGTCGTCCCGCGTCTTGGCGGCGGGTTCGGCGCCAAGAATATCGCCTATTCGGAACAGGTTCTGGTGCTGTGGGCGGCGCGGCGCATCGGCCGTCCGGTCCGCTGGATATCCGACAGGTCTGAATCCTTTATCAGCGATGTTCACACCCGCGACCTTGTCTCGCAGGCGGAATATGCCTTCGACGAAAATCACCGCATTCTGGCGATGCGGGTCATCAACAGCGGAAATCTGGGCGCCTATCTCGGGCCGCGAGCGGTGAACCCGGTCCGGAATTCCATCAAGATTGCGCCGTCCGTCTATGACGTTCCCCTCGGCTATCTTGAAGCACGGGGGGTGCTGACGAATACGGTGCCGACCTGTCCGATCCGGGGGGCGGGGGAACCGGAAGGGCAATACACGCCCGAACGCCTGATGGATGCGGCCGCGGCCGAACTGGGGATCGACCGGATCGAGCTGCGCCGCCGCAATCTGATCGCGCCCGGGCAGTTGCCCTATCGGACGATTTCGCAACTCGAATACGATTGTGGAGATTTTGCGGCGAACCTGGACCGTGCTCTGACGTTGTCCGACCGGTCGGGATACGAGGACCGGCGGGCCGAATCTGCGGCCCGGGGGCTGCTGCGCGGGTTCGGTGTATGCAATACGATCGAGGCATTGGGATTCGGGCTCGACGAAGAAGCGGATATACGCTGCATACCCGGCGGCGGGGTGGAACTGCGCATCGGGTCGATGTCGAACGGGCAGGGCCACGACACCATTTACGCCCAGATTCTGGCCGGCAAGCTCGGACTCCCGGTCGAAGCGGTACGCGTTATTCAGGGGGACACCGACGATATCGCCTACGGCACCGGCACCGGCGCCTGCCGCTCGATCATCGTCGGCGGCTCCGCCGTTTTCGAAACCACCGACAGGGTTATTGAAAAAGGACGGCAGATTGCCGCTGTGTTGCTGGAATCCGCCGTTGAAGATCTCGAATTTCTCGACGGGCATTATGCAGTTGCCGGAACGGACCGGAAGATTGGCTTTGCCGGTGTTGTCGAACACGCCGGTGGCATTGACGCCAGGGACCGGTTTCAGCCGAACGACTTTACCTATCCGAACGGAACCCATTGCTGCGAGTTGGAGGTCGACCCTGAAACCGGCCATGTTTCGATCGATCGGTATGTCATGGTGCATGACTGCGGAACGCCGGTGAACCCGATGCTCGTCGAAGCCCAGCTTCACGGCGGGGTTGTTCATGGCCTGGGACAGGCGTTTTCCGAGCATCTTGTTTACGACCGCGACAGCGGGCAGGTGCTCTCCGGCTCGTTTCTCGACTACGGTATGCCGCGCGCCGACGATATTCCGGCGCCGTCCTTCCTGTGCGAACTCAACCCGGTGCCGACGATGACCAATCCGCTGGGCGCAAAGGCGGTGGGGGAGGCCGGGGTCGCGATTTCCCCGATACTTGCGGTGAACGCCGTTCTGGATGCGTTGCGGCCGCTCGGGGTGACGGATATTTCCATGCCTATGACGCCGCAGAAGGTCCGGTCGGCGGTGGCGCAGGCGACGGCACCGAACGGGAATTCCTGACGACCGGTTATCGCGAATTTCGCGCTATAGGGGGCGCTGCGCCGAATGCCGGTGCAAACCGCGAACGGTCTTTATCGCCGTCACCATACCGAATCGTATGGCCCGAACCCGGGAATGAGCAGCGGGAAAGCCAGAACCACGGTATTTCAGCGCTTGTTGGCGACGAAACCTCAAAGTTTCCGCCGTTTAGGGCGTTTGACATGAAATGAAACAGACGGCAGTATCCGCCGCAATATAAACCGGGGAAAAGCCCCCAACCGTTATTTTACCGCCAGACATATCAGGGAGTACCTCATGTCAAAGATTACCATCGGAATTGGCGCTGTTGCCATCGCCGCCGCAGCGATTTCGTCGCCCGCGCTCGCGAAAGACAAACTGACCTCGGTCACCGCCCTTCAGACCAACAACGCGATGTCGCAGAGCTTTCTGACGACCTTCGTTGCACCGCTGAACAAGAAAGCGGGCGATGCGCTTAACATCAGCTACATCGGCGGCCAGGAAGTCGTTCCGCCGCGCAAGGCGGCCAACGCCCTGAAGCGCGGTCAGTTCGACATGCTGCATTCGCCCTCGTCCTACTATATCGGTACGGTGCCGGAAGCCTATGCGCTGCTCGCCAGCAATCACGGCCCGAAAGCGGTTCGCAAGAACGGCGGTTGGGAAGTTCTCCAGGATATCTGGGCGAAAAAGGCCGGTGCCTATCTTCTGGCCTGGGGCGAGAGCATGACGTCCTATCACATGTACCTCGCGAAAAAGCCGCCGATGAAAGACGGGCTGCCCGATCTGACCGGCTTCAAGATGCGTGCGACCGGCACCTATCGCCCGCTGTTCCGTGCCCTTGGCGCGACGACCATCAACATCAAGTCGAGCGAAGTCATCAACGCCGTCCAGCGCGGCACCGTTGACGGGTTCGGCTTTACCGATCAGCCGGCGTCGGTCGGCTTCCAGGAAGTCATCAAGTACCGCGTGGTACCGAATTTCTACCAGACGAATACCGTCATAACGGTGAATCTGGACGCCTGGAAGGCAATGAGCGCCGCGCAGAAGAAGATGCTCACGGAGGTCGGCATCGAATATGAAACGGCTTCGGTGTTGTGGTCGGAAGATTTCCGTAAGGGCGACGAGCAAAAGCTGAAGGCTGCCGGCGCAGAGGATATCGTGCTGTCGAAGGATGCGGCGGCGCGTTACCTGGAAATCGCGCATGGTGAAATCTGGAAAGAGCTCGCCAAACGGTCCGATCACGCCGAGAAATTGCGGCCGCTGCTCTACGTTCCGGGCAAGCCCCAGTTCCAGGTGGATGCGGCATCGCTCGGCGCGCGGCACCGCAACTAAGCGCCGCGAACCGGTAAAGGTCTGAACGTCCATGGATGCCTTTGACAAGGCTGCAGGACATACTGTGACGGCGCTGGCCTACGTGGCCTGCGCCGTCATACCCTGCATGTTCACAATGATCGTTATCGACGTTTCGATGCGGACAGTGGGGATGAACCCGCCGCTCTTTACGTCGTCGATCGTGGAATACGCTCTGCTGTACGTTGCCATGTTCTCGGCGCCGTGGCTGGTCCGCGAGAAGGGCCACGTTGCGATCGAGGCGTTGCTGTCGATATGCCCCAAGATCCTTCAGCGGATACTTGCGTTTATTGTCTATCTTACCTGCACATCGGCGTCGTTATTGTTTGCCTGGTTTTCCTGGCAGCTTTTCATTGACGCCGCAGAATCCGGCCAACTCGACATCCGTGGTGTCGACATGCCGTACTGGGCGCAGTTTCTTCCGATGTTCATAGGGTTCGCGCTGGTGGCGGTGGAATTTCTGTTCTATCTCCTGGGACGGCGTCACTACTATTCCTACGATCTCGGCGAAGTTAAGGATTCGGTCTAAAAATGGTCCTCGAGTGGTACTGGGCGGGGAGTATTCTCCTCGGCTGCGTTGTCGCTGGCATGGCGATGGGGTTTCCCGTCGCTTTTACCTTTCTGGTCACGAACATCATCGGCACCTGCGTCTTTGTCGTTCGGAATTACGAGACCTTCGGAGAGTTCGTCACCGAAGCGATGAACAAGGTGCCGCAGGTTGTCGATAACGCGCCGCAGTTGATCACGAGCTTCACGCTGTCTCCGATCCCGATGTTTATTCTGATGGGATCGCTGTTTTTCCACACCGGGCTTGCGATCCGCGTGTTCGATGCACTCGACAAGCTGCTCGGGCGCATACCGGGCCGCCTGTGCTATCTGACGGTTGTCGGCGGGTCGCTGTTCTCGACGCTGACAGGCTCGACCATGGCGAATACCGCCATGCTGGGCTCGCTGCTGGTGCCCGAAATGCAACGGCGCGGCTACAGCAAACGCATGTCGATGGGGCCGATCCTCGGGACCGGCGGACTGGCGATGATCATTCCGCCGTCGTCGCTGGGCGTCCTGCTGGCCAGCATATCGGGCGTCGATGTCGGCGCGCTGCTGATCGCGGGAATCCTTCCCGGCGCGGTGCTCGCCGTTCTGTATGCGAGCATGATCACCCTGCAACTGGTGATCAATCCGGAGTCCGCACCGTCCTACGAGATAGAACCGACGACCTGGAAAGAGAAACTCCATCAGGCCGTCGTCAACATCATGCCCATGGGCCTGATCGTTTTCATGGTGATCGGGTTTATCGTCCTGGGTTGGGCGACGCCTTCGGAATCCGCTTCGTTCGGGGTTGTCGGCGTGGTTATTCTCGCCACCGCGTTCGGCGTACTGAACTGGGAGTCGTTCAAGACATCCCTGATCGGGACGATCCGCGTCGTCGGTATGGTGTTCTTCATCCTGATGAACTCCACCGTGTTCAGCCAGCTTCTGTCGCTGTCGGGTGCCAGCCGCGGGCTCGTCCAGTGGGCGACCGCCTTCGACGTCGCACCCGTCATGATACTCGGGGCGATGTTCCTGGTTCTGATCATGCTCGGCATGTTCATGGACCCGGTTTCGATGATGCTGATCACCGTGCCGATTTTCTATCCGATCGCGACCCAGCTCGGATACGACACGGTCTGGTTCTCGCTGATCGTTCTCATGGCGCTGGAAATGAGCGCGACCACGCCGCCGTTCGGGTTATTGTTATTTATAATGATGGGGATGGTGAAGGGGACAACGCTGTGGCAGGTCGCGAGCGCGGCCGCACCGTTCCTGCTTTGCGACCTTATCCTCGTGTTCATCCTGATACTGGCGCCGGGGCTTGCGCTTTATCTGCCAAGTCTGATGAATAATTAGCGATGTTCGGACCCGGAATCCGTCTGGATTTCGCCTGAATATATCAATTTTCCGCACCGGCGGTTTTCGTCTCCGCGCACCGATTGTAAGGTGCGCGGAGATTTTTTTCGTTTGATGCCCAGGAGGTGCCCAGATGGTCATGAAGCCGCGCGACCGTATCGACTATTCCGCCATGGCCGACCGCACGCCGCTGAAGCTGCCGGACGGCAAACGCGTGGCGGTCTGGGTGATCGTCAATATCGAGAACTGGGATGTCGAAAAACCGATGGCGCGCACCGTTCTGCCGCCGCCCGGCGGTCAGGTTCACATCCCCGACATACCGAACTGGTCGTGGCAGGAATACGGCATGCGGGTCGGTTTCTGGCGGTTCCATGAAGCGCTGACGTCCCGCGGCATTCCCGCAACGCTGTCGGTGAACGGGTCTGTCTGCACCCAGTATCCGCGCCTTGCCCAGGCGGCGCACGATGCCGGCTGGGAATTTCTCGGTCACGCCTATCATCAGCGCCCGACGCATCTTATCGAGGATCAGCCTGCCGATATCCGCGCGACGATGGATGCGATCCGTGATTTCACCGGCAAGCCGCCGCGCGGCTGGATGGGGCCGGGGCTGACGGAAACGTTCGAGACGCCGGATTACCTGAAGGAAGCGGGCATCGAATACGTTGCCGATTTCCCGATGGACGATCAGCCGTTCGACGTGAAGACCGAGCACGGTCCCCTGGTATCGATCCCCTATACGGTGGAGCTCAACGATATCCCGATGATGGTCGTCCAGCATCACAAGGCGGCTGAATTTTACGACCGCTGCATGGACAATTTCGAACGCCTCTACCAGGAAGGCGAACACAACGCCCGGGTCATGGCGATCGCCGTGCACCCGTATATTTCGGGCACGCCGTTCCGCATCAAGTATTTTGAAAAGGTTCTCGACGAGATTTCAAAACACGACGATGTCGCGTTGTGGACCGGCGGTCAGGTCTGCGACTGGTACAAGTCGGTCACCTGAGCGAAGGCCGTTCGTTCTTCCCTGCGTTCCCGGCGGTTGCGGTCCCCGTCATTTGATGAACGACGGAAGCCATAGGGCGACCGAGGGAAAGAGTATAAGCAGCGCCAGGACGAACAATTCGATGCAGACGAACGGCAGTGCCGCGGCGTAGATCTGCATCAGGCTCGTCTTGAACGGCGCGACGCCTTTCATGACGAAAAGCAGCAATCCGAAGGGCGGTGTCAGCAGGCTGATTTCCATGACGATCAGCATCAGCACCATCAGCCACAGCGTATCGATCCCCTGGGTGGCGGCGAAGGGCATGAAAAACGGCAGGGTGAGCAGCAGCATGCTGACCTGGTCCATGAAGGCGCCGAGGAACAACAACACCAGCATCATCACGATGATCGCGAGGAACGGCGTCAGGTTCAGGGCCGTAATTTGCGACAGCAGACCGTCGACCGATCCGGAAACGGCAAGCACCTGGGAAAACGTCAGCGACCCGGCAATGATGATCATGATCATCGTATTGATTTTCGCCGTTTCGAGCAGCGCCTTTTTCAGCGCCGCCCAGGTCAATGCGCGGTAGCACGCACAGGCAACCGCGGCGGCGATACAGCCGAGCGCGGCGGCTTCCGTCGGAGCGGCCCATTTGAAGAAGATGGATCCCACAACCACAACGAAGATCGAAAACAGCGGCAGGACATATTTGACGAACGGCATCCACCGTTCCGCCGTCGTCATTTCCTCTACCTTGTAGGCCGGGGCGAGGGCGGGGTTGAGGCTGCACCGCCCGACCACATAGGCGACGAACAGGATGGCCATCAGAATTCCCGGCACGATACCGGCGATCAGGAGCTTGGCGATGGACTGTTCCGCAAGGCTGGCCAGCAGCACGGCGAGGGCCGATGGCGGAATCAGCATCGCGATACCGCCCGTGGCCATGATCGGCCCCATCGCGATGGTCGGCTGATAGCCCCGCTTCATCATGTCCGGCAGCAGGACGCTGCCGAGGATCGCCGTGTTGGCAATGGTCGAGCCCGACAGAGACGAGAAAACGGTGCCGCCGGCGATGGACACGACCGAAAGGCGTCCGGGCACCCGGGCGATCAGCCGGTCGACGGCAGCAATCGCCCGGAAGGCGACTCCGGTGTGAAAAAGCAGTTCCCCCATCAGCAGGAACAGCGCGACCGGGGTCAGCGAAAACCGCCCGATCGCCCGCTGAAATTCCATCGGCATCGAGGCCAGCCCGGCGCTGCCGCCCATGAAAACGGCGGTTCCGACGATATTCGCCGCAAAGAAGGCGATCACGACCGGCAGGCCCGCGAACATGCAGACGACGACGATGCCGAGCATCATGATAAGTGCGGTTTGCCATTCCATCGTCAGAATCCCGGCTTGCTGGCAGCGTCGTCTTTTACGGCATCCGGATCGGTTGGCCGTCCGGCCCGGAGCAGAAATTCAATCGCGAGGAGCAGCAGCGATACCGTGAAAATGCCCATAAGCCAGGAATCGTGGACCACAAGCGTCTTGAACTGCCGCGAGTCGCCGATGAATGCCTCGACACCCGCGCGCCAGCCGTAATAGCAGAGGGCAAGCGCCACTGTTGCCCCCAGAACGTCGAGAACTTTCTCAAGGCCGCGGGAGACGCGGCGTGGCAGTGCGGACAGCAGCAGGTCGACACGGACATGGGCGCCTTCGCGCAGAACCCAGGGAGCGGCAAGAAACACGCCGGCATACAGGACGTATTCGATTACCTCGTAGAGCCACGGCATATTGCCGAGCCCGAGGCGGCGAATGGCGAGATCCAGCGCGATCGACACCGCAAAGAGCCCCATCGAAAACGCAACCAGATAGCCGAGCCCGAGATTCAGGCGCCCGAACAACCGGTCGATCCTCGCAAAAAGGCCCGACGCATCGCCCGGCCCGGAATTATTCGGCGTTTGCATGATTTATTCGATAGTGGAGAGCCGGCCGGCTCGGTCGCCGGCCAGCTTTCCGTATCTTGTCGTTCTTACTGCTTCGTAAAAAGTTTTTTCAGCGCGGCCCCGTGTTCCGGGCTGCGCTCCAGAACGTTCGCCCAGCCGGCCTCACGCGCGGTGGTCAGCCATTTTTCCCGGTCGGCACCGGAGAAAGTGATGGCTTCGATGCCCTGGCTGGCCTGTTTTGCCGCCGCCGCTGTCGAAGCGGACCCAAAGGCCTTGGCAAGCCCTTCATATTTGACGGCGAGGTCGGTAACCGCCTTTTTCTGGGCTGCGCTCAGTTTGTTCCAGGCGCTCATGCTCATCATGATATTGATGTCGGCGGAGTAGAAACCCGGGTCGACACGGTATTTGGTGACTTTGTGCCAGTCGGGCAGGATGCCGGTGATCGGCCAGCCATATCCGACGACGGTCCCGTTCTCCATGTAGGAATAGACCTGTGCGATGTTCGACCGCTGGGTGGTTGCGCCCATGGCTTTGAAGAAAGCCGTGTAGATCGGCGCAACGCGGAGATGGAGCCCGGTAAGGTCGGGTTTGTCGATCTTCTTGTTCAGGTAGAGATGGAACGGAATGTAGCCCAGAATCCGGCCGACATAGCGAAGCCCTTTTTCGGCATGCAGCTTTTCCAGGTAGGCCATGCCGCCGTTCTGGCGAAGTTCTTCGTTTGTCACCTCGATCAGCTTGATGGCATCGGCTTCGGGCAGAACGTTCTGGTAATAGGCCCCGGTGCAGGAAACCATGCCGTAGACGCCCTTGGAAGCTTTCTGGACAAGTGTGAAGGGGCTGCCGATCGCCGGCGCGCCGCCGACATATTTTACCGTTACGCCCGCTCCCGAGCCGTTGAGTTCCGGGACGAACTGCTCGAAGGTCTTCGAAAAATACGTGCCCTTTGGAAAGCAACTGGCGCCCGTCATATTGGCGGCGATGGCAGAAAAGCTGCCGGTTGTGATTAAAGCGGCCGCTGCGGCCGCGATGGTCAGGTTCCGTCGGATCATCGGTGTTCTCCCAGTTTCGTTCGACCCGGCGCATATCTTTACGCTCTGAGTCATAAGTTCATTTTTAATGGTAGGAGTTTAGCGGATACCTGCCACTCCGCAAGGTTGGAATGCCCGGCATGACGGGCTTGGTTGACTCGCCGGCATCGCCCTCCGAAAGTCGGTATTCCGATATTCTGACAAAGGTATTCGCCCATGACCGCAATGATCGGCCAGTCGCCGCTGCGCAAGGAAGATATTCGCCTGCTGACCGGGCGGGGGCAATATGCCGACGACACCAATGTCGAGGGCCAACTGCAGGTCTTCATGCTCGGTTCCGTTCACGCGCATGCGGAAATAAAGAGCATGGATACACGCGCGGCGAAAGCGGCCCCCGGGGTGGTGGACGTGCTGACCGGCGCCGACTGGATCGCCGACGGCCTGGGGCCGATCCCGCACAATCTCGGGTTTTCGAGCCCGCCGGATATCGCCCTGCAGAACCGGGACGGCACGGACCGTTTCGTGGCGCCGCATTATCCGATGCCCGCAGACCGGGTCCGCCAGGTCGGCGAACCGGTGGCGATGGTGCTGGCGGAAACCTATGCACAGGCGAAGGACGCGGCGGAACTGATCGAGATCGATTACGCGCTCCTCAACGTCATTGTCGATACGGAAGGGGCGACCGATCCGGCGGCACCCGTGCTGTGGCCGGACCTCGGGTCGAACGTCGCGATCGACGCAGACGTGAACGACCCGGCTGAGACCGCCCGGATCATTGCCGGCGCCGCGCATGTCATACGATTGAAGACGCCGCTGAGCCGGGTCGCCGGCGTTCCGATGGAGCCCCGTTCGGCCATCGGCGAATTCGATGCCGGGGGGCGCTATATCCTGCAGACCACGGCGGGGAGCATCTATCGTCTGAAGACCGAACTGGCGCAGATTTTCGGCGCGCCTGAAGACGATGTGCGGGTGGTCATTCGCGATGCCGGGGGCTCCTACGGACCCCGCAACGCCCTGTATTTCGAACACCCCCTCGTGTTGTGGGCGGCGAAGCGCGTCGGGCGTCCGGTCAAGTGGACGTCGGACCGGACCGAGACCATGCTGACCGACTATCAGGCGCGCGACCTGGTGATCGACGCGACCATGGCGTTCGACGCGGACGGGCGTATCGTCGCGCTGCATACGACGAATACGTCGAACATCGGCGCCTATTCGGCGTCGTGGATTCCCCTGGTGAAGGGGGTGGAGATATCAACCGTTCTGTACCGTATGGCCGCTGTTTCGGCGCGCGCCATCGCCGTGCAGACGAACACGCCGCCGACCTATCCCTATCGCAGCGCCGGCCGGCCCGAAGTGATGTATGCGATGGAACGCATGATGGATATGGCGGCGGAAGCGACCGGGCTCGACCGCGTGGAGATCCGCCGCCGCAATCTCGCCCGGCCCGACGAAATGCCCTACGACAACGGGTTCGGGCTGATATTCGAAGCCGCCGACTTCCCCGCCGCGCTGGAAGCCGCCGTGAATCTGTCCGGCTGGGACGGTTTCGAGGCCCGCCGGGAAGCCGCGCGCAGACGTGGAAAACTGTGCGGGATCGGCATTGCGGATTACGCCGATTTGTCCACCGGCTATCCCCGCGAATGGACCGAGATCGACGTTCTGCCGGAAGGGTCAATCCAGGTGCAGATCGGCACCATGGCGACCGGGCAGGGACACCAGACCACCTTCAGCCAGATGCTCTCGGAGGTTCTGGAGGCACCCTACGATGCGATCGAAATCGGCTATGGCGACACCGACAGGATCAGGGACGGCGGCGGCACCCATTCCGGCCGCAGCATGCGCATGGGCGCGATCGTGCTGTGCGATGCCAGCGCAAAGATCATCGCCCGGGCGACGCGGATCGCCGCCCAGGTGCTCGAAGCGGCGGATGCCGACATCGAATATGCCGACGCGATGTTCACGGTCGCAGGCACCGACCGGCGGATCGGCCTGTTCGAGGTTGCCGCCGCCGCCCGCGATCGCACCGACCTGCCGGAGGATTTGCAGGGTCCCCTGCGCGAAGAGGCGGACACGCATTATGCCCGGGCGGTGATCGGGTCGGGCTGTCACGTCTGCGAAGTGGAAATCGATCCCGACACCGGCGTCGTCGAGGTGGTGGACTGGACAGCGGTCGACGATGTCGGGCGCGCGATCAACCCGATGACCCTCGACGGTCAGACCCATGGCGGCGTCATGCAGGGGATCGGCCAGGCGCTGATGGAAAACTGCGCCTACGATACGGCGACCGGCCAGATGATGGGGGCGACCTTCATGGACTACGCCATGCCGCGGGCGGATAACGCGCCTGCCTATCGCACGGAATTTCTCGAAGTGCCGAGCCCGTCGAACCCGCTGGGAATCAAGCCGGGCAGCGAAGGCGGCACGGCGGTCGCCCCGGCGGCGGTCGCCAACGCCATCGTCGACGCGCTCAAGGAATTCGGCGTAAGGCACATCGATCTGCCGGCGACGCCGGAACGCGTTTGGCGGGCGATGCGGGGCTAGTTATTTTTCGTCGAAGCGGATGTCCCGTTTTTCGAGGAATGCCCGCATGCCTTCCTGGGCGTCTTCCGATGCCTGGGTCAGGGCCGATGCCAGGGATTCCACGAAATAGCCTTCGCTCTCGCCCATGCGGTCGATGCGCTGGATGGTGTTGAGCATCATCTTGTTGGCGAGCGGCGCATTGCCGGAAATCGTTTCCGCCAGTTCCATCGCCTTGTCGAACGCCTCGCCGGCGCCGACGAGATGGTGCGACAGGCCCATCTGCTGGCCTTCCTCGGCGTTGAGGCGACGCCCGGTCAGCATCATTTCGGTCATCCGGCCGGGGCCGATCACGCGGGCGACGCGAATGCTGGCGCCGCCGCCGACATAGATGCCGCGCCGTCCTTCGGGCAGTTGATAGATGGTCGACGGCTCGGCGACCCGGACATGCGCCGTCGTGGCCAGTTCCAGCCCGCCGCCCATGACGGCGCCCTGCATCGCCGCGACAACCGGCAGCCCGCCATACTGGATCAGGTCGAATGTGCGGTGCCAGTAGCGGGAAACATCGAACGCCTCGTCGACATTGCGTTCCTTGTGCTGGGCGAGGTCGAGGCCGGCGCAGAAATGATCGCCGTTCGCCCGCAGCACGACGGCGAGCGCTTCGCCGGGCGGCGCGCTGAAGAAACGGTTGATGTCCTGGATCAGCGTTTCGTTGACCGCATTTCGTTTCTCGGGACGGTTCAGCGTCAGGACGGCAATACGGCCGCGCATCTCGAAGTCGATCAGGTCGGATGTAAATGCGGTCACGGGATTGTCCTCCGGATGACACTGGACAGCGCAGGAGAGGACTCTATAAGTGGCCTGAAACGCGGTGTAAACTCTGCGACAAATAAGAATTCGTCCAACGGAATATCCAGGGGAGAAACGGGATGAATATCGACGGACATGCCGCAATCGTTGCGGGCGGCGCCTCGGGGCTCGGTGCGGCGACGGCGCGCGCGCTGGCCGGTGCCGGCGGCAGGGTCGCCGTGCTCGACGTGAATATGGATGTCGCCACCGCGACGGCGGCCGAAATCGGCGGGATAGCGGTGCAGTGCGACGTGACCGATGCGGCGGGGGCGCAAGCGGCGGTCGCGCAGGCGGTGGAGGCCCTCGGCGTGCCCCGCGTGCTGGTCAATTGCGCCGGGATCGGTCCGGCGGAACGCATCCTCGGGCGCGAAGGTCCGCAACCGCTGGAAAATTATGCACGGTGCATCAACATCAACGTGATCGGTACGTTCAACATGCTGCGCCTCGTGTCGCAGCACATGAGCCAGGCCGCCGCGCTCGACGAAGACGGCGAGCGTGGCGTGGTCGTGAACACGTCTTCGGTCGCCGCCTATGACGGGCAGGTCGGCCAGGCCGCCTATGCATCGTCGAAGGGCGCGATTGCCGGGTTGACCCTGCCGGCGGCGCGTGAACTCGCCCGCTACGGAATCCGGGTTGTCGCCATTGCGCCGGGCGTCTTCGAGACACCTATGCTTCGCGGGCTGCCGCAGCCGGCCCAGGAATCGCTCGAACAGGCGACCCCGTTTCCGTCCCGCCTCGGCACGCCGGATGAATACGCGAATTTTGTCATGTGTATCCTGGGCAACAAGATGCTCAACGGCGAAGTCGTCCGGCTCGACGGCGCGTTGCGTCTCTCGCACGGATAGGATCCGGGGCGGAGATGGACAATATGGCGGATAGCGGAATGAAGCGGTTCGGCGTCGACGTAGAAAAACGCGACGACGGCACCACGATCCTGCGCTGCCCGGAGCCGCTCGGGCCGGTGCCTCAGAGTCTGATCGCCCTGCTGCGCGAACGGGCCGCGGCGCATCCCGACCGCGATTTCCTGCGCGAACGCGACGACACCGGCGCCTGGCGCCGCGTGACCTATGCCGACGTCCTGAACGGGGCCAATGCCGTCGCCCGGACATTGCTCAACGGCGGGTACGGACAGGACCGGCCGCTCGCGATCCTGTCGGACAATTCGATCAACCAGGCGATCGTGATGTTCGGTGCGATGACCGTCGGCATGCCGGCGATGCCCGTGTCCCCGGCCTATTCCCTGATGAGCCAGGACCATGAAAAGCTCAACATGGTGATCGGGCATAACGATCCGGCCGTGATTTTCGTCGACAACCCGGCCCCGTTCGCAAAAGCGCTGGCCGCAATCGACATGTCGGGGCGCAGGCTGGTCGTCGGCAGGGCGGACGGTGCGCCCGACGGTGCGGAACTGTTGTCGGACTGGCTCGATGCGCCGCCCGGGCCCGAGGTGGACGCGGCGGCGGCGGCAATTGGCCCGGATACGATCGGGAAGATATTGCTGACGTCGGGGTCTACGGGGCTGCCGAAGGGCGTTCTGAATTCGCACCTGATGATGACGTCGAACCAGGTTTCGATCGCGCAGGTTTGCACGTTCCTCCGCGAAGATCCGCCTGTCTTTCTCGACTGGCTGCCATGGAATCATACGTTCGGCGGAAATCATAACCTGAACATGGTCCTGTATAACGGCGGCACGATGTATATCGACGAGGGACGGCCTGTGCCCGGCCGGATCGAAACGACGATCGCCAATCTGAAGGAAGTGTCGCCGACGCTCTATCTGAATGTGCCGCGCGGGTTCGACCTTCTGCTGCCGCTCCTGGAAGCGGATCACGAGGCGCGGGACGGACTGTTCCGCAATCTCAAGATTCTGTTCTTCGCCGGGGCGGCATTGCCGAGAAACGTTTGGGACCGCCTCGACCGCCTGGCTGTCAAGGTCAGAGGCGAAAGCGTGCCGATCACAACGTCTCTCGGCTCCACCGAAACTGCACCGGCTGCCACGTTCATGAACTGGCAGCCGAAATCGGTGGGGAATATCGGGGTGCCGCTTCCGGGGAACGAACTGAAACTGGTGCCCAACGGCGACAAGCTGGAAATCCGGATGCGCGGCCCCATCATCACGCCGGGCTACTACAAACAGGACGACCTGACTGCCGCGGCATTCGACGAGGAAGGTTTTTTCCGTATCGGCGATGCCGGCAAGTTCGAGGCCGAAGACGACCCTGCCGAGGGCGTGGTTTTCGACGGACGCGTCGCCGAGAATTTCAAGCTTCTGTCGGGGACATGGGTGCACGCGGGCCAGCTTCGCCTGCAGGCTATTGCCGCTGCAGCCCCGGTCATTCAGGATGCCGTGATCACGGGACAGGACCGGGACGAGGTCGGGCTCCTCGCCTTTACAAGCGTCGACGGGTGCCGTTCACTGGTCGGTGCGGATCTGGCGCCGGACGAACTGGTGGTTCACCCGGCTGTGCATGAACGGCTTATGGCCGGGCTTGCCGCCCATAATGCCGAAAACCCGGGAAGTTCCACCCGTGTAAAACGGGTTCTGCTGATGACCGAGCCGCCCCAGATCGACGCGGGCGAAATCACCGATAAAGGCTATATCAACCAACGCGCCGTGCTGTCGCGACGGGCGGCCGAAGTAGACAGGCTTTACACAGGCGGTGACGGCGATATCGTTGACGTTAAATAATTCAACAGCCTCAGGGCAAAAGGAGGATCGATGATCAAAGTAGAGGATATTGCATTCGGACGGCTTCAGTCGCCGGATCTGGACGTTGCGGAAGAATTTCTGACGAATTTCGGCATGATCAGGGCGGAACGCACGAACGATACGCTCTATATGCGGGGTACCGATCCGGCGCCGTTCATTCATGTCACCCATCTCGGCGATCCCCGGTTTATCGGTCTGGCATTCCGCGCCGCCAGCGCAGACGACCTGGAAAAGGTTTCGAAGGTTGACGGCGCATCGGGCATCGAGGATCTCGACGCGCCCGGCGGCGGCAAGCGCGTCCGCCTGACCGAGCCGAACGGTTTTCAGATCGAAATCGTCTACGGTCAGGCGCCGCAGGAAGAAATTCCCGTGGAACGCTTCGGCATCAATACGGCGGCGGCGCGGGATTCCCGCCTCGGGAAACTGACCCGGATCGAACGCGGCCCGTCGCATGTGAAACGCCTCGGTCACGCCGTGATCATGACGCCCGACGTGGCGGGCGGCACCAAGTGGTTCCGTGAAACGCTGGGTCTTGTTCCGTCGGACGAAGTATATGCAGGCGAAAAAGACAACATCATCGCGACCTTCAACCGTGTCGATGGCGGCGAACGCTATGTCGATCATCACACGTTTCTGTGCATCAAGGGCGAGAATGCGGGCCTGAACCACATGGCTTTCGAGGTGCACGATATCGACGACGTGTTCATGGGCAACGCCCACCTGAAGAAGGCGGAAAAATACGAGCATGTCTGGGGCCTGGGCCGGCACATTCTCGGCAGCCAGGTATACGATTACTGGCAGGACCCGTGGGGCCGGGTGCATGAGCACTGGACGGACAGCGACCGGCTGAACAACCAGAATCCGCCCAGCCTGATCGCCGCCGAAGACGGCCTCGATTCCCAGTGGGGGGAACCCGTACCCGAAGCATTCATCAATCATTCAACGCCGTAACCGCGCGGGGACTGCGCGGAAAGGCGAAACCATCCAGAGAAAGACCGAGCTTATGAAAGCCACCGTAAACGGTGTTGAGATCAACTACGAAATATCCGGCAATCCGGACAAGCCCTGGCTGACGTTTTCGAATTCGTTGGCGACCAACCTGCATATGTGGGACGGACAGGAGCGCGCGCTGGCGGCGGATTATCACATCCTGCGTTTCGACAAGCGCGGCCATGGCGAATCCGAAAAGGTGCCGGGGCCGTATCACTTCGACGATCTTATCGATGACACGATCGCTTTGTGGGATCATCTGGGCATCGACCAGACCTACTATGTCGGTCTATCCATCGGCGGGATGACCGTTCAGGGGATCATGCTCAAGCATCCCGAGCGGCTGAAAGCCGTGGTCGTTGCGAATTCGATGGGCGTGGTGCCGCCCGAGTTCGTGAGCGCCTGGGGGGACCGGATCGCGCTCTGCCAGGAAAAGGGCATGGGGCCGTTGATCCAGCCGACGATGGAACGCTGGTTCACGGAGGATTACCGCAACAGGGATACGCCGGAAGCCAGGGTCGTTTCCGATATGATCGCCTCGACTTCGGTCGAAGGGTACGCAGGTTGCGCGGCGGCGATCCAGGGGCTCGATTATCTCGACAAGCTGGGCGGAATTTCCGGCATTCCGGTCCTCTTCATCGCCGGTTCGCAGGACGGCGGAACCCCGGCGCCGGGCGTCGAAGCGATGCATCGCAATATGCCCGGCTCGGAATACCTGCTCCTTGACCCGGCGGCACATATTTCCAACGTGGAATGTCCGGAAGCCTTCAACAAGGCGATAACGGCCTTCCTCGCCAAACATTAGGCGAAAGTTCCGGGCGCCGCTCGGCGTCCGGAAGTCCGCCCGTAAGTCTATTGGAAGGGGATGACTGAATGACCGGTATTGCAGGCGTCATCGGGCTCGGAATCATGGGCGGCGCGATGGCCGGGCACATGGCGACGGGCGGTTTCACGGTTTACGGGTTCGACCTGTCCGCCGACGCGGTGGAACGGGCGCGGGCGAACGGCATAGAGACGCTGGCATCGGCGGCGGCCGTTGCGGAGAAAGCCGACGTAATCGTCTGCTCTCTGCCCAGCCCGCTCGCCCTTAAAGCCGTCGCCGAAGAGATCGCGGCATCCTCGGCAAGCGGCTGCACCATCATGGAGACGAGCACGCTCAAGCTTGCCGACAAGGAAGCGGCGCGGGATATCCTCGCCGCCGCCGGCCATACGCTGCTCGACTGTCCGCTATCCGGCACCGGGCAGCAGGCCCAGACCGGCGATCTTGCGGTGTTCACCAGCGGTCCGGAAGACGCGGTCGCCAAATGCATTCCCGCGATCGAGGCGTTCAGCCGCGAAAACAAGTATTGCGGCGAATTCGGTAATGGCAGCCGGATGAAGTTCGTCGCCAATCACCTGGTAACCATCCACAACGTCGCGACCGCCGAGGCGATGGTCCTCGGCATGAAGTCGGGGCTCGACCCGGCGCTGATATACGACGTTATTTCAACCAGCGCTGCGACCTCGCGGATGTTCGAGGTCCGTGGCAAATACATGGTGGAAAACGATTACAGCGATGTCGGCATGTCGAACCGCCTGTACCAGAAGGATCTGCAGGTGATTACCGACTTCGCCGCCGACGTCCGCTGTCCCGTCGGTCTGTTCGCGGCGGCGGTTCAGCCCTATCGGGCGGCGCTTGAACAGGGACATGCCGAATCCGACACGGCAGCGGTGTGCGCCGTCCTTGAAGAACAGGCAAGGGTAAAACGCTGAAATGACCGATCTGTTTACGCCGCTCTCTGCGGGGCCGTTCGACCTGCCGCACCGTGTCGTTATGGCGCCGATGACCCGCAACCGGGCGGGCGACGGCAACGCGCCCCATGCCCTGAACGCCACCTATTACCAGCAGCGCTCGGATGCGGCGCTGATCGTCACCGAGGCAACGCAGATCTGTCCCGAGGGGATGGGCTATCCGGGGACCCCGGGAATTCATTCCGATGCGCAGATCGACGGCTGGCGCGAAGTGACGGACGCCGTGCACGAGGCCGGAGGCCGCATCATCCTGCAGATGTGGCATGTCGGCAGGATATCGCATCCGGATCTTCAGCCCGACGGCAGGGATCCTGTCGCGCCGTCGGCGATACGGCCGGCGGGCGAGGCAATGACTCTGTCAGGGATGAAGCCTTTCGTCACGCCGCGGGCGCTCGAAACCGATGAAATCCCCGGTCTGGTCGAACAATACCGGGTTGCGGCGAAGAACGCCGACATGGCCGGGTTCGACGGCGTCGAAGTGCATGGCGCGAACGGATACCTGCTGGACCAGTTCACGCGGGATTCCACGAACCGCCGGGACGATGCCTATGGCGGATCGCTCGAGAACCGCTGCCGTTTTCCGCTTGCCGTCACCGACGCCGTCGTCGATGTCTGGGGGGCTGAGCGGGTCGGCTACAGGATTTCGCCCTTCCAGCCCTATAACGATATTTCGGATTCCGACCCTGTGGCCACATTCGCCTATCTTGCAACGGAGCTCGCCAAACGGGACCTGTTATATCTCCACATGGTCGAATTGGGCGACCCGGCCGAGGGAGACGATTTCCTCGCCGCCCGCAATCCGCTTTTTGCGTCGCTGCGTGAAATATGGCCCAACGTGCTGATGACCAATGGCGGCTACGACCGCGCGAAGGCCGATGCCGTGATCGGCGCCGGGCTTGCAGACATGGTGTCGTTCGGCGCGCCGTATCTTGCCAATCCCGACCTGCCCGAAAGACTGCTTACCGGTGCAGCGTATAATCCGCCGGACCGCCCGACCTTCTACGGCGGCGGGGCAAAGGGCTATACCGACTACCCTGTGCTCGGCGGATAAGGATAAGGCGTTTCGGCCGTTGCTTAGCCGTGGCGGCGGAGGAAGCGCGTCAGAATCCTGTCGCCCCAGACATCGTTTTTGGTGAACGGATCGTTCGTAATGAATTTCTCGACCGCGGCGCGGTCGGGGGCTTCGATGAAGAAGATCGACCCGATCATCGTCTCGCCGTCTTCGGCCAGAAGCGGACCGGACAGCGTGACGTCGACGCCGCACACTTTCTGGTAGGCGCGGTGTTCCTCGACGAACTTCTTGCGGGTTTCAACCCGGTCCGCCTTGTCCAGGATGTGCAGGCAAAAAAGCATTTCACTGGTCCCGTGATTATTTCCACTCTTCTATAATTGTTATGGTGCCGGCGCACAAACGGTCGCGGTGACGTGTCTTGTCTCGCAACCGGCCCGGCTATATGACTCGCCGCCATGCTGGATTTTATCTATCAGGCCTTCGCGGCGCGCATCGTATTCGGTTCCGGAAAGGTTTCCGAAATAGCCGCCGAAGTCGACCGTCTCGGCGGAAAGTCGGCGCTGGTGATCTCCACCGGTTCGCAGCGCGCCGTGGCAGACGCCGCGATAGAGCGGCTTGGCGGAAACTTCGCCGTGCGGATAGACGGGGCCGTGATGCATGTGCCGCGCGCGGACGTGAACGATGCCGTCGTGCTGGCGCGCCGCCAGGGCTGCGACAGCGTGGTCGCCATCGGGGGCGGATCGGCGATCGGCCTCGCGAAGGGTATCGCCCTCGATACCGGGCTCCCGGTTATTGCCGTCCCGTCTACCTATGCCGGGTCCGAGATGACCGATATCTGGGGAATCTCGGAAGGCGACGGCAAGGTGACGGGGCGCGCGCCCGTCGTCGTTCCGAAATGCGTGATCTACGATCCGGACCTCACCCGGGACCTGCCGGCCAGGCTGGCAGGTCCAAGCGGGATCAACGCGATCGCGCATTCCGTCGAAGCGCTGTATGCGCAGAACCGCAACCCGGTGCTGTCCATGATCGCCGAAGAAGGCATTCGCGCGCTTGCATCCGGGCTGCCGGCGGTATGCGCCGGGTCGGCGGGCGACGAGGAACGGGGCAGGGCGGTCTACGGCGCATTCATGTGCGGCCTGGCGCTCGCCACCGCGACCATGGGAATCCACCATAAGCTTTGCCATGTCGTCGGCGGCACGTTCGGGCTGCCGCACGCAGAGACCCATACGATCGTTCTGCCGCACGCGACCCATTACAATCGGGATGCCGCGCCCGAGGCGATGGCGGCCGTCGCCCGGGCGCTCGGCGCGGACAGCGCTGCCGGCGGCCTGTTCGATCTGGCGCTGCGGATCGGTGCGCCGACGGCCCTGCGGGACCTGGGGCTGGAGGAGGAAAATCTCGACAGGGCGGCTGACATCGCGACGGCAGCGCCCTACTACAATCCGCAGCCGGTAGACCGGGACGGCGTGCGCCGGCTGCTCGACGATGCTTTTCATGGCCGCCGCCCGGGCAGCGATGCATAGCGATCAATCACCAGCCGGATTCTTATAATTGAAAGGGAGAACGACCAATGGCCGAGGCGAAAGCGAAGACGGAAGTGACGATGAAAATGACGGCGACCTGCCCGCATCATGCGCGCAGCGATGTCAGCGTGCGTGACGTCGAAAGCGTCATAGACGAGCCGACCGAACGCGGCGGCACCAATCTCGGCATGACGCCGACGGAGACCATGGTCGCTGCCCTGATCGGGTGCACGAACGTGATCACCAACAAGATCGCCGAAGGCTATGGAATGCATATCGACAGCATGGATATCGATGTCGAAGCGCAGTTCGACCGGCGCGGCGTCATGCTGGTGGAGGAACTTGCGGTGCCGTTCCCGTCGATGATCCTCAATATCGACGTCAAGACGCCTAACGATCCGGCGGAGTTCGACAAGGTAAAGACCGATCTTCAGAAATTCTGCCCGATCGCCAAGGTGATCCGTGAATCGGGAACGGTGATTACGGAAAACTGGAGCTTTACGAAAAGCTGATTTCGTCCGGTGCATTGAGAAAAAGGGCCGTGCGCATAACCTGCGTGCGGCCCTTTTTTTTCGGCGCCGAAGCGATCTTGCATAAATATCGATAAATATGAGAGGATAACTCAATATTTCGATAAACGAAAAATATGGGAGGAACTGATAATGCGCGTTTTTGCGAAAGCTGCAGCCATTTCCGCCGCCGCGATGGTGCTTGCGACACCGGCGGTAGCTCAGAAAACCATCGACCTTACGGCGATCGACGGATATCCGCCAAAAGCGTCCTGGGTGCGTGAGTTCATTAATTTCTACATTCCGGCGATCGACAAGCAGCTCGCCGCCAAGGGAAATTACAAGATCAACTGGAACCAGGCCTGGTCCGGCCAGATCGCCAAGACGCGCCATGTGCTCGAAGGCCTGCAGAAAGGCCTCGGCGATATCGGAATCGTGACTGCCGTGTTTCATGCCGGCAAGGTGCCGCTTCAGAACCTGACATTCGTGACGCCGTTCGTGACGTCGAATCCCGATCTGAGCGGGAAGACGATGGATGCGATGACGCAGAAATTCCCCGAGTTCAGAGCGGCCTGGGGGCAATTCAACCAGGTCAATCTCACCGTTGGCTGCGTGCTCGATTCCTATCAGATGTTCACCAAGGAATCGGTGACGGCGATTGCCGATTTCAACGGGAAGAAAATTGCCGGCGCAGGCGTCAATCTCCGCTATCTCCAGGGGCTCGGCGCTGCCGGCGTCCCCGGCAGCCTTGTATCGTTTTACAACAAGCTGAAAACCGGCGTCGTCTCCGGCGCCATGCTGTGGCCGGAAGCGGTCGTTCAGTTCAAGATCGTGGAAGTTGCGCCCTACATGATGCGGGCCGACCTCGGGGCGGCGTGCTCCAAGGCGATCAACGTCAATGCCGATACCTGGAAGAAGCTCCCGGCGGAGGTCAAAGAAGCCATTTCGTCGGCGGCGATCGGCTATCGCGACCAGATGGCGTCCCAGGCAATCAAGCGCGGCGCGGGCGCGGTTGCAAAGTTCGAGAAAGCCGGCGGAAAGGTCTTCGACCTGCCCACGGCCGAACGCAAGAAATGGGCCATGACCATGCCCAACGTCGCCAAGGAATGGGCCGAAAGCCTGGAAGCCAAAGGCGTCCAGGGCAAGGCGATCCTGGCCGACTACATGGACCGGATGCGCGCGGCGAACCAGCCCATCATGCGTCACTGGGACAAAGAATAGGGCCGGATAACGCATAGCAGCATCGTCGGGACATACCCATGACGGATGTATCCGCACCGGCCCCGCGATCCAGCGGGGCCGGGCTTTTTTTCGAAAAGATCGTCCGCGTGCTCAACGGCGTCGGCACGCTGTGGATTCTGGCGCTTCTGATCCTCATCAACGCCGATGTTTTCGGCCGGAACATCCTGAACGAGCCGATCAACGGCGTTATCGAAATGATCGAAATTTCGATGATCGCGATCGTTTTTCTTCAGCTCGGGGATGCGACCCGGGTCGGGCGTCTGACCCGGTCGGACGGTTTCTTCGGGCTGCTTCAATCGAAAAAGCCGCGTATCGCCGCCGTCTTCGGGGCGGTGTTCGACCTGCTGGGCGCGCTGATGATGTTCTTTATTCTCTACGGGACATGGCCCAGCCTGATCGAGGCGTGGAAGCTGAACGACTATGTCGGCAATGAAGGGGTCTTCACGGCGCCCAAATGGCCGGTGATTTCGATCCTGATACTGGGCTCGCTGGTCACAATGCTACTGTTCCTGAAACTCGCGGTCGTGCATGTCCGGACATTTACCGGCATTGGGAACCGAAAATGACATCATTCGAAATCGGCATCGCGTCCGTCATCCTGATCGTCGTGATGATCTATGCCGGCCTGTACATCCCGGTGGCACTCGGACTGGTTTCCTTCCTCGGTGTCTGGATCATTCGCGACAACGTACAGACGGCCATCGACATGCTGGCCCTTGCTGCCGCGGACACCGTGTCGCATCAGGTCTTCGCAACCGTTCCGCTATTCGCGATGATGGGGCTCGTCGTCTCGAAGGCCGGGCTCGGCAACGACGTCTACAAGGTCGCGAATTTCATCTTCTACAAGGTCAGAGGCGGCCTCGGGATCGCGACGGTCGCCGCGAACGCCGTATTCGCCGCGATCACCGGGTCCTCCATCGCCTCGGCATCGGTGTTTGCCCGCGTGTCGGTGCCCGAAATGCGGAAATTCGGCTACACGACGCGTTTTTCCGTCGGCGTGGTCGCGGGATCGTCGGTCCTCGGGATGATCATCCCGCCGAGCGCGATGTTGATCATTTTCGCGATCACCGCCGACCAGTCGGTCGGTCAGCTCTTTCTCGCCGGCATTATTCCGGGCCTGTTGCTGGCCGTCGCGTTCGCGCTTGCGATCGTTATCATGGCGCGGTTCTGGCCTAAATTCGTTGGCGGACACGGCATTGTCGAGGTCGAAAACGGCCGGCAAGACTGGCAGGATCTGACCTGGGGCGATGTCGGGAAACTGATGGCGCCGATCGTGTTCCTGGTGCTTGTCGTGCTGGGGGGAATTTACGGCGGTATCGTCACGCCGGTCGAAGCGGGGGCCGCGGGGTCGCTTGTCGCGTTGCTGATCGCCATATTCCGCCGGGCGATCACCTGGGAAGGGTTCTGGGACTGCCTGGTTGAGACCGGACATATCACGGCGTCGATCCTGTTCCTGATCGTCGCCGCGTCCATGTATAGCAGGATGCTGGGTTTCGCAGGCCTGCCGACCCTGTTCCAGGCGTGGCTCGACGACCAGGGGTTCGGCGTCATCGGCATCATGCTGATCTACATTCCGATGCTTCTGCTGCTCGGCACCATTATCGATACCGCCTCGATGATCCTGATCGTGGCGCCGCTGTTCCTGCCCGCCGTCGAAGCGCTCGGCCTCGACCTCGTCTGGTTCGGCATCGTGACCGTGATCGGCGCCGAAATCGGTTTGCTGACGCCGCCGCTTGGCATATCGTGCTTCGTCATCAAATCCACACTGAACGATCCGACGATAAAACTGTCGGACATTTTTGCGGGCGCGTTTCCCTTCGCGGTCATCATGCTTCTGGTGCTTTTCGCGATTATTGCCTGGCCTGAGCTGAGCCTGGCGTTGATATAGGGGATAACGGCTATTATTTTCGCTTCAGTTCCTACGACCGGAGACCGATAGATGCGCAATCTTACCGAAGAAAACACGACTGACGTCGTCCTCAGGGCATGGTCGAAGAACCCGGACCCCAGGTTCAAGGAAATCATGGATGCGATGATCACCCATCTGCACGACTTCGTGCGCGAAGTGCAGCTGACCGAGGCGGAATGGGGCGCGGCAATCAAGTATCTGCATCAATGCGCCGATATATCGTCGCCCGAGCGCAGCGAATTCATCCTGACATCGGATGTGCTGGGGGTGTCCTCGCTGGTCGACACGATCAACAACCGCCGCCCCGACGGCGCTACCGAAAATTCCGTGCTCGGCCCGTTCTATATCGCCGAAGCCGGCGAACTGGGCGAAATCCCCGTCATTGAGAACGGCGACGACCTGATCGGCGAACGCAATAAGGACGGCGTGCCGAGCCATGTCTGCGGCATGGTCCGCGATGCGAAGGGAACGCCGGTCAGCGGCGCAAAGCTCGATTTCTGGCAGAACGCGCCGAACGGGCTGTACGACGTTCAGGAACCGGAAAAGGGCTACAATCTGCGGTGCCGCATCGTGACCGGCGACGACGGCCGGTTTGCCTTCACGACCACAAAGCCGCTGCCCTATACCATTCCGCTCGACGGCCCCGTCGCCGTGGTGCTGAACAAGGCCAAACGGAATGTCTGGCGTCCGGCGCACCTGCATGTCCGTATCGAGGCGCCCGGTTACGAGACGCTGACGACGGAGCTGTTTATCGACGGCGACGAGTATCTCGACGATGACGCGGTCTTCGGTGTGAAGGATTCCCTTGTCCTGAAATGGGAACTGAACGAGTCCCGGGAAGCGGCCGAGAAGGTCGGTATCTGGGCGCCGTTCTGCGATATCGAACACGATATCGTGCTCAACCCGGTCGCGGCGGCGCAGGCGGCCGAATAGGGCAGGGCGGGCGCCATGCACCAGGTTACGGTCCGCCCGGAAATCATCGAGCGCGTGCTCGCCCGGCGCGGGCGGCATCACCTGTTCGATTCCCTTGACCCCGCGCAAACCGCGTTTGTGGTCATCGATATGCAGAACATGTTCTGCGAACCGGGATCGCCGGCGGAAGTCGCTGAATCCAGGGGAATCTGCGAGCCGATAAATTTCCTGTGCCGCGAACTTCGCGCCCTCGGCGGGATCGTGATCTGGGTCACAAGTGCGACCGTGTCGGCCAACGGCAAAAGCGACTGGGAGCATTTTATCCGAAATTTCGTCGCCGAAGACGTGCAGGACCGGACGATCGAGGCGCTGAAGCCCGGCGGCGCCGGCGAGCAGGTCTGGCACGAGCTGGACGTTCGCGACGAAGACCTGCAGGTGCGCAAGAACCGATACTCCGCCCTGACGCCGGGCTCTTCGATGCTGCAAAGCCTGCTGTCGAGCATGGGCATCCGGAACGTGCTGATCGGCGGCACGAAGACCAATATCTGTTGCGAAAGCACCAGCCGCGACGCCATGCAGCTCGACTACAACGTCGTGATGGTCGAAGACTGCAATGCCGCGCTGTCGGACGACGAACACCGCGCCGCGCTGGAGAACGTCATTCAGCAGTTCGGCGACGTCATGAAGTCCGACGAAGTCGTTGCCGTCCTCAAGAACCGCCGGAACTGAATCCATATGACCGACGACCCTGTATTTGTCCGCCGCGTGGAGGAATTCCTGTTCCACGAGGCGCGGTTGCTCGACGAGCGGGAGTTCGAATCCTGGATGGCCCTGTTTGCCGAAGACGGTATCTACTGGATTCCGGCGACCCCCGGCCAGCAGGACCCGTTGGGCGAAGTGTCGATCGCCTATGAAGACCGCCAGTTGCTCGACGTGCGTGTCCGGCGCCTGCGGCATCCCGACAATTTCGCCGATCAGCCGCAGGCCCGCACGCGGCGCGTGATCGGCAATGTACTGCTGGATGAAAGCGATGCGGGGACGACCGTGGTCCGGTCGAACTTTACGTTGGTCGAATTCCAGAACGATGCGCAACGCCTGTTCGCGGGCGAATATATCCACACCCTGTCATCGGCGGGGGACAGCTTCCGGATCCGTCAGAAACGGGTGAACCTGCTGAACTGCGACGCCCCCATGGGCGGCATCGTGATACCGTTTTGAGACTCCCATGACAGGCACGGCAGTCATCATCGGTGCGGGCGACGCGCTCGGCGGCGCCATCGCCCGGCGTTTCGCCCGCGAAGGCCTTGTCGCGGTACCGTCGCGGCGCAAGATCAAGCCCCTGGGCGAACTGGTCGCCCGGATCGAGGCGGAAGGCGGGCAGGCCGAAGGCATTCCCTGCGATGCCCGCGACGAAGACGCCGTGATCGCGATGTTCGACCGGGTCGAGGACGAAATCGGTCCGGTCGAGGTCTGCATCTTCAATACCGGGGCGCAGCACCGCTCGTCGATCCTGGAAATGACGGCGAAGATTTACCGGCAGGTATGGGAAAGCGCGGCCTTCGCCGGGTTCCTGACCGGCCGGGAAGCGGCGCGGCGGATGGCGGAACGCGGACGGGGAACGATTATCTTTACCGGCGCGACAGCCAGCCTGCGCGGCGGGGCGGATTTCGCATCATTTGCCGGCGCCAAGCATGCCCTGCGGGCGCTCGCGCAGTCCATGGCGCGGGAACTCGGACCGGCGGGTATCCATGTCGGTCACATTATCGTCGACGGCATGATCGATTCAGAAGCGGTACGCGCCAAATTCCCGGCGGAGGCCGACGCCCTGCCGGCGGGCGGGATGCTGGACCCGGATCATATCGCGGACGCCTATTGGGCGATGCATGCCCAGCCGAGAGACGCCTGGACGTTCGAGATGGATATCCGGCCGTCGGTTGAACGCTGGTAGGTTTTTTCGCACAATGGCCGCAAGCGCGGTCATCGGGCGCCTGCCGGGGAACTCGCATTAGCCGCTGACTCCCGGTCCCGTTCGTGTATGATCCAGGAAAATAATTTCAGCAAACACAGCGAAAATCAGGAGGATTAAAATGAAATACTCAAGAATTCTAAAGGGATCCGGCATTGCCGGGATCACGGTCGCCGCCCTGGTGGGCGCCCAGTCGGCCGCCGTCGCACAGGACACGAACTACGTTCTGAACACGGCATCCACTGGCGGCACCTATCATCCGGTGGGCACGGCGATCGCCACGCTCAGCAAGATCAAGCTGTTGCCGAAGGAAAAATTCAGCCTTACCGCGGTCAATTCCGCCGGTTCCGGGGCGAATGTCCAGGCGCTCGGCGCGAATACGGCGCAGTTCGCCATTCTCCAGGGCCTGTTCGGGTCCTATGCCGCGACGGGAACCGGTCCGGTTTCCGCGCCGCAGAAGAACGTGCGCGCCGTGACCATGCTCTGGCAGAACGTCGAGCAGTTCGTCATTTCCAATAAATTCGTCAAGTCCGGCACGGCATCCGACATGGTCGCCATGAAGGGCGAAGCCATGGCGATGGGCAAGAAAAACTCCGGCACGATCGGGTCGAACCGGGTCCTTCTCAAGGGGCTCGGCATCGATATCGAAAAGGATTACAAGCCGGTTTATGCGGGCTTCGGTCCGTCCGCCGACGCGCTTGCCGACGGCAAGGCGATGGGCGCCGGCCTCGGCGCCGGTCCGCCCACCGGCGCGGTGACGAAGCTGATGGCGGCGAATGCCGGCAAGTTCACGATCCTCGGCGTCACTGCCGAGGAAGCGAAGAAGATGGATGGCGGTCGCAATCTGTGGGTGCCGTATACCATCAAGGCCGGCACCTATCCCGGGCAGACGAAAGACGTCAACACGGTTGCACAGCCGAACTTCCTGGCGGTGAATGCCGATGTTTCCGAAGATCATGTCTACAAGCTGACGAAGGCGATCTACGAAAACCTCCCCTTCCTGCAGGCCATTCACAAGGCGACCCGGGCGATGGCCATCGAAAAGGCCATGGCCGGACTGCCGGTGCCGCTGCACCCGGGTGCGGCGAAATACTACAAGGAAGTCGGTCTGAAAATTCCGGCGCACCTGATGGCAAAATAAACGCAGTCGCGGCTTGTCCGTGATGGACGACACGAAATGAAATCGGCGGCTGTCTTCGGGCAGCCGCCGATTTTGCGACCGGGACAAACTCCATGAGCTCAGACGCGACAGATAAATCCGCCGCCGGCGGTGAACTTAACGCACCGCTGGAAGTCCGGACGGTCCCGACCGTTTTTCGCGAACGCATTTACGATCTGGATTTTGCCCTCGGCGACAGGCGCTACTGGCCTGTTACGGCGCTGATCGTGCTGTTCGGCCTGTGGCACATTGCGACGAACCTCTATCTCACCGAGCCGGGCAGTTGGCAGAACTGCGTCCATTTCGGCGGGTTCGCGTTTCTGGCGGCGGTATCGTCGCCCATTTTCCGCTTTGACAGGGACCGCGCCTGGGCGGTCGGACTGGATATTCTCTATGGCACGCTCGTCTTCGCGGCCGCGTGCTGGATCGCCTATGCCGAAGACGGCGTCTATGCGCGGACCCTCGCGAAAACCGGACAGACCTGGCAGCTGACCTTCCTGGACTGGGCCGCGGGCATTATCGTTATCTTGGCGGCAATCGACCTGACACGGCGTCTGACGGGGTGGATTATCCCGATCCTTATCATCACGGCGATGTCCTATATCCTGTTCCTCGGTGAAGTCCTGCCCGGCGCGTTCCGCGCGGCGAGCCTGCCATTGAGCGATGTGCTTTTCCGTTCGATGTACAACGACGAAGGCATGTTCGGCGTTATTACGACCATTTCATCCGCCAATATCGCGCTGTTCATGATCTTCGGCGCCTTTCTCGTGGTGTCCGGGGCATCCGATTTCGTGATCGAGTTCGCGAAGATCGTCGCGGGACGGTTCCGCGGCGGCTCCGCCTTCGTCGCCGTCTTCGCCTCGGCCCTGACCGGCACGATTTCCGGCTCCGCGGTCGCGAATACGGCCTCCACCGGGGTGATTACCATCCCCCTGATGAAGTCCAACGGGTTCCGGCCGATGTTCGCCGCCGGGGTCGAGGCCGCGGCATCGACCGGCGGCCAGATCATGCCGCCGATCATGGGGGCGGGCGCGTTCGTGATGGTGTCCTATACGGGTATCGATTACGGCACGATCATTCTCTATTCCGTGGTGCCCGCCATTCTGTATTTCATGTCGATCGCGTTTATCGTGCGGGTCGAAGCGATGAAATACGATATCGGTGTCGAGCAGGCGAATATCGTCGATCGCCGCAAGCTCTATGCCGGCGCGCTGAACTTCGTGCTGCCCCTCGGTGTCATGACCTACATGCTGGTCTCGGGACGGACGCCGAGCTACGCGGCCTGTTTCGCCATTGCAACGCTGATCGTTACAAGCTGGTTCACGCCCAACAAGATGACGCCGAAAAAGATCTGCGAAGCGCTTCTCATGGGCATGAAGACCGCGACCATGACGGCCATCCTTCTGGTCGCCGTCGGGTTGATCAACAATGCGGTCGTCACGTCCGGTGTGGCCAATTCCTTTGCTCTGATGATCGCCCAGTGGTCGCAGGGGTCGCTGCTGATCGCGCTGACCCTCATTGCGCTGGCATCGCTGGTGCTCGGGATGGGGCTTCCCGTCACCGCTGCCTATATTGTCCTCGCCATTCTGTCGGCGCCCGCGCTGTCCGGCATGCTGGCCGACGGTCTTATCGTCGATCAGCTGGTCGCGGGGATAACCGATCCGGCAAAGGCGGCGATGTTCGCGCTGGTCGATTCGCCCCTTGTGGCGAAGGTCGCCGGCGGGATGACGCCGGAGGAAGCCCATCAGCTCGTCGCGTCCATGCCGTTCGAACTCGCGGTTGTCGTCCGCCCGGCACTTGTCGACGCCGCGACGATGACGACGTTCCTGCTGACGGCGCATCTGATCATTTTCTGGTTGAGCCAGGACTCGAACGTTACGCCGCCGGTGTGTCTGGCGTCCTTTACCGCCGCCGGAATCGCCGGTTCGCCTCCCATGGCGACCGGGGTGGAATCGTGGAAGATCGCCAAGGGGCTCTATATCGTGCCGCTGATATTTGCCTATACGCCCATGATCGGCGGCGATTTGTGGACAGTCGTCCAGATCGGCTTTTTCAGCCTGTTCGGGATGTACGCCTTTACGGTACTGATCCAGCGTTTCTCCGAAGGTCCGTTGGCGATCTGGCTCTATCCGGTGATGGCGGTCGGCGGCGGGCTTGCGTTCTGGCCGCTTGAACTGACGGCGAATATCGCGGGCGCCGCTGTGGTGATACTGGTCGCGCTGATAAGCGCGCGGGCGGGCAGGAAAACCGCCTGACGCCCTGTCCGGGCGCCTGTTACAGAAACGCTTCTTTCAGCAGGTGTCCGATGAGCCATGCGATACCGGCGGCGGCGAGGCCGATTGCCATGGTTTCGCTGCCCGACCGCCACCAGGACTGGGTCGACCACTGGCTTTTGATCGACCCGATTCCGAAGAACACGATCGCCGTCAGCACGATGGACGCCACGAACGCGTGAGCGGTCCCCAGAAAGAACGGCGCCAGCGGCGCCAGTCCGCACAGGATAAAGGCGGCGAAGGTGCGTGTGGCGGACTTTAGCGGGTCGCGATAGGTGGTCGGCATGCCGTATTCCTCGACCATCATGGTGTCGACCCATCGGGTCTTGTCCGCCGTGATGACTTCCACCGCCCGGTCGAGGTTGTCGCCTTCGAAGCCCTTGGCGCGAAATATTTCGCGGATTTCCATGCGTTCGCCTTCGGGGATACTTTCTACCTGCTCTTCCTCATAGGCGCGGTGGCGCCTGTAATCGTCGAGGTCGGCCTTGGTGCCGCTGTAATTGCTCGCCGCCATGGAGAACCCGTCGGCGATGATATTGGCTGCGCCGAGGATCAGGATCACCCGGGTCGACATTTCCGCCCCGACAACGCCCGCGACGATGGCGAAGGTGGTGATCGCTCCGTCAATGCCGCCATAGACCCAGTCGCTGAGATAGGACGTCGACGGTCCTTCCTCGATGCGCTCACGGATTTTGGCGGGCTGGTGAGAATGTTCCATGGGGAAAACCTATGTCCGATCAGGCGTCTTGTCGATACAGGCAATATTCAGGAAAATCCGCGGCTTGCGGATTTATTCGTTAGTGGAATATGACGACCAATTCTATAGTGCAGCCGTTCCGTTTTTGGAGTGATGCGCTTGGAAAAAGCGTCTTTGGGATCGGCGATATTTCGAACAGTACCAGGTATCCGGCCTGGCCGGGGTGAGCCGGTCCTGCCGCACCCTGAATCCAGCCCATGACACCGATTGGCGCTTCGCCCGGAAGGCGGCGGTGTTGACCCCGGGTCGCAGCGGTCTGTCGGTAATCGTTGTGGATCCCGTCGCCGAAACGCAGAACCTGTTGTCGGCGTCTCTGAGGGAAGCCGGGTTCGAGGTTGCCGCCGTCTCAACGGGCGGAGAGGTGCTGGCGCTGGTTCGCGAGCGACCGGCGGACTGCATCGTTATGGATGTCGTTCTGCCCGATATGGACGCCTTCGATGCAATCCGGGCGCTGCATGCGGTGCGCCACGATGTTCGGATCATCGTAATGAGCGCAAGGCCCGACGTTAAAACCGTTGTCGCTGCTTTCGACGCCGGGGCTGACGAGTACCTGGCAAAGGCCAGTGCATCGCAGGAAATTCCCGCAATGCTCACGCGGGTATTGCAGCATGCATCGGCAGCCATGAAGTCTGAAATCCCGGCGGGTAATTCCCCGCGGGACGGAGACGACGTCCTGATCGGGACCTCGCCGGGCATGATCGACGTGTACAAGCGGGTTGCCCGGGTGGCCGACCTGTCCTCGACGGTCCTTATCACGGGGGAAACAGGCTCCGGCAAGGAGCGGATTGCCCGTGCAATTCACGCCAATGGACGACGGGCGGCGCTGCCGTTTATTGCGGTGGACTGCGCGGCGATTCCCGAGAACCTGTTCGAGTCCGAATTCTTCGGTCATGAGCGCGGGGCTTTCACCGGCGCCCATACCGTTCGGCGGGGCGTGCTCGAAGCGGCCGGCGAAGGCACATGCTTCCTGGACGAAATCGGCGAATTGCCGCTGCACCTGCAGGCCAAGCTGTTGCGCGCACTCCAGGAAAAGTCCGTGCGGCGTGTCGGCAGTTCGCAGACGATCGCGGTATCGGCGCGAATTGTATCGGCGACCAATCGCGATCTTTCCGATTATGTCCATCGCGGCGCTTTTCGCGAAGACCTGTATTACCGGCTGAACGTGGTGCCGATCAATCTGCCGCCGCTCCGCGAACGGAAAGACGACATACAGGCGCTGATCGAGCATTTCGTGGCTAAATTTTCCGCCGCCAGGCCCCATCCGACGCGGGTGATGCCGGATGCGATGGACGTGCTGCTGAAATACCCGTGGCCCGGCAACGTTCGCCAGCTCGAAAACATGATCGAACGCATGGTCGTGCTCAGCCCGTACTCGGTCATTCTGCGCGAGGACCTGCCCATCGAGATACTGGAGGCCGAGCGCCTGGCGCAATCCATCGGTTTCGCGGATGCCGCCGAACGCGCAAGCCCGACCATGCTGCGGGAACTCAACCGGCGTCATATCGACGCCGTTCTCGAAAAGACCGGCGGCAACAAGCTCCGCGCCGCACAAATGCTGGGGATCGACCGGCGCACGTTATACCGGATCCTCGAACGTATAAGAAAGTCAGAGAATGACAGTTCGCCTGCTTAAGGTTTTGGTTGTCCTGTGCAGCATCGTTCCGGCGTCCTGTGCCGTGCAGGAAACGCCACGGGACCATATCGACGTCCTGAAAGAACTGTATGCATCGACCGTTCAGATTCTCGTCAGTCAGCCGGACGGCGTTCGCCGTACCGGATCGGGCGTCGTGCTGAAAGTCGACCGGGAGACCGGCGAGGCCTTTGTCGTGACGGCGGGCCATGTGCTGACCGCGCGCAAGGATATCGAGGTGAGCGTCATCGGCAAGTTCCGCAAGAAAACCTATGCGGCGAAGGTTCTGATGCATAGCGATGCCGAGGACGTCGCGCTGCTGAGCGTCAGGGGAATGAGCGTCGCACCGGTATCCGCCGGCGGCAACAGCGAACTGGGACAGGATATCTGGGTGATTTCGTATCCATGGGGGCGGCGGCGCACCCTTGTCACCGGCGTTGTCAGCCAGGTCGACTGGCCGACGGAGACGAATGCGCAGGGTCAGGTGCCGCTTGAAGGTCCGGTGCGGCTGATCGATGCGACAGTCGGCTATGGGACCAGCGGCGGCGGCATATTCGAAACCGAGGAAGGCCGTCTTGTGGGGCTTGTGCGTGGCTACCGGTCGGTCAGGATTCCGCTGCCGGGTCCCGACGGCAAATCGGTCAGCCTGCCGGTTGCCGGGGAAACGACGGTAATTTCAATTTCCAGAATAGCCCACGTTCTCGCCGCCGCGGGCTTCGGTCATGTCATGCCGCCACGCATGCCGGGCCACGGCGGGACACCGGGCCGATAAACAACGGGCGCGCAGCAGCGTGCTGCGCGCCCGTCGCCCGGTGGAAGGGGTCCGTCAGTTCTGCGGGCTCTCCACGCCGGTGGCGATGTTTTCCGAATCCTGTTTTTCGAACGTCACCTTTACTTCCTGGCCGGCGGCAAGGGCGTTGACGTTCACGTCGTCCGACAGGGTAAACGTCATGCCGTTATCCAGCGTGATCGTCTGCTCTTCCAGATTGACCTGGGTTATACGACCCGCGGTTTCGTCGGCGGCGGCGAAGCTGATGCTGGCCAGCAGGGCGGCGGCGGTCATTGTCGTGATCAGAAATGGTTTCATCAGTTGTTCCTTTTTGAACCGAAGCGCCCCGGCTTGGAGCGCAGCATCCAGTACGCAATAATCATGCCAACATTGTGCCGCGCGGATATCGCCGAATTCGGCGTGAATTTCCGTCCGGCCGGGAACCTGCGGCGGTCGTCTGTGGCGTTGTGCTACATATCGGCGGGCCGGCTGTGACAGCTGACACACCGTTCGGCGCGTTTCGCAGGCACAAAAAAAGCCGGCTGCAGCGATGGCTGCAGCCGGCCCTGCCGAAGCAGAAAGAGCGTCTGTTACTGGGCCGCGGCGCCGCGTTCGATCTTGGTCGCGATGAAATTGCTTTCAGGCGGTTCGACGTAGTTCACCTTCACGGTGTCGCCGGGCTTCAGGTCCTTGATCGCTTTCGCGTCGTAAACGGTGAAGAGCATCCCGTTTTCGAGCGTGATCGACCAGGTGTTCATCGAGGCGATCTTGCCTTCTTCCGAATTACCGTCGGCAAGCGCCGCACCGGAGAGGACAAGAAAGGGGATAAGCGCAGCGGTAGCGAATAACTTCTTCATGTGTTTTGTCCTTGCAGGCGTCGAACTGATTAGCGGCCGTCCGCGACGCCGTATAGAGCAGCCATCCTCTTATATGCAAACGCCGTGCCAGTTTGCCGCCTGCGCCCGGCGCTTCGATTCATTGACGTTTTTGGCGGAAATAGCGGACGGTCGTTCGGTTCGCCGTCCCCGGAATGGGGCAGGACGCCACACGGGGGCGCCACAGATGTGGCGGTTCTACGGATGTGGCGGTTCTGTTGCATCCGGGCCGGTCGTTCGCGGGGCCTTAGCGCAGCGCCTTTTTGTCGATCTTGCCCACCGTCGTTTTGGGAATCCCGTCTCCGATGACGATGGATTTCGGAACCTTGTATTTCGCCAGGTTGGCGGCGCAGAAATCGATCAGGTCCTGTTCGGTGCAATGGGCGCCCGGCCGCAGCGTCACCCAGGCGCGGATGACTTCGCCGTAATAGTCGTCCGGCACGCCGACAGTGGCGGCTTCCGCGACATCCCGATGGGTATAGAGAACTTCGTCGATTTCGCGGGGAAACACGTTGTAGCCGCCGACGATGGCCATGTCCTTCTTGCGGTCGCGGATGAAAAGATAGCCGTCGGCGTCGAATTCGCCGATATCGCCGGTATAGAGCCAGCCGCCGCGCAGCGTGGCGGCGGTTTCGTCGGGCAGGTTGCGGTATCCGGCCATGATCTGCGGGCCGCGCGCGCGGATTTCTCCGGTCTGTCCCGCCGGCAGGACGGTGTCGCCGGTTTCGAGGTCGATGATCTCGATGTCGGTATCCTGCACGGCGATACCGACGGAACCGGGCTTTTTCACGCCGGCGGCGGGGTTGAAGGTCAGCACCGGTCCGGCCTCGGTCTGGCCGTAGCCTTCGAGGATGAAACACCCCGTCGCATCTTCCCAGCGCCGCAGCGTTTCCTCCGGCAGCGGGGCGGAGCCCGAATAGCACCATTTGAGGGCGCCGAGGTCGGTCGCCGCGAAACCGTCGAAGTTGAGCAGGCCCGTGAAAATGGTCGGCCCGGCAGGCAGAACCGTGATTTGGTCGGTTTCCAGCGCGGTACAGAGTTCCGCCGGGTGATAGCGTGCGAGGATCGTCAGCCGCCCGCGGCAATAGCAGGCGAGATGCAGGCACATCGAGACCGCGAAGACATGGAACAGCGGCATGACGCAGACGATCGCTTCGGCATCGGGCGCCGTCGGCAGGATCGCCTCGCGCTGGGAGATGTTCACCGACATCTGGCCGTGGGTGATGTTGACGCCTTTCGGGTATCCGGTCGTGCCGCCGGTATATTGCAGGGTCGCCAGGTCGTCCGGGGCGGGAAGGGGCGTCGGCAGGGTCTGCGTGCCGGGGGACACGAAATCCGTTCCGGTTCCCTGCAGGCACATGCCGGTATTTTCCAGCCCGGAAACCAGGTCTGCAACCGACGCATCGTGGATCGTGGCGACGGGGGCGGAATCAGACAGGATGTATTGCGCTTCCCGCGCAGTATAGAGCGGGTTGACCGGCACCGCCTGCGCGCCGGCGGCGTGGATGGCGAACATGGCAATTGCCATATCGGCGGAATTGCCCATCATCAGGGCGACGCGCTGGTGCCGCGCGCCGAGGTCGCGCAGCCGTTCCGCCAGTTTCGCGACGCTGGCCCGGTAGTCGCGATAGCTGAGTTCGGTCGTCCCGCAGCGCAGGGCGACGGCGTCCGGGCGTTGCGTCGCCGCATCGTCCAGCATGTGGACGACGGTGTCATGGACCCGCGGCAGGTGCGCCATCCCGGTCAGGTTTCGCCGATCATGATCGCGGCGCGCCCGGTCACCAGGCCCTGCTCCACCCGGTCGTGCAGGGCGTCCGCGCCGGCCATGTCCGCGGTTTCGGTCACCAGCGGCCAGAAATCGCCGCGGCCGCACAGTTCCAGCGACTCGATCACTTCCTGGCGGGTGGCGTATCGGCTGCCCATCAGCACCAGCTCCTTTTCCAGCATGGCATGGGCGTGGACGCCGAAGGTATCGCCCGATCCGCCGAGCGTGACCATCCGCCCGCCGCGGCCGAGCGCCTGAACCGCGGTTTCCAGCGTTTCCCGCGACGATACGAAATCGACGGCGACGTCGATGCCGCCGCCCGACAGGTCTTTCAGGGCTTCGACCGCGTCGCCGTCCCGCGGATCGATGCAGATATCGGCGCCCGCCTCGCGGCAGGCGGCGAACTTGCCGGCGGCGATATCGACCGCGATCACCTTTGCATGCGCCCATTTGGCGAGCATCAGCATATGGATGCCGAGGCCGCCGCCGGCGCCGAACACCGCCACCGTCTCGCCCGCCCTGATATTCGCATGGCGGATGACCTTCACCGGCGTCGCGATGGCGTCGGTGATCACGCCGATTTCCGCCGGATGGGCCTTCCAGTCCAGGGAATCCGGCAGTTTGATGAAGTTCTTCGAAGGCAGCTTCATCAGTTCCGCATAGCCGCCGTCGCAGGCGCGCCCGATATAGCCGCCGAAATTCTCGCACAGGGTTTCGCGGTCGATCCGGCACCATTTGCAGTGGCCGCAGGTGAGGTAGAAATAGGCGGTGACGGGATCGCCGACGGCGATGTCGGTCACGCCGGGGCCGACGGCCTCGATCACGCCGGTGATTTCATGGCCGATGATGCGCGGATAGTCGACCTTGGCGCGCCCGGCCTTCACATGCTGGATCGTCAGCCCGGCGCCGCAGGCGATCACCCGTGCCACGGCTTGGCCGGGGCCGGGCGCCGGATCGGGCACGGTTTCGAGCGAAAACGCGCCGGGTCCGTTGAGGACAAGGGCTTTCATCAGCTATAGGCCATCCCGCCATCGACCAGGATCGACTGGCCGGTCATGAACCCGCTCGCCGGCGAGGCGATGAACAGGGCCATGCCGACAAGATCGCCGGTCTGCTCGATACGCTTGATTTTCTGCATCCCGAGCACGCCGGTCAGGCTTTGCTCGGTGCGGCCCGCGTAATCGACCTCGGAATCGGTCATGCCGGGCATGATCGCGTTGCAGGTGATGCCGCGCTCGCCCAGCTCCGAGGCCATGCAGCGGGTCATGCCGACAACCGCCGCCTTGGAGGTGACGTAATGCATCAGCTGCGGCAATCCGACCGGCACCGTCGAGGACGAGATGTTGATGATGCGCCCGTAGCCGCCGGCTTCCATGTGCGGCACCACGAGCTTGGCGCAGATCCACGAGCCGATGACGTTGACGTCGAGAACCTTCGTCCAGTCGTCCCGGCTGATATCCTCGAACCGCGACCGCGTGATGGTCGAGAAAATCGCCGCATTGTTGACCAGGACGTCGATGCGGCCGAATTCCGCCATCGCATGGGCGATCATGTCGGCGACCGAGGCCTCGTCGGTGACGTCGGTCTGGATGCCGAGCGCCCGGCCGCCCTCGGCCTTGATTTCGCCGGCGACGCTGGACGCCGCCTGTCCGTTGATCTCCGCGATCACCGGAATGGCGCCGTGGGCGGCGAAATGCTTCGCATAGGCGCGCCCGATCCCGGTGCCGCCGCCGGTGACGATAACGACCCGGCCCTCGACGCTGTTGGAAGTGTCTACATCTGTATCTATGGTCATGCCGCGTCCTTTACTTCGATTATCGCCGCCACCGAGCTGTCGCCCGCCGCGCAGCCGTTGAACAGCCCGTACCCGCCGCCGCGGATAACCAGTTCCTCGATCAGCTCGCAGATGGCGCGCAGGCCGGTGGGACCCTGCGGATGGCCCCAGATCAGCGAACAGCCGTAATTGTTCATCCGCGTGATATCGAACCCGGTCTCGCGGCAGAACACGATGTCGTTCACGGCGAACGGGTTGTGGGTTTTGACGGCGGTGACGTCGTTCAGCGAAATCCCCGCATTTTCGAAGGCGCGCCCGGTCGCGAGAACCGGCGCATGGGGCATGAACGCCTTTTCCGTCCGCGCCTGGCCGAACCCGGCAAGCCGGATTTCGATGCCGGGATCGGCGGACATGTCCTTCGCCCTGTCGCGGGTGGTGACGATCATCGCGGTGTTGCCGTCGGCCGGGTGGGTCTGGCTGCCGAAGGTCACCGTGCCGTCCGCCACGACGGGTTTGAGCCGGTCGAGCCCGTCGCGCGTGGTTTCGAACACGCCTTCGTCGCCGGTCATGGTCGCGACCGTCCTGCGGAATTTCTGGTCCGGCACTTCGAAGGGCAGGCGCATGTAGCGTTTCTGGAAGGCGTGGTCGTCGGCCGTCGCATCGCAATACTGCTCGTAGCGCTGGGCGACGACGTCATGCTGTTCGTCGGTGCTGATCTGCCATTTGCGGGCGACGTTCTCGGCCGTGCCGACCATGGCGACATGGGCATAGGGATCGTGTCCGAAATTGTCGAGCACCCAGTTTTCCGAGGTGCCGGTGCCGCCCGGCGCCAGCGGGTTGGGATAATAGACGTTGGGGCCGTTCGACGTGCGGTCGGCGGTGACGACCAGGGCCGATTCAGCGGTTTTGCCGGCAATCTCCTGGCTGGCGTTCTGCAGGCACCTGGCGGATGTCGCGCAGGCCTGGGCAAGGGTCGGGCCGGTGACGCGGTCGGCGCCCATCATGGCGGTCATCCACGGCGCGCCGTAGAACGATTTGTGCTGCGGGACGGTCATCCCGAGGAACGCCATGTCGAACCCGGCGGGATCGATTTCGCGGCGGCCGAGCTCGTCCTTCGCCACATAAGCGGCGAATTCGACGGAATTGAGATGGCTCAGCGTGCCCTGCCATTTGGCGAACGGCGTGGACCAGTAGCCGCCATAGGGGATGTAAGCGTCGGTCATGTGCAGCCCTTCCGGTAAGCGTGTCGCAGCAGCTTCGCCGGACGGGGCGGGCGGGTCAATACGGGTCAAAACGCTTGGCGTGCAAACAACGCCCCCTTACAAATAGGCGATGACAAACGATCAGTATCGCATCGGCATCGATGTCGGCGGCACGTTTACGGATATCGTCCGGCTGAACACCCGGACCGGCGCCCTCGACTCGGCGAAGGTCCCGACGGATTACGACGACCCGGTCGCGCCGATGCTGGCGGGGATCGCCCTGTTCGACGGCGGCATGGCGGGCATATCCACGCTCCGCCACGCAACGACCCTGGCGACCAACGCGGTGATCGAGAACAAGCTGCCGCCCGGCGCGCTGCTGACCACCAAGGGGTTTCGCGACGTGCTCGATATCGGGCGCATCCAGCGGCCCGAAGCCGGGATATACGATTTCAATATCGACAATCCCCAGCCCCTGATCGACCGCGCGCTGCGCCTCGAAGTGATTGAGCGGATCGGCGCACACGGTGAAATCGTGGTGCCGCTGGACGAGGATGCGCTGCGCGCCACGCTCCGTTCGCTGTCTTCAGATGATATCTCATCAATCGCCGTTAGTTGTCTGTTTTCATTCGTTAATCCGGATAATGAAAAACGTATTGCTGAGATTGTGCATGAAGAGCTGCGCGGGGTGTATGTATCGGTCTCGTCCGACGTGTCGCCGGAAATCCGGGAATTCGAACGCACCAGCACGGTGGTGCTCGACGCCCTGCTGAAGCCCGTCCTCGCGCCCTACCTGGCGACGCTCGAGGCGCGCATGACCGGCGCCGGGGTGCCGTCGGTCGGGATCATGATGGCGTCGGGCGGGCTGACCAGCTGCGCCCTGGCGGCGTCGCGTCCCGTCAATATCGTCAATTCAGGCCCCGCTGCGGGCGTCCTCGCCTCCGCCAACATGGGCCGCGCGCTGGGCCTGGACTCGCTGATCACCATCGACATGGGCGGCACCAGCCTCGATATCGGCGTCGTCGAGAACGGCCGGCCGGTGCAGAAATTCGAAGGCGAAATCGCGGGCTACCCGCTGCGGGTGCCGATGATCGACGTCGCGGCGGTCGCCGCCGGCGGCGGCTCGCTGGCGCTGGTCGACGGGATCGGGTTTATCCAGGTCGACCGGGAATCGGCGGGATCCGTGCCCGGGCCGGCCTGTTACGGCCGCGGCGGCACGCGTCCGACCATCACCGATGCCGACCTGGTGCTGAACCGGCTGGGCGACGACCTCGCCGGGCGCGGCGGGTTCGCGCTCGACCGGGGGCCGGCGGAAACTGCGTTCCGGACCGAAATATCGGCGCATCTGGCCATCGACGTGCCGACGGCGGCCGCCGGGGTGCTTGAAATCATCCAGGCGCGCATGGTCAAGGCGATCGCCAGCCATACCCTGGAGCAGGGGCTGGATATCCGCGAATTGCCGCTTCTGGTCTATGGCGGCGCGGGGCCGACCCACGGCGTCGAGCTGGCCGAAGCCATGGGCATGGACCGGGCCGTCATTCCCTACCTGGCGGGCAATTTTTCGGCGGTCGGGCTGATGCTGTGTCCGTTGCGCTGGGACAGCGCGGCCATGGTCATGCGGGCCGCGGGCGATATCGGCGAGGACGAACTGACGGCATTGCTGCGCGGTCTGGACGCAGAGGCGCGCGAAACCATGGCATCGACCGGGGCGGAGACCGCGGGCCTGACGACGCGATGGCACTCCCATATGCGCTATGCCGGCCAGTCCTACGACCTCGCCGTGGATCTCGATGAGACTTTGGATGAAGATTCGGAAAACAATAAAATCAACAGGTTGGTTGAATCGTTTCATGCACAGCATGAAAGAAGATACGCCTACCGGTCCGAGGAAGAGACGGTCGAAATCGTCCAGGTCCGCATTTCGGTCCGCGGTGCGGAGCTCGACTTCCCGGTGCCCGATGCGCCCGATAATGGCGGCGCGGACCCGCGCGCCGGCACCCGGCCGGTCTATTTCACCGGCATCCGCGAAACCCGCGATGCGGCATTCTGGCGCCGCCCGGGGCTGGCGGTGGGCACGGAAATCGCCGGTCCGGCGGTGATCGAAGGCGAAGGCTCGTCGGCCCTGATTCCGCCGGGATGGGTGGCGACGGTCGACCGCTACCTGAATCTCGACGTAAGGCGGGTCTGAACGAAGGCTTCTGCGATACGATACTTCATGCTTAAATAACCGCCGGATAAGGCAGGATATGCACATGCCCGACGACCGTCTCGCCAATGCCTCCAATACCGACATGCGCGACCGCGTGCAGGCGCAGGTCATTCGCTACGCCCTGGAACTGGTGACCGAGGACATGGCGACCACGCTGATGCGCACGGCACGGTCGACCGTCATCAAGGAAGTGCAGGACCTGTCCTGCGCGCTGTTCGACCGCCGCGGGCGGGTGATCGTGCAGTCCAAGCATGCGCCGATGCTGCTCGCGGGCTCGACCCTGACCATGGCCGAAGCCATGAAGCACATGGAACGCCAGCCGATGCAGCCGGGCGACGTGCTGATCGCCAACGATCCGTTCCGCGGCGGCCAGCACATCATGGACGTGATGATGATTTCGCCGGTTTTCCGGCAAGGCGACCTGATCGGCTATGTCGGCTCGGTCGCCCATCATTCGGATCTTGGCGGCGCGTCGCCGGGCGGCGTCGCCGGCGGCCTGACCGAAATATACGCCGAAGGGCTCTGTTTCCCGTTCGTGCGGCTGTATATCGCGGGGGAGGAAAACCCCGACCTGTTTGCGATGATCGAAAACAACATCCGCGTGCCGCACAAGACCCTGGGCGATATCCGCGCCCAGGCGTCGAGCTGTCTGACCGGCATCCGCCGCTATCTCGAAGCCGTGGACCGGTTCGGGCTGGACACGATCGAGCGCACGGCCGACATGCTGATCGCGGAGACCGAAGACCGCCTCAAACTGGGGCTCGACCGGCTGCCGGACGGGGAATTCGCCGGCGAGGACGTGGTCGACGACGACGGCATCACCGACACGCCGATCCCGATCCGGGTGAAAATCGTCAAAAAGGGCCGGGATGTCACCGTCGACCTGACGGAATGCGCCGACCAGGTGCAGGGCAATATCAACTGTCCGCTGGCCACCACGCTGGCGGCGGTGCAGTACGGCTTCATGATCGCGCTCGACAAGCACGTGACCCCCAACCAGGGCGTGTTCAGCGTGGTCGACATCAAAACCCGCAAGGGCTCGGTCGTCGATCCGGTGAAACCGGCGGCGACGGCGGCGCGCACCAATGTTTCGCTGAAGGTGCAGGAAGCCGTCCTGATCGCCCTCGGCAGGATGATGCCGGGTGAGATGATGGCCCCGAGCCATGCCCAGATCAGCCATGTCGCCTTTGTCGGGCGCGACCCGGAAACCGGCCGCGCGTTCAGCTATAACGATATTTTCGGCGGCGGCTCCGGCGGGCGGCCGACGCAGGACGGGCGCGACGCGCAGGACACCCACATGGCGCGGTTCAAGAACACGCCGACCGAGATGATCGAACACGAATACCCGGTGCGGATCTGGTCCTACGAATTGCTGCCGGATTCCGGCGGCGCGGGGAAGTACCGCGGCGCGCTGGGCCTGGCGCGGAATGTCGAGGTGCTGACCGACGGGGTGGTGTTTTCGCGCTACGGCGACCGCCAGAAAAACCCCGTGCCCGGCGCCGCGGGCGGCGGCATCGGCCGGCCGGGCCGGTTCGTGCTCAATCCGGGCCGCGGCGACACGCCGCTGAAGTCCAAGGGTGTAGATGCACTTAAAAAAGGCGATATCGTGCGGATCGAAACCCCCGGCGGCGGCGGCTACGGTCCGGCGGCGGAGCGGGGCGGTATGGCGCTGGCGGCCGATCTTCGCAACGGCAAGATCACCGAAGACTTTATCGCGGCCCGGTTCGGGGCCGGAAAATTACAGGCGGTGCGGGCGCTGATGCAGGCGCCGGGCGAGGCGGCGGAATAGCGCCGGAACAGGAGAACGACATGAAAAAAATGCGTCTGGAAACAACATCGCCGTTTCAGGGGCTTGCCGAGCTCGTCGCCGATGCCGAAGGCCTGTTCGCCGAGGAAGGCATCGAGATCGAATGGGTGAAGCGGGCGAATTCGCCGCGCCAGGTCGATCCGAAGATCACCACACCCGACGGCCTGTCGGCCTTTGCCAGCCACGGCGAGGCGTTCGAGAAGGGCGGCGCCGACATGTACAATGCCTGCGAATGGGGCAATTACCGCCGCGTCCAGGACACCCAGGCCCGCGGCCGCCAGCTCGGGCGCCGGTCGATCATGGTATGGGCCGGGATCGTGGTCGGCCCGGACTCCGATGTCTATTCGCCGCAGCAGCTGGCGGGCAAAATGGTCGCGGTGCCGTATTATTTCGGCACCCATTACCAGACCTACCAGATGCTCGAAGGCTTCCTGCCGCGCGATCTTATCCGCACCTGCCGCGCGCCCAACGGGTCGGCGGCGCGGTTCGAGGCGCTGATGAACGGCGATGTCGAGGCGACGACCCTGACCGAGCCCTACCTGACCCTCGCCGAAAAGCAGGGCTGCCGGATCGTGATCGAGAGCATGTATCACGGCACCGAGGTCGCATCCGACGATATCGACGCCGATACCTATGCCGCGTTCAACCGGGCGGTGAAAAAGGCCGTGCGGCTGATCAATTCCGACAAACGGCGCTTCATGCAGTATTTCATCGACCGCCACAAAGGCCAGCATCCGGGCATCGACACCCTGACGGTGGACGATTTCCGCCTGTCGCGCCTGCAGATGGTCGATCCCGCGCCGATCCCGGAGGACGAGCTGCAACGCACCTATGACTGGATGCGGAGCTGGGGGATGATCGACGAACTGAGCCCCGACGTGCTGGTGGACGTCCACCGCCAGCAGGCCGCCCACGTGGCGGCGGCGGAGTAGGGCTTTCCGGCCTTTCTCTCTCTCTCTCTTTCTCTCTTGTACGCCCCCGGCCTCGTGCCGGGGGTCCACGGTCCGGCGTGCCGGATGGCGGGCGGGGTGGCGCGATCGTGGCGGCTTTGCCTCATCGGCGACCGCGCCTCGGCCCGCCGTGGACCCTCGCCACAAGGGCGAGGGAATAAGGGATTTTGTCGCCAGGGATGCGGCGCAAAAGGCGGCAATGTCACACGCATATCTACGCCCCCGGCCTGGTGCCGGGGGTCCACGGTCCGGCGCGCCGGATGGCGGGCGGGGTGGCGGTATCGTGGCGGCGTTGCCTCATCGGCGACCGCGCCCCGGTCCGCCATGGACCCTCGCCACAAGGGCGAGGGAATAAGGGATTTTGTCGCCAGGGATGCGGCGCAAAAGGCGGCAATGTCACACGCATATCTACGCCCCCGGCCCCGTGCCGGGGGTCCACGGTTCGGCGCGCCGGATGGCGGGCGGGGTGGCGGTATCGTGGCGGCTTTGCCTCATCGGCGACCGCGCCCCGGTCCGCCATGGACCCTCGCCACAAGGGCGAGGGATTAAGTTCTTTTATTGGTCCGAAGGCCGTTTTCAGGGACGCGCGCCCTCGGCGCTCACTCCGGCGGCAGAATTTCCTGGGTGCAGACCTGGTCGATCAGGTGGTCACGGCCGATATCCGCCAGATGGGCGCGTTTTTCGTCGGCCGTCAGCGTCGTGCCGATCCCCTGGGTCATGGCCAGCACCACCGAGCGGTCCCCCATGTCGAGCCAGTAGGACCGGCGCACCAGTTTGCCGGTCTCGTCGCGGGCAAAGGGGCTGTCCGGCGCGGCGCCGAGATCGGGTTTGTGGAAATTGGGCATCGGGTCGGGATCCTTCTTGCGCGGATGTGTCGTCGCGGCGGATCATACAGCCCTGTGGCGTATAACCAAGGGGGGACGGATCAGGGTCTGCTTTCAGGGCAGGAGCGGACAGGACAGGCTCTGCCGCTGAAGGTCCGCTTTTAGCCAAAGGCAGACATTGGGGTAAAATTCTTGCGTCAAATTATGTCGTTACCGATTGTGCCAAATCGCTGAAAACTCGGTTCAGTCGCTGCTGCAGAACTGGTAATGACAGATAAAATGGAACCGTGAGTAGAACGATCGTTGTTGCCCCTAATCGTTGGGAATTGGGGCCCGACAAACGATCAACATGCCGGAAAAGGCGAATGATGAGGTAAATGCCTCCCAACAGGATCGCCCAAGTCGTGAAAAACGTTGGAGCGACCAGCCATGGTAATTCTAATAAACCAGCTAGAAGGAATAATAATCCCGAGCCCATACCTACGCAGTAACCCCAGATGAATGCCGGGACAGAAAAACTTTGTCTCTGCTCTAACTGATTAACGCTTCTCATAATCATAGGAACCCACGCCAATACGAAGAAGCCGCCTGTCAAAAGGAATATTATATAAAACGCCCACGGAGATCGGACTTTCAAGGGCCTATTCTCCTCGCTAAGGGTCCAGATGTCAGAGATCAGGACTATCGTGAAGAAGGTAACGGCCATCCCTAGCTGCAAGAAAAGCTGACGGGGTTCGTCGTAAAGGTAAAAAGCCGTTCCGAGTGACCCGAGCCCGCCAACCGCCGCAAAAGCGACGATAACAATCCGCGCCATTCAAAGCAGTTCTCGCCAGCTTCGGCTCTGGATCGCCTCGGCGTCCATCGACCGGAACCGGGACCAGAGCGACCAACCGACGACGGACGCAACCAGATGACAAAGCAGCCATTGCGTATCGGTAAAGACGTCAGAACCCGCGACAAAAAAACACACTGCCGCCAAAAGCCAAGTGCAGGCCATGGCGAGAAAGGTCAGAAGATAGCGGGCGTCCGTCATCGCTTGCCCTTCGTCATCTTGTGATACTCGGCAGCCGTCGCGGAATTCGCCGGTACCGTGGCGGGAGCACCTCGACCGAAGAACGCCACGGGTGCCCGATGTCGCGCCCGTTCAGACGACAGACGCTGACGACGCGATCATAAGAACGTGTGCCGTCCAGATCGCACTGCACGGCCTTACCCTTCACCAAGTCGATCATAAACGCCTTACCGCCCCTAATTTAATTAACATTCGTTAGTTTAAACCGTCAGGAGTGGGCCGCGTACCCCAATTTTTTATGCTGAGAATTGGAATTCTGCACCCTAATTCCGCTCCTGGCTAGAAACGGACGAAACCGGTTTGGCGAAAAGACGTCCGCTTTCGGAGTAGGAGCGGAAGTACTGGTGTCTGGACTACCGAAATTATGGGCGGAGCAAAGCCACTCCGCCCATTGGTTCAGACGTCGATCTTTTCTGCGAGGTCCAGAGCGTCGTCCACTTCTACGCCGAGATACCTGACAGTACTCTCTATCTTTGTGTGGCCCAGAAGCAGCTGAACCGCCCGCATATTACCGGTACGCCGATAGATCAGCGTCGCCTTGGTTCGTCTTATGGAATGCGTTCCAAATAGAGCTGGGTCCAATCCTATGCCTGCGACCCATTCTGATAACAGGCGCGCATACTGACGCGTCGTAAGGCAACGGTCCCTTCCGCAATGGCCAGTGAAAATAAAGTCGCCCGGCGTTTTCTGAACCGTCTTCAGATAATCATCGACCGCCCGTCGCGTCTGCTCCGTGATCTCGAACTTGACGGGTCGTCCTGTTTTCCTTTGGAGGACCGTTGCCCGGTCCATGGATCGCCCGTTCGAGACAATACCCTAGTTCAAGGACGGAGATTAGTACTGACCTGCTCCCATTTGCTGGACCCATGTTCTGCGTTAGAGGAGCAGATGGAAGAGTTCGCATGTCTCCTATGGGTCATAACCGGAAGTGTTTTGACATCGACCGGATGTCCGCTGTCGGGGGTGGACCCGACGTCGTTACTGCGGGGCGATAAGTCGCATTCTGCGCCGGCATCGCCGTGCGGCGGCGCTTTATCGTCATCCCGATCTCCGGTCCGGGGCCCGGTTTGGTGCAGACGCGGGACTCCGCCCCACGGCATGTGCTGCATTCAGTCCATATGTTGCTTTTTTGTTCTCTTTGTGATAGGCTTTGCTGTTGACTGCACCGGCATGAACGGCGGGAGGAGGCCTGCAATTTGAGCACCGGAAACGGGAGTCCGGCAACGCGATACGTGTGTGCCGCAACCGGGCGGGCGGCGATACGCCCGGACACCGCGCAACCGTCCCGTCCCTTCGGGTGCATGGGGTTGTTTTCCGAATTTTGCGAAGACGGCGTCGCAGGCGGCGGGTGCAGGCAGCGGGAAATCGTCCCGGTCGTCCTGCCCTTTGGGTGCATGGGGTTGTTTTGCAAGTTTGCCGGCGGCGGCGCAGGCGGCGCCCCCAGTGCCGCGAAGCCGTCCCATCCCTTTGGGTGCATGGGGTTGTTTTTCAAGTTTGTCGAACGCAGCGTCGCCGGATAGTCTGGCGTAAATGCAAACCTGTCAGAGGACTTAATGGGACCCTTCGTCAAGAACGCCTGGTATGCCGCCGCCTGGAACCACGAAATCGGGACCGAGCCGTTCGCGCGCACGATCCTGAACGAGCCGCTGGTGCTGTTCCGCGATACCGCGGGCAAGGTCGTGGTGCTGGAAGACCGCTGCTGCCACCGGCACCTGCCGCTGTCGGCGGGCAAGGTGCTGGGCGACACGCTGCAATGCGGCTATCACGGGCTCGAATTCGACCGCAGCGGCGCCTGCGTGACCGTGCCGGGCCAGTCGAAGGTGCCGCCGGGCGGGCGGGTCCGCACCTGGCCGGTGCTCGAGAAATACCAGTATGTGTGGGTGTGGATGGGCGATCCCGAAAGGGCCGACGAATCCCTGCTGCCGGACTGGCACGTGATGGACGACCCCGACTGGGCGGTCGTCAAGGGCGACCCGCCGTTCCACATTCCCTGCCATTACGAGCTGTTCAACGACAACCTGCTCGACCTGTCGCATCTCGCCTATGTGCATATCAAGAATATCGGCACTTCCGCCGTGCCCGATTTCCCCATCGTGACCACCCGCGGCGACAACACGGTGCGCATGATCCGCTGGATCCTCGATTCCCCGCCGGCGCCGCTCTATGCAAGGTTCGGCGGGTTCTCCGACAATATCGACCGCTGGCAGTATGCCGAGGCCCAGGTGCCGAGCTACAACACGGTGCGCGTCGGTTGCCTGCCGGCGGGCTGCGGCGCCAAGGCGGGCGATCATCCGGACGATATCGCGCGCGGCCCCGGCGGGCGCGACGGCCAGGGGTTCGAGTTCTACAACCTGAATGCCATCACGCCGGAGACCGAGAATTCGACCTGGTATTTCTATGCCCATTCCCGGAACTTCGCCCAGGACGACCCGGAGATGGACGAGGAATTCCGCGTCGGTCTGCGCGGCGCCTTCCAGGACGACGTCGATATCCTCGCCGCCCAGCAGATGAACATGGACCGCCACGCCCACAATCCGAAGGACTGGGTCGATATCAATGTCGACGGGCCGGGCATCGCGCTGCGCCGGATGGTCAGCGATGCGCTTAAAGCAGAGTCTTAAGTGTAAGAAAGAATTTTAATATATTGAAATAAAACAATATTATTGATTTTTGACCGGGGCGCCATCGACGGGGATATGGGCGATATCGACCGTGCCGGCCGAGCGCAGGGTCACGGCGTTGACGGTCCCGGCATAGTCGGGCGAACCCGAATACCATGCGGGCACCGCGCCGGTCCCGACCCTGATCTGGCGGTTCCAGTGGCCGAGCGCCACGTAATCGGCGCCGGTATCCTCGATCTCTTGCGGCGTGAACAGCCAGGACGGTCCCGGCCTGCCGCCGGAGGGGCGTTCGTCGGCGTAATGGCCGTGGCCGGCCACCACATGCCAGCGCGCGCTGCGCTGCGGCGCGCCGGCCAGCGGGTTGACGTCGTCGTAATCGGTATGGGCCCGGCCCCAGATATCGAGGTCGAGCGCGGGAAAGGACGCCGTAGGGCTTTCGGCACCGAGGACATGGACGTTGTCGATCGCGCCCAGCGCGCCACGGTCCCAGACCGAGCCCGGCATCAGCGGGTCGTGATTGCCCGGCAGCATGACGACCGGCAGGCCGGCCTCCGCGAGGACGATGCGCGTGCGGTCCAGGACGTCGGATTTCAGCCGGTTATGGTCGAAGATATCGCCGGTCAGCAGCACGATATCGGCGGCGATGGAGCGCGCCGTCGCGATGACCGCGGCCAGCGGCGCATTGCCGTCCCCGCCCCAGGCGCGGGCGGTATAGCCGTCATCGACATGCAGGTCGGAGCTGTGAACGATGACGATGTCGTCTGAAGGCGGTTTGGCGGTCATATTGATGCATGGGGATCGTGGTTGCGGGCGGCTATACTACCAGAGAACAGGCAGAATATAAGCGAGCATGACATGGCCACACCCGGAGAACTGATCGGCGGGCGCTACGGCGCGGAATTTGGCGGCGAGACCCCGGCGGAGGTGCCGGAGACCATCGCGGAATTGCTGGCGCGCCGCTGTATCCGGCGCTACACGGACGATCCCGTGCCCGACGCGCTGCTCGATACCCTGCTGGCCTGCGCCCAGTCGGCGCCGACCAAGTCGAACCTGCAGCAATATGCGATTATCGTGACGACCGACCGCGACCAGCGGATGAAGCTGGCCGATCTGAACCCGGATACCGGTCACATGCAGTACTGCCCCGTATTCCTGACCTTCTGTGCCGATATGCGCCGGGCAAAGCGCCTGACGGAGCGTCATGGCTACGCCTATGCGAGCAACAACATGGATACCTTCCTGAACGCGACCGTCGATGCGGCGCTGGCCATGCAGTGCTTCATCACGGCGGCGGAGGCGGCCGGGCTCGGCTGCGCGCCGATCAGCCAGGTGCGCAACCGGATGGCGGAATTCTGCGCCGCGCTGTCGATCCCCGACGGGGTGTTCCCGATCGCCGGGCTGACCCTGGGCTGGCCGGCCTGGGAAGGGCGGATGAACGCCCGTCTGCCGCAGGCGGCGGTGATCCACCGCGAACGCTACGACGACAGCGGGCTCGACGGCCTCGTCGATGCCTATGACGCCCGGCGCCGGGAAACCAACCCCATATCGGCGGACGGCCAGCGCCACACCGACAGATACGGCGTGTCGGAGAACTGCACCTGGTCCGAGAATGTCGCGCGCCAGCTTTCCGTCGCAGAGCGCGCGGACTTCCGGGCCTTCCTGCTCGGCAACGGCTTCGACCTGACGTGATTTCTCAGGTTCAGAAGTGCCGGTAATCCATTGTTATTGAGGTTTATTCTTCGAGAGGGTCGATGTCGAGCGCGTGTCGGATCGCGTCCATCCGGAAGCCGCGCCGTTGCAGCCATCCGGCATCCCGGCGGCGCGATTTTTCGTCCTGCGGCCGGCTTCGCCACGGCCCGCGCCGGGCGCGCCTGAGGGCCAGCGCCGCCTGGTCCAGCGCCGTCTCGCTGCTCTCGAGATCGTCGGCATCGACCTCCAGTTCCGGCAGGGCCTCGGTCAGCGCGATTTCGAGTTCCTTCTCGACGACCTCGCGGTCGACGACCGCGCCGCGGGCGGCCACGGTGACGGCGGCGCCGGACGCATATCCCGAGCGCAGGGCGGAGCGCAGGCGCGCGGAGGCGGCTTCCTTGTCGTTGACCAGCCCGGTTGCGGTCAGGTCGGCAACGATCCCGGGGATGCATTCGGCAAAACCGGCGCGTTCTTCCGCATCCGCAACCTCGCGATACAGCCGCCGGTTCAGGTGATCGCTCAGCTTGCCGCCGGACACCAGATACCGCTGGCAGTAATAGACCGCGATATTCCGCAGCCTCTTTTCCGACATCTTTCTTGGCGGGCGGTTCTTTTGAGCAGGCATCAGACCGTCAGACAACTCCACGGGCGGCGAATCGTAAATCGCCTCGGCCGGCCGCGCCGTATGCGGGCGACCCCGATCCGGCGCCGGGCGGCCCGGCGCAAGGTTTTGTTTACCAGTCTTACCCTAGTGTAGCGGCCGAATTGCCGCCTTGTCATGTATTTGGGGACGCAGAACCGGGAATGCCACGTTCGAGGAAAAGACGGACCAGAACGAACGCCCCGCCGCCCGGGCCCTCGATAAAGTCCGTGCTGAAATCATTCGAGGGGCGGGATTTCGCGGCTGTTGTCGCGCAATGCCGGCGCATCCTCGCCGGCGATCCCCGCAATACGGATGCGCTCAACATCCTCGGCGGCGCCTGTATCGAACTCGGCGACGTCGACGGGGCGATCGATGCGCTGGGCCGGGCGATCTCCGTGAACCCCGGCGATGCCGCCATCGAGGCCAACCTGGGCACGGCGCTGGCGACGGCAAAGCGCTACGCCGAGGCGGAAACGCATTTCACGGCCGCGCTCTCGCGTGCGCCCGGCGATATCGACGTCATGGCCAATCTGGCCTTCGCCCGGCTCGAACAGGGGCATTTCGACCGGGCGCTGGAAACCTTCGCCGACGTGCTGGCCCGGGCGCCGGGCAATCCGACCGTTCTGATCGGCGCCATCCGCGCCGCCGCGGCCGGCGGAGACCGGACACTGGCGGAAGCCTATGCCCGCGCCGCGCTTGCCGCCGACGGCGACAGTCCCGCCCGCCAGCGCGAGCTCACCCTGGTCCTGCACGAGCATCACCTGTTTGCGGAAAGCCTTGCCGCGGCCGACGCTGCGCTGGCAGGAAGCCCGGCCAGTGCCGGACTTCATATCGACAGGGGTGTCGTTCTTTCCAAGCTCGCGCGATACGACGCGGCCCTGGCGTGCTTCGATGCGGCGCTCGATATCGAGCCCGACAATGCCGACGGCACGATGTGGCGCGCAATGTTGAATCTCTCCCTCGGGCGCTTCGCCGCCGGTTGGCCCGGTTACAGGTCCCGGCCGAGCCTGCGGTCGCTGCAGGCGCCGAACAGCCTGGCCGCCTGCGGAAAGAACTACCGCATCGCGCCGCTTCCGCAGGATCTCTCCGGGTCGCGTATTCTCGTCGACCGCGACCAGGGGCTGGGCGACGAACTGTTCTTTCTGCGCTTTGCGAAGCGGTTGCGGGACCGCGGCGCCCATATCACCTACCGTTCCGACAAAAGGCTGGAGGCCATGTTGCAACGCGCCGGTATTGCGGATGCGGTCGCCAGCGATGCAGGGCCGGCGGGCGCGTTCGACCATGTGGTTGCCGTCTGCGATCTGCCGATGCTGACGGGGGCGGGGGATGACGACAGTATTCTTCCGCCCATCGCCATTCCGCCCCTGGCGGACCGGACGGCGGAATTGGCCGCCCGGCTGGCGGCGTTCGGCGACGGTCCGTATCTCGGCGTGACGTGGCGCGGCGGAACGGTCGGCAACAGCCGCTTTCTGCACAAGGAAATACCCGCCACCCGGCTTGCCGGGGCCGTCGCCGGCGCGGCGGGGACGATTGTCGTGCTTCAGCGCAACCCGGCCGAAGGCGAGGTCGCGGCGTTCGCGGAGGCGGCCGGCCGCCCGGTGCTGGATCTGAGCGCCCTCAATGCCGATCTTGAGGCGATGCTGAGCCTGTGTTCGCTGCTGGACGGCTATGTCGGCGTCAGCAATACCAATCTTTATCTGCGCGAATGCTGCGGCCGGTCGAGCCATGTGATCGTTCCGTACCCGCCGGAGTTCCGCTGGATGGTGTCCGGGACGGAATCGCCGTGGTTTCCGGGGTGCCGTGTGTACCGCCAGTCGCCCGATTCCGGCTGGGATGACGCGATGACCCGTCTTGCCGGCGCGCTTGGCGCGCCCGCGCCCTGCCGGCGGGTTGACGCCTATCCGCTGAAAACCAGGCTGTAGAACACGTAGGCGAAAAAGCACAAACCGACGGCGAGATAGAATTTCTCCACCCACGGGTTCTTCTCCTTGCGCGTCGCAAGGCCGAGAAAGTCGATGCTCTGTTTTTCCTGCGGGAACCATTTCATGGCATCTGTCCAGTTCGATCAGCGGCGGAGATGCCGCTTATGGGATTGATATAGATTAAGGACCGGCAAAAGACGACACCTGAAAATTCTCCTCTAAAAACGGAGGATTCGATGGAACAGTCAGACATGATGGTCACGATCGGCGTGGTCGCCGTTTTCACGGTTTTTGCGCTGGTGCTCGCATGGGCGTCGCGGGGGTCCCACCACAAGTAAACCCGTCGGGCGGATTACCGCCGCCGACGTCAGGGACTAGGCGATTTTCCGCCGGTCTTCGATCACGCAGCTGGCCGGCAGGCGGACGGTTGCCGTGGTTCCCGCGCCGTTGCGGCTGAAGATTTCCAGGGAGCCGCCATGGAGTTCGGCCATGGCCTTTACCAGGGGCAGGCCGAGCCCGGTTCCCTCGTAGTTTCGCTGCAGTGTCATGTCGGCCTGGCCGAACGGCTGGAGAATGATTTCCAGCTTGTCTTCGGGAATCCCGCAACCCGTATCCGCCACCGAGAAAACAAATCCCAGCGAATCCGCCTCCGCGCTCAGGGTCACGAAGCCGCCTTCCGGGGTGAACTTGACCGCGTTGGACAGAAGGTTGAGCAATATCTGCTTGATCATCCGTTGGTCGGCGCAGACCATCGCGACGTCTGCCGATATCGTGTTCAGCACGGTCACTTCGCCCTTTTGCGCCCTGTCTGCGACCAGGCGGACCGACATTTCGGCCGCCCGGGAGAAATCGAACACGTCTTCGATGGGGGTGAGCTCGCCCGCCTCGATTTTCGACATATCGAGAATATCGTTGATGATCTGAATCAGGTGCTGGCCGCTGCTGTTGATATCCTTCATGTATTCCAGGTACTGGGGCGATCCGAGCGGTCCGAGCGCCTCCGAGCACATCATGTCGGAAAATCCGATGATCGCGTTCAGCGGCGTGCGGAGCTCGTGGCTCATATTCGCCAGGAATTCGGTTTTCGCCCGGTTCGCGGCTTCCGCTTCCTGACGCGCGTCTTCCCGTGCCTGCTCCGCGAGCATGCGGAGCGTCACGTCGCGGAAGGAATAGATATGGGAAATACGCTCGCCCGCCGCGGTCGTCGCATCGGTCTGGGCAAACGACACCGGCGCCATGTAGACCACGAGGTCCATCGTAAACGGCGTTCCGTCGGCGCGGGTGCAGTCCAGCTGAAGGGGTTGAAGGCCGTCCCCGGACGCGGGCCCGGCATGAGCCTCCAGAAAGAGGGCGCTGTGCTGTTCCACGTCCGGGATAAAGTCCGCAATCGACCGCCCGAGGGCATCTTCCGGATGCCATCCCATGACCCGGTCGGCCGATGAATTCGTGGAAATAATCTCGCCGTCGGGTGTCGTGACGACAATGCCGTCAAAGCTTTTTTCGACCACCTTGTGAAGGGATTCGTTCCGCCGCCTGACCATGGCTTCGGCGAACTGTTTCTTCATCCGGTCGTTATGGGCGCCGATCGCCGTGCTCAGACCAATGGCCGTGACGAAGGCGAGACTGGGTGCGAAGAGCGGGATCATGACATCGCCGAGCGCGAAGAGGCCGAACCCGGCAGTCCAGAGAAGGGTCAAGCTTGCTATGGCGAGCGCTATCCTGGCGATCAGGCGGAGACCGACTATGGCGATCGAGACGCCGAGAGCGGCGACAATCACGGCGACGGCGAGTTCGATCAGCAGGTTCTTCCGGTCGAAGGTATAGCCGTCGATGAGCTGTGCGATCGCGAAGGCATGAACGACGATACCGGGCAGGGAGCCCTCGTGGTTTCCCAGCAATGCTGCGAAAGGCGTTCTGTGCCGGTCTTCGTTCGGAAGGTCGGCGCCGATCAGGACGATCTTGTCCGCATACCACTGTTGCGGAATATTTTTCAGAATATGGAGCGGGAACGTCCGGAACGGAACCGGGCTGCCGTCGGTGTCGCTCCGGAAATAGAGGTTCTGCGTTTCCGTCGTTACGTTGGCTCCCGCTTCGCGGGCAAGCGCCGGGGCGAACGCGGTCCGGTACCCGGTCTCCGTCTCCTCGCCCGGGTATATCCAGCGGACGGTTCCATCCCCGCCCGCCTTGACGAGATTCGACGGCGCATGAACCGCGTCCTTCAGGTATGTGGCGAGATGATTGACCTGGTCCGCCGTTAGTCCTTCGGCCCGGGACGCCCAGCCGACGACCACGGGGACTTTGCTTGCCGCCACGGCCCTGGCGAGCCTCTCGTCCTTACTGCTTTCGGTCGGTTGATCGAACAGAATATCGATGCCGATCGCCCGAACGCCAGCGGCATTGAAGCGTTCGACGGCGTCGGCAATCATGCCGCGGTCGAGCGGGAAGCGATAGGGGTAATGCGACAGCGTGTCTTCGGTGATCGTGAAGATCACAATATCGGGGTGCGGTTCCATCGCCGGGGCAATGGTGGTCAGACGAAGATCGGCGAGCCAGTCGTCGACGAAATCGAGAACCGAGAACGCTTTCGGCGACAGCAGGCTGCCGGCCGCGCACAGGATCCCGATCATCATGTAGTTCAGGAACTGGATTTGTCTGAGAAACTGGCGCATTACGGCGCGGTCCGAAATGCGTCAGGGCGGGGAAACGAATCCCGCCCTGACGATGTATTTCTGAATCCGGCTGTCGCCGGAAACGGCGCTGACCGCCCGAAAATCGATATGGGGACCAGCGTCACCGCATCTACCGAATCCGGTCGACCATGGCGAGCGCCTGATCCCGGCAGTTGTTACGGGCCATCCATGCAGCCTGTTCCGTCGGATTGTCCAGATCGGCGGGCATGACATTGAACTTCATTTCCGCGGAACGGCCGTTCACGCTGATGATGTAGTTCTGTCCGTCCTCGAAAACCTTGCTGCTTACCGGCAGGTATTCCTGGTTCGCGGGCCATTCGGCCTTGGCGGTCCGGGCGCTCTGGGCACGGCGGATCATAAGTGTTGCGACTTTGCCGGCATCGGGCCGCCACAGTTTCACGCTGTCGCCGCTGACGCATTTCGTCCCGGACTGGTCCACGTTCACCGCCCATTCGTTCGGCAGTTTGGCGGTTGTGGGTCCACCGGACCGGACAACCCCGAGCGCGCGGGTGGAGCGTTCCTCGCTCGACAGGAGCGCACCGAGAATGGCGGCGACCTTTTTCGGCGCTTTCGCCCCCGTGGAGGCGCCGCCGGCGAGGCTTGCCGGCTTGCCGGTCGACGGACCCTGCAGGGTCACTGTTTTGCCGTCTGCGCCGACAAGGGTGACCTTCGAGCCCGCCCTGAGCGTCAGGGACTGGTTGCCGTCGATCACGGCGCCGCGTTTCAGGGCGGCGCCTTCGGCGTGCAGCACCACCATTTCATAGGAAGCCTGTTTGGCATTCGCCGCGAAAGCAGCCGTCGCCAACAGAACCGTCGCCACACTGGCTTTCATCATCCTCTTCATCTCATCGCTCCATTGTTGTTCGTTCTTCGCCTGTCGTAACGCCCGGCCGGTTTTTCCGGCGCGGGAATTCGTGGGGCAACTTTACGCAACAGGATTTAAGGCTTTGTGAAACGAAAGGGTTAAGCCGGGTTAACCAGGACCGTCGGAATCCGCCGATTTCCGGGCCTATTGGCCGGTCTCCCGTATTATCCGGCTATCGGTCTGGCCGATCTGCTGACCGCGGGATGCGACCGGCGTTGGTTTTATGTCGCGGCCTTCGCCGACCAGCGTAAAGGCGGCCCAGAAATAAGGGTGCGCCGTTTCGCTGTTCCCGAGCAGGTCGAGCTGGGCCTGCTGCAGCGCCCGGGCGGTATGCCTGCTAGCGGCCTTTCCGATATGGCCGAATGTCCGCGTCATCAGACGGGTCGTGGCGATACTGTCGACCTGCCAGTGCGAAACGAGAACCGACCGTGTGCCGGCCTGAAAGAACGCCCGCGCCAGTCCGGACAGCGATTCACCGCCCAGCTTTCCGCTGCCGCCGCCGCCGGTGTTGCAGGCGGACAGGACAACCAGGTCCGCATCCAGGGTCAGTCCCGCGATCTCGCTCGCTTCAAGCAGGCCGTCGCGGGTGCGGTCGTCGGTTGCCCGGTCGGCCGGGGAAAGTGCAAGGGCGGGCTGCGACTGGCACCGCAATTCGCCGGGCAGCAGGCCGTGGGTCGCGAAATAGACCACCCGGTACTGATCCAGGGGGATGGCGCGCAGGCGCTGTTCTGTCACCGCCGCGCCCAGATGGATATCGTCCTTTCCGGCCTTCAGGGCCGATGCGACGCGCCTGATTTCGACCGCCGTATCGGGCAGGGGGGCGAGGCCGCGGATCAGCCCCGGCGGGACGGACGCACCCAGCTGGCAGTGCTCCGACAGGGCGGCGATCCCGGATGCGGATCCGCTGCCCTGGAATGCGGGGTTGCCGAAGCCGACAAACGGTCGCGGCGCGGCAGACGGCCGGACCGTCCGCCGGAAGGTCGTGAAGGTGCGTACCGAGGGCATCTGCGTGACGGCATAGCTGCGGACCAGCCAGTCCGCTGTCCGGTAGCGGTCCGGCCCGTCTGCCGGCGGGCGGGCGACCAGCAGCGGGAACGGCAGGCTGAGCAGTTCGCCGGACGAGACGACGACGAGATGCCGCACGCCGGCCAGGGCGTTTTCCACCGGCCCCAGAAGTTTGAGGTACATGTCATGCGCCCCGGCCAGATCGTATGACGCGATCCGGTCGCCGGTTTTCTCGAACGGCTTTCTCAGCCGGCGGATCAGGCCGCCGAGCTCGGCGCGGCGTATATCGATCCGCGCCGCTTTCACGCCGTCCGTCCGGGCAACGAAGACATAGCCGCTGCGGTCGCCGAAGATGAAATAGACAAGCGCCTCGTCGGATTTGAGCGTCGCCGCAACGGTGTCGGCGCTCGACGGCGTCGGGCTGACGAGCTCCGAATAGCTCGGAAACAGCTTTTCGATCTTTCCCGACAGGGCGTTTACCGACCGCGCGGCCCGGGCATAGGATTTTTTGAGTTTCCCGACATTTTCGGCGTCGGTTGCGCCGCTGGCGGAGATCAGCATGCGCCCGAGCGTGATGCGCAATTCGTCGCGGAGCTGCGTCTGGGATTGCAGGCGGCGGACCAGTTCCGCAATCTCCGGCTGGCCCGTGGCGAACCGCGCCGCCATCTGGGCGACGGTGCGGGCCGTTTGCGAGGTGCGCGCCAGTTGCGCGGCGGCGAACATTTCGGCGTGCAGCTTCGCCCGCCGGTCGGGCGATTTTTCGGCGATTTTCAGGGACGCTTCCAGGAACGGCTCGAGGCGTTCGATGCTGATGCCGGGCGCCTGGCGCAATTCGCCGCGCAGGATCGACAGGCCGGGGCGCGAGCTGTCCACGGCGTCGTTTTCACGACGGGCCTCGTTGAAAATGGCCCCCAGCGCCATATAGGAAAGCGCCACGGCACGGGTATTGCCGAGGGCCGCCTGCTTCGCCTTGAGCGCCTGGCGCAGGCGCTTTTCAGCGGCATCGATATTCCCGTCGCGCAGTTCGATATCCGCAAGCAGCGCATCGGCGAAGGCGATCCACCAGTCCGGAATATTCTCGATCTTGGCGACCAGCAGCCGGACGAGCTGCGCGGTGACCTTTGCCTCCGCCGTTTTGCCGAGGTTCAGGCTGACGCTGGCCTGGACATACAGTCCGTGCGCCAGTTCGATCATGGTGCGGTCCAGCCGCCGTTTCGCAGCGGGTTCGGCCGACCTGGCATTCCGGAAGGCGATCTTCAGAAGCGCCTTTCGCTTCTGGTTGGCATCCGAGATCAGTTTGAGGGCCGTCGGGAAGTCGGCGCGGTTTGCGGCATCCATTGCCCGGTAGGTGAGGTAGCGGGGCAGGGACAGGGTCGATTTGGATTCGCGGATGGTTTTTTCCAGCCGCGTGAAGTGCAGCTCGGCTTCCTCGAAGCGCTCCTGATTGCTGAGTTCGAGCGCGAGGCGGAGGTTGACGTCGGTGCAGTCCGCGCCGGGGGTCCCGCCGCATCGGGCCAGCGCCGTGCGAAACGACTTTTCGGCGACCTGATGGCGCCCGAGGCTGTTATTGCGGATGCCGTCTTCGACGAGCTGCCGGTAGTTCTGTTCCCCGGATGCCGGCGCCGGAACCGGCACAGGGGGCTGTCCGGCGGCAAGCGTGGCCTGTCCGTATAGAATGCAGACGCCCAGAATGCAGGCGCCGGCCAGGGCGACAGGGCGGAAAATCGGGCGGGGGAAGGCGCGTTGGATCATGTCATCGCCCTAAAACTGGAACCGGCCGAAGCTGGGCGGACGGTAGCCGCCGGATGTGGGCGACGCGCCGGACCCGCCCCCGGTCGTCGCGGCGGGCTCGAACGTCAGCAGGCCCGGCAGCAGTGTCGCCGCCTTGTCGTCGAAGGCGTTGGTCGGAATAACCGCGGATACGAATTCGTATTCGCCGAGGATGTCGCCAAGGGCCTTTACCAGGGAGGCGAGTTCCGAATTTTCAAGCTTTTCGGAGGCTTCGAGAAATTCCAGGGTTTTGGCGCCGTCTTCCTTCAGCAGCTCGAAGAAGACCTGGAAGTTGCCGACCGATTCCGTCAGCAGCAGGTCGCCGGAGGCGGGATCGAACGACCCGTCGGTCCAGCCGCCGCCCGTATCGCCGCCCGTATCGCCGCTGGTGCCGCCGTCCGACCCGCTATCCGATCCGCCGCCCGTATCGCCACCGGTATCGCCGCCGGTATCGCCGCCGGTGTCGCCGCCGGTGTCGCCACCCGTATCGCCGCCCGTATCTCCGCCCGTATCTCCGCCGGTGTTGCCGCCGGTGTCGCCGCCCGTATCGCCTGTGCCGCCGGTACCGCCGGTATCTACCGTTACGGTATCGAGATCCTCCGTGGGCGGATCCGGCGTGACGACGACGACGACGCATTGCGACTTCTCGCAGCCGTTCACGGTATGCGTCGCCGCATCGGGCATGGTCGTTGCGGCGGCCGCATCGCTGCCGGTCTGTCCGCCGACCGTGGTGCCGGTCAGTGCGGCACTGGCACCGGTCAGGGTCAGGGAGGCGACGGTGAGCCCGGACCCCGTGACCGCGCCGTTCAGCGTCGTCGTGCCCGCCGTGACGCTGGTGCCGGCATTCACGCTGACGCCGGTGACGGTCAGCGCATTGGCGCCGACATTCGTCGTGGCCGCCGCGTAGTTTCCGGAACTGTTGCCGTCGCTGTCGGCATTGAAGATGGCGTCGCCGGACCCGGTATAGGCGTGGCTCAGGGTCAGGCCGCTCTGCGCGTTCAGGGTCAGGGCGCCGGCGCCGGCGATGCCGCCGGTGGTCCCTGCAAGCGTTATCGACCCGGCGGAGGTCAGGGTCAGCCCGGCGGCGACGGCGATGTTGTCATTGGTGTCGGCGGCGTTGTCGGCGTCGCCGTCGAGGGCGAGGTTGCCGGTATCGGTCGTGATGGCGACATCGACGACGACGCGGTCGTCGCCGCTGGCCGACAGGGCGTTGAACGTGGAGGCCGCGGTGGCGAAGGTGACGATGGCGCCGTTGCCGCCGGCGACGAGGCTGGTCGTGCCGCTGACGTTGTTGCTGTTGGCGGCGGTGATGCCGTTGACGGTGATGCTGCCGGCGGTGGTGTCGCCGACGGTGAGGCCGGTGGCGGTGATGTTCTGAAGCTCGGCGCCGCTTATGGTCATGTTGCCGGCGGTGGCGCCGAGCCCGATGGTGCCGCCGTCGGAGACGAGGATGGTCGTCGCCGCGGTGCCGGTGTCGATGGTGCCGGTCAGGGTCAGGTCGTCGGCGGTAATCGAAAGCGTGTTGTTGGTGGTGTTCAGGACGGTTGCCGCAGACACGGTAAAGCTGCCGGCACCGTTATCGTCGCTGTCGGCATCTATGACCGTCGCGCCGCCGGTTGTCAGATTGTCATTGAGGCTCAGACCGGCGGCCGCGTTCAGGGTCAGCGCACCGGCACCGGTCATGGCGCCGGTCGTCGCGTTGAGGGTGAGGGTGGAGGCTGACGTCACCGTTACGCCGTTGCCGAATGCGATGTTATCCGTGCCGTCCGCCGCGTTGTCGGCGTCGCCGTCGAGCGCCAGGGCGCCGGTATCCGTCGTGACGTTCGCATTCAGAGACATGCCGTCATCGGCACTGGCCGACAGGGCGTTGAATGTGGACGCCGACCCGCTAAAGGCGAGGGATGCGTTGTCCTGGGTCGCGTTGAGCGTGACCGTGCCCGATACGTTATTGCTGTTTGCCGCCGTAATGCCGTTGACTGTGATGCTGCCGTTCGTGGCGTCGCCGATGGTCAGGCCGGTGGCGGTGATGTTCTGAAGCTCGGCACCGCTTATCGTCATGTTGCCGGCGGTGGCGCCGAGGCCGATGGTGCCGCCGTCGGAAACCAGGATGGTCGTCGCGGCGCCGCCGCTGTTCAATGTGCCGGACAGCGCGATATCGTCGGCGGTGACTGACAGGGTGTTGCCGGTCGTGCTCAGTACCTTTGACGCGGCGAGGGTGAAGGTGCCGGCGCCGTTATCGTCGGTGTCGGCATCGATAACGG
>CAXBCP010000012.1:0-127433 GCA_963974055.1 uncultured Rhodospirillaceae bacterium
GTAAACTGGAAGAATCCGGCATTTGATTCATTACCTATGAAATTGTTCCGGGGATTGAAATTTTATCCGACTGTACTGATCTGCTCAAACAGATAAATCGGGTTTATTGCCCGGCCAAAATGGAAGTGAAATTCGGCGCAAATACATTTGCGCCGTTCGTCCTCGGAAATTCAGGCGGTTCGATTCGGAAATTCCGGTTTTCGCCACGATATCGCCGCGATATCGACCGGCTGGCCTGATATAATATTTGCCATGACAGTCAGTTCAGAACCGACAGGCGGTGCGCCCGCAACGGCTGCGGCGTCCCCGGCCTATCTCCACGGGCTCAATGCGCCGCAGCGCGATGCGGTTGAATCCGTCGACGGTCCGCTTCTGGTGCTGGCGGGAGCAGGAACCGGCAAGACCCGGGTTCTGACGACCCGTATCGGCCATATTCTGGTGACCAGGCGGGCATGGCCCAACCAGATTCTGGCGGTCACGTTTACCAACAAGGCGGCGCGGGAAATGCGCGACCGCGTTGCCGCCATGATCGGCGGCGCGTCCGACGGGTTGTGGATCGGCACATTTCACGCGATTGCCACCCGCATTCTCCGCCGTCATGCCGAACTTGTCGGTCTGCAGTCGAATTTCACGATTCTCGATCAGGACGACCAGATCCGCCTCGTCAAGCAAATCGTCGCGGCGGAGGAGATCGACGACAAGCGTTGGCCGGCCAAGGCCGTTCATGCCGCTATCGAACGTTTCAAGGATCGCGGCCTCACCCCCGACAAGGTCGGCGTTGCAGAAGCGGGGGATATCGCGGATGGCCGGATCGGCGAACTCTACAAACTGTATCAGGAACGTCTGAGAATCCTGAATGCGGCCGATTTCGGCGACCTGCTGCTTCACTGCGTAACCGTTTTCATGAAGAATCCGGATGTTCTCGCCGACTATCAGCGGCAGTTTCACTATGTCCTGGTGGACGAGTACCAGGATTCGAACGTCGCCCAGTATCTGTGGCTTCGCCTGCTCGCCCAGGGCCGGAGCAATATCTGTTGCGTCGGCGATGACGACCAGTCGATCTACAGCTGGCGCGGTGCCGAAGTCGGCAACATTCTGCGGTTCGAAAAGGATTTTCCCGGCGCGAAGGTGATCCGCCTGGAGCAGAATTACCGGTCCACGCAGCAGATTCTGTCCGCGGCGTCGCACATGATCGCCCATAACAGCGGCCGCCTCGGAAAGACGCTCTGGACCGAAGCCGACGGGGGCGAGCCGTTACAGGTGAGGGCCGTGTGGGACGGCGAATCCGAAGCGCGCTTTATTTGCGACGAGATCGAAACCCTTCAGCTCGCGGGCGGGTCGCTGGACCAGGTCGCGATACTGGTGCGTGCGAGTTTCCAGATGCGCGAATTTGAAGAGCGTCTCATAACCCTCGGTGTGCCGTACAGGGTTGTTGGCGGGCCGAGGTTTTACGAGCGCGCCGAAATTCGCGATGCCATCGCCTATCTTCGCGTCGTGGCGCAGCCGAATGACGACCTGGCGCTCGAGCGGATCATCAACCTGCCGCGGCGGGGGCTGGGCACCGCCACCCTGCAGACCCTTCATGGCAATGCGCGGGCGCAGGATATTTCGCTCTATGAATCCGCGCGCCAGATCATCGAGACGGATGAAATCAAACCGCAGGCGCGATCGTCGCTGAGGCGCCTGATCGAGGCGTTCGACCGCTGGCGGGCCAAGTCCCAGGCCGTGGATCAGATGGAACTGGCGGAAACGGTGCTCGATGAGTCCGGCTATACCGATATGTGGCAGAAGAACAAGGCGCCGGACGCACCCGGCCGGCTCGAGAATCTGAAAGAGCTGGTATCCGCGCTCAGCGAATTCGAATCCCTGGAGGGATTCCTCGAACATATCAGCCTCGTGATGGACCGCGACGATGGCGCCGCCGGGGAAATGGCGAGCCTGATGACGCTGCATGCGGCGAAGGGGCTGGAATTCGACAACGTTTTCCTGCCCGGCTGGGAAGAGGAGGTTTTCCCGAACCGCCGGTCGGTGGACGATGGCGGATCGGCGGCACTAGAGGAAGAGCGCCGGCTGGCCTATGTCGGTATCACGCGGGCCAGAAAACGCGTCTGGATCTGTCATGCGTCGAGCCGCCGCGTCTACAATCAATGGCTTTCCTGTGCGCCGTCGCGCTTTATTGACGAATTGCCGGAAGATCTTGTCGAACACGTTCTGGAACCGGGGCTGTATGGCGGCATCGCCGAGCCCCAGATGCCGATGTCGGACAATGCCTGGGGGGGCGGACGACCCGGGCGCGGCCCCGGTTTTCAGCGGATGCGGTCCGGCGGCGCAAGTGCGAGCCGGGCACCGTCCGCGGCGGAACTGCCGTCGTCGTCGGGGCTTGTTACCGCGGGGCTCCGTGTTTTCCACCAGAAATTCGGATATGGCACCGTACGGTCGAATGACGGCGGGAAGCTGGAAATCGATTTCGAAAAAGCAGGAACGAAGAAGGTCATGGAAAGTTTCGTGGAGCCCGCATGACGGAAAATCGCACCTGGGAAGTCGTGATCGAACTGGCATCCGGCGATGGCAGGGAACTGTTCGAGGCCGCGATAGCCGATTTCGTGACCGGTTACGCGATATTCGAAGTCGAAAATACGCCAAGGTGGCGGTTCACGGGGTATATGGATAGAGCGCCCGACACCGTTGCGATCGAAGCAAAGGTCGCCGCCGCGGCGGCGACGGCAGGTGTCGATATGCCCGCGGTATCGATTGCGCCCGTGGTGGACAAGGATTGGGTGGCCGAATCCGAGAGATCGTTGCCGGCGCTGCATGTCGGACCTTATTTCGTCTACGGCTCTCATATTCGCGATACGCCGCCGGCAGGGTCCATTCCGATCAAGATCGATGCCGGACAGGCATTCGGCACCGGCAATCACGAAACGACCCAGGGCTGCCTGCAGGCGCTCGAGAAAGTGTTTGCCGAGGGAATACCGGTCAATTCCCTCGATATCGGCACCGGCAGCGGTATTCTGGCGATTGCCATCGTCAAACGATGCGATGTCGATGTCGTGGCGACCGACATCGATCCGATTGCGGTCGATGTCGCCCGGGAAAATGCCGTTTTCAACGGGGTAGGCGGCCGGATTTCCTTTTGGGTCGCGGACGGCGTGGATACCGGCGAAATAGCGAAGGCGGCACCCTACGATCTGGTTGTGGCCAATATCGTCGCCAACCCGCTGATCGCGCTTGCAGGTGGAATTTCAGGAATTCTATCGCCGCGGGGCCGCGTAATCCTGTCGGGTATCCTGAACGAGCAGGCGGACGATGTGATTGCCGCCTATACCGCGAGCGGCCTTGTGTCCAATGACAGGATCGTTCTTGGAAACTGGACGACGCTGATCCTGCATCAGAACGCCTGATTTTAACGGGAATTCAGAACCGCAAAACCGGTGGCGAAACCCTTCAGGGAAAATTCGACCCGCAGGGGGCGTCCATTGGGTTGCCGGAAGACCACGCGGCCCTTAGCGCCGTCCGAGAATAATTTTTGCATGGCGGCGGTAACCGGAAACTGGCCGCGGCAGCCGTTGATGTTGCAGAACCGGAGTGGAAAACGGACCAGTTCCTTTTCGTCGACATAAAGGGTAAGCCCGGCCGGCAACAATATACCGAGCGGCGTGGTGACTGCCGCCACAAAGGGCTGATCCGACGCTGTCCGTGCGACAGAGACATTCAGGATACGTTTGCCGCCTTTCTGCCACAGGATATCCTGGAACAGAACGCAGCGTTCCGGGCCGTCCGCTTTCAACTGTCGGCAGGAAAGGGCCCAGTCGCCGAATTTCTTCGTCGTTTTCGGCAGGGTTTGCGCCGTCGCAACGTTCGTGGCCGAGACAATAACGGCGATAACGACCAGGATAATATTTCGCACGTTTTGCTCTCGCTTGCCAAAGATGCAGATCGGATATCAGGGTGGTATGGAAACTGTCGTCCCGCTTGCCGGACCCTACGGCAATATAGTCGAAAATCGCAATCACATTGTCGGTAATGTATCATATGATTCCTGTCCGTCCCGGTTGCCACACTGGATTACGGTCGCCGCGGGCTTAATATTGAAACCGGAACGAACGTTCCCGACATGCTGGAGGACAAGATCGATAAGACCCTGTTGCAGGGAATCGCCGCGTCGGCGTTCCTGACCGATATGAGCGGCGCCGACGACGTGCTTGCGGCGCTTTTCGCGACCGAAACGGCGGATACCGCGAAAACGCAGATTGACGCCCTGCGGGCCGCCGGAGATTTCGGACTAGGGGCGACCCCGGCACCGCCGGGGCGGTTGGCCCGCCTGCGCGAGGAACTTAAGAAGCAGAAACTCGACGGATTTCTGGTGCCGTTGGCTGACGAGCATCAGGGTGAATTTATCGCGAAACGGTCCCAGCGGCTGGCCTGGCTGACGGGGTTCGGCGGATCGGCGGGGCTGGCGATCGTTCTGGCCGACCGGGCGGCGATATTCGTGGACGGGCGGTATACGCTGCAGGTCCGCGATCAGGTCGATACCGACGCTTTCACACCGGTGCACCTGGCTGAAACGTCGCCGGAAAGCTGGTTGCAGGAAAATGTCCCGAAAGGCGCGTGCATCGGCTTCGATCCGTGGCTGCATACATCGTCAGGGATTGCTCGTATTCGGCAGTCCTGTACGGCGGCCGGCGCGGAACTCGCCCCTGTCGATGCCAATCCGCTCGATACGGTCTGGCAGGATCAGCCGCCGCCGCCCCTGGGGCCGGTGAGTCTCCTGCCGGAAATCTTTGCCGGCGAGGGATCAGTCGACAAGCGGCGCCGTTTCGCCGCCGATCTCGAAGCGGCTCAGTGCGGTGCCGCGGTTCTGAGTGCCCCGGATTCCATCGCCTGGCTTCTGAATATCCGTGGATCGGATGTGCCGAACACGCCGCTCGCGCTGTCCTATGCGATTGTCGATGCCACCGGCGCGGTGGCCTGGTTTATCGACGGCCGGAAACTGAGCCCGGCGGTCAGGGATGCGCTCGACCCGGGAATTTCGGTCTGTTCGCCCGGCGCGTTCGCGGCCAGTCTGACCGAACTCGGTAAATCGGGTTCTACCGTCCGGCTAGACCCCGGCAGCGCGCCCGAGTGGATCAGGTTGCGGCTTCAGGATGCCGATGCGTCGCTTCTGGCCGGGCAGGATTTGTGCGTATTGCCGAAAGCGCGAAAAAACCGCGCGGAGATCGACGGGACCAGAAATGCGCATGTCCGGGACGGGGCCGCTTTGACCGCTTTCCTTGCATGGCTCGCACGAACCGCGCCCGGCGGCGATATTACGGAAATGTCGGCGGCGGACCGGCTGTTCGCGTTCAGGCGTGGCGATGCCAATTTCCGGGGGCTTAGCTTCGACACCATTTCCGGCGCAGGTCCGAACGGCGCTATTGTCCACTACCGGGTGACTCCGGCGACGGACCGGGCTCTGAAACCGGGCGATGTCTTTCTTGTGGATTCGGGCGCCCAGTATCTCGACGGGACAACGGATGTAACCCGCACCGTCTTTATCGACGATGGAACGGGCGCGCCGCAGGAAGTGCGGGACAGGTTCACGCGTGTCCTCAAGGGACATATCGCCATTGCGACGGCGCATTTTGCGGCGGGAACGCACGGCAGCCAGATCGATGCCCTTGCACGGCTGTCCCTGTGGGATGCAGGGCTGGACTACGACCATGGCACCGGGCACGGCGTCGGCAGCTATCTCGGCGTTCACGAAGGCCCGCAGCGCATTTCGAAGCAGGGCGGCGGGGTTCCGATGGAGCCCGGAATGATCCTGTCGAACGAGCCCGGCTACTACAAGGAGGGTGCATACGGCATCCGTATCGAAAACCTGGTGGTGGTGAGCGCCGTCGACGACCCCGACGCCGAGCGGCCGACCATGGCATTCGAAACCATCACCCTGGCGCCCATCGACAGAAACCTGATCGATGCGGATATGCTCACCGCCGACGAGCGCGTCTGGCTCAACGCCTATCACGCGCGAGTACGGGATACGTTGGGGCCTTTGGTGGATGACGAGACGCGCGATTGGCTGAAGACCGTCACCGTGCCTGTCTGATGCATTTGTAAGCAGGCCCGGCAACCGATCAGGCGTCTGCGATCATTGCCTGCCAGTCGTCTTCCGACAATACCTCGACGCCGAGCTCCACGGCCTTTTTGGCCTTTGAGCCGGCATCCGCCCCGACAACCACATAGTCGGTCTTTTTCGAAACCGAGCCCGATACCTTGGCGCCGAGAGATTCCGCTTTTGCCTTTGCTTCGCCCCGAGTCATGGTGACCAGAGTGCCGGTAAACACGACGGTTTTACCCGCAACCGCTGAATCCGCGCCGTCCGGTGCGGCGACTTCCTCGATATCGAGGATATCGCCCAAATCGTCCAGGATGTTCCGGTTTTCGGCGTTTTCTGCATCGAAGAATCCGGCAAGTTCGTCGGCGACCGCCATGCCGATCGTGTCGATGCTGCACAGATCGGCATAGGCTTCGCCGACATTTTCCGGTTTTTTCTGTTCGTCGGGGTTCGCATGGCGTTCGACGCTGACCTGTTCCATCGCACTGCGCCAGCCGTCGAACGACCCGTAATTGAGCGCCAGCAGACGTGCGGTCGCTTCGCCCACCTGGCGGATACCGAGCGCGTATATGACACGGTTGAGCGGAATGGCACGTCGCGCGTTGATGGCGGCAAACAGGTTCGAGACGGATTTTTCGCCCCAGCCTTCCCACCGGCGGAGCGGATCGAGTGCTTTTGAATCGTTTTCTTCCAGGCGGAAGATATCTGCCGGGGTCTTGATCAGGCCACGTTCGAAAAATGCCCTTACCTGTTTTTCGCCCAGCCCGTCGATATCGAAGGCCTGCCGGCCCACGAAATGTTTCAGCCGCTCTATCTTCTGCGCCGGGCAGACAAGCCCGCCGGTACAGCGCCGCGCCGCTTCGCCTGCTTCACGAACGGCGAGGCTGCCGCATTCCGGGCAGTGATCCGGATAAACGTATTCCGATGCGTCGTCGGGGCGTTTTTCGACAATGACTTCGACCACCTGGGGAATCACGTCCCCGGCGCGCTGGATGGTGACTGTGTCACCCTTCCGGATATCCTTGTCGCGGATATAGTCCTCGTTGTGCAACGTCGCGTTGGATACAACGACCCCGCCGACGGTGATCGGTTCCAGCCGGGCGACCGGCGTCAGCACGCCGGTGCGGCCCACCTGGATGTGAATGTCTTTGACGACGGTCTGCGCCTGTTCTGCGGGGAACTTGTGCGCGATTGCCCAGCGCGGCGCCCGTGTCACCATGCCCAGCCGTTGCTGCCAGTCATGACGGTTGACCTTGTAGACGACCCCGTCGATGTCATAGGGAAGTGCCGATCTGCCGTCACCGATCTCGGCATAGGTATCGAGCACCGCGTCGGTCGTGGCGCATAATTTCGACTGCGGATTCACTGAAAAGCCCCAGTCCGACAGCCGGCTGAGCCATTCCCAATGCGTCGCACCCACCGGTTCCGACAATTCTCCCGCCGCATAGGCGAAAAACAGCAACTTGCGCGCCGCTGTTATCGACACGTCGAGCTGCCGCAACGACCCTGCTGCCGCATTTCGGGGATTCGCGAAAACCGCGAGACCCGCTTCTTCGCGGCTCCGGTTCAGGGCAGCGAAGTCGTCATGGCGCATATAGACTTCGCCCCGGATTTCCACGACCGCAGGGGCGTTGTTGCCCAGCGTATCGGGAATGTCGGAGATCGTGGCGACATTGGCGGTAACGTTCTCGCCGACGGTGCCGTCGCCGCGCGTCGCCGCCTGAACGAACTTCCCGTTTTCATAGCGCAATGCGATCGACAGCCCGTCGATTTTCGGTTCCGCCACGATTTCCACGGTTTCGTCGTCGCCGAGACCGAGAAACCGTCTCACGCGCCCGACAAAATTTGCCACGTCTTCGTCGTTAAACGCATTATCGAGCGAGAGCATCGGTCGGCTGTGGGTAATTTTGCCGAAACCCGTCGCTGGCGCTGCGCCGACCTTGCTGCTGGGGCTGTCGCTTCTGACCAGATCCGGGAACTTCGCCTCGATGGCGGCGTTTAGCCGCCGCAACCGGTCGTATTCCGCGTCGGTGATTTCGGGGGCGTCGTTCTGGTGATAGGCGCGATCGTGCCGGCCGATTTCGGCCGCGAGGTCCGCCAGCTCTGCCGCGGCGGCTTCCTCGGTGAGTTGTCCGATTTCGGGAAATTCGTCTTCCGCGGTCATGTGCGGATCTCCGCCATCAGCTTGTCGGCAGCGGCGCGCGCTTCATCGGTAACTGTGGTGCCGGCCAGCATGCGCGCGATTTCCTCGCGCCGCTCGTCTGTCGACAGTTCGGCGACCGCAGTCACGGTACTGTCTTTGCCTGCAGTTTTTTCAATGGATTTCATGACATGAAGATGCCGCACGCCGCGCGCGGCGACCTGCGGCGAATGGGTGACGACGAGCACCTGGATGCCGTCGGAAAGGCGCGACAGCCGTTCCGCGACAGAGGCGGCCGTGGCACCCCCGACGCCTGCATCGACCTCGTCGAAAACAAGCGTGGTCACGCGGTTCGATGTCGACAGCGCGACTTTAAGCGCCAGCAGCAGGCGCGCCAGTTCGCCGCCGGAGGCGACCTTGTTGATGGGGCCCGCCGGCTGGCCGGGATTGGTGGTGACTTCGAACCGGATCTGGTCGATTCCGTGGCTCGACCAGGCGGATTCGGGAAGCTGCGCGATCTGTGCCGTGAAAGAAGCTTTTTCCAGCCGCAGGTGCGGCAGTTCCCTGTTGATCGCCGTATCCAGCGCCTGTGCCGCACCCACGCGCGCCTGATGGAGTTCGCCCGCAGCGTCCTCATAGGCTTTCGCGGCATTCCGCGCTTCCGTTTCGAGGCGGGTAAGATCGCGGTCGGCATCGTCCAGCCGTTCCAGTTTCTGGGCGAACGAATCCCGCAGGGCGGCCAGGGAATCCACATCCGTGCTGTGTTTACGGGCGAGGGCGCGGAGACCGAATAAGCGCTCGTCAATCCGTTCGAGCTGGGCCGGGTCCTGATCGAGCGACCGTAGCGCATCTTCGAGAAGATCTATCGTGTTGGCGGTTTCGTTGCCTGTCCGCTCCATGCCTTCGAGCACCGCTTTGAGGGTGCCGGCGGCCTGTTCGTTGGCCCGTTCGAGAGCGCGCGACGCCTTGGACAGGGCGGTTTGCAGGCCCTTGTGTCCGGCCAGCGTGTCGAGCGACTGATGGATCGCTTCGGCAATTTTCTCGCTGTTCATCATGACGGAGCGGGATTCCGATAACTGGGCTTCCTCGCCCTCCTGCGGGTCGAACTGATCGAGCTCGGCGAATACGTGGCGCAGGTAATCGCCCTCGCTGGCGATTCTTTCGATTTCGTCGCGGGCCGTGGCCAGTGCCTTTTCCGCGGCTTTCAGGGTCGCCCAGGTGTCTCTCGTTCGGGTCACCTGGGTATCGAGGCGGCCGAAGGCGTCAAGCGCATCTCGGTGATTTGCCGGGTCGAGAAGCCCGTGGCTTGCAAACTGGCCTTCGATCTCGATCAGGGTTTCGCCGATGCTGCGCAGGGCGCCGGCGCTGATGGTCTGATCGTTGACAAAGGCGCGGCTTCGCCCGTCGCCGGTCAGCGTTCGCCGCAGAATAAGCGGCTCGCCGCGTTCCGGCACGTCAATGTCGTTTTCGGCGAGGCGGGCGAGCGCCGCGTGATCGTCGGGAAGCTCGAACGTTGCGGTAATAACCGCCTTTTTTCCCGATCCGGCGCCGCCGCGGACATAGGATGAATCGGCCCGTGCGCCGATCGCAAGGCCGAGCGCGTCGAGCAGAATGGATTTACCGGCACCGGTCTCGCCGGTCAGAACGCAAAGGCCGGCACGGAATTCAATGTCGAGCCGGTCGACGAGAACAAAATTCCTGATGGAGAGCGATGCAAGCATCGCGAATCAGAACAACCAGCCCCAGGTGCGCGAGAAAAAGCCCTGGTCTTCCGGGCGTGCGCGCAGGTCCGACCCGGCGGCGACGGCATAGCTGTCCAGATACCACTCGCTGCCCGGGTAATTGTGGCCAAGGACGGCAGCCACGCGCCGGGCTTCGTCGATCACGCCGATGGCGGTATAGGCTTCGACGAGGCGGTGCAGCGCCTCCGGGACATGGGTGGTGGTCTGATATTCGTCGACGACCTTGCGGAAGCGGTTGATGGCGGCGAGATGCTGGTTACGCTCAAGATAGAACCGGGCGATCTCCATCTGCTTGCCGGCCAGGTGATCGCGGGTGAGGTCGATCTTCAGCTTGGCATCACGGGCATATTTGGAATTCGGGAAACGGCGGACGACTTCGGTCAGGCTCTTCAGCGCCAGTTCGGTGATGAGCTGGTCGCGGGCCACGTCTGAAATGCGTTCGTAATACCCCAGTGCTTTCAGGTAATAGGCATAGGCAATATCGCGGTTGCCGGGATGGAGGCGGATGAACCTGTCGATACCGATGACGGCTTCGTCATATTCGTTCGCCTGATAATGCGCGAAAGCGGCCATGAGCTGGGCCTTCGTGGCCCAGACGGAATAGGGATGCTGGCGTTCGACTTCGTCGAACTGCCTGGCCGCGTCCTTGTATTCGCCTGCTTCGAGGGAATTAACGGCCGTATTGTAGAGAACGTCCACTTTCTGTTCGACGTAGACTTCGTCGTCGCTGCTGCAGGCTGTTAGCGCCGCGCAAACGGACAAGGCGGCGGCGAATAGCCTAATTCGGCGTTTCGGCATCAAATTTCTCTATCCGAATGAACTGACAGTCAAAGCGCAGTTTATATAACACTGATGGGGCATTGAAAGTAGGCCGGATCGAAAAAAGGCGCCCGTATGGGCGCCTTTGGAATTCGCATTTCAGGCCTGGATCAGGCAACCGCGGAGCTTGCTTCCAACGCCTGCTGGGGAAACCCCTGTGTCGGCGCGTCGATCCGTGTCCAGGCGTCTTCGTCGGCAAAGACGGCCCGCAGCAACTCGTTATTCAGTTCATGCCCCGACCGGCTTGCGACGACCTCTCCGATGACGGGGCCGCCGGCGAGATACAGATCGCCGATGCAATCCAGAATTTTGTGCCGGACGAATTCATCGTCATAGCGCAGGCCGCCTTCGTTCAGGATCTTGTCGCCACTGACGACCACCGCGTTGTCGAGCGAGCCGCCAAGCGCAAGGCCGGCATTGCGGAGGGCATCCACTTCCTGCTCGAAACCGAATGTGCGGGCGCGGGCGATATCGGACTTGAAATTTGCGCCGACCCGCTGGAACACGCGTTCCTGCCGGTCGATCGCGGAGGATGCGAAATCGATCTCGAAGTCCAGGCTGAACTCTTTCGAAGGGCGCACCGTCAGGGTGCGCGTGTCGTCTCCGACCGTGACCGGTTTCAGAATCTTGATTGCCGTGCGGCGGGCGTCCTGTTCGACCGTGCCGGCGCATTCGACCAGAAAGACGAAAGGTGCGGCGCTGCCGTCCATGATCGGAATTTCCGGGCCATCGACTTCGATCAGGACGTTATCGATCTCGCAGCCGGCAAGCGCCGCCATAAGATGTTCGACCGTGCTTATGGTCGCGCCATGATCGTTGCCCACGGTCGTCGCAAGCCGGGTATCGACCACATTGGCCCAGTTCAGAATGATTTCCCGCGCGCCGTTCACCAGATCGGTGCGGCAAATCCGGATGCCGGAATTTTCCTCAGCGGGTTTGAGGGTCAGTGTCGTTTTCCGGCCGGAATGCAGAGCAATACCCGTACAACCGATTTCGGTTTTCAGTGTTTTCTGTTTAATCACGCCAACGGTCATAATTCTGCATTACCCTGGTTCTCGTCTTGTCTGCCCTGGATACTGGCGGGCCAGATGCTGAAGGAACCCAAATCTGCCTTGATGCGGATTCAAGGCCTCGGAGAGTGTTTACCAAACACCCCCCGAGGAACTCAAATCAACAAATGTTACAGAATGTTACGTGACTTAGACGGTTAACGTCCCGCCATCGGCCCCGTCAGTTTGCCTGCCGGCGAAGGAAGGCCGGAATTTCCAGCAAATCGTCGTCGGACTGGGACGTCTGGACCCTGTCTTCCGGGTCTACGCCGGACAAACGCGCCTGCTGAGGCCCGGTTTCCTGCGGCTTTTCCGGTTTGGACGCCGTCACGGGCCGTGCCGGCGGATTGGCCGGTGCGGCCGGTGACGTTGCTGCCGGTTTGGCGTCCTGCGCGGTGCCGGTGATACGCTGGAACAGATTCGGCCGGCGGCGGCGCGAATCGTCCACCGAACCGCCATTCACGAGATCGGCTTCCTTGAACGGATCCGATCCACCTGTCCGTTCGGGCGCCGATTGGCGATCGACCGGCGGCGGCGGCATAAAGGCGTCGTTTTTGGCGACCAGCCGCGGTTCCGGGCGTGCCGCCGATTCGGCGACAGGTTCCGGGGCGGTCTCCGGCGTCATTTCCGGTTCGGCCGCCGCGGGCGCTGCCGCAGCGACTTCAGGAGCCGGCTCCGACTGCGCATATGCAGCAGGGGCTTCGCTGGCCGGTATCTCCGCTTCGGCGGCCGCCGGGGTCATCGTGTCCGGAGCTTCCGCCGCCGGGGCCACAGGCGCGGTTGCTGGAGGCGTGTAGGATGACGGCATCGGCGGCATGCTGCGCGCAGCGGGGGCCGCCATGGGTGCCGGCGTTTCCGGCATCGTCGTTTCCTCGACGCTCGCTTCTGCGGCGATCGGCTGTGCGGGCGCTTCCGGCGCCGCTTCCGGGGCGGAGGCAGTGGCCGGCATGGCCTGGTCGTCTTCAACCGGTGTCTCGGTATCTTTGGTCCGGACCAGCTTCTGCGGCGGCGAATAGACTTTCAGAACCGGCCGCGGCTGGGTTTCGGCGACCGCATCTATGCCCGTCGCGACCACGGATACCCGCATCTTGCCTTCGAGGGACGAGTCCATCGTCGAGCCGAAGATGATATTGGCGTCCGGATCGACTTCTTCGCCGATCCTGTTGGCCGCTTCGTCGACCTCGAACAGGGTCATGTCCGGGCCGCCTGTGATGTTGATCAGCACGCCGCGTGCGCCTTTCATCGATACATCGTCCAGAAGCGGGTTCGAAATTGCGGCTTCGGCGGCAAGACGGGCGCGGTCTTCGCCGTCGCCTTCGCCGGTGCCCATCATCGCCTTGCCCATTTCGCTCATCACGGCGCGAATGTCGGCAAAGTCGAGGTTGATCAGGCCCGGCACCACCATGAGGTCGGTAACGCCCCTGACGCCGGAATGAAGTACCTCATCCGCCATTGTGAAGGCATCCGCAAACGTGGTTTTTTCGTTGGCGATGCGGAACAGGTTCTGGTTGGGGATGACGATCAGCGTGTCGACGTATTGCTGCATTTCTTCAATCCCGGCTTCGGCGATCCGCATCCGGTTGATGCCCTCGAACTGGAACGGCTTGGTAACGACGCCAACCGTCAGAATGCCGTGTTCCCGGGCAAGCCGTGCAATCACCGGAGCCGCGCCGGTGCCCGTGCCACCGCCCATGCCGGCGGTAATGAACACCATGTGGGCGGAACCCAGCGCTTCCATGAGATCATCCATGGCTTCTTCTGCCGCTGCCCGGCCGATATCGGGGCGCGACCCGGCGCCGAGGCCATGGGTAATGCCCGGCCCAAGCTGGATGGGTTTTTCGGCCAGCGACTGCGCGAGTGCCTGGGCGTCGGTATTGGCGACAACGAATTCAACGCCTTCGAGCTGCGACGAAATCATGTTGTTGACCGCATTGCCGCCGGCGCCGCCGACGCCGATGACGCTGATCCGCGGTTTCAGGTGGTCCTGGGGTGAGGGTACGGTGAGATTGATGGTCATTAAAGCCTCCTGTTACAGGGAAGGGACGAAACGGGTGGTGCCGATCCACCCGGGGTGAGGATTCCGCGAAACGGCCGCGGTCTTGGGTAGGCGCGTTGGTCGTGAACTGGGTAAATTCTTCATCCGGTTAAAAGCTCTCCTTCAGCCATTGGCCGATCCGTGCCATCCGCCCGACGGGGGCGGCGTCATTCGCGGGACTGTCTTCGATGGTGCCGGCGTATTTTTCGACGCCGTAACGCAAAAGCCCGGAACAGGTTGAAAAGGCCGGTCCGCTGGTCGCTTCGGCGAGGCCGCTGATTCTCAGGGGACGTCCGATACGGATCTGTTTTTCGAGGACGAGCCCCGCGAGTTCGGGAACACCGTGAAGCTGCGATGCACCGCCGGTCAGAACCATGCGGCGGCCCGAAATCCGGTCGGCGCCGCTGATTTCGAGGCGTTCGCGGACAAGCTCGAACGTTTCTTCCATGCGCGGCCGGATAATGCCCGTCAGGATCGATCTCGGGACATGGTTGGCCTGGTTGTGATCGTCTTCGCCGACCAGCGGCACGTCGATGATCTCGTTGTCGTCCGACTGCGAAGACACAGCGCTGCCGTACAGGATCTTCATCCTTTCGGCATGCACGACGGGGGTCGACAGGCCGCGGGCGATATCGTTGGTGACATGGCCGCCGCCAACGGGAATCGAATCCGCAAATACGACCTGGCCGTCATAGAAAACCGCAATCGTCGTGGTGCCGCCGCCCATATCGACAAGGGTGACGCCGAGATCCTTTTCGTCCTCGACGAGGCAGGACAGGCCGGCGGCATATGGAGACACCACGACCTCCTCGATATCGAGATGACAGCGTGCGACACAGGTCTTGAGATTGCGGACCGCGCCGCTCGCGGCATTGATGTGGTGAAAGTTGACGCCGAGTCGTTCGCCGTACATGCCCCGCGGGTCGTGAATGCCGCGGTTGCCGTCGATCGCATAGCCGATCGGCAGGCAATGGATCAGGTCGCGGTCGTCGGGCTGTTCGATCTGGAAATTGCGCTCGCGGGCGCGGCGGATGTCCGTTTCCGCGATTTCATGGCCCGCGATGGAAACTTCTATCTCCTGCACCTGCGAATACATGCGGCCGCCGGAAAGATTGACAAATATTTTGTCGATGCGTTCACCCGCCAGTTCCTCGGCGGCGCTCACGGCCGTCAGGACGGCGTTCTGGGCCGCGTCCATATCGACCACGCTGCCGTTCCGGACGCCGGCGGAAGCCTGCTGGGCAACGCCGATGACGCGAATACCGCCTTCTGTGTTCGCATGGGCGATGAAACAGCACGTTTTCGAGCTGCCGACATCCAGCGCGGCAATGATTCCTGTGCGAAGCTTGGCCACGGTCAGACGGTCTCCCGGTTCGGTTTGTCAGAAGCCAGACGGTTCATCAGGTGTTCTTTCCCTTGCGGTGGCTGACCTTGCGGTCCGTTTCCGGGCGGCCGCCACGGGTGCGAACGATCAACTGGTCCGGAATCCGGAGGTCGATCGACAGCAGATCCTGTTTCAAAAGCTTGTGCTGGCGTTCCAGCCGCGCGAACCGGCGCCAAGCGCCGAGAGCATCGTTTTCCGGCAACCGTACGAAGACGCCGTTATCCATGCGGATATTCCAGCGCCGGTCGCCGACCCGGACGGCGGCATTTACCCGGCGTTTCAGGTCGGGTTCGCGGGACAGTATCGACAGCAGGGCGGTCGCGTGCGCCGGTGCGTCTTTGCCGACAAGCACCATCATGTCGTGGAAGCGGTCCAGCTTCCTGGCAGCGATCACGGCGCCCTGATCGTCGACCAGGACGAGTTCGTTCTGGCGCTGCCAAAGCGCGAGGGGTCGGCGTTCGACGATCCGCACGCGGATGATGCCCGGAAATTCCCGTTCTACACTCGCCACGCGGATCCACGGCAACTGTTCGAGCCGGGCGCGTGCCCGTTCCAGGTCGACCGTGAGGAGCGGGACGCCCCGTTCGATCCCCAGTGCACGCGTGATTTGCGCGGACGACTCGTGGTTGCGGCCCTCGAGGAGTATCTGGTCGACCTTCAAACCGGCATCCGCGAGCGCACGTGCGGCGGAGGCGAACATGGAGTTCGTTGCCGTCGCGACCCATCCCGACTGCCACAGCCAGACCGGTCCCGCCAGCGCAATGCCGCTTATCCCGAGAACGACACCGGCGCGAATCGATCGCTTGGCCCAACGCGGCAGGGGCCGCTTGCGGCTGCCCTTCGCGTTGGTTTTGCCTTTTGCCGATGTGGTCGTCTTTATCCATCGCATGATGCGTTCTCCACCATCCAGCGAACCAGGTCGCTGAAGCTGATACCGGCATGGGCGGCCTGTTCGGGAACAAGCGACAGGGGCGTCATGCCCGGTTGTGTATTGATTTCGAGAAGAAAGAGCGCGCCCGGTTCTCCGCCGGAATCGTCGTAGCGAAAATCGGCACGCGATACGCCGCGGCATCCGAGCGTGTTATGTGCCCGGACCGCATATTCCATCGCCATTGCGTAAACTTCGTCGTTTACCGGCGCCGGGATCAGGTGATCGGCTTTGCCCTCGGTGTATTTTGCCGAGTAATCGTAGAATCCGTTCCGCGGGCGGATTTCGGTGACGCCCAGCGCGCGGTCGCCCATCACCGCGACGGTCAGTTCGCGGCCGGGAATGTATTTTTCCACCATCACGGAATCGCCGAATGTCCATGCGTCGCTATCCGGCGACGGAATGTCGGAATCCTCCAGAACGATGGTGACACCGACGCTCGATCCTTCGTTCATCGGCTTGATGACGAACGGGATATCCATTACGGCGCCGGTCTTGAAATCGTCGCGTGTCGCGATTTCGTGGCGGGGACAGGGAATGCCGACGGTTTCGAACAAACGTTTCGCCATCGGCTTGTCCATGGCAAGCGCAGACGCCATCACGCCGGAATGCGTGTAGGCCAGTCCGAGGCATTCGAGAATGCCCTGGACGCAGCCGTCTTCGCCGTAGCGTCCGTGAAGCGCATTGACGACGACATCGGGCGACGGCGACAACTGGGCGGCAAGCCCGGCGACATCGCGCTGCACGTCGATGGCGCGAACGTCGAGCCCGGACGTTTTGAGCGCATCGACAATGGCGCCGCCGCTTACCAGCGACACTTCGCGTTCGCTCGACCAACCGCCCATCAGAACTGCCACGGACCTGCTCATGACATGCGGTCCTCCCGGGGGATTCCGATACGCTGGATTTCCCATTCGAGCGAAATACCGGAATGCGCTTTCACGCGGCGGCGAACCTCTTCGCCCAGTTCTTCCAGGTCGGCGGCGCTGGCTGTGCCGCGGTTGATCAGGAAATTGCAATGCTGTTCAGAAACCTGGGCATCGCCGACGGTGAGACCGCGGCAGCCCGCCGCGTCGATCAGTTCCCAGGCTTTCGCACCGGGCGGGTTCTTGAAGGTCGATCCGCCGGTGCGCGCCTGGACCGGTTGCGACGATTTCCGGTCGGCGGCGATCTCGGTCATCCGCCGGTCAATGTCGGCACGGTCGTCCGCGTTTCCTTTGAGGACGGCGGATACGAATATCCAGCTTTCGTCCACGGTGCAGTGGCGATAGGAGAAACCGAAATCGGACGGCGCCAGGTCGTGGATTTTGCCCGACCGGTCGATGGCCCGGGCGGAAACGACGATTTCGCCGGTTTCCCTGCCGTAGGCGCCGGCATTCATCCGCAGGGCGCCGCCGATCGTGCCCGGGATGCCGCTGAGAAATTCAAGGCCTGCAATGGAACGATCGCGTCCCGCGCGGGCAACGGCGACGTCAAGTGCGCCTGCGCCGGCGGTAACGGTTGTGCCGTCGACCGAGATATCGCCGAACGCCTTGCCAAGGTGAATCGTCACGCCGGGCAGACCGCCGTCGCGGATCAGGGCGTTGGAGCCGAGCCCGAGCACCGTGACGCCGATATCGGCATCGAGCGCGGTGCAGAACGCCGTCAGGTCAGCGAGGTCGGCGGGGCGGAAGAGGACTTCCGCCGGACCGCCGGTGCGAAACCATGTAATGCCGGATAATGGCGCGTTCTCGCGCAGTTCGCCGCGGACGGGCGGCAACCGGTCGATCAGGCGGGGAAGGGCATGGGCCAGCATGTTCAGGCCCCCTCGGTGTTCGAGGCGGGATTGCCGGCCCAGAGGGCGGCAAGCGCGGCGGGCAGGTCGTTTGCCCAGGCGGTGATATTGCCGGCGCCAAGGCAGACGACGAAATCGTCGGGTTTTGCCAGGCCGGCGATGACACCGGGCATGGCCTCTGCGGATTCGAGCGCAACCACGTGTCGGTGGCCGCGGCTGCGCAGGCCTTCGACCAGCGCATCCCTGTCGATCCCGGGCAGGGGTGCCTCGCCGGCCGGATAGATATCGGCAACGATGACGGTATCGGCATCGTTGAAGCAGGTGCAGAATTCGTCGAACAGGTCGCTGACGCGGGAATACCTGTGCGGTTGCACCACGGCGATGACATTGCGCAGTGTGCTCGTCCGCGCGGCGGCGAGGACGGCCGATATTTCTACCGGGTGGTGCCCGTAATCGTCGATTATTGTGACGTCGTTCACGATGCCTGTGCGCGTGAAACGCCGCTTGACGCCGCTGAAATCGGACAGGGCGCGTTTCAGCACATCGGTGTCGATACCCATCTCCTGGGCGATGGCGATGGCGGAAAGCGCATTGCGGATATTGTGATCGCCGACCATCGGCATGGTGAAACGCCCGAGGTCGACCGACGTGCCCGATATGCGGTTGGAGGCGATAACGGTAAAATGGGACCCCGTGGGATCGGCGGAAATGTCGATTGCGCGGATATCCGCCTGCGGACTGAGGCCGTAGGTCACGATACGGCGGTCCGAGACCTGCGGGATAAGGGCCTGGACCTCGGTATCGTCGATGCACATCGTCGCGAATCCGTAAAACGGGATATTTTGTACGAAGGTCGCGAAGGCGGCTTTCAGCGTGTCGAAATCGCCGTAGTGATCGAGATGTTCGGGATCGATATTGGTGACGATTGCGATCGTCGCCGGCAGCTTCATGAACGTGCCGTCGGACTCGTCCGCTTCGACGACGATCCAGTCGCCGTCCCCAAGCCGGGCGTTTGTTCCGTATGCATTGATAATACCGCCATTGATGACGGTCGGATCGAACTGCCCCGCGTCGAGAACCGCGGCGATGATCGATGTGGTGGTGGTCTTGCCGTGGGTGCCGGCAACGGCGATACCCCATTTCAGACGCATGATTTCCGCGAGCATCTCCGCCCGCGGGACAACGGGGATCAGCCGCGCGCGCGCTTCCACGACTTCCGGATTGTCCGCTTTGACCGCCGAGGAAATGACGACGACTTCCGCTTCTTTGAGATTGTCGCCGTGCTGGCCGATGGAAATCTCTATCCCGAGGCCGCGCAGCCGCGTGACATTCGCGTTTTCGGCGATGTCGCTGCCCTGTACCGCGTAGTCGAGATTGTGAAGAATTTCGGCAATGCCGCTCATGCCGATTCCGCCGATTCCGACGAAATGGATGGTGCCGATGCTGAGGGGAAGCGCCTTCATGCCGCGATCTCCCGGACGGGGTCGACGCCGGGACCCCGTCCGCCGTTGCGCCGAATGCCCATCAGCCGTTCCGCCTCGTCCGCGAGCGCCGCGGCGGCATTACGGCCGCCGAAATCGTGGGCCGCTCGTGCAGCATCGATCAGAAGGTTGTGCAGGTTGACGAAGCTCTCCAGACGCATGGTCAGCGCTTCCGGGGTGAACCCGGCCTGCGGGATCAGCCAGCCGGCGCCCTTGGCTTCGACGGCTCTTGCATTTGCCGTCTGGTGGTCGTCGGTGGCGTGCTGGTAGGGCACGAGAATTGCCGGCCGTCCCGCCTCGGCGAGCTCGGCGACGGTCGAAGCGCCGGCGCGGGTGATCACGACATGGGCGGCGGCCATACGGTCCGGCACGTCATCGAAGAACTTCGACAGGTCCGCCGAAACGTTCGCGTCTTCATATGCTTTCCGGACGTTTTCGATGTCTTCGGGGCGACACTGCTGGGTGATGGCAAACCGCCGGCGCAGGGTTTCCGGCATTTCGGCCAACGCCTTCGGGACAACTTCGCTCAGGATACGGGCGCCCTGGCTGCCGCCCAGCACGAGAATTTTTACGCCTTCGCCGTTGGGCCCGATCCGGGGATAGTCCTGCGCACGGGCGGCACTAAAGGCCGCGCGGACCGGATTGCCGGTCTGGACGATCTTGCCTTCGCTGGCCGTATCGATCCCCGTCGTCTGGTCGAAAGACGATGCAATCGCGGAAACCCGTCTGGCGACCAGCCGGTTGGCGCGGCCGAGAACGGCATTCTGTTCGTGGATGATCGTCGGCAGTCCACGCGAAGCGGCTGCGACCATTGTCGGCACGGACGGATATCCGCCAAACCCGATAACGCAGGCCGGGCGAAGGTTCCGGAACAGGCGACGCGCCTGCAGAACGCCGAGGCCGATGGACGCCACGCCTTTTACCTTGGCGATCACCCCGCCCCGCACGCCCGACGCGCTGATCCGGTACACATCGACCCCGGGCAGCGTGCTGCCCAGGTTCGTGCCGCGCGCGTCGGTGGCGAGCGATACGGTGTGACCGCGTTTCATCAGTTCCTCCGCCACCGCGATGGCGGGGAAGATATGCCCCCCGGTACCGCCGGCGGCGAGCAGGATGTTGCGTCCGCCTGTTGTTTTTTCGCTCATCACTGTGCTCCTGCGCCGACACGGCGGCGGGTCAGGGCGAGCAGAAACCCGATGCACAGCCCCATCGCGATCAGCGACGATCCGCCATAGCTGACGAAGGGCAGGGTCATGCCCTTGGTCGGCATCAGCCGCAGGGTGGAGCCCATATTGATGACGGCCTGAAGGCCGAACTGGACGACCAGGCCCGACGTCGCGAGCAGGATGAACAAATCCGTTTCCTGAAGCGCCTTCGCGAAGCCGCGCAGAACGACGAAGCCGAACAGGCAAACCAGGATCAGGCACACGAAAAGCCCGAATTCTTCGCCTGCGACGGCGAACACGAAATCGGAATGGGCGTCGGGCAGAACCTCTTTTACGGTGCCTTCGCCGGGGCCGCGACCGAACAGGCCGCCATTCATGAAAGCCTCGAGCGACCGGTCGACCTGATAGCTGTCGCCCGACGACGGGTCGAGAAAACGGTCGACCCGGCTTGCGACGTGGGAAAGGGTGAAATACGCGCCGACAAAGGCGGCGGCTCCGCCGATTGCAAGTGCGGCTGCCCAGAACAGCGGCAGACCGGCGAGGAAGAACTGGCAGGCCCATACCGATGATATCACGACCGCCATCCCGACATCCGGTTGAAGCAGAAGCAGGCCGACCAGCGCGCCATAGGCGCCGATGCATATCAGGTTTCCATGGCGCAGTTCGCCGTTGCGGGCCGCCGCGAACAGCCATGCGGCGACAACGGCAAAGGCCGGTTTCAGGAACTCGGAGGGCTGCACCGATACCGGGCCGAGTCCGATCCAGCGCCTGGCGCCCTTGATTTCGGTGCCGAATACGAATGTTGCAAGTACCAGAATCGTAAAGATGGCGAGGGTTACGACCGCGACGCGGAACACGCCGCGGGGCGACAGCAGCGATCCGCCGATCAGCAGGGCAAGAGCGACCGGCAGATAGATCAACTGGCGGCGCGCGAAATAGAAGTAATCGAGGCCGATGCGTTCTGCGACGGCCGGGCTGGCGGCCAACGCCATGATAATCCCGAATGCGATCAGCATGCCGACGGCGGTCAGGGTCCAACGGTCGACCGTCCACCACCAGCGGCCGAGAATGGACGTATCGGAGCGGGCAAATACGGTCATGCCGCGCCTCCGATTTGCAGATCGTTCACCAGGTCGCGGAAGTGATCGCCGCGCAGAACGAAGTTCCGGTACTGGTCGAAGGATGCACAGGCCGGCGACAGCAGAATTACCGGGTGCGTGACGCCGTCGGCGACGGCGCAGGCACCCGCATCGCGGAGAGCGGTCGCAAGATCGCCCGAGCGGGTCACCGGAACGCTGCCGGACAGCATGGATTCGAATGCGTCGGCTGCCTCGCCGATCAGGAACGCGTGACGAACGTTGCCCCAGTAGGGTTCGGTCGGGCCAAGCCCGTCTTCCTTCGCTACGCCGCCGGCGATCCAGTAGATGCTGTCGAAGCTCGACAGTGCGCGCGCAGCCGCTTCGCCGTTCGTTGCCTTGGAATCGTTGACGTAGCGGATCCCGTTTATCTCGGCGACGGTCTCCAGCCGGTGGGGCAGTCCCGGATAGGTCTCGAAGGCGTCTGCGATCCGGTCGGGGGAGACGCCGCGCGCGCGGGCGATTGCCCAGGCTGCCGCGGCGTTCTGCCAGTTGTGGCGGCCGCGTAATGTGTCGATATGGCCGATGGGGCAGCTGTTGCCGTCGCCGTCGTGCAATACACCGTCGACAACCCCGACGCCATCCGCCGTGGCCTGTCCGACCGAAACCGGAACCACCTGCCAGTGCGGATCGTCCGTCATCTCCCGGAAAACGACCTCGCCGTACTGGTCGTCGATTCCGATGACGGCGATCTGGCGGCCCGGGGCGGCGTTGGTCCGGAATATCCGTTTTTTCGCCGCAACATAGCCCGCCATATCTCCATGGCGGTCCAAATGGTCCGGCGTGACGTTCAGCAGGACGGCGATATCGAAGGTCGCCGTTTGTGTCAGGTCGAGCTGATAGGACGACAGTTCCAGAACGATCGTGTCCTGCGGTCCGGCGGAAGCGAGGCCGAGTACAGGCGGGCCGAAATTGCCGCCGATCTGTACCGCGACGCCGGAAGCCTGAAGCACGTGATGGATCAGCGCCGAGGTGGTCGATTTGCCGTTTGTCCCTGTGATGCCGATCAGCGCCGCGCCGTTGTTGTTTTCGACAAGCAGTTCGATGTCGCCGATGACCTGTCGTCCCGCGGCGCGGGCGCAGGCGACGACCGGATGGGGCGCCGGGTGCGTCAGCGGGATGCCGGGGCTGAGCACCAGCGCGGAAATGCCGGTCCAGTCCGACTGGGTGAGATCGGCCAGCGGAATGTTCTCATTGGCGGCTTCCGCGCGGGAGTCCGCATTGTCGTCCCATGCCGTGACAGTCGCCCCGCCGGCCATCAGCGCACGCGCAGCGGCGCGGCCGGAGCCGCCGAGTCCGAAGACCGCCATGTGCTGAGAGGAACGGGATGTCACGGGGATCATTTCTGTCGCTCTACCTCAGTTTCAGGGTGGCAAGCCCGATGAGCGCGAGGATCGACGCGATGATCCAGAAACGGATGACGATGGTCGATTCCGCCCAGCCTTTTTGTTCGAAGTGGTGATGCAGCGGCGCCATCCGGAAGACGCGTTTGCCGGTCAGCTTGAAGGATGCGACCTGGACGATGACGGATACGGTTTCCAGCACGAACAACCCGCCGATGATCGCGAGAACGATTTCATGCTTGGTCACGACGCTTACCGCGCCCAGCGCGCCGCCGATGGCCAGCGATCCCGTGTCGCCCATGAAAACCATGGCCGGCGGCGCGTTGTACCAGAGGAACCCGAGCCCGGCGCCGACCAGTGCGCCGCAGAACACGGCGAGTTCGCCGGCGCCCCGCACGTAATGAATCTGCAGATATTCCGAAAAGACGAAATTTCCCGATACATAGGCGATCAGGGAGAAACAGGCGGCGGCGATAAGGGCCGGCATGATGGCAAGACCGTCGAGCCCGTCGGTCAGGTTCACGGCGTTCGACGCGCCGACCAGAACGATCACGGCCCAGGGAACGAAGAACCATCCCAGCGGCACCAGGAGGTCCTTGAAGAAGGGCAGAGCAAGACCGTTCGTCAGCGGGCCCTCGGACAGCGATGTGATCCAGATCGTGACCCCGACGCCGATCGCGATCTGGGCGACAAGTTTCAGCCTGCCGGGGAGGCCGTTGCTCGACCGTTTCGTGAGCTTGATATAGTCGTCGACGAAGCCGATCGCCCCGAATCCGAGCGTCACCGTCAAAACCGCCCAGACATATCCGTTGGTCAGATCGGCCCACAGCAGGGTGGCGATACCGAGCGCGAGCAGGATCAGGACGCCACCCATCGTGGGCGTGCCTTTTTTGGTGATCAGGTGGGATTGCGGGCCGTCTTCGCGGATCGGCTGGCCTTCCGCCTGCTTGCTTTTCAGCCAGCGGATGACCGCGGGTCCGAGCACGAAGCTGACGAAAAGCGCGGTGACCACGGCGCCGCCGGTCCGCAGCGTGATATACCGGAACAGATTGAATGCGCCGATGTCGTCGGCCAGCGGGAACAGGAGGTTGTAGAGCATGTTTCTGTGTCTCCTGCTTCAGTCGCCGTTGGCGGCGCGTGACGGAGACGCCGGGTCGGTAAGGGTTTTTACGATGCGCGACAGACCGATGCCGTTCGACGCCTTGACCGTTACGACATCGCCGGCCCCGAGGCCGGAAAGCACCATCGGCAGCAGGCCCTCGGCGTTTTCGGCAATGCCGCCAAGGGTTGTCCTGTCGAGGCTGTCGGCGAGTGCTTTCATTTCCGGGCCGGCCAGAAATACCCGGTCGATCCGGTTTTTCTCGATCTGGGCTTTCAGCGCGGTGTGGGCCGCTTTTGAAATGTCCCCGAGTTCCAGCATGTCGCCGAGTATGGCGATGCGCTGCCCGCCATCCGGCTGCATGTGACCGAGCGTCTTGAGGGCGGATGCCATTGATTCCGGGTTGGCATTATACGAATCGTCTATCAGGCGGATATGACCGTCGCCCCAGGGAATGACATGTACCGCGCCGCGGCCCGGTAAGGCGGGGAGCGACGAGAGCGCAGCCGCCGCAGCGTGGAGGTCGCCGCCGAGGGCATCCACCGTGACGAGGACCGCGAGGCTGTTATAGGCCCAGTGGGCGCCGGGCTGGCCGACGCGGAACTGAATTGTTTCACCCTTCCAGCGCGCATCCACCGTATTGCCGGTCGCATCGCCGAGGCATTCCAGCAGACGCATGTCGGCCTCCAGATGACGGCCGAAACTGACGACGCGGTCGGCGCCCGATTCCAGTGCCATATCGGAAAGAAGTCCGAAAAATTCCGTGTCGCGGTTAATGACCGCAATGCCGTTCTCCAGGGATGAAAAAATTTCGCCCTTGGCGCGCGCGATGTCTTCGACCGTGTCGAAGAACGCCATATGCGCAGCGGCGATGGCCGTAACGACAGCAACATGCGGGCGCGCCAGCGCAACCAGCGGGGTGATCTCACCCGGGTGATTCATGCCGATCTCGAAGATGCCGAATTTTGTTTCGGCCGGCATGCGGGCGACCGAGAGCGGTACGCCCCAATGATTGTTCAGGCTGCTCTTGCTGAAGCTGGTTTTGCCCTGGAATGAGAGGACATGCGCCAGCGCTTCCTTGGTGCCGGTTTTGCCGACACTGCCGGTGATTGCCGCGATTCTGGCGTGCGTTCGGGCGCGGGCGGCACTGGCGAGCGCCCGAAGCCCGTCAAGGGTGTCCGGAACCGCGAGGCCAGGTTTGCCGTCCAGAACGTCGGCGTTTTCGCTGTCGACGAGGGCCGCGGCCGCACCGGCGTCGAACGCCGCGGCGACGAAATCGTGGCCGTCGAAATTGGGGCCGGCGAGGGCGGCGAAAAGATCGCCTTTTTCCAGCGTGCGTGTGTCGATGGAGATACCCGAGGCGTCCCAGTTTACCGATGCAACGCCGCCGGTCGCTGCGACGGCATCTGCAGATGTCCAGAGCGGGGCAGGGGTCATGACGGGGTCCCTCCCGCGGATTCGATGGCGGCACGGGCGACGACCAGATCGTCGAACGGGCGAATTTCGTCGCCGACGATCTGCCCGGTTTCGTGGCCCTTGCCCGCAATTACCAGGATATCTCCCGGCGTCAGCAGGGAAACGGCCTGTCCGATGGCTTCGGCACGGTCGCCGATTTCGCGCGCGCCGGGTGCCGCCGCCAGGATTTCCTGCCGGATCGCGGATGCGGTCTCCGACCGCGGGTTGTCGTCGGTCACGATGGCAATATCGGCATGCTCTATCGCAACCCCGCCCATCATCGGGCGCTTGCCCCGATCGCGGTCGCCGCCGCAGCCGAAAACGACGACGAGACGGGCCGAGGTATGGGGCCGCATTGCCGTCAGAACGTTTTCGAGCGCGTCCGGCGTATGGGCGTAGTCGATATAGACGCCGGCGCCGTTTACAGTGCCGGCGCGTTCCAGGCGTCCGGGGACACCGCGAAGGCGGGGCAGGCACTCCATGACGTCGGCGCTGGTTTCGCCGCAGGCGATTGCGAGGCCCGCTGCACAGAGTACGTTGTAAATCTGAAAGGAACCCGCGAGGGGGAGATCGATCTCGAAGCGCTGTCCGAAGGCGACCACCGAGATATGCGTTCCGTGTTCCGTCGGCACGGCATCGACCAGTTCGAGGTCGGCGCCGTTACGGCCATAGGAAAGGGTCGTGCCGTCGAAGGACGCGGCCAGCGCGGCGAATTCCGGTATGTCGGCGTTGAGGACGGCCGTTCCATCGGCGGGCAGAAGTTCCGAGAACAGCCGCGCCTTGGCGGCGAGATAGCTTTCAATCGTCCCATGGTAATCGAGATGGTCGCGCGACAGGTTGGTAAAACCGGCGGCCCGCAGGCGGACTCCGTCCATCCGGCGCTGGTCGAGACCGTGGCTCGATGCCTCGAGAACCGCGTGGCTGGCGCCGTTCCGTGCGATATCGGCAAGATCGGCATGGAGGGTGACCGGATCCGGCGTCGTTAATGTCGGTTTGACGCTGCCGTCCGGCATTTGCAGGCCGAGGGTGCCCATGCTGACGGCACGGTGTGTAAGCAGCGTCCAAATCTGGCGGGTGAAATGCGCGACCGAGGTTTTGCCGTTGGTGCCGGTGACAGCCGCGATCGTCTCCGGCTGGTCGCCGTAAAATGCCGCGGCAATATGGGCAAGTGCAGCGCGCGCATCCGGCGACGTCAGAAGAGCGATTTCGTCATTGGCGAGCCCGGTCCCTTCCGGCGCGAGTATAGCCGCGGCGCCCTGTGCGATGGCGGTGTCGATAAAATCGCGTCCGTCGGCGCTGGTTCCCGGCAGGGCTGCGAACAGGAATCCGGGTTCGACAGCGCGCGAATCCGCGGTCAATCCCGTTATCTCCCTGTTGCGCAGTTCGTCTGTCAGGTTCACCTGTGTGATCTCTCCCTGTAAGAGGTCAATGAGACGCAAGCCGCCGCTCCCGGCCGGATTTCTCGGAAACATCGATCGTCAGCGCACTCCGCGCCGCATCGCTATCCTTGATCGGCCGCAGTCCAAGAACAGGCGCGATCCGCCCGACAACGGCGCCGATAACCGGTGCGGCAACCCAGCCGCCGGTCGCATAGCCGAATGTTTCTTTCGTGCCCGTCGGTTCGTCGAGCATCGCCAGGATGACGTATCTCGGCTTGTTCATCGGGAAGGCGGCGACAAAGGACGAAATGAGCGCTTTGCGCTTGTAGCCGCGCCCCGACACTTTTTCAGCGGTGCCGGTTTTGCCGCCGACCAGATATCCCGGCGCGGCTGCCTTCCGGCCGGTGCCCTGTTCGACTACCAGGCGCATCAACCGCCGCATCTCCAGTGAGGTATCTTCAGAGATGATGCGTTTTCCGACGGGGATATCTGCTGGGCTGCGGCGTATAAGCGTCGGTGTCCGGTAGATGCCGCCGTTTACGACCGCCGAGACGCCGGCGACGAGGTGCAGCGGGCTGACCGCAAGGCCATGGCCGAACGAAATCGTCATCGAGTTGATCTCACGCCAGTTGTCGGGTGAGAGCGGCGTGCCGGTTTCCGAAAGTTCTATACCGACGGTTTTCATCATCCCGAGACTGGACAGAAACTTCTTGTGCCCGGGTATTCCGACGTCGAGCGCCATCTTCACGGTGCCGATATTCGACGAGTACATGAAAATTTCCGGCACCGACAACCACCGCTTCTTCGCGTGGTAATCCCGGATCGTAAACCGGGCGACGCGAATGGGGTCGGTCGCGTCGTACCCGCCGTTCAGCGAGACCGTGCCGGCGTCGAGCGCCATTGCGGTGGTGAAAATCTTGAAGGTCGAGCCCATCTCGTAAACGCCGAGCGTGGTTCGGTTGAACCGCAGGTCCTGCGGAATCGAACCGGGCTGGTTCGGATCGAAACTGGGGAGCGAGGACATGGCGATGATTTCGCCCGTGTTCACGTCCATAACCAGGCCGGCGGCCCCGATCGCGCTGAATTTTTTCATTGCAAGGCCGAGTTCGTGTTCGAGAACGTGCTGCACGCGGACATCGATCGACAACGCCATGTTCGACTGGCGGGTACGCAGTTCCTTGTCGAAATAGCGCTCGATTCCCGTCAGGCCCTTGTTGTCGATATCGGTAAAACCCATGACGTGGGATGCGAGCGGGCCGAGCGGATACATGCGCCGGGCTTCCCGCTGGAAGTTCAGCGCCGGTATGCCGAGGCGGTTGACCGCATATTGCTGGCGTGGCGTCAGATGGCGGCGCAGCCAGACAAAGCCGCGATTCGAGCGCAGTTTCTTCTCGATCGCTTTCACATCGATATCGGGCAGCGCCGTGGACAACCGGAGGGCCGCCTGTTCGGGGTCGAGCACCAGGCGCGGGTTGGCGAACAGCGACGCGGTATTCAGGCTGGTCGCCATCAGAATGCCGTTTCGGTCGACGATATCGGCGCGCCCGGTATTCTTTTCGTCTTTGCTGATGCTGCGGGTGTAGCGGGGTTCGGCATTGTCCGAGAACACCGACACGTCGACCACCCGGACGCCGATCACGGCGAACGCGGCCGAAAACAGCGCTCCGGCGACTATAAGTCGGTTCCGACCGGTTTCGATAGCGGTCTTGCGATCGCCTTCTATGCGAATTTTCTCGGGCGGGATTTGCAGTTTCCCGATCATTGCGATTTCTTCAGCTTGGCGAGGATCGGCGTCAGCCAGTCGTCGCTTTGCGGCTGAGGCGCTCGCCGCTTCAGAGAGGGGCTTTTCTCGGCGATTTCCGTTCCCTGTCCTTGTTCCGCCGCTTCCGGGTCGATCTGCTGCAGCAGTTCCTGCATCGACACCGTCTGGGCTGCGACGGGGGCGTCCATGCCGAGCAGCCGCGTGCTCAGCGCTTCGAGCCGCGCGGGCTGGTTCAGATAGCTCCATTCCGCCTGCATGACCTGAACGGCATCCCGGTCGGTAATGATTTCGGCGTTCAGCGCATGGAGGCGGTCCTCGAGGCTCTGAACGCGATGTTTCACCACGAACAATCCGACCACAACGGCGATGCCGAGTACGGTCCAGAGCAGGGTTGATCGGCGCATGGTCAGGCCTCCCGCTTGACGGGTGCAGGTGTGCGTTCGGCGACCCGGAGTTTTGCGGACCGGGCGCGGGTGTTCCTTCGGGTTTCCGTATCCGACGGCTTTTGCGCGCCGCGTCGGATCAGCCTGAAACACGGTTCCGCCGTCGGCGTGGCGGTCGCAGGCAGATGCCGCGATACGGTCGGCACGTCGCCGGATTCCCGCCGGAGGAATTCCTTTACGATCCGGTCTTCGAGCGAATGAAAGGAGACGATGGCGAGCCGTCCGCCGGGCGCGAGGATGATCTCTGCTGCCTGCAGGCCGCGCTCGAGTTCGCCCAGTTCGTCGTTTACCTGAATGCGGATCGCCTGAAACGTCCGGGTCGCGGGGTCGGTCTTGGACGGCTTGCCGCCGCGATAGACGTTCCGCACGATGTCGGCAAGCTGACCGGTGCGGGTGATCGGCGCGTCGCTGCGGGCATGCACGATGGCGCGGGCAATACGCCGCGCCTGTCGTTCCTCGCCGTATTTGAAGATGATGTCGGCAAGAACGCTTTCCTCGGCATCGTTCACGAGGTCGGTGGCCGAGAGCCCGTTTTTGCCCTGCCGCATGTCGAGCGGGCCATCGTTGCGGAAACTGAAGCCGCGCGCCGGGTCGTCGATCTGCATCGACGAGACGCCGAGATCGAGGGCGATGCCGTCGACGGTGTCGATGCCCTCGTGCTCGAGGATAGCGGCCATGTCGCCGAACCGGCCTTCGATCACGGTCAGCCGTCCTGCGTATTTCTCGACCAGCGTCGCCGCATTCGCGACGGCCTCGGGATCGCGGTCGATGGCCCAGACGCGGCAGTCCGCCGCTTCCAGAATGGCGGCGGTATATCCTCCGGCGCCGAATGTGCCGTCGACATAGCGTCCGCCGTCACGCGGCTGCAGTGCGGCGATCACTTCGTCGATCATGACGGGTTCGTGTCCAAAAGCGGGGGCGGGGCTCATGCGGCGCCTCCGTTGAGTCGGGCACGGAGCGCCGCGACTTCCACCGCCTGATGTTTTTCATAAGCGTCGGGCGCCCATATCTGGAAGCGCGTGCCGCGGCCGACGAACGTCGCGCGGTCGGTTATGCCGGCATGTTCGACAAGCCGGGCGGGCAGGATGATTCGGCCCTCGCCGTCGAACGGCAGCTCGCTCGAGAGCGCCATGATGGTCTCGACAAGGCCGTCATCCGACTTGCCGACGAGTGTCTGTGTGAAATCGCCACCGTCCAGGGACTGGTCGAACCGCCGCTGGATCAATTGGTCGAGCGTACCGCGTCCGAAGCCCTCGATTGCTGGCTCCGTCAGCGAGGGATAGGCGATAACCCCTTGATATGTCTCGGTTCCCAAGGCAGCACGATAGGCAGCCGGAACCGACACGCGGCCCTTCCGGTCAACCTTGTTCTCGTATGTCGAAATAAACGACGCCACGGGATGATCCGACTTTCCTGTCTGTACCTGTCGGCGAACCGACGCAAAACCACGTCCCGGTAGCGAATTTGGGACATGATGGGATATCATGGGTAATTATGGGAGTCAATGCCATCAATAGTAAAGAACCAGTTAAGAACGGGTGTTTAGAAGCATTCGTTGATGTCACCACATGCGCTTTGGAACGTAAGTGAAATTGATTGGATGCCAGATTCAAGGATTGTTTAGGCGCCAATTACGGCAGCATTGTGTTCTTCTTATGTTCTCATTCGGGCAAGCGGTGTGGCAAACCGGCCGGTTGCGATCGGGGGCCGGTATCGGCGCATGCCATCCCCGTAAGGGGTACAAAAAAGCCGCGGCCCAGTGCGGGCCGCGGCGTCTCGTCGGTTTTGGTTGCGGCCGGCCCTGGAAGAGGCCGGCGGAAGTTACCTGGCGATATTGATCGTAATCGTTACCCGCCGGTTGGCGCGCAGGCGTTTCTCGTCGGCTGTGGGTACGGCAAGATCCTTTTCGCCGACGCCGCGTGCGGAGATCCGTTCGGGTGCAATACCGCGTTCGACCAGCGCCTTTTTGACGTTTTCGGCCCGCATTGCGGACAGAGTGTCGTTATAGGCGTTCGTGCCTACCGTATCCGCGTGGCCGACGATCTCGAATGTCGCGGGCCTGTTCCGCCATTCGGCGGCGATCGGGTCGAGCTGCGTGCCGATGGCGATGCTGACGCGCGATTTATCGTATCCGAACTCGATGTCGTGGGTGACGGGCTGCGGCGCCATGACCGGCGCCGGCTTCGGCGGCTCGGGCTTGACCATCGCAACACGTGGGCCTTTGAGCATTTTGCCGAGTTTGACGGTCACATACCCGCCGCCGATACCGAAGCGCAAACCGGTTTCCGATGAATCGACGTCGAGAACGACGTTATTGGTCCGATTCTTCAGGCCGGCTTCGCCGCTTCCCTTGCCGAAGATGGCGACACCGCCGAGAGCTTTGTATTCGCCGGCGATGTCATCGAGTTTCGCGAGATTATAAACCGTGCCCGTGGCGGTCGCGACGGAATATCCAAGGTCCGCGATGCTGTAACCATCGGCGGTGAAGGCGTATTCCGAGCCGTCGTTGAGGACAAGTGTGCCCGTGCCGGTATGAAAGCCGACAATTAGGCCGGCATTATCGAACGACACGGTATACGTGCCGCTCTGGTTTCTATCCGCGGTATTTTGTCCGGCGCAACCGGCGGCGGTCAGCACGACCAGCAGCGACAGGGTTTTGGCGATACGTCCAACGGTAATCATTCTCGAATTTCTCTTTCATTTGCCCGGCCGGGCCGATCACGATCAATTTGTCCCGCTGCCCAGGCGATAGGTGTGGAGCCTGAAGTCTGCTCTCTATATTCAACTGGATACGGCCTTCCGGGCATACAAGCGTTGATGTGAATTAATGTTGTCCCACGGTTTTTAATTGGTCCGCGCGGCGCGGATTTCCTAGTCTTTGCAAAGGTGTGTCAAAAAAAGGTCCAGACGGTCTGTAAGCCGGGTTCTGTCCCCGTCCAGGCCGAAGCCGGAACGGGAGATGGCCATTCATCTGGGGCGCCCGTTACCGAACGCCTCGTCGCGACCTACCCGGGCAGCAGCGCGGAAACCCGCCTGCGAACCTGCGTTCGCGTGCCGCCCCTATTCGGTCTTGCTCCCGGTGGGGTTTACCCTGCCATCGCCGTTACCGGCGACGCGGTGCGCTCTTACCGCACCCTTTCACCCTTACCGTATCCGTGGATATGGCGGTTTGCTCTCTGTGGCACTTTCCCTGGGGTTGCCCCCGCCGGCCGTTAGCCGGCACCGTGTTTCCGTGGAGCCCGGACTTTCCTCCCCCCGACGGGTTTCCCCATTGCCGGAAGGCGACCATCCGACCGTCTGGACCGCCGGCACACTCGGTCGAAAAGCGTTGAGCGTCAACTGTTTATGGCGTGTACCGCGGCAACCATGGTCAGGGTCGGGTCATCCAGCCTGCCGGTGACGTTGTCGGGCACGAAGCGGCGCTGGAAGGCCGAGACGATATCGGCGGCCCCCACCGCCGGGTCGTAGCCGATGGCGGCCAGGTGGTTCAGCGCGGTCGCGCGATCGACGGGTGCGGGAAAATCCGTCGGCCAGACGGAAAGACCCAGCCGCGCCAGACGCTGCCAGTCGAACAGTTCGCCGGGATCCTGTTTGCGCGATGGCGCAATATCCGAATGACCGACCACGCGGTGCGCCGGAATTTCATGCCGGCGCATTACCTCTGCGAGCAACGCCTCGACGGCAGCCATCTGGGATTCCGGAAATTTCCGGTATCCGAATTCGTGGCCCGGGTTGACGATCTCGATGCCGATGGACCGGTCGTTGATATCGGTCGCGCCGGCCCAGTAGCTGCGCCCTGCATGCCAGGCGCGGCATGAGTCGGCGACCAGCCGGTAGATGCGGCCGTCTTCGTCGACAACGTAATGGGCGCTGACCTCTGCGGCCTGATCGCATAACCGTTCAAGGGCCGCTTCGCCGGTTTTCATCCCCGTGTAGTGAAGCACCGCCATATCTATATCGACGCCCGCCGGGCGCGCACTGAAATTGGGAGACGGTCTTTCGATAATCTCCATGTCTCGATACAGCCTCAATCCGGTGTGTTGTCGGCAGGTGCCGGGGGCAGCGGGGGCGTTGGTACGGGCCCGGGGCCCGATCCCCGGAAAACGATGATCGCAACGCCTGCGATCGTCACCAGCCCGCCCGCCATTATATGCCAGTTCAGGGTCTCTCCAAGCAACGCGATCCCGAAGCCGACCCCGAATACGGGTATGAGCAGCGTAAAGGGCATGGTCTGGTTGGTCCGGTATTTGGGCACAAGTTCGTACCAAAGCCCGTGGCCGACGACGCTGACGACAATGCCCATATGGAGGATGGCTATCCAGGCGTCGAGGCTTGCATTGGCGATCGCGTCGATCTGGCCGGATTCGAACAGGATCGACACCAGCGCCATTTGCGGGAACGCGAATACCGCCATCCATCCATTGATGGCAAAGACGCTGACACCGCCCAGTCCGCGAAGCTGCAGGTTGGCGCCGCCGAACGCCAGGGCCGATATCAGCGCCATGAACGCATATAGATGGCTGTCCGACAGGCGCGGCTCCCCGACCACGAGGGCGACCCCGAAAAAGCTAATAAGAATGCCTGCGGCGCGGTACCAGCCGAATTTTTCGCGGAAGAAGACAAGGGCCAGCAACAGGGCGAACGGGACCGAGGTCTGAATGATCAGGGCGGCAGTGCCGACATGAATATGTTCCAGCGCGGCGAACATCAGTCCGAAATGCAGCGTGCCCATGGTGACCGAAAGGCCGAAGATTTTCCACATATGGCCGCGCGGAATTGCGACGAAGGGAACCAGCGTCGCTGCGATTACCGCCATGCGCAGCGCGATCAATGCCCAGCCCGGAATTTCCGCGACTGCCAGGCGCGCTGCGGCGATATTGGATGCCCAGACAGCCATTACGAGAACGGCAAGGGCGATATGGGCGTGTTTCATGACGGCGGAGAGTCGGTCTGCCACCATGGGAAGTCAAACGGGGAATCGTTGTCGGGCAGGCATAAATGTAATGCGGATATTTCGGTGTGGCGGGGTCGGCCCGTCGTGTAGGATTCCCGTTTGGTTCTGATATGTCGCCATGCAAAGGAAATGGATCGAATGTCCGGTCAGGTTGTCGCCGTCAGCTGTGCTGCCGGGAACGTATTCTCAAAGCCGCCTCAGGCCGGTATTTCCCTGGTTGCGGGGCTCGGCGTCGAAGGCGATGCCCATAAAGGTAAAACCGTTCAGCATCTCTACCTGCAGCGGAAAGACTCGACGGCGCCTAACCTGCGGCAGGTCCATCTTGTGCAGTCCGAACTATTCGACGAATTGCGGCAACAGGGGTTCGAGATCGGGCCCGGAAATATCGGCGAAAACATCACGACGCGGGGCATCGATCTTCCGGCTTTGCCCGCCGGTGCCCGTCTGCGGATAGGTGCTGCCTGTATAGAAATTACCGGACTGCGAAACCCGTGCGGCCAGCTCGATAATTTCCGGAAGGGACTGACGAAGGCCGTCACCGGCAAGAACGCCAACGGTAAGGCGTATCTGCTGTCGGCCGTGATGGGAATTGTCGTGACCGGGGGCGATATCGGATCCGGCGATGCCATTGCGGTCGAAATGCCCGAACAGCCTTACAACGCGCTTCAGCCTGTTTAGTCCCTGGCCGTTACTTCAACCCGCGCTGTTTTTGGATTTTGCCCCAGGCGTCGTTGATCGTCGCCATTTTCGACGTGGCCATGTCGATAAAATCCTGGGGCATGCCTTCGGCGACCAGCTTGTCGGGGTGGTTCTCCTTGATCAGCGTGCGCCAGGCGGCGCGCACGGCTGTGTCGTCCGCATCATGCGGCACGCCGAGTATTGCATAGGGGTCGGACGCATCGGCGCCGAGATGGCCTGCCCGAATACGCGCAAACTTGGCTTCATCGAACCCGAAAATCGTTGCTACGGCTTTGAGGAACTCTTCTTCCTGCGGATGGATGACATGATCCGCCTTTGCGATATGAAAAAGGGCATCGAGAAGCTCTTCAAGTACGGCCGGGCGGTCCACGAACATTTTCGCGACCTGCCTGGCATAGGGTTCGAAGCCGCGGGCGTCCTTGCGGGCAAGGTCGAAAACCCGGCCGACATTTTTAAGCTCGTCTTCCGGGACATGGATAATCTGGCGAAATGCGACGATCTCGTCGGGTGTGACCTGGCCGTCGGCCTTGGCCATCTTCGCGCTCAGCGCAATGACCGCGATGGTGAAAGCGGTCTGGCGGGTGGCGTCGCTGGCATTCTCGTCAGGGTCGCGCAGGCGGTCCACCGCGTGGCCGGCCGCCGCGCCGACCAGCGCGCCGAGCGGACCGCCGATTACGAAGCCTGCCGCTCCGCCAATGATTTTTCCGAGAAGAGCCATGTGTTCTTGTTTCCGAGCCTACCCGACCCGGCTTCGTGATTGTTGGTTTTCGCCCGCATGTTCGCCGTCCCATGTTCTTCGCCCGAAAATGTGGCGACAACATGGCCCCGACCCGGTTCAGGGACAGATCATATCACGGGATTATACCACGGGGTGCAATACCTCTATCCCCGGTGCCGGACAGGTCCCGAATTTGTCATGTTTTCGCCGCCGTCAGGCTGACACGTGCGGCTCCGGTTGATACATTCCCGCGAACACTGAAAACCCGAACCAACAAGACGTCCCAGGAGTCCATCATGGCGAGCAAAAGCGGCAATCGAATCATTGCGATCGAAGAACATTATTTCGATCCCGAAATCGCGGCTTTGTACGACGACAAGGCGGGGTTCGCCGGGACGCCGATCCGCACCAAGATGGACGATCTGTACGACCTGCGTATCAAGGACATGGATGCCTCCGGGATTGACGTGCAGGTGCTGTCGCAGGGCGCCCCCGGCGTTCAGCGTTTCGATGCCGAAACCGCGACGAGGCTCGCCATCGGCGCGAATGACCGCCTGCACGAGACCTGCCAGCGTCACCCCGACCGGTTTGCCGGTTTCGCCACGCTGGCGTCTCCGGCGCCCGAAGCGGCGGCGGACGAACTGGAACGCACCGTCAGGGATTACGGCTTCAAGGGCGGGATGATCCATGGTCTGACCAACGGCGAATTTATAGACCAGAAACAGTTCTGGCCGATCTTCGCCCGCGCCGAGGCGCTGGACGTGCCGATCTATCTGCATCCGGCCGTGCCGCATCAGGATGTCGTCAAAGCCTATTACAAGGATTACCTGCCCAAGTATCCTTCGCTGCTCACGGCGGCCTGGGGATTCACGGTCGAAACCGCGACCGCCGGCATCCGCATGGTGCTGAGCGAGGTGTTCGACGAATATCCCAGGCTGCAGATCGTGCTCGGCCATCTCGGCGAAGGCCTGCCGTTCCTGTTGTGGCGGATCAGCGACGCGCTGGCGCGCGACAACGACTATCCGTTCCGCGAAAAATTCTGCAATCACTTCCACATCACGACGAGCGGCAATTTCTCGGACCCGGCGATGGTCTGCTCGATGATGGAAATGGGAATCGACCGCATCATGTTCTCGGTCGACTATCCGTTCGCACCCAACATGCAGGGGACGGACTGGATGGAAAACATCTCGTTAAGCCCCGACGACAAGAAGAAAGTGCTGCATGGGAACGCGGAAAAACTGCTGAAGATGTAGATGCGCACAGAACTGATTTCCATCGGCACGGACACGCTTCCCCTCGACGGGGCATGGCATGAACCCGACGGCGGCGCGACGGCGGGCGCGGTGATGCTGTGCCACGGCAACACGATGAATTTCTATGTCGGCGCGCCGCGCTTCCTGCCGCCGATGCTGACCGAACTTGGCTACGCGTGTCTTGCCTTCAACCGGCGGGGCCATGATATCCTCAGTATCCGCGATAGCCGCTCTGCCGAGGGGGCGGCGTTCCAGACTACCGCCGAAGGCATTGCCGATAATGAATTTGCCGCCGGCTGGTTGCGCGACAAGGGATTCCCGGCGCCGGTGGTGATCGGCCACAGCAATGGCGGTTTTCTCGGCGTGCAGCATGTCGCCAATCACCCCGAGACCCCGGCGATGGTGCTGCTGTCGGCCCATGCCGGCGCCGCGACCGCGGACAGGCTGGCGGCGCAGACCGGCCTGCTGGGCGGCGACCGTACGCCCGAACTTCGCGCACAGGCGGAAGCGATGATCGCCGACGGGCGCGGCGGCGACCTGCTGCTGCTGCCCGGCTGGTGGTATGTGGCGACCGCTGAAAGCTATATCGACCGGCTGACCACCATGCCGAACACGGTGGAAACCGCGCCCCGGATCGACTGTCCGGTATTGTATGTGCGGGGCGACCGGGAATTGAGGGATTCATATCCGGCGGAGGATTTCGCAGCGGCGAGCGGCGGTCCCTGCGATGTCGAAATCGTACCGGATTGCGATCATTTTTATAAGGGCCGCGAAGACGCGATTATCGATCTGGTGCGGTCCTGGATTCAGAAAACCCTGAACCCCGGCATGGCTGGCTGATACGGGTGGCTTGATATGAACGAATGGACAAAGATCGGGACTGAACAATGACGTCACAAATCGAAAAAGAAACCGGCTGGCAATTCTGGATCGACCGTGGCGGGACGTTCACCGATTTCGTAATCCGCGCGCCTGACGGCAAGCTGACCACCCACAAGCTTCTGTCGGAAAATCCTGAACGCTACCGCGACGCCGCCCTGCAGGGCATCCGCGAAACCCTCGGGATCGAAAACGACGCCGCGTTGCCGGACGGGCTTGTCGAAGCGGTCAAGATGGGCACCACCGTTGCGACCAATGCGCTGCTGGAGCGCAAGGGCGAACGCACCCTGCTGGCGGTGACGACGGGTTTCGCCGACCAGCTGCGCATCGGGTATCAGAACCGTCCGAATATTTTCGCCCGCCGGATCGAACTGCCGGAACTGCTTTACGAATCCGTGATCGAGATCGAGGAGAGAATGTCCGCCGAGGGCGAGGTGCTGACGCCGCTGGACGAAGCGGCGGCGCGGCAATCCCTGCAGGCCTCGTTCGACGACGGTATCCGGTCGGTCGCCATCGTGTTCATGCACGGTTATCGATATCACGATCACGAAGCGGCGGTCGCGGCGATCGCCCGCGATATCGGCTTCACCCAGGTTTCGGTTTCGCACGAAGTCAGCCCGCTGATGAAATTCGTCGGGCGCGGCGACACCACTGTGGTCGACGCCTATGTATCGCCCATCCTGCGGCGCTACGTGGACCTGATCGCGTCCCAGGTCGGCGATGCGCGGCTGATGTTCATGCAGTCCAATGGCGGGCTCGCCGATGCGCGGTTCTTCCAGGGCAAGGATTCGATCCTGTCCGGCCCTGCCGGCGGCATCGTCGGGGCGGCGCAGACCGCCCACATGGCCGGGTTCGACAAGATCATCGGCTTCGACATGGGCGGGACATCCACCGATGTCGCGCATTACGACGGCGAATACGAACGCGCCTTCGAAACGCTGGTTGCCGGGGTGCGGATGCGCGCGCCGATGATGAACATCCACACCGTTGCGGCGGGCGGCGGATCGATCCTCCATTTCGACGGTTCGCGCTACCGGGTCGGCCCGGATTCGGCGGGCGCCAATCCCGGGCCGGCCTGTTACCGGCGCGGCGGGCCGCTTTGTGTGACCGATGCCAATGTGATGCTCGGCAAGATCCAGGCGGAATTCTTTCCGAAAGTCTTCGGCCCGAAAGCGGACGAAGCGCTGGACGATGCCGTCGTACGCGAAAAATTCGAGGCGATGGCCGCCGATATCGAAGCCCAGACCGGAGACAGGCGCTCGCCGGTGGAGGTCGCCGACGGGTTCCTCAAGATCGCCGTCGACAACATGGCGAACGCGATCAAGCAGATTTCGGTCCAGCGCGGCTACGACGTGACCGACTACACGCTGAACTGTTTCGGCGGCGCCGGCGGACAGCATGCCTGCCTGGTGGCCGATGCGCTCGGCATGACCCGCGTGTTCGTGCATCCGTTCGCCGGGGTATTGTCTGCCTACGGCATGGGACTGGCGGAGCAGCGGATTATCCGTGAACGCGCCGTCGAGAAAATACTCGATGACGGGCTTGTCTCGGAACTGAACGATGCGGCGGAAGAACTGGCGGTCGAGGGCCGCGGCGAGATCGAAAGCCAGGGCGTCGCGGCGGACGAGATTTCCGCGGTCACGAAGATTCATCTGCGCTACGAGGGTACGGATACGGCGCTGGTCGTCGATTTCGGCACGATGGCGGAAATGCTGGCGGCGTTCGAAGCCGCCCATATGCAGCAGTTCGGATTCGTCGCACCGGAAAAAAACAATATCGTCGAAGCGCTGACGGTCGAAGTGATCGGCGGCGGGCAGGATGTCGAGGATATCGAACTGGCGCTTGACCCGGGTGCGAAGCCCGGTGCGCCGCTGGGCCATGCCGACATGTACGCGGCCGGCGAACAACGCAATGCCGCGGTTTTCAACCGGGACGACCTGCCGCCGGGCGTGACGGTCGACGGGCCGGCCGTGGTGATCGACGCCAATGCGACGACGGTGGTCGAGCCCGGCTGGCGGGCGGAAATCACCGCGCGCGATCATATGGTGATGACCCGCGTCGAAGCGCGCCCGACCGAACATGCCATCGGCACCGAGGCCGATCCGGTCATGCTGGAAGTGTTCAACAATCTGTTCATGTCGATCGCGGAGCAGATGGGCGTGGTGCTGCAGAACACGTCCTATTCGGTGAATATCAAGGAGCGGCTCGATTTCTCCTGCGCGATTTTCGATGACGGCGGATCCCTGGTCGCCAATGCGCCGCATATCCCGGTGCATCTGGGGTCCATGAGCGAAAGCGTCCAGACCATCACGCGGGAGCGCGCCGGCACGGTGAAACCGGGCGACGTTTTCGTGCTCAACGCGCCCTATAACGGCGGTACGCACCTGCCGGACGTCACCGTGATGACGCCGGTCTTCGACGAAGCGGGCGAGAACGTTTTGTTCTACGTCGCGTCGCGCGGTCATCATGCCGAGATCGGCGGCAAGACGCCGGGTTCGATGCCGCCGGATTCCCGTCATATCGACGAGGAAGGCGTGCTGATCGACAATTTCCAGCTCGTCGACCAGGGGCGGCTGCGGGAAAAGGAGCTCGAAGAGCTGTTCATGTCCGCGCCCTATCCGACGCGGAATTTCCATCACAATCTCGGCGACCTGAAGGCGCAAATCGCGGCGAACGAAAAGGGCGCCCAGGAATTGCGCAAGATGGTCGGCCATTTCGGCCTCGACGTCGTGCTCGCCTATATGGGCCACGTTCAGGACAATGCCGAGGAATCCGTCCGCCGGGTGATCGAACACCTGTCCGACGGCGAATTCGAATACCAGATGGATTTCGGCGCGAAGATCAAAGTCGCCATCACGGTGCATCCGGAAACCCGCTCGGCGACGATCGATTTCACCGGCACGTCGCCGCAGCAGGACAACAACTTCAACATCACGCACGCGGTGGCGGTGGCGGCCGTGCTGTATACGTTCCGCCTGATGGTCGATTCCGACATCCCGCTCAATGCCGGCTGCCTGAAACCGCTGAATATAATCGTGCCGGAAGACTGCATGCTGCGGCCGAAATATCCGGCGGCGGTGGTCGCCGGCAACGTGGAAACGTCCCAGGCGATCACGGATACCATTTTCGGGGCATTGCACCTGATGGGGGCGTCCCAGGGCACGATGAACAACTTCACCTTCGGCAACGCCAATTATCAGTATTACGAAACCATCTGCGGCGGGGCCGGGGCCGGGGCCGATTTCGACGGGACCGATGCCGTTCATACCCATATGACCAATACCCGTCTGACCGATCCTGAAATTCTCGAATGGCGTTTTCCCGTTATCCTGGATTCCTTTGAAATCCGCCGGGGGTCCGGCGGTGCGGGACAGCATCGCGGCGGTGACGGCGTGATCCGGCGCGTAAAGTTCCGCGAGCAGATGACGGCTTCCATGCTGTCGGGGCACCGCATCATCCCGCCCTACGGAATGAAGGGTGGCGCCGAAGGCCAGGTCGGGCATAATTACGTCATTCGTGCAGACGGGTCCGTGACCGAACAGGGCGGCACCGATTCCACGGAAGTCTATCCCGGCGATATATACGTCGTCGAAACGCCCGGGGGTGGAGGATACGGAACGCCATGACATTCTACGATCAACCCGGCGATCTGCGCGCCGCCTGCCGCGCCGGCGAATATGACGGCCCGACATCCGGTCACGCGCAGGGGTTCGTGCAGGCCAATATGGTCATCCTGCCGGCCGCCGATGCAGAGGACTTCCGCCTGTTCTGCGAACGCAACCCGAAGCCCTGCCCGGTGCTCGAAATCCTGGCGCCCGGCGATCCGGAGCCGAAGACATGCGCCCCCGGCGCGGATGTCCGCAGCGACCTGTCGCGCTACCGCGTGTTTCGCGACGGCGTGCCGGTGGCCGATCCGACCGACGTATCGGATGTCTGGCGCGACGATATGGTGACGTTTCTGCTCGGGTGCTCGTTCACCGCCGAAGAGGCGCTGGTGGCGGCGGGGCTGGAGCCGCGCCACATCCGGGAAACGGGGATCGTGCCGATGTTCCGCACCACCAGGCCGACCGAGAGCGCGGGCAGGTTTGCCGGCCCCTTCGTTGTCAGCATGCGTCCCTATACGCCGGAGGACGCGCAGCGCGCGGCAGAGGTGACAGAGAAGTATCCGATGGCCCATGGCGGGCCGATCCAGATCGGCGATCCGGATGCGCTCGGCATCCGCGATATCGACAACCCCGAATACGGCAAACCGGTCACTATCCGGGACGGCGAAGTTCCCGTGTTCTGGGCCTGCGGGGTGACGCCGCAGGAAGCGATCCTGAACGCCAAGCCGGAAATCGCGATCACCCATGCGCCGGGCTACATGTTCGTGTCCGATCTGAAATCCGACATCGGAAAGGTCTGACGGATGGACGGGGATGCGGGCGGGATACAGTCGGCGATAGATGTTCTGAAACAGCGCTTCGGCGACCGCCTGACCGTCAACCGGACCATCCGCGAACGTCACGGTACCGATGAATCCTACCACGCGCCGAAAGCGCCGGACGCCGTGGTTTTTCCGCGGACGGCCGATGAGGTGATCGAGATCGTCGATATCTGCCGCGCACACCGGACGCCGATGATTCCGTTCGGCGTCGGCACGTCGCTCGAAGGTCATATCGCGGCGCTTCATGGCGGCGTCTGCATCGATCTCGGCCAGATGAACGCGGTGCTGCAGGTCAATGCCGCGGACCTCGACGTGACGGTCGAACCCGGCGTTACCCGGAAGCAGCTGAACGAATACCTTCGCGATACCGGCCTGTTCTTTCCCATCGATCCCGGCGCCGACGCGACCATCGGCGGGATGACCGCGACGCGGGCGTCGGGCACGAACGCGGTGCGTTACGGCACGATGCGTGAAAACGTCCTGTCGCTCGGTGTCGTGCTGCCTGACGGGCGCTATATCCGGACAGGAAAGCGCGCGCGCAAATCGTCCGCCGGATACGATCTGACCCGTCTGTTCGTCGGCTCCGAAGGCACGCTCGGGATTATTACGGATATCACCCTGCGCCTTTACGGCATACCCGATACGATTTCTGCCGCCGTCTGTACCTATCCGACCGTCGACGACGCCGTGAACACCACCATCCTGACCATCCAGTCCGGCGTGCCGATCGCGCGGATCGAGCTGATCGACGAGGCGCAAATGAGTGCGATCAATAAATTTTCCGGTCTGGACTATGCAGAACGCCCCACCCTGTTTTTCGAGTTCCACGGCACCGAAGCCGGCGTCGCCGAGCAGATCGAGAACGTGAAGGCGATCAGCGACGAATTCGGGGGCGCGGACTTCGCCTGGGCGACGCGGGCGGAGGACCGCTCGAAACTGTGGCAGGCACGCCACGATGCGCATTACGCCAACATGCAGCTCCGCCCCGGCGCGAAAGCCTGGCCTACCGATGTCTGTGTGCCGATTTCACGGCTCGCCGAATGCATTGCCGAAACCCGGAAGGATATCGATGAATCGGGCCTGTTGGCCCCAATCGTCGGCCATGTCGGGGACGGTAACTTCCACGTCGATATGGTGCTCGACCCCGAAAACGCGGACGAAGTGGCCCGCGCCGTTGCGCTGAACGAGCGCCTGGTCGCCCGCGCATTGCAGATGGACGGCACCTGTACCGGCGAACACGGCGTGGGTTACGGGAAAATCGACAAGCTGGCCGCAGAACATGGCGACGCGCTGGATGTCATGCGTGACGTGAAACGGACGATAGATCCGCTGAACCTGATGAATCCCGGAAAAGTGGTGCCCCTCTGATCCGGGGGGCGGTTATCCCTCTTCGTCGGGCGGCGTCGTGGATTTCTTGCCGTCGAGGGCTTTTTCCCGGGCGGCATTTGCCGCCTCGGCGGCTTTTCGTTCGGCTTTCGTCCGGCCGAACCTGATCCGGTTGTTTTCGGCAACCCGCTTTTTGTCGGCCCGACGCTTGTCTTTGCGGACCCGGTTGAGATTAACGATCTCCGTCATCGCTGTGCCCTTCAAACGTCACGGTTCGAATACTATGTTCTGAGAATAGACCGTTTTGCGGATCGTGTATTACGAAATTGCCGTTAAATCCGTCCGGGCCCGGCGTGGAGAGTATTGATGAAGAAGGCTGCTTATGGTTTCGCGGGGCTGATCGTTCTGCTGGTTGCGGCTGCGCTGATTGTCCCCAGCGTCGTCGACTGGAACGCGTACAAGCCGGAAATTACGGCAGAAGTGCGAAAGGCGACGGGCCGGTCGCTTGAAATTGCCGGCGATCTGGAATTTTCCGTCCTGCCGACCCCGCGTCTTCGGGTCGCGAATGCCCGCCTGTCGAACGCGCCGGGGGCGAGCGCCAAAAATATGCTGTCGCTCAGGGAACTGGCCGTTCACGTGAAGCTTGTCCCCTTGCTGCAGGGGGATATCGAGGTCGCGAGCGTCGCGTTGATCGAGCCGTTGATCGAACTCGAAAAACTGTCCGACGGTACAATGAACTGGGTATTTGCGCGCCTGTCGACGAGCGCGCCGGCGTCCCCGGCGGCACCATCGTCGACGACCAGTACAGGCGCCGCAGAACCGATCTCCGCGCCGCCAGCCTTCAAGCTCGACCGGTTACGGGTCGAGAACGGTACGGTCGTCTATCGGGACAAGATGGCCGGCTCGGTGGAACGGATCGAAAACCTGACCGCCGACATTTCGGCGGGGTCTCTGGCCGGGCCGTTCACGTTCGACGGGGGCCTCACGGCGCGCGGTATCCCGCTGACATTATCGGCGCGGGTGAGCCGCTTCGCCGAAAAGGGCGCGGTGCCGTTTCGCGTCAGCATCGGGACACCGGGCGCGGCGCGTGCCATCGGGCTGACCGGCACGATCACGGATGTCGAAACGACGCCTTCTGTCGCCGCAAAGGTTGACGGCAAGGGAGACGATCTCGGGGTTCTGCTCGCCGCTTTCGCGGGGAGTCCCATGCCGCCGCAGCTCTCCCAAGCGTTTTCGGTGTCTGCGGCGATCAAGGGATCCGTGAATGCAGTTGCGGTCAATGCGCTGGTATTCGAACTGGGCGGGACCACCGCGAAAGGGGATATATCGGTCGCGTTTGGGGATGGCGTTAAGGCAGATGTCGCCCTTCGTATGTCGTCGCTCGATATCGATGCCTTCGTGGCGCTCCCGTCGTCTCCGGATGCCCGGCCGGGGATCCCGCTCGACCCGCCCGCCAAACCGGCGGCGCCGGGCAACATGGCATCAACGGCACCGGCCACGGCATCCAAATTCGAATTGCCGGCCGGTGTCGAAGCCAATGTCGGTATTTCGATCGATGAAGTAATCGCGAAAAAGGGCCGGATCAACGGCGTGAGGCTCGCCGCATCGCTGAAAGACGGCGTGGTTACATTGAATGCGCTGGAGGCCGGGTTTCCCGGCGGCGGTCAGTTTTCGGTGTCTGGCAAGATGACGTCGCCGCAGGGGGCGATGTCCTATGGCGGCAGGGTTTCCTACCGGTCATCGAACCTGCGGTCGTTTCTGGAATGGCTGGAGGTCGATATTGCCGCCGTGCCCGCCGACAGGTTGCGCCGTTTTAACGTCAGTGCGGATATCAGCGGCGACGCAACGCAGGTCCAGGTCGCCAATATCGCGAGCCAGCTCGATGCGTCGCGGATGAGCGGCGGCGTGACGGTCGCCCTGCGCGACCGACTGGCGTTCGGTGTCGGCATAAATGTCGACCAGTTGAACGCGGATGCCTATCTCGGCACCGGCAGGCCCGCAGCAACCGGAGGTGAAACCCCGCCGGCTTCCGCGCCTGGCACAGTTGCGACGCCCGCTGATACAGGGAACAAACCGGCATCGGCAAGCCCGTTGGCGTTCCTGAACGAATTCGACGCCAACCTGGCGATACGGGTCGGCAGCCTGAGCTACCGCCAAACTGCGATCCAGGGTGTCCGGTTGGACGGCACATTGGTCAATGGCGCGCTCACCCTGCGCGATGCGAGTGTCCGGAGCCTTGCGGGAACAAGCGCGCAGGTGAAGGGCACGCTGACCGGTCTTTCGGGCATTCCGGCTTTTTCCGGCACGGTTGCCGCGGCGTCCGACGACCTGACCGGACTGTTCAGGGTTGCGGGCATTGTGTCGCCCGTCCCGCCGCGCAAGCTCGGTAAAATGCGGATTTCCAGCCGGACCGACGTGTCGGACGGAAAGCTGAAGATCGATGCCAGCGTGGAGATCGCGGAGATACGGGCGAAGATTGCGGGATCCGCAAGCGGTCTGCCGGCGGCGCCCGTGTTCGATATCAAGCTTGACGCGCAGCATCCCGAACTTGCCCGGCTGGCCAATCTGGCGGGCGAAGGAAAGCCCGGTCCGGCGGTCGGACGGGTCGGTCTGAAACTGGCGCTGAAAGGCGACGGGCGTTCGGTGGCGGTTGACGCCGACACCCAGGTCGCGGGCGGCACGTTTCGTATTGCGGGCACTGTCGCGACACCGCTCGAAACGCCGAAGCTGGAGATCGGCATCAATCTGAACCACCCGGATTTCGTACGGCTCGCCCGGGCGTTCGATCCCGGATTCAGGCCCGCGAATCCTGATCTCGGCGCGCTGCGGTTCTCCGCGAAACTCGCGGGGACGGAGCAGAAACTGTCTATCGGCGATCTCGCCGGCCAGATCGGCCCGACAAAAATATCGGGTTCCGGATCCTACGTCGCCGGCCCCGTCCGGCCGGCTGTCAATCTCGCGCTGTTTTCTTCCGTTATCCCGCTCAACGATTTTCTCGAAGCGCCGCAGCGCGGTACAGCGCCGGCATCGTCCGGCGCAGGTCCCGGGCAGGTGCAAAGTCGTCCGGCGCCACAAGGCGGGCGATGGTCCGCGGACCCCATAGACACGGCGGCATTCGGTCTGGTCGATGCCACGGTCGATCTGCGCGCCGAAGCCGTACTGTATCAGACCTTCAGGGTCGATCAGCCGAAGATTGTTGCGGTGCTCAAGGACAAGGTCCTGGATATCCAGCGGGTGTCGGGCACGATGTTCGACGGTGGCTTCGAGATGCGGGGCAGGGTCGACGGGCAGGGCGTTCCAGTGGCCACGACATCGATTGCCATTACGAAGGCGAACGTGGGCAAGGCGCTTTTCGAGGCTGCGGCATTCGATATCGCGACCGGTATCCTCAGCTTCGACATGGACCTGTCGGCAACGGGCCGATCGCAGCGCGACATGATAGGCGCTTTGAACGGCAAGGGCCGCATCGATGTCGTCAACGGCGTCGTGAAGGGATTCGACCTCCGGAAAGTCAGCGACAACCTGAAGAACGTCAATCAGCTGGCGGGTCTTCTTGGTGTTCTGAATTCTGCCATGGGCGGCGGTTCAACACGGTTTTCATCACTCGCCGGCACTTTCGGGATTGAGCGCGGGGTCGTGCGGACCAGCGATCTCAAACTCGCAGCCGACGCAGGTCGGGGGGACGCAAGCGGTTATGTCGACCTGCCGAAATGGAATATGGACATGCAGGCGGACTTTCGGCTGACAGAACACCCCAGTGCGCCGCCGTTCCGCGTCCGCGCCGTCGGCCCGCCGGACGAGCCGCGGCGGTTGTTCGATTTCCAGAAACTGCAGGCGTGGCTCCTGCAGCAGGGCGTCGGTAGCATTATCAAGAATTTCGGCTCCAGGGACAGTTCGGGAAATCAGCAACAGCAGCAGGTCAAGCCGGAGGATGTCCTGAAGGGCCTGCTGAAGGGCCTCGGCCGCTAACAGGCGGGTTCTGCCGCCTTTCCGCGCGCGGGATTCTTGACGTCGGCGAGCACGTGCAGCCGGATCGCCGAAGACAGATTGGTGGACCGGGATTCGTCGATCTTCGAGATCAGGCCGTTCAGCGACATTTGGCGTTCGGCCGCAATCCTGACCAGTTCGGACCAGAATTCGTCTTCGAGCGAAATGCTCGTGCGGTGGCCGGCAATCGTAACGGATCGTTTTTTCAACACGGCGGTTACCTTTCCCGTCCCGATGGGGACGGCTTTGTCATCGCCCCGGGACGAACCCAAAGATCGAATTCCTCGTCGGTTACATGGCCGCTCGCGATGGCGGCATCGCGCAGGCTAAGGTCGTTTGAGAATGCGGCCTTTGCGATCTGCGCGGCCTTGTCGTATCCGATATGCGGCGTAAGCGCGGTGACAAGCATCAGCGACCTTTCGACAAGCTCGCCGATTCGGTCTTCATTGGCGGCGATCCCGTCGATGCAGCGCAGTGCGAAGCTCCGGGTCGCATCCGCGAGCAACCCGACCGATTGCAGCAGGTTGTAGATCATCACCGGTTTGAACACGTTCAGCTGAAGATGGCCGTGCGAACCCGCGACCGTGATCGCAGTATGGTTGCCCATGACCTGGGCGCAGACCATCGTAAGCGCTTCGGCCTGTGTGGGGTTGACCTTTCCCGGCATGATCGACGACCCGGGTTCGTTCGCCGGCAGGGATATTTCCCCGAGCCCGGTGCGCGGCCCGGACGCGAGAAGACGGATATCGTTCCCGATCTTCATCAGCGATACGGCAAGCACGTTGAGCGCGCCGGACATTTCCACGACCGCGTCATGGGCCGCCATCGCTTCGAACTTGTCGGCAGCGGGGATGAACCGGGTGCCGGTCAGTTTGCGCAGTTCGAGGCAGAACCGTTTGTCGAACCCGCGGGACGCGTTGAGCCCCGTCCCCACGGCGGTGCCGCCCTGGGCGACGGTCAACAGCCGGGGCAGGGATGCGCTGATGCGATCCGTCCCGAGATCGACCTGAGTCGCAAAGGCGGAAAATTCCTGACCGAGGGTGAGTGGCGTTGCGTCCTGCAGGTGCGTTCGACCTGTTTTAACGATTTTCGCGAACGCAGCGGCCCGTTCCGCAAGCGAATCCCGCAAGTGCGCCAGCGCGGGCAGGAGCCGTTCGGCGATCTGTACGACAGCGGCGATATGCATCACGGTCGGAAAGGAATCGTTCGACGACTGGCCGAGATTGACGTGGTCGTTGGGATGCACCGGGTCCATTGATCCAAGGTCCTGCCCGAGCATTTCATTGGCCCGGTTGGCGATCACTTCGTTGGCATTCATATTGGTCTGTGTGCCGGATCCGGTCTGCCAGACCACCAGCGGAAAATGGTCGGAGAGTTTCCCCGCCGCGACTTCGGTCGCCGCCCGGACGATCGCGCGGCCGCGTTTTTTGTCGAGTGCGCCGAGATTCATATTGGCCAGTGCCGCCGCTTTTTTCTGAAGACCGAAGGCGCGGATGACCGGTTCCGGCATTTTCTCGGTGCCGATGGGAAAGTTTTTGAGGCTGCGCTGGGTCTGGGCGCCCCAATATCTGTCCGCGGGGACGGCGATGCGGCCCATCGAATCGTATTCCGTGCGGTTCTTCTGTTTGGTCATGGGCGGCTTGTCTGTCCGTTTGTATCTGAATTTGCGGCAGGCCCCGTCGCCCACCCTGTTCCGATCCTCTATGATCGGGAATACGCTGTAAAAGCATACCTACAGGAGGGATATATGGCTGGATTGATCGAGAACAAGCTTGCCGGGATGGGAATCACCCTGCCGCAGGCTGCAAGCCCCAAGGTCGCCAAGATACTGAACTGGAAAATGGCGGGCGATTTGCTGTTCGTTTCGGGCCAGGTGCCGCGCATCGACAACGAAATTTCGTTCATCGGCAAGGTCGGGCGGGAATATTCGCTGGAAGAAGGCCAGTTGGCGGCCAGGACAAGCGCGCTGATGGTGCTGGCCTGCCTCAAGGAAGCGCTTGGCGATCTTGACCGGGTGAAGGAAGTCGTCCGCATCAAGGGCTATATCAACGTCGACCCGGACTTTACGGATGTGTCTGCGGTCCTGAACGGCGCTTCGGAACTGTTTATCGACCTGTTCGGCGACCCCGGCCGCCATTCGCGCACGGCGGTCGGCGTCGCATCGATGCCGTTCGGTGTCGCCATCGAGGTCGAGGGTGTGTTTCAGGTAACGTAAGCCAGCGGATCGAAGCCGATTTCCGGATATAGCCCCGCCTCGCGTGCCCGCTGGCGCAGAAGCGCATAGACGAGATCGATCATCGGGGTCTCGACCCCGGTCAGACGCCCGAGTTCGACGACGGCACCGGTAATTCCGTCCACTTCCATCGGGCGTCCGGCTTCCAGGTCCTGCAGGATCGATGTCTTGTGGCCCGACACCTTGCGGGTTCCCTCGATACGGTCGGCGATTTTCTGATGGAACACCACGCCCAGCGCCTCGCCCACCGCCTGGACCTCTTCCATGATCGAGATGCCAAGCCGCCGAAGATCGTCGCGCTCGACCAGCGGGCCGAGCCGTGCCATCGCCAGCGCCGCCATCGGGCTGAACGACACGTTGCCCCACATCTTTACCCAGACCTCGCTGCGAATCGTCTCATGGACCGGCGCGTCGAGGCCTGCATCGGCCAGAAGCGCAGACAGGTTTCGCACACGATCGGAGTTCGACCCGTCAGGCTCGCCGATTGCAAAAACCCGGTTGCCTATGTTCCGGACGACGCCGGGCTCGATGACGGCGTTGCTCGATGTGATAACGCAGCCGATAACCCGCCCGCAGCCGATAGCGCCGGCGATCCGTCCGCCGGGATCGACGGTCTGCAGAATATGGCCGTCGCGCGGACCGCCATGGGCATGGAAATACCAGAACGGGATGCCGTTCTGGGCCGACACGACGACCGTGTCGGGACCGATCAGGGGCTTCATGGCAGCTGCCGCCTCGGTCAAGGCATGCGCCTTTGCCGACAGGAATACGATGTCCTGGACGCCGAGTTCGGCCGGATCGTCCGTCGCCGGCGGCGATACGGTGAATTCCCCGTCCGGCGTAATCACCCGCAATCCGTTCATCCGGATCGCGGCGAGATGATCGCCCCGCGCGACGAGAGACACCTCGGCATCGGTACGTGCGACCATGCCGCCGACGAACCCGCCGACGGCGCCGGCGCCGAATACGCAGAATTTCATTTTCCGGTCTCCTGACGGTGCAGATCGGCAAGCTTAATCCATGGATCGACCGACCACCAACGCCGCGCCGCGCCCGACGGCGAGGGCAGGACGAAAATCCGGGTGTCGCCGATCCGTACACCCTGTTCGCCGTAATCCTCCACCCCGGCCCCGAAGGTCTCCAACAGGAAGATTCCGGCCGGGCGTTTGCCCGTAAAGGCCAGGTTGCGCGGCCTGAAGGTTTCTAACTTCCGGAGGAGAAGACCGGAATCGTATGCGTTCGACGACAGGGCGATATCCATGCCGGATTCATGCTTGGCGAGATCGGTGAGGCCGATCCCGAGCGCGCCAAGGTCGCGGAATTCGCCGGGCCGGAATGCCCGCGGCGTAAAACCGGCCTCGAACAGGGTTTGCCAGAAACGGTTGCCCGGCCCGGCGTAGTAGGCGTTCTGCCGCGCCGAGGCGGAACTCGCCGCCGAGCCGCAGAACACGGTCGTCAGACCCGCTTCAAGGACGTCCGGCAGGACCGCCATAAATGGCGGCGCGGCTATATGTTTGCGAAGAAATCGTTGCCTTTGTCGTCGACAACGATAAACGCCGGGAAATCAACAACCTCGATCCGCCAGATCGCTTCCATCCCGAGTTCGGGATATTCGATGCACTCGACTTTCTTGATACAGTCCTGCGCAAGGCGTGCCGCGGGCCCGCCGATGGACCCGAGATAAAACCCGCCATATTTGTTGCAGGCATCCGTGACCTGCTTCGACCGGTTGCCCTTGGCGAGCATCAGGAGACTGCCGCCCTTGGCCTGAAATTCCTCGACATAGGAATCCATCCGTCCTGCCGTCGTCGGGCCGAACGAGCCCGATGCGTAGCCCTCCGGCGTTTTTGCCGGTCCGGCGTAGTAGATCGCGTTATTGCGGAAATGTTCGGGCATGGGCTCACCGGCGTCGATACGTTCCTTGATCTTTGCGTGGGCCGCATCGCGGGCGACGATCATGGAGCCGGTCAGCGACAGGCGCGTTTTGATGGGGCAGCCGCTCAGGATTTTGCGGATTTCGTCCATCGGCTGGTTCAGGTCGATCTGGACGACTTCTGCGGCAAGGTCCGTGGTCTCCACATCCGGCATGTATTTGGCCGGATTCATTTCGAGCTGTTCGAGAAAAACGCCTTCCTTCGTGATCTTGCCCAGCACCTGACGGTCGGCAGAGCACGATACGCCGAGCCCGATCGGCACACTGGCACCGTGACGGGGCAGGCGTATCACGCGCACGTCGTGGCAGAAATACTTGCCGCCGAACTGCGCGCCTATGCCCATGTTGCGGGTCAGTTCCAGAATCTTCTGTTCCATCTCGAGGTCGCGGAACGCCTGGCCGTGTTCGTTGCCGTGGGTCGGCAGGGCGTCGAGATAACGCGTGCTCGCCATTTTGACGGTTTTCAGGTTGAGCTCCGCCGAGGTGCCGCCGATGACCACCGCGAGGTGATAGGGCGGGCAGGCCGCCGTGCCGAGGGTCCGGATTTTTTCATCCAGGAACGCGATCATCTTGTCTTCGTTCAGGACCGCGGGGGTCTGCTGATACAGGAAGGTCTTGTTGGCCGATCCGCCGCCCTTGGCAACGAACAGGAATTTATAGGCATCGCCTTCGGTCGAATAGATGTCGATCTGCGCCGGCAGGTTGTTGCCCGTATTGACCTCCTGGAACATCGACAGGGGGGCAACATTCGAATAGCGCAGGTTGCTCTCCTGGTATGTTTTCAGAACGCCGTCCGAAAGGGCGGCTTCGTCGTTTCCCCTGACCCAGACATTCTGGCCTTTCTTGGCCATGATGATGGCGGTGCCCGTGTCCTGGCACATCGGCAGGATGCCGCCGGACGCGATATTGGCGTTCTTCAGCAGGTCGAGGGCGACAAAACGGTCGTTGTCGGACGCGTCCGGGTCGTCGAGAATGTTCCGGAGCTGCTGGAGGTGGCCCGGACGCAGGTAATGGGCGATATCGACAAACGCCTGCGCCGAAAGCTGTTTGATTCCTTCCGGGTCGACAACGAGCACTTCCTCGCCGTCGAATTCGGCGACGGAGACATAGTCGGATGTCAGCTTGCGGTACTCGGTCGTGTCGGCACCAAGCGGGAACATCTCGTAAAATTTCTGGTCAGACATTGGGGCGTCCCCGAAGGTAGAGGTCAGGTTTTCTTCTTGCGGAAGGAGTCCAGCGCGACGACTTCGCCTGTTTTCTGTTCCTTGTCGCCGGTTTCCGGGGCTGCCGGTGCGTCCGCTTCGTCGATCTCTTCGATGTCCTGCAACTCGCCGGGGCCGACTTCCGCGAATTCGGCATCGGGCGCGGCCTTAAACTGAAGGCCGAAATTCACCGACGGATCCGCGAAGCCCACGACTGCATCGAACGGAATAAACAGACGTTCGTTCGTGCCGGAGAAACTGAGGGTGATTTCGAACGCGTCCTCGGAAATTTCCAGGCCCCAGAACTGGTACTGAAGCACGATGGTCATTTCTTCGGGGTATTGCGAGATCAGGCGGTCGGTGATTTCGACGCCTTCGTCCTGGGTACGGAATGTGATGTACAGGTGATGCTCGCCCGGCAACCCGTCCTTGGCGACTTTCAACAGGGCTTCGCGCACGACGCCTTTCATCGCGCGTTCGACCAGAGCCTGATAATCCATCATATCTTCGGACATGGCGGGGACTAATATGTCATGCAGACGTTAACCGCAAGCGGTAGAATTAACGTTTCGGAATAGAGTGATGGCGGGAAATTAGTGGAGGGGCTTCTGTTGCCCGGCGCCCCCCCGAACCGCGCTTGCTTAATTAAGCAGCGAGGGCCAAATCGTTATCATTGGCACTTGTAAAAACGGCCCGCTAACGGCGGTACCATACCGGGCAAAAGACAAGTCTTTACACGTGTGTCGATCCTGTTTCGCCCCCATACCGTGTGCGGACCCAGATGTTGGGCCGGCGAACCGAAATTTGGTGGAGGCGCCGGGTACTGCCCCCGGGTCCACTCCGTTTATTACACAAGTCGTTTATCACCATAGCTGGCAAGCCAGCACTGTTAATATAGGATGATTCGGCCTTAAATTAAAGTGAACCCCGCAAACAATATTTACCGGTCCGGTTTCGGGCCGTTCGGGCTAAAATAGGGCGCTATGCAACAATATCTTGATCTTATGCGGCATGTCCGCGACTCCGGCGTCTGGAAGGACGACCGCACCGGCACCGGCACCTACAGCGTGTTCGGCCACCAGATGCGGTTCGACCTTGCCGACGGATTTCCGTTGGTGACGACCAAGAAAATCCATACGAAATCGGTCATTCACGAACTGCTCTGGTTTCTGCAGGGCGACACGAACATCGCCTATCTCAACGAAAACGGCGTGTCGATCTGGAACGAATGGGCCGATGACAACGGCGATCTCGGCCCGGTCTACGGGGCGCAGTGGCGGTCCTGGGATGCGGGGGACGGCACTACCGTCGACCAGATATCGAATGTGGTGAAGCAGATCGGAAGCAATCCGGATTCGCGCCGCCTGATTGTCAGTGCATGGAACGTCGCGCAGATCGATACCATGGCCCTGCCGCCGTGCCACTGCCTGTTCCAGTTCTACGTCGCCGACGGGAAACTGTCCTGCCAGCTGTATCAGCGCAGTGCCGATATATTCCTCGGCGTGCCGTTCAATATTGCGTCCTATGCATTGCTGACCCTGATGATGGCGCAGGCGACCGGCCTTCGGCCGGGAGAATTCATCCATACGCTGGGGGACGCGCATCTGTATGCGAACCATATTGAACAGGCAGATGCGCAACTGGCGCGCGAACCCTATGCCCTGCCGACGATGACGCTGAACCCCGGCATCACCGATATCTTCGGCTTCACGTTCGACGATTTCACGCTCGACGGATACCGGTTCCACCCGCATATCCCGGCCGCGGTTGCGGTCTGACGCCCTGGAGGTCGCCCTTATTGTCGCGGTCGCGCGGAACGGCGTGATCGGCCGGAACGGCGGTCTGCCGTGGCGGTTGTCGAACGACCTGCGCTATTTCAAGTCGGTGACGCTGGGAAAGCCTGTCATTATGGGCCGCAAAACCTACGAATCCATCGGGCGCGCCCTGCCGGGACGACCCAATATCGTGGTCAGCAGCAATCCCGGTTTCCGGGCCGATGGTGTCGAAACCGCGACCGGCCTGAAGGAAGCAGTGGCCCATGCGGCCACCCTCGGCGGCGACGAAGCGATGATCATCGGCGGTGCGGGGCTCTATCGCGATGCGTTGCCGGTGGTGTCGCGCATCTACCTGACCGAAGTCGATGCCGATGTAGACGGCGACGTTAGCTTTCCGGCCTTCGACCGAACGGACTGGGTGGAAATTTTCCGGGAAAAACAGCCTGCATCGGACAGGGACGAGTTCGAACATTCGTTCGTCGTGCTCGAACGGGGCACGTCTGCGTGAAAAAGCCGGTTGAATCGGGCCGCAATTTGCATTCTGTTAACCTTTTGGTTTAAATCTGTTTTTCGTCGATCATCCCATCCGGAACGGGGTGATCATCCCAACGGAGACGGGGATAGCCGTGCGAACGCTTATTGCAGTCATATTCGCGTCGACGATCCTGTTCGGCGGGCCGGTTCAGGCGCGGTCGAACGAGGTCGCGATGCTGACGCCGGTGAAGGCGGACAGGCTGGTCGTACTGAAAGGCGAACGGCGTCTGGTGCTGATGCGCGGCGCCCGCGTATTGAAGGTCTACCGGGTCGCGCTCGGCCGTTACCCGAAAGGTGCCAAAAGGCGAGAAGGGGATGCGAAAACCCCCGAAGGAACCTATACCGTCGATTACCGGCTGGATTCAGACCGTTCCAGGTTTTACCGGGCCCTGCATATTTCCTATCCCAACAATCAGGACCGTGCCCGCGCCCGGAGAATGGGAGTAAGCCCCGGCGGCCAGATCATGATTCACGGCCTGCCGAAAAAGTGGAGCGCGAAGGATGTCGGCCATCCCCGGCTCGACTGGACCCAGGGTTGCATCGCCGTCACCAACCGCGAGATCGACGAGATCTGGGCGATGGTCGAAGACGGCACCGAGATCGAGATCCATCCGTAATTACAGGCGCTCGACGGCTCCGGTCAGTTCCGGTCAGTTCGGGGCGGCCGGTGCGAAGACGGAATTAAGTGTGACCGCGCCGTCGCATTCCGCCCGGTTGGTTTCAACCATGTGTTCCATATGGGCCAGCACCGAGCGCGAGGCTGCGCCGTACATTTTTTCCGGCAGATGGGTGTACATGCGCCGCACCATTTCATCGATCGTCGTCGCGCCCGTTTGCAGGCATTTCGCGATTTCGCCTTCGCGCATCAGGCGGTGGTTCAGATAAGCCCGGACGAACGGCTTGGGTTTTTTTATTTCCGGTCCGTGGCCCGGCAGATACATCGCTTCGTCGCGGCCGATACAGACCCGCAGGGAATCGAGGTATTCGCGCATGTTTCCATCGGGTGGCGATACGATGGTGGTGTTCCAGCCCATCACGTGATCGCCCGAAAAAAGGATATTGCCCTCGCGCAGGGTAAAGCAGTGGTGGTTGGACATGTGACCCGGCGTGAACACGGCATCGAGCGTCCATCCCGGGCCGCTGATCACGTCGCCGTCCGAAATCTCCGTGTCCGGCGCGAAATTTTCCTGCGACGCCTCGACCGCCTTGCCGTCGCCCTGGGGGCGGGGCAGCGCGCCCACGACCGGCGCACCGGTCAGTTCCTTCAGCCAGTCCGATGCCGGCGAATGGTCCATATGGGTGTGGGTAACGACGATATGCGTGACCGTTTCGCCCGCAAGCGCGGTTTTGATGTTTTCGACATGCTGTTCGATCATCGGGCCGGGGTCTATGACGGCGACTTCGCCCTTGCCGACGACATACGTGTTGGTACCGACATGGGTGAACGCACTGGGGTTCTCGGCAACGATGCGCCGGACGCCGGGGGCGACTTCCTGCGCCGCGCCGTATTCGAACGCCATTTCCTTTTTGAACGGAATATCGGCTGAGCTCATATCGGTATCGCTTTCCTGTATTTAAACCGTTTGCCTACTCGAACGAAATCTTCGGAGCATCCGGCCGGGATGCGCCGGTTCCGACCTTGTCCCAAATTTTCTCTGCGATAGCGCGATAAGCCTGGGCATAGGCGCCTTCCGGGTCGGCGGCGGCCACCGGCGTGCCGTCGTCGCCGCCGGAGCGGATCGCCATGTCCAGCGGAATCTCGCCCAGGAAATCGACGCCCATCTGGGTCGCTGCCTGGGAAGCGCCGCCATGGGCGAAAATATCCGACCGCTCGCCGCAATGAGGACACAGGAAATAGCTCATGTTCTCCACGATTCCGAGGACCGGCACTTCAACCTTTCGGAACATGTTCAGTCCCTTCTTGGCATCTATCAGCGACAGGTCCTGGGGCGTCGACACGATGACCGCGCCGGCAATGGGCACCCGCTGGGCCATCGTCAACTGCGCGTCGCCGGTGCCCGGCGGCATGTCGACGACGAGGATATCCTGCGGTCCCCACTGGACGTCGCCCATCATCTGTTCGAGCGCGCCCATGACCATCGGGCCGCGCCAGATCATCGGCGTGTCCTGGGGCACCAGGAAGCCGATCGACATGCAGGTGATGCCGTGGGCCTCCATCGGGATGATCGTCTTGCCGTCGGGCGATTGCGGCCGGCCGGAAATTCCCATCATCGTCGGCAGGGACGGGCCGTAGATATCGGCGTCGAGCATCGCGGTGCGGAGGCCCATGGCGCGAAACGCGACCGCAAGGTTTGCCGCCGTCGTCGACTTGCCGACGCCGCCCTTGCCCGAAGCGACGGCGACAATAGCGCCCACCTGGGGCAGAAGCTTTTTCGGTTGCTGCTGTTGCTGGGGTTGGGCCGCCGGTTTTTCCGCCGGCCGGTGCGCCGTCAGGACGGCGGTTACGGACAGAACTCCCGAAAGGCCGCTCACAGCCTGCTCGGCCTGTTTTCGAACAGGTTCCATCAGTTCCGCCTGCGCCGGGTCGATTTCCAGGGCGAACTGGACGTGGCCGTCCTTCAGCACCATTCCCGATACGACATTGGCATCGACTATGTTATGATCGGTTCCTGGAATTTTAACCGATCTTAGGGCGGTCGCGATTTCGGCTTCTGTGACCTGCGTCATCCTTGACTTCTCCGGCGGTGCCACAATATCCCACACAAGCGGGGATTTCCCGGGTTTGCGCGAAAAGCTTATGGCTGATAAATGATCCGCCCATATGAGAGCAAGACCGACAACAACTTACGAAGATAGGAATTAGCGTCATGCCATGGAAACAGCAAGGCGGGGGCGGCGGAGGCCCCTGGGGCGGCGGCGGTGGAAACGGTGGCGGACAGGGCCCGTGGGGCGGTAAATCGTCCGGCGGCGGGGGCGGCGGCAATGCCGGCGGCCCGCCCGACCTTGAAGAGCTGATCCGCAAGGGCCAGGACCGTTTCAAGTCGTTGATGCCCGGCGGTTTCGGCGGGGCGCGTGGGATCATTCTTGCTGTCGTGGTTATCGTCCTTGCGTGGCTTGCGAGCGGTCTGTACCGCGTCCAGCCGGGTGAGAACGGGATCGAATTGCTGTTCGGAAAATATGTCAAAACCACTCAGGCCGGTCTCAATTTCTGGGCGCCCTGGCCTGTCGGTTCGGTCATGCGCCCCAATGTCGAGCGGACAAACCAGATCAATGTCGGGTTCCGGTCGCTTGGATCGGGGCGTGCTGATACTTCCCGCGACGTGCCGGAAGAAAGCCTGATGCTTACCGGCGATCAGAATATAATCGATATCGATTTTGTCGTTCAGTGGCGTATCAAGAGCGCGCCGGAATTCCTGTTCAACATTCGCGATCCGGAATCCACTGTCAAACTGGCGGCGGAAAGTTCGATCCGTGAAATTGTCGGGCAAACGCCGCTGGAAGAGGTTCTGGCGACCAAACGTACCGAGGTTGAAACGCGCACCCGTGATGTGTTGCAGCGGATCATGGACGATTACAAAGCCGGCGTTTTCATCGCCGAGGTGAAAATGCAGAAGGTCGATCCGCCGCAGAAGGTCATCGATGCGTTCAACGACGTGCAGCGCGCACGGCAGGACAAGGAGCGCCAGCAGAACGAAGCCGAGGCGTACCGGAACGACATCGTGCCGAAGGCAAAGGGTGAAGCATCCCGCCAGCTCGAGCAGGCAGCGGCCTATCGCGAGCGTCTGATCAAGGAAGCGGATGGTGAAGCCAAGCGTTTCGTGTCCGTTTACGAGGCTTATCTGACCGGCAAGGACGTGACGGTGCGTCGCCTTTATCTCGAACGCATGCAGGATGTTCTGAAGAAATCCGAAAAGGTCATTATTGACAAGGGGCAGGGGGGCGCCGGCGTTGTGCCCTATCTGCCGTTACCCGAAATCAAGAAACGTTCGCAGGGAGCTCAGTGATGACTAATCTCAGGTTTATTGTCGCGGGTGTTGTCGTCATCGTCATCGGTATGGTGCTGTTCAGCAGCATGTATACCGTGCATCAGACGCGACAGGCACTGATCCTCGAATTCGGACAGCCGCGGAATGAAGAAGTGGCGCCTGGTCTCCACTTCAAACTGCCCTGGCAGACGGCCACGTTCTATGACAAGCGGGTGCTGAGCCTCGATCCGCCGGCGCAGGAAATCATCCTGTCGGACCAGAAACGCATCATCGTCGATGCTTTCGTCCGTTATCTGATTTCGTCGCCGAAACAGTTCAAGCTGCGGGCGAATACCGAGGCGAATTTCGTTGATATCTTCGGCGGCATCCTGAATTCGGCCGTTCGCGCCGAGGTCGGCCGGGTGCTTCTGGCCGATATGCTGTCGAACAAGCGCGACGACGTGATGAGCCGTATCACTGCCGAACTGAAAAGGCAGTCCAAGGATTTCGGGATTGTCGTGGTTGATGTGCGTATCGGCCGGACGGACCTGCCGCCGACGACCAGTGAATCGGTCTATAACAGGATGCGGTCTCAGCGTGTCGCTCAGGCGTCGAAGCTCCGTGCCGAGGGCGCGGAGATCAAGGCCCGTATCCAGGCCGAGGCGGAACGCGAGCGGACGGTCCTTCTCGCCGAAGCCCAGCGGAAGGCGCAGATCCTGCGTGGTGAAGGCGAAGGCCAGCAGACGCGGATTCTCAATACCGCGTTTGGCCGTGATGCGGAGTTCTTCGCATTCTACCGGTCTATGGAAGCCTATGGCGAAGCGCTTGGAGACGGCACGACGATGGTCCTGTCACCGGATAGCGAGTTTTTCCGGTTTTTCAACGACCTCCCGGGCGACAGCAAGCGGGGCGTGTCCAATCTCGGCAAGCCCGTGCCGGCCAACTAGACAGGAGAACCGGTGCCGGACGAGCTGATTACGGCGATCGCCCTGATTCTGGTGATCGAAGGGGGGCTGTATGCGCTGTTCCCCAACGGGATGCGGAAAATGGCGCTGCAGGTAGAGAAGATATCTCCGGCGTCACTTCGCAGCACCGGTCTGCTTGCGGCAACCGTCGGTGTCGGCATTATCTGGCTCGTGCGGCGCTGACCGTGCCCGGCGCGCGGGCGACGTCGGGGCGTCCGGCCTGAAGGGGCGGCGGCGGTTCCGTGCTGAATACCTGCGACGTGACAGCGCAACGTGACACGATGCTGGTTTTCGTAAAGAATTTCGGCAATATATTGCTACGGGGGCATTGATCCGGGTGAAATCGCGGACACGTATAGCTTTGGCGCAGCGACGCGCGACAGGAGATTTGAAGTGACACATTTGCGACGTGTAATGCCTGCCTTGTTCCTCGTGCTTGTCGGGGTCGCGCTGACGCAGTCTCCGGCGGCGGCGCGTGGCGCACCGGATAGTTTTGCGGACCTCGCGGAACGGCTGCTGCCGTCCGTCGTCAATATTTCGACGACCCAGATTCAGAAAAAGAACGAAAAAGGCGGTCCCGAAATCCCCCGTTTCCCGGAAGGCTCGCCGTTCCAGGACTTCTTCAAGGAATTCTTCGACCGTCAGCAACGCGATACGCCGCAGCGGCGGGCGACCTCGCTGGGGTCCGGTTTTGTTATCGGCGCGGACGGTTTCGTGGTTACGAACAATCACGTGATCGCCGATGCCGACGAAATCACGGTGACGCTTCACGACGATACGAAGCTGCAGGCGAAACTGATCGGCCGGGATCCGAAAACGGACCTGGCGCTGCTGAAAGTGACGCCGAAGAAGCCGCTGACGGCCGTGCGTTTCGGCAATTCCGCAAAGACCAGGGTCGGCGACTGGGTGGTCGCGATCGGTAATCCGTTCGGCCTTGGCGGAACGGTGACCGCGGGCATCGTGTCGGCCCGTCAGCGCGATATCAATTCGGGTCCCTATGACGATTTCATCCAGACCGACGCATCGATCAACCGGGGAAATTCCGGCGGCCCGATGTTCAATCTTGCGGGAGAGGTGATCGGTATCAATACCGCGATCTTCTCGCCGTCCGGCGGCAGTGTCGGTATCGGGTTTGCGATCCCGTCAAATCTGGCGAGCCCGATCATCGATCAGTTGCGGGAATTCGGCAAGGCGCGCCGCGGGTGGCTGGGTGTGCGTATCCAGACCGTGACCGATGAAATCGCCCAGAGCCTCGGCATGAAAGACGCGACGGGCGCGCTTGTGGCGTCCGTCACCAAGGACGGACCGGCGGAGAAATACAAAATCAGGGTGGGCGACGTTATCCTGAAATTCGACAACAAGGTCGTCGGTGAAATGCGGCGTCTGCCGCGCATTGTCGCGGAGACTCCGGTGGGAAAAGCTGTCGCCGTGGATGTCTGGCGCCAGGGCAAGCCGGTCCGCCTGTCGGTGACGCTCGGAGAATTTCCGGAGGACGACGCAAAAGCAGCGGCGGCGGCTGCGCCTGAACAGGCACAGGAAAAGGCGCCGGTCGCCACGATCGACGAGCTCGGAATGACCCTGTCGTCGCTGACGCCGGCTCTGCGCGAGAAATTCTCGCTGCCGGAGGACACCAAAGGCGTCGTCATCACGGAGGTTGCCCCGGCCGGGCCTGCAGCGGAAAAGCGCATACCTGTCGGCGCCATAATCCGGAAGATCGGTCCCGATCAGGAAATCGTTACATCGCCGGGCCAGGTCGAGCAAAAAGTGGCGGAGGCGATGAAGGCGAAACTCAATACGATCCTGGTGCTGATCGAAACCGGCGGTACGCAGCGTTTCGTAGCACTCAACATTTCAAAGGGTTGAACCGCAAGCCCGTCATCGTCATTGGCGGCCCTACGGCAAGCGGCAAATCTGCACTTGCGCTTGATATCGCTGAAAAATTCGGCGGAGAGATCGTCAATGCCGACTCAATGCAGATCTATCGGGATCTGTCTGTCCTGACCGCGCGTCCCGGGGTGCAAGATGCCGGACGTGTGCCGCATCATCTATACGGCGTTCTGGGCGTCGGCGAGCGGTGCTCCGCCGGCCAGTGGCGCACACTTGCGTTGCAGACAATCGGAGAGGTTCATCATCGGGGGGCATTGCCCGTTATCGTCGGCGGTACCGGGCTCTATCTGCGAGCGCTGATGGCGGGACTTCATGCCATGCCGGACGTACCGGCGCCTATTCGCGACGGCCTGAACGCCCGGCTCGGCTATGTCGGACCCGAGGCGCTGCACGCGGAACTGACGGAACTTGACCCCGCGACGGCGGCGGGGCTGAACCCGGGAGACAGCCAGCGCATCGTGCGGGCGCTGGAGGTCTTTATCCATACCGGCAAGGGCCTGAAACACTGGCAGTCGGGAGAGGCGGAAGCCGCGCCCGACGGTCTCGGATTTTTCCGGATCGTGATGCTGCCACCCCGCGAAAAGCTCTACGAAGCCGCAGACGACCGTTTCGGGCGCATGCTCGATAACGGGGCGACGGAAGAAGTCGCGCAGTTGATGTCGAAATCGCCGCCGGATGATTTTCCCCTGCTGAAGGCGGTCGGCGTACAGGCGATCCGGGCCTTTCTTGCCGGGGATATTGACCGAGAACGTCTGCTGGAACTGGGGCGACGCGATACGCGGCGATACGCAAAACGACAGATGACGTGGTTCCGGCGTCAGATAATTCCAGAAATTAAGATTAATACGAAATATTCGGAAATTAATATCCCGGAAATCTTTTCAGAAATTAGCAGTTTTGTGTTGACCGATTGAGATTCCGGTTATAGTTTCCGCGGCTCGCACCGATTGTGCAGTGCGAAATTCGTTTCGGGTGTCCGTCCGAAGCCGGCCCGGCGGGCCGGTTTTGCGTTCATTGGATGCCCGGAGCCGAAAACCGGCGGCCTGATGTCCGCCGTGGATGTAAACGGGGAACTCGCATGGCTGACCAGAATATCACGGGCTCGGAAATCATTATCAAGGCGCTTCTGAACGAAGGCGTCGACACGATATTCGGATATCCCGGCGGCGCCGTGCTGCCGATCTACGATGCGATCTTTCAGCAGAACCAGCTACGCCATGTGCTTGTCCGCCAGGAAGGCGGTGCGGTGCACATGGCCGAAGGATACGCCCGGTCTACCGGCAAGGTCGGCGTCGTGCTGGTGACGTCGGGTCCGGGGGCAACCAACGCGGTGACAGGGCTGACCGATGCGCTGATGGACAGTATTCCGGTGGTCTGTCTCACCGGGCAGGTGCCGACCCATCTGATCGGCAATGATGCGTTTCAGGAAGCGGACACTACTGGCATTACCCGCCCGTGCACGAAGCACAATTATCTTGTGAAGGACATCAAGGACCTGTCGCGGGTCGTGCATGAAGCGTTCTACGTGGCGCGCAGCGGCCGGCCCGGCCCGGTCGTCATCGATCTGCCTAAAGATATTCTGATGGCGCTCGGGGCGTATGAAAATCACACGAAGGTCGAACACAGGACCTATCAGCCCCGTCTGAAAGCGGAAAAGAACGAAATCGAGAAAGCGGTCGCCATGATCGCTGCGGCAAAAAAACCGGTATTCTATTGCGGTGGCGGGGTGATCAATTCCGGCGCGAAGGCGTCGAAGCAGCTTGATCGTTTTATCAAGCTGACCGGCGCGCCGGTTACGCTCACGCTTATGGGGCTTGGGGCCTATCCGGGCAGCGACAAGCAGTTTCTGGGCATGCTCGGGATGCACGGCACCTATGAGGCCAATCTGGCAATGCACGATGCAGACCTGATCGTTGCTGTCGGGGCGCGGTTCGACGACCGGGTGACCGGCCGGCTGGACGCCTTTGCCCCGAACGCCAAAAAAATCCACATCGATATCGATCCATCCTCGATGAACAAGACGGTGATGGTGGACCTGCCGATCGTGGGCGATGTCGGAACGGTTCTCGACCAGATGCTGCGCGCGTGGAAGGCCAAGGATCTGAAAACCAACCAGAAGGCGATGAAGGACTGGTGGAAACAGATTAATAAATGGCGCGACCGCAAATGCCTAGACTACAAGCAGTCGGGCAAAATCATCAAACCTCAATACGCGATCGAACGGCTGTATGAATCGACCAAGGACCGCGACTGTTACATCACGACCGAGGTCGGTCAGCACCAGATGTGGGCGGCGCAGTACTACAAGTTCGACGAACCGAACCGCTGGATGACGTCGGGCGGGCTGGGAACGATGGGCTACGGATTGCCCGCCGCCATAGGGGTACAGGTGGCGCATCCCGAATCCCTCGTGATCGATATCTCGGGCGAAGCGTCGTTCATGATGAACATGCAGGAAATGTCGACGGCCGTGCAGTATCGCGCGCCGGTGAAGGTGTTCATTACCAACAACCAGTACATGGGGATGATCCGCCAGTGGCAGGAACTGCTCCATGGCGGGCGGTATTCGGAAAGCTATACCGATGCGCTGCCGGACCTGGTGAAACTTGCCGAGGCCTGCCAATGGGTCGGCCTGCGGGCCGAAACCGAGGACGAACTGGACGATGTGATCCAGGAAATGATCACGATCGACCGCCCCGTGCTGGCCGATATCTGGGTCGATCAGAAGGAAAACTGTTTCCCCATGATCCCGTCGGGGGCGGCGCATAACGAAATGCTGCTCGGTCCCGACGACGAGGCCAAGCGGCCGGTATCCGAAGAAGGCATGGTGCTGGTCTGATCTGTCGCAGCGGGAAGACGGGCGACGGCAGGCGCGGCGAAATTACGAAACCTCAGGAATACGGAGCGGTATGTTGGTCGTAGAAACGACGATAGAGCGGCACACGATTGCGGTGCTGGTAGATAACGAGGCCGGCGTGCTGGCACGTGTCATCGGCCTGTTTTCGGGCCGCGGGTACAATATCGAAAGTCTCACCGTGGCCGAAACGGATACGGCGGATGCGATCAGCCGTATCACGATCGTCACGACAGGTACCCCGATGATCATCGCCCAGATCAAGGCGCAGCTGGCGCGGCTGGTGCCGGTGCATCGGGTCATCGACCTGACGACCGACGGCGTCAGCGTCGAGCGCGAACTAGCGCTGGTCAAGGTCGCCGGAAAGGGCGACAAGCGGGTCGAAGCGTTGCGGATCGCCGATATCTTTCGCGCCCGCGCCATCGACAGCACGAACGAGTCTTTCGTGTTCGAAATCTCCGGCGCGAGCGAGAAATTGAATGCATTTATCGACCTGATGGGACCGCTGGGTCTGGTCGATGTTTCGAGAACGGGCGTCGTTGCTATTGCACGGGGCAAATCCGCGCTTTAGAAAGCGCGCCACAGCAGATCAGAAAATCTGGCTTTTACGGAAAGGTAGAGCGATGCGAGTTTATTACGACCGGGATGCGGATATTAATCTTATCAAGGACAAGAAAGTCGCGATTATTGGCTATGGCAGTCAGGGTCACGCACATGCGAACAATCTGAACGATTCCGGCGTAAAGGAAGTTGTGGTCGGGCTGCGCGAAGGATCGTCCAGCGTGGCCAAGGCGGAAAACGCCGGCCTCAAGGTGATGACCCCGGCGGCGGCAGCTGCCTGGGCGGACGTAACGATGATCCTTACGCCCGACGAATTGCAGGCCGATCTTTACCTGTCCGAGCTGCGCGACAACCTGAAAAAGGGTTCGGCGCTGGCATTCGCCCACGGACTTGCCGTGCATTTCCAGCTTATCGAGCCGCGGCCCGATCTGGACGTTTTCATGGTGGCGCCGAAAGGCCCGGGCCATACCGTCCGCGGCGAATTCGTCGGCGGCGGCGGCGTTCCCTGCCTGATCGCGGTTGCTCAGGATGCATCCGGGAATGCCATGGAAATCGGTCTCTCCTATGCATCGGCAATCGGCGGCGGCCGCTCCGGCGTGATCGAGACGACGTTCCGCGAGGAATGCGAAACCGACCTGTTCGGCGAACAGGCCGTTCTGTGCGGCGGGCTGACCTCGCTGATCACGGCGGGTTTTGAGACGCTCGTCGAAGCCGGTTATGCGCCGGAAATGGCGTATTTCGAATGCCTGCACGAAGTAAAACTGATCGTCGATCTGATTTACGAGGGCGGAATCGCGAATATGCGCTATTCGATCTCCAACACGGCGGAATACGGCGACCTGACGCGCGGGCCGCGTCTGATCGACGAGAACGTCAAAAACGAAATGCGCAAAATCCTGAAGGAAATCCAGTCGGGCCAGTTCGCCCGCGACTGGGTCCTGGAAAACAAGGCCGGCGCCCCCAGTTTCAAGGCGATGCGCCGTCACGGTGAAGAACACGCCATTGAAGAGGTCGGCGGCAAGCTTCGCGACATGATGCCGTGGATCAAAGAGCGCGCACTGGTCGACAAGTCCAAAAACTGACACAGGCGATTTTGCCCGGATCCGGCTGGATTCGGGCAAAAAACCTTCTGTAAATCTCTATAAAATCATTGCGCTGACAAATAAAAACGGCGTAGTAATAATTCATTAACCCAGATTGTTAACAGTTGTCATGCATTAGAGGCGCTATCCGGCGTTATGGATGCTGAAAACTGGGTTGGGAACCGCTTTTTTTGAGCGATAGAGATGGTAACGGCGAAACGCAGCGACATACTGGCAAAAGGGCCTGCAGAGACAATCTGCGCGGCTGCTTTCGCACGTGCTGAAAATACGCTCACGCTGCTGCTTTCCGTTGGTGATGGGGCTCTCCGACTTAGGTGCCTCTGAACACGATTGTGCGGTGCGCATGACTGTTCAGGGGATATTTGTCTAACGCCTGAGTCATAAACGAAGAGACACGAGGAACTCACCAATGAGCGTCAACACCGATTCCGAAAAAATCATAATTTTCGACACCACCCTGCGCGATGGCGAACAGTCGCCCGGCGCCTCCATGAATCTCGAGGAAAAGCTGCGCATCGCCGAGATGCTCGACGAGATGGGCGTGGACGTGATCGAGGCCGGCTTCCCGATCGCGTCCAATGGCGATTGGAATGCGGTCAACGAGATTGCCAAGCAGACGAAAAACGCTGTGGTCTGCGGGCTTGCCCGTTCCGGACGCCAGGATATCGAAAGTGCGGCGAAGGCATTGGCGCCCGCGAAGCAGGCCCGCATTCATACCTTCATCGCAACCAGCCCGTTGCACATGAAGTACAAGCTGCAGATGGAGCCGGAAGAGGTCTATCAGCAGATCGTCGCCAGCGTCACCTATGCGCGCAACTTCACCGACGAGGTCGACTGGTCGCCGGAAGACGGCACACGGTCCGACCATGACTTCCTGTGCCGCTGCGTCGAAGCGGCGATCAAGGCGGGTGCGACCTGCATCAATGTACCGGATACGGTCGGCTATTCGATCCCGAGCGAATTCGGCGGGCTGATCCGTATGCTGATCGAGCGCGTGCCGAACAGCGACAAGGCAGTCTTTTCGACCCATTGCCATAACGACCTCGGCCTCGCGGTCGCGAATTCGCTGGCCGGTGTCGAAGGCGGTGCGCGTCAGATCGAATGCACCATCAACGGACTTGGCGAACGGGCAGGCAACGCTGCGCTCGAAGAAATCGTGATGGCGCTGCGCACGCGTCAGGACGTGATGCCCTTTACGACCAACGTAAAGACCGAACTGATCACCAAGGCGTCGCGTCTGGTGTCCACGATTACCGGTTTCACAGTCCAGCCGAACAAGGCGATCGTCGGGGCGAACGCCTTTGCGCACGAATCCGGCATTCATCAGGATGGCATGCTCAAGAACGCCAGCACCTACGAGATCATGACGCCTGAATCGGTCGGCCTGAACGAATCCAAGCTGGTGATGGGCAAATTGTCGGGACGGGCGGCGTTCAAGGAAAAGCTCCGCGAACTGGGCTACGAGCTGGGCGACAACGCTTTTCAGGATGCGTTTCGCCGGTTCAAGTCGCTCGCAGACAAGAAGCGCGAAATTTTTGCCGAGGATATCGTCGCCCTCGTCGATGACGAGATCGTACGCGGCAACGACCGGATCCGGTTTGTCGCGCTGCAGGTGGTCTGCGGCTCCGAAGGCCCGCAAACCGCCGAGCTTACCCTTGAAGTCGATGGCGAGACGAAGAAAACCAAATCGACCGGCGACGGTCCCGTCGATGCGACCTTCAATGCGATCAAGGAACTGACCGGTTATACCGCGCGCCTGCAGCTCTATCAGGTGCATGCGGTGACCGAAGGGACGGATGCGCAGGCCGAAGTCACCGTGCGGCTTGAGGAAGGCGGCAAGACCGTGAACGGTCAGGGCGCCGACACCGATACGCTGGTGGCGTCTGCCCGGGCATATATGAACGCGCTCAACAAATTGCTGGTAAAGCGGGAAAAGACCGCCCCCAGTGCCATGAGCGCCTGAGACAGGATAGGGCGCCGGGCCGGGAGAACCGGCTTCGGCGCCCTGTTAATCGCTTGAACGATGAATGATGTGAGGTTTCATGTTCTCTAAACTACTTGGTGTTTTGTCTGCCGACATGGCGATCGATCTGGGCACCGCGAATACCCTTGTATACGTCAAGGGCCGCGGGATCGTGCTCAACGAGCCGTCCGTGGTTGCTATTGCGAACGTGAAAGGCCGTAAACAGGTTCTCGCTGTCGGCGACGAGGCGAAGATGATGCTCGGCCGTACGCCGGGAAATATCGAAGCCATCCGGCCTCTGCGCGACGGCGTGATCGCCGATTTCGAAATCGCCGAGGAAATGATCAAGCACTTCATTCGCAAGGTGCATAACCGCCGGAGCTTCGCCAGTCCGCAGGTGATCGTGTGCGTTCCGTCAGGCTCGACCGCCGTCGAACGCCGCGCCATTCAGGAATCGGCCGAAAGCGCGGGCGCGCGGCGGGTGTTCCTGATCGAGGAACCGATGGCCGCGGCAATCGGTGCCGGTCTCCCCGTTACCGAACCGACAGGGTCGATGGTGGTCGATATCGGCGGCGGCACGACTGAAGTCGCGGTCCTGTCGCTTGGCGGCATCGTGTATTCGCGGTCGGTCCGCGTCGGCGGCGACAAGATGGACGAGGCGATTATCGCCTATATCCGCCGCAATCATAACCTGCTCGTCGGCGAAGGCAGCGCCGAGCGGATCAAGAAGGAAATCGGTTCCGCCTGCGTGCCGCCGGACGGAGATGGCGGCGTGATGGAAATCAAGGGCCGCGATCTCATGAACGGTGTGCCGAAGGAACTCGTCATCAGCGAACGCCAGATCGCCGAAAGCCTGGCCGAGCCGGTCAGCGCGATTATCGAGGCGGTGAAGGTCGCGCTCGAACACACGGCGCCGGAACTGGCCGCGGATATCGTCGACAAGGGTATCGTGCTGACCGGTGGGGGCGCTTTGCTCGGCAATATCGATCTCGTTCTTCGCCATGCAACCGGCCTGCCGGTAACGCTGGCGGAAGAACCGCTGTCCTGCGTGGCACTGGGCACCGGGCGTTGTCTCGAGGAAATGAAGACGCTGCGCAATGTTTTGACAACAATGTATTGATGTGGACGGGGTGAATTAACTATTTGTTAACGGTATCTGGCCGATCTTGGTAGGCAGTTTCTAGAGGAATTGGAGTGAAGCACCGCGCAGAGTCTTTCGCGAAGGTTGCAGTGCCCGTAAGGGCGCTGTTGAACCGCTTTGCGCTGTTGTTTCTCATCGTCGCTGCGTTTGCCATCATGCTGCTCGGAAAAGCCGACACGCTCATGATGGAGCGGGCCCGGTCGAGCGTTGTCGATGTCGTTGCACCCGTGATGGACGCTCTGTCGCGCCCGATCGCCACCGTCTCCGAAGGCGCGGACCGGGTAAACCGGTTCTTCAGCGTATATGAAGAAAACGCCCAGCTGCGCGAACAGAATGCGCGGCTTCTGGAATGGCAGAGCGCCGCGCTGGCCCTGGCGGCGGAAAATTCGACATTCCGCAAGATGCTCAGATTCGTGCCGGAACGGGGGGCGTCGTTTGCCGCAGCCCGCGTCATCGGCGATTCCGGCGGCGTATTTGTCCGGTCCGTGCTGATCAATGCCGGGACTGCCGAAGGGATCGAAAAAGGCGATGCGGTCGTGAACGGGGACGGGCTGATCGGACGCGTTGCGGAAGCGGGGCGCCGGTCGGGTCGCGTGCTGCTGGTTTCGGATCTGAACTCGCGCATTCCCGTCGTCACGGAGAAAAACCGCGTGCGCGCCATTCTCGCAGGCGATAACAGCCCGTCACCCAAGCTGTCGTTCCTGCCGCCGAATGCGCGTTTCGAAGTGGGTGACCGGATCGTGACATCCGGACATGGCGGGGTATTCCCCGCCGGATTGCCGGTGGGACAGATTTCGAGCGTTGCGGACGGAGTCATCCGGGTGCAGCCGTTCGCCGATTTCTATCGGCTGGAATATGTGCGGATTATCACGGAGTTTCCTGGCGAAGTAGCGGGGCAAATTGTACCGTCTTCCGCCAGCCCATCCCGGCAAAGATGATCACGGCAGCCGTTCAGCGCCTGGACCGGTCCGCTAGGCAGCTGGCGCCCTTTTTTTCGAGCGTTTTCTTGGTCATGCTTTCGGCCCTGCCGGTCTATATCCCCGGCTACGGCCAGGTCGCCGTCGATGTCGGCCTGATGACGGTCTTTTACTGGGCGATTTACCGTCCCGATCTTTTCCCCGCGATCGCCGCATTCGTGCTCGGGCTGTGGCAGGATATTCTGGTCGGGTCTCCCATCGGTCTTCATGCGCTGATCCTGTTGCTGGCGAACTGGGCAATCGTTTCGCAACGGACGTTCTTCCAGGGCAAGTCGTTTGCCGTTATCTGGTGGTGTTTTTCGCTCGTGGCGCTGGCGGCGAGCCTGGTTTCATGGGTTATCGTCTGCGGCCTGAATACGACGATCGTAAGCCCGGTTCCGGTCCTGTTCCAGGCGGCGCTGACCGTCGGGGTGTTCCCCTTTATGGCGTGGTTCCTGGCCCGGGCGCAGCACGCGATCGTCCGGCCGCTCGATGAATAAGGACCCGGGCCGCTACAAATCGTTTTCCCGCCGGGTCGCCGTCCTCGGCGGCGGGAAGGTGATCCTGCTCAGCGTCCTGGCCGGGCGGATGTATCAGTTGCAGGTCATCGAATCCGACAAGTACAAGACCCTCGCCGACGAGAACCGGATCAATCTCCGTCTTTTGCCGCCGCCGCGTGGCCGCATTGTCGACCGATACGGCCGGCCGCTGGCTATCAACAAGGAAAACTACCGCGTGACGCTGGTGGCGGAGCAGGTGCGCGATATCGACACGATGCTCGATACGTTGTCCGGGATCATCTCGCTTGAAGACTACGAGCGCCAGCGCATCCTGCGCGAAGTCCGGCGGCGGCGCGGTTTCGTGCCGGTAACTGTCCGGGAAAACCTGAACTGGCGCGACGTATCGCGGATCGAGGTCAACGCGCCGGATCTGCCCGGCCTGTCCATCGAAGTCGGCCAGAGCCGCCGGTATCCGTTTGCAGAGGATTTCGCCCATGTGCTCGGATATGTTGCGGCGGTGTCCGAAAAGGAAGTAACCGGGGATCCGCTGCTGGAACTGCCGGGCTTCAAGATCGGCAAGAACGGCGTCGAACGGATTTTCGACCTCAATCTCCGCGGGAAGGCCGGCAACAGCCAGGTCGAGGTGAATGCGGTCGGCCGCGTGATCCGGGAATTGTCGCGCCAGGAAGGACAGCCCGGGGATGACATCCGTCTGACCATCGACCGCGACCTCCAGAAAATGGCGGCGGACCGGTTGCGCGAAGAGAAAAGCGCCGCGGCCGTGGTCATGGATATCCGCAACGGCGACATCCTGGCGCTGTCCTCGGTGCCCGGTTACGATCCCAACGAATTCGTTACCGGCCTGTCGACCAGGACGTGGCGGCGGCTCGTCACCGATCCGCAAACGCCGCTTATCAACAAGGCGATATCGGGACAATACGCGCCGGGTTCGACCTTCAAAATGGTCGTCGCTCTGGCTGCGCTCGAAGCCAAGATTGTCGGTCCCGATCACCGCGTGTTCTGCCGCGGTTTTACCCAGCTCGGCAATTCCAGATTCCATTGCTGGAAGAAACACGGGCATGGCTGGCAGGATATGACGGATGCGCATAAAAATTCCTGCGACGTGTATTTCTACGATATCGCCAAGCGCATCGGCATCGACCGGATCGCGCAGATGGCGAACAAACTGGGCTTCGGCACCAAGACGGGTGTCGAACTGCCGTCGGAGAAGGGCGGGGTAATCCCTACCCGCGCCTGGAAGAAGGCGCTGATCGGCACGGCATGGCAGCAGGGCGAAACCCTGATTTCGGGAATCGGGCAGGGGTTTATCCTTGCGACCCCGCTGCAACTCGCCGTGATGACCGCGCGGCTCGCCAACGGAGTGGAGGCCGTCGTGCCGAGACTGGTGCGGCCTGCCGGCGATGCGGATAAACGGGGCGCAAAAACCGGTTTCGAGCCGCTCGGTATTTCAAAAAGATCTCTGGATATCGTCCGCGAAGGCATGAACCGGGTGACCAACGAACTGCGCGGCACTGCCTATCGCGCCCGGATCACCGAAGAAGGCATGGAGATGTCCGGCAAAACAGGCACCGCCCAGGTGCGCCGGATCAGCAAGGCGGAACGCGACAGCCGCGTCCTGAAGAACCATGAGCGACCGTGGCGGGAACGCGACCATGCCCTTTTCGTCGGATACGCCCCGTCGGACAACCCGCGTTACGCGGTATCGGTCGTGGTCGAACATGGCGGCGGCGGATCGAAAGTCGCCGCTCCCATCGCCCGGGACCTGCTGCTGGCCACCCAGAAACGCGATCCGGCCAACCGCGAGGAAGCCCCCCATACCGAGGCGGCATCCGTCAACAGCGAGGAAATCTGACCGTGTCGATGCGCGGGTTCGCCCCCAAACAGCGTCTCAGCCTCGGCCGCAAGGCGCTCCAGATAAACTGGGGTCTTGTCCTGCTGGTGACGGCGACGGCGGCAATCGGCGTCGCGATGCTGTATTCCGCGGCGAACGGGTCGTGGAATCCGTGGGCGACCCGCCAGATCGCCCGTTACGGCATCGGCCTCGTCATCCTGATCACCATCGCGCTGATCGATATCCGGTTCTGGTGGCGCCACGCCTATCTGATATACGGCGTTTTGCTGATCATGCTGGTGGCGGTGGAAGTCTTCGGTTCGATCGGTATGGGCGCCCAGCGCTGGATCAATCTCGGCGTCATCAAGCTGCAGCCGTCGGAACTGATGAAGGTCGGGATTGCGCTGGCGCTTGCCCGGTATTTTCACGGCGTGTCCGCCGAAGACGTCAGGCGGATTCCCTATTTGATCGCGCCGATCCTGATGATTGGCGCGCCGTCGGCGCTGGTCCTCAAACAGCCCGATCTCGGGACGGCACTGTTCCTGATCATGACCGGCGGCGCGGTTTTCTTCGTCGCCGGCGTGCGGCTCTGGAAATTCGGCGTCGTGGCGGCCGCTGCCGCTGCGGCCGTTCCCATCGTGTGGAGCACGCTGCGCCCGTATCAGCAAAAGCGCGTTCTGACCTTCATGGACCCGGAAAGCGACCCGCTCGGCGCCGGGTATCATATCCTGCAGTCCAAGATCGCCCTTGGCTCCGGCGGGTTGTTCGGCAAGGGGTACATCCAGGGTTCGCAGAGCCATCTGAACTTTCTGCCCGAAAAACAGACCGATTTCATTTTCACCATGCTGGCCGAGGAATTCGGCATGGTCGGCGGTCTGGTGCTGCTCGGGCTCTACATGCTGATCATGATTTACGGATTCGCGATCAGTCTGCGCTCGCGCACCCATTTCGGGCGTCTGCTGGCCATGGGGATCACCAGCATGCTGTTCCTCTACGTGTTCATCAATATCGCGATGGTGATGGGGCTTATCCCTGTCGTCGGCGTGCCGCTGCCGCTGATTTCCTACGGCGGCACCGCCATGCTGACACTGATGGTCGGCATCGGTTTCCTGATCTGCGTCTATATTCACCGGGATGTGACGATCTCGCGCCACGGGGCCGGCGAAACCTGACCGGAAAGGCGGAGCCAATACCGGCGCTGGCCTATCGACAAGCCCCAAACGCTCTGGTATCAGTCTCGCCGCTTGCGGGCGATTAGCTCAGTTGGTAGAGCAGCTGACTCTTAATCAGCGGGTCGACAGTTCGAGCCTGTCATCGCCCACCAAACATTTCAAAGGCTTGGCGAGAGATCGCTGAGCCTTTGTTTTGCCCGGGCTGTTGCCATTTTCCTGATGCGTGCTTTCAGCGCCGAGGTTTTCGGGGTTCCCTACGGTCGGGTGTTTCCGTTCATGTGTCGTTCAGGTTGCATTGCTATGCTGCGGTCTCTCAATGGGTATGGCTCTGCGTATCGGGGGCATCGCGTCCTTCCATGTGCGGAAAAGGGGTGGCTATGGGAATACCGGTTTCTATTCGAATTCTGGCTGTGGTCTTTGCTTTCGTCGTGTCTTTCGCGGCGGGCGGAAACGAGGCCCAGGCATTCTGTGTCTATAACAAGGCGCAGTCGCCGGTTTCGGTGCTGCAACTGCCGATCAGCGAAAGCAGCTACAAGGCGGTGGTCAAACCCGGCGGCAGCGATTGCTGTAACTGGCGCGAATGCGGCGGCAAGCGCTACGACCAGTCCCTGTTCGTCGTCTATACCGGCAACCACCGGGACGGTCTGGATTCCATCACCCGGGAACGGGTCTGGGAAAAGGTCGAGATGGGCGTCGATGTGGTGACCACCGTGTTGCCCGGCGGCCAGGCGTTCAAGGTAGTCAGCACCGGGGTGAAGGTGGCGAAAATCGCCCTGAAGGCGAAGAAATTCGCAACCCAGCTCAAAAAACTGGAGAAGGTGCACCGGAAGCTCAACAAGGCGAAAAAATACAAGAGCGCCAGCCGGAACATCCAGAAGGCACAGAAGAAGATCAACCAGGTTCTCGCCGATATCGGCGACAAGATCGATCCGGCCAACCTGCGTTGCGATGCGGTATCGGCCTATAACGGCGGCGTTCTCAACATCGGCAGGGCGGCGGATAGCTGCAATTCATGCTGGTTCGGTCCGTGCCGCAGCCATGGCGTCAATTACGATGGAACGGTCGGCCCGCAGCCGTCGGACCTGCGGGGCAGAACCAATATCGCGAAGCTGAGCGACGGCAGGATGAGCTGGGACTGGGCCGGACCCGGATACGGAATCCCGGACGACGCGGTTGCCGCCGGGTGGGAAGGGCGCGTGAAACGCAATGTCTGCATGGCCGAGCATTTCAACGGCGATACCGTGCTCGGCATTCATCCCGGCAAGGTCGTCGCAGGCAAGTGCAATTACGGCTATGGCGGGCGCGAATTCGCCGCCCGGGATTTCTGGGTGCTGAAAGGATACCATCCGCTGGTCCACTGGAAACGGACGACCGGCTATGCCGGCAAGGACAACGTGGTCGGCGGATACGAGCGCGGACGGCTGCTGCATGTCTGCCGGGGCTACCGGAACGGCAGCACCCATCCCGGAAAGCTGATCGGCAACCGCTGCAATTACGGCTACGGCCACAAGGAAATTTCTACCGGCACCTATGACGTATTCGTACGGCGATACGCGAAGGTCGGCACGCCTGTCGTGGTCAAGAAACGCCTGGGCAGCCGGATCAAGATCGTCAACGCCAGCGGCAGGTGCCTGCAGGCGCCGGGCGGCAAGCCCGCGCCGGGAACCGAAGTGGTGACCTGGATGAAGACAAGGGGCGGGTGTCTGAACAGTCTCAACCATTTCTGGGTCAATAACTGGAAACGCGACGCCGGAGCGCCCCAGCCTATCAAATGGGCGGCCGGAAGCGGGCTCTGCGTCGGCGCCCCGGCGGGCGGGACGGGTGACGTTGCCCTGCAAACCTGCTCCGGCGACCGCGCGCAAAAATGGACGTGGGATTCCGACGGTCGTTTTGTCTCTGCTGCGGGGCGATGTCTCACCGAGACCGCAGCGTTGTCGGGCAGGGGATACTCCGCCGGTCAGAAACTCGCGCTCAAGCCCTGTTCGGGGGCGAAAAACCAGCGCTGGGAGTTCCTGCCCGACCGCGACTGATTCTCCGGAGACAGTTCAGGAACTTCCGCGGATCGTCATCCGGTCAGCCGAGCGATTGCGGGTGTTTCCGGATAATCCAGCGCACGAAGATCGGGCTGAAAATACAGGTAACGATCGAGATCAGGGCGAGAGCGGAATATACCGCCGCCGGCATGGCCCATTCGCCCATGTCGTGCCCCTGCTGCGCGATGACCATCGCGATTTCCGCCCGCGGCACCATGCTGACGCCGATCAGCAGGGCGCCGGCCGAGCCGGTCGTCATCAGAGCCGGTCCGCCGGCGCCGACCACCTTTCCCAGTATGGCGACGACCAGCAGCGCCCCGCCAAGTCCGAAAGCGGACATCAGCGAGCCGGGGTCGACCCGAAGGCCGATCGCGATGAAAAAGAACGGCGCAAAAAGCGCATGAAACGGCAGGAAGGAGGATTCCAGCTTGACCGCCTCCGGGTCCCGGCTGAACACGATGCCGGCAAAGAATCCGCCGATCGCCATCGAAAATCCGAACAGGGATGCCAGCGCCGATATGACGAGCCCGGTTCCGATGATGAAGAGGATCGAATCGGGCGGACGGGTTTTCTTCAGGAGGCTGGATATCCATCGCTGTCCATAGCGTGCGATCAGAACGAAAAGTCCCACAAAACCGGCGGCCTTGAGCGTGATTATGCCCAGGGCCGCGGTGACGGCGGCCAGGGTGGCGTCGTTGTCGCCGGCGCGGAGCGCGGGCGCGACCGCGATCAGAAGGGCCATCAGGGCGACGCCCGACAGGTCGTCCAGTTCCGCCACGTCGACAAATGTCTCGCCGTTGCGGGAATCGAGGGCATTCGCTTCGCGCCAGACTTCCGCCGACACGGCCACGCTTGTCGCGGTCAGGGCAACGGCGATGAACAGGGACGGGATCAGCGCTATATCGAGAAGGTAGAAAGACACCAGATAGGCCGGGATACCGCTGAGAACGACATTCCCGATCCATATCGGCATCGCCTGCGGCAGCTTGCGCATCAGCCCGTGCAGATTGCTTTCCAGGCCGACCCGGAACAGCAATGCGAAGACGCCGATGCTCGCCAGAAATTCGATGACCACGGTTCCGTTCGGCGACAGGAACGCCCAGCGGTCGTCCGCGAGCTTCAGGCAGAACCCGAGAACAAGAAAGCCGACCATCGACGGCAGGCCGAATTTTACGAGCCATGACCGGACCATGATGGCGCTCACGATCACGGCGCCGGCTATAAGGTCGAACAGGATAATATCGTTGGCATCGTTCATGGCGGGGCTTCCGGGTTGCCGGCGACCGGGGACCGACCGGACCGGCGCCGAATTCCAGAAAAAGTGTTAGTGATCGCTGCGGTGCAGGATACTCCCGGCAAGGCCGGTCTCGTAGGCCTGGCCGTCCGCCGACAGCGCGACCGCCATCGGAAACATGGAGCGGACAAGGCCTTTGCGTTCCAGGGCCTTCCATACGCTTTCGTTCTGCAGGCCGGATGCATCCTTGCTCATCACCACGGCGTCGCCGCAGTGGAAATGGTTGCCGTGCGGGCGCGGCAGATTGCTGATCAGGACTTCGCCGGATTTGTCGTCCCGGGTGGCGCTTTCCGGAAATCTGGAAAGATGCTGCAGAATCGTCAGCGTCTTGAGCTGAAGGGCGTTCAGCTTCAGCGGGTTTTTCTTCGGGGGCATGATCGGCTCAGGCGGCTGTGTTGACGGGGGCGTAGAATGCCGTGTCCGCGCCCTGGGACGCAAGCGCCCGGTCGAGGCGTGCGAGCAGGGCGGTCAGTTCGTCTTGGTCGTGCCCGTCCAGGGCCGGGCCCGGCGCGCGGGTGACGGCGGTTGCGATCACGCCGCGCCGGCGCAGGGTTTCCTTGCGGATGGCAAGGCCGATGCCGATCTGCTGTTCGTAGCGGATCAGCGGCAGGTAGGCATCGAAAAGATCTTCGGCGCCGTCGGTATCGCCGGCGAAGTGTTTTTCACAGACCTGCACCAGCATTTCCGGGAACGCAAAGCCGGTCATGGCGCCGTCTGCGCCGCGCGCCAGTTCCTGCGGCAGGAACACGCCGCCATTGCCGACGAGAACGCTGATCCGGCGGTGGGCGCCGGCCGCTTCGGCGGTGCGGAACTGGGTGATCTTGCGCAGGCCCGGCCAGTCCTCGTGTTTCAGCACCTTCAGCGCCGACAGGTCGGCGAACAGTTTCGTCAGCAGCGGGGTCGAGAACCACACGCCGGTGCTCGGCGGATAGTCCTGCAACACGATCGGCACCCCGTTGAGCACGCGGCACACGGCATGAAAATAGTTCTCGATCTTCTCGTCCGTGTTCAGCCCGCCCGCGGGTGCGACCATGACGCCCGCCGCGCCGAGATCCATCACCTGTTTTGTAAGCGCCGACATCGGATCGAACGCCGGCGAGGAGACGCCGACGACAACCGGCACCTTGCCGCCGACCGCCGCCAGTACCCGCTTCGTGAACGCGACGGATTCTTCCGGCGCCAGTTTGGGGGCTTCGCCCATCACGCCGAGGATGGTGAGGCCGGCGACGCCGCAATCGAGGTAGAACTCTATCATGCGGTCGGTACTTTCGAGGTCGAGCGCGCCGTCCTCCGTGAACGGTGTGGCCGCGATCGCATATACGCCTTTGGCGGTCTCGTCGAGCGTCTGCATGGTCGGTCGGTCTCCTGGCAATCCGGTGGCAATCCGGCGGTTATCTGGTCATGGCAGGCTACACCCCGTATGCTCGGTTCGGCAAACTGGAACGGGAATTTTCGGCATGGCGGCATACGATACGGTCATTCGCGGCGCACGGGTTGCGACCGCAAGCGATGTGTTCGAGGCCGATATCGGCATCACCGATGGAAAGATAGAGGCGCTCGGGCGGGCGCTCGCCCCCGGCGCCGAGGAAATCGACGCCGGCGGACTTCTGGTGACGCCGGGCGGGGTCGACAGCCACTGCCACGTCGAGCAGGTCTCTTCGACCGGTATCTGGACCGCCGATGACTGGTTCACCGCCACGCGCTCTGCGGCCTGCGGCGGCACGACGACGATCATGCCCTTTGCCTGCCAGCACAAGGGCCAGTCGCTGCGCCAGGTGGTGCAGGACTATCACGACCTTGCCGGTCCGAAAGCGGCAGTGGATTACGCCTTTCATCTGATCGTATCCGATCCGACGGCGCAGGTTCTGGGCCAGGAACTGCCCGCGCTGATCAAGGACGGCTATACCAGCTTCAAGATCTACCTGACCTACGATGCATTGAAACTGTCCGACCGGGAATTCCTCGACGTGCTGGCGGTTGCCCGCCGCGACGGCGCAATGGTCATGGTCCACGCCGAAAACAACGATATGATCATGTGGATGGCCGAACGCCTGATCGCGGCGGGGCTCACGGCGCCGAAATTCCATGCCGTCGCCCGGCCGATGCTGGTTGAGCGCGAGGCCACGCACCGGACAATCGCGCTCGCCGAACTGGTTGACGTGCCCGTGCTGATCGTCCACGTGTCGGGCGCCGAAGCGATAGATCAGATTCGCTGGGCGCAGGGCAAGGGGCTGAAAGTCTATGCAGAAACCTGCCCGCAATACCTGTTCCTGACCGCCGACGACCTCGACAAGCCGGGGCTCGAAGGCGCCAAGCATATGTGCAGCCCGCCGCCGCGCGACGCCGCCAACCAGGAAATCGTCTGGGATGCCCTGTCGGAGGGCATATTCGAGGTCTTTTCGTCCGATCACGCGCCGTATCGCTATGACGATCCCGAAGGCAAGCTCAAAGCCGGCCCCAACGCGCATTTCAAGCAGATCGCCAACGGCGTGCCGGGAATCGAAGTCCGCATGCCGTTATTGTTCTCCGAAGGGGTGCTGAAAAACAGGATCAGCCTGACCGAGTTCGTGGCGCTGACGGCGACCAATGCGGCCAAGCTGTACGGGCTGTATCCGCGCAAGGGAACGATCGCCGTCGGTGCGGACGCCGATCTGGTGATCTGGGACGAAACCAGACAGGTCACGATCACCCAGTCGATCATGCACGATGCGATGGATTACACGCCCTATGAAGGCCGTCAGGTCACCGGCTGGCCGGTGATGACCCTGCTGCGCGGCAAGTTCGTCTGGCGCGACGGCGAATTCACCGGCGAAGCCGGCGGCGGGAATTTCTATGAATGCGAGACCCCGCCTGCGCTCGCCGCGCCGCCGCGCTGGCCGACGGCGTTCGATCCGGTCGCCGGCAAACTTGCCGATTAGGCGCTATACGCCGCGGATCATGCCACCATCGACCTTCACGACGCTGCCCGTGATGTAACTGGCATTCTCGCTCAGCAGGTAAACCGCCGTATCGGCGAATTCCGCGACCGACCCGTAGCGGCCCATCGGGATTGTCGCCTGCGAAGCACGCGCGATCTCCGCGACCGGTTTGCCCTGCTTGTCGGCGGCCGCCTGGTCGATCTGGTTGACCCGGTCGGTGTGAATGCGGCCCGGAGCGACCGTGTTGACCGTCACGCCCTCGGCGGCAACCTCGCTGGACAGGGTTTTGGCCCAGCCGACCTGCGAAGCACGGATGGCGTTCGATATGCCGAGATTGGGGATCGGTTGTACGATCCCGGAGCTGGACACAACCAGGATACGCCCCCAGCCCCGTTCCCGCATGCCGGGCAGGAATGCGTTCACGATGGAAAGCTGGTTGACGAACATGGACTGGAACTGCGTCACCCAGGTGTCCGCGGCGACATCCGCGATATTGCCGGGCGGCGGGCCGCCGCCATTGCAGACGATGATATCGAGCCCGCCGAAATCGCCGCTCACCGCGTCGATCAGTGCTGGGACCGATTCCGTGTCGGAGAGGTCCAGGCTATAGGCTTTGCCACCCGTCAGCCCGGCGGCGACGGTGTCGGCATCGGTCCGTTTGCGTCCGCAGACGGCGACCTGCGCCCCTTCGGCTCCAAGTCGTTCCGCGATGCCGCGTCCCATGCCGCGGGTCGATCCCATGACCAGCGCCCGTTTTCCGTTCAGTCCCAGATCCATGATATTTCTCCCCTGTCTATGAACGCGTAAACTGCGCGGCAAACCGGCGGTTCGCAAGACCTGCCTGCACAACCCGGCGTGTATTTCATCGATCTATGTTCCGGGCCGCGGGTTTCCCGTATCCTGACGGCGCATCCATGACGAAAGACCGACAGATGGCGACTGAATCCTGGGATATCGAAACCGACCTTCTGGTTGCCGGGGCCGGACCCGGCGGCATGACGGCGGCCCTGGTCGCCGCGATAGAGGGGCTCGATGTCGTGGTCTGCGAAAAAGCGGAACAGGTCGGCGGCACCGGGGCGACTTCCGCCGGCACGCTGTGGATTCCCGGTAACCGGCCGAGCCGCGACGCCGGGTTCGCGGATTCGCCGGAAGATGCGGCAAGATATCTCGGCGCGCTGATCGGCGATGACGATGCGAGTGGCCATCGGAAAGCGTATCTCGCCGACGGGCCGGGCGTTATCGATTACCTGACGGAAAAAACCGACGTGCAGTTCGTGCCCTGCGGGCTGCATCCCGATTACCGCAACAACGTGCCGGGGGCGGCAAGTTCGGGCCGGGCGATCATTCCGCAGAATTTCGACGGCCGGTTGCTGGGCAGCGATTTCGACCGGGTGCGGCCGCCGATTCCCGAATTCATGCTGATGGGCGGGATGATGGTCGGCAAGCTCGATATTATCGGCCTCCTCGGGCGCTATAAATCGGTCGGCGCATTTCGCCGGTCCGCCGGGCTGGTCCTGCGCTATCTGGCCGACCGGCTGCGCTTCCGACGCGGCACCCGGCTGGTGATGGGCAATGCGCTGGTAGCGCGCCTGTATTACAGCCTGAAGAAGCGCAACGTGCCGGTCCTGTTCGGCGCACCCATTGGGGAATTCGTCAAAGACGGGGAGGCGGTCGTCGGCGCGGTGTTGCAGACCGGGGACGGACCGCGTCGGGTGCGCGCCCGTCGCGGCGTGGTGCTGGCAACCGGCGGCTTCGCGCATAATCCGAAATACCGCGAGGCCTTTATGCCCGATCCCACGCCGCCCTATTCGATGGCGGCGCCCGCGAATACCGGCGACGGGCTGACCCTGGCGGAAGCCGCCGACGCGGTTCTGGATTCCGAACGCCACCAGGGGGCAGGGTTCTGGACCCCGGTATCGGTCACAAAACGGAAAGACGGCTCGGAGGGGCTCTATCCGCATCTTGCCATGGACCGTGCCAAGCCGGGCCTGATCGCGGTGAACGCGGCGGGGCGCCGGTTCGTCAACGAGGCCGTGTCCTATCACGATTTCGTCGAGGCCATGTACCGGTCGCACGAAACAGCCAATACCCTGCCCGCCTGGCTGATCTGCGAGACGGCGTTCGTCACGAAATACGGTCTCGGCGCGATTCATCCGGAAACCCGGGACCTGTCGCAACACGTGGCGGCGGGCTACGTGACGGTGGCGGACAGCCTGCAAGCCCTGGCGGCGAAAATCGGGGTGGATGCGGCGGGATTGCAGGACAGCGTTGCCCGTCATAACGGGTTTGCGCTTGGCGGCACCGACGAGGATTTCGGCAAGGGCGATCTGGAACTGAACCGCTTCAACGGCGATCCGGCACAGACGCCCAATCCGTGCCTTGCGCCCATCGAAAACGGCCCGTTCGCGGCGATGGCGGTCTGGCCTGCGGAAATCGGATGCAGCGTCGGGCTTGCGACCAATCCCGACGGTCAGGTGCTTCGGGCGGGCGGCGCGCCGATTCCCGGTCTCTATGCCTGCGGCAACGATATGGGGTCGGTCATGGCCGGCGCCTATCCGGGGCCCGGCACGACCCTCGGCCCGGCGGTCGTCTTCGGCTGGCGCGCTGCGATGCATGCCGCCGGGCGCGCGGAATTGGGCGGGCAGGGGGCGAAAGCATGAGCGACACGTTTCGCGGCCGGCTTGAATGGGACCCGTCCCGCGGCGAAATCCACGACCGCGATATTCCCTATCTGCTCATCCGGCCCGACAGCCTTATGGGGATATTCCGCTTCCTGCCCGAAGCCGACCGTCCGGCGGCCTTCGAGGCTTTCGCCCGGTCGATAGCCCATCACGGGCGCGGGTCCGCCGAAAGTTACCGGGCGCCGGGCGCCGATCAGGCGGATGCCCTGCTTGAAACGATCTCCCGGACCGCGCCGCAGCTGGGCTGGGGAGTCTGGGGCCTCGCGCGCAATGGCGGCGATTCACTGGCCCTGACGGTCGAGAACAGCCCGTTTGCCGCCGGGTACGGCGCGAGCGATTTTCCCGTCTGTGCGCCGATCCGCGGCATGCTGGAAGCGATCGGCGGGCTGGTATTCGGCGATGACAGAGTGGCGCGCGAAACCGCCTGCGCCGCGATGGGCGCGGCCTGTTGCACATTCGATCTCCGGTCTCCGGATGCGGGGACTGTCAAAGCCGGGACGCCGTGAATATTCTGATTCCCGATACGATTTTCGACGACGATCACGCCATCGAACATAATGCGGCGGCGCCCTGTTCCGTGGCAATACGCCGTGCAACCGGTTCGGACGATCTTTCGGCGGAAGACTGGGCCGGGGCGGATGCCCTCGTCGCGCATCACCTGATGCCCTATGGCGCCGCGATCGTGGAACGGGCGGTAAATGCCCGAATTCTGGTCCGGGTCGGCGTCGGGGTCGACAATATCGATCTTCCGGTCTGGGCGGAAAAAGGTATACCGGTGTGCAATATTCCGGACTACGGAACAGGTGAAGTCGCGGATCATGCCCTGGCGCTTGTGCTGTCTCTGCTGCGCGGCCTCGCGGATTACCAGGACCGTCTTGCCTATCTCGGCGACGAGGCCTTCGATCGCCTGCCACTGCCGGGAACCATGCGCCGGGCCGCCGGACTGAACTGTCTTGTCGTCGGGTTCGGACAGACCGGGCGGGCATTCGCGGCGCGGGCGGCGGCGCCGGGCATGAATATCGGCGTTTTTACCCGTGGATCAGCCGCCGCCGCGGAGGTGCCGCCTTATCGCCGGTTCGATGTGCTGGATGACGGGCTCGCCTGGGCGGATATCGTATCCCTCCATCTTCCGCTGACGCCGGATACGGTCGATCTGATCGACGCGGACCGGCTTGCCGCCATGAAGCCGGATGCCTTGCTGGTCAACACCGCGCGGGGCGGGCTGGTGAATACCGCGGCGGTGGTCGACGCGTTGCAGGCCGGCCGGCTCGGCGGTGTCGGGCTGGACGTATTTCGGGACGAGCCCCTTGCGGCAACCGATATCCTGGCGACGGGAGTCCGCACCCGGGCGGACTGGGCGCGGGGCCGGGTCGTCCTGACGCCCCATGTCGGCGGCGTAAGCCCGCAGGCGCTGGTGGAATTGCGCCGCCGCTCGGTCGAAGCCGCGCGGGACTATCTGGTCGACGGCATCATCCGCCACCGGGTGGCCTAGAGCCGGAGCGGGCCGGCGCGAGTCCGCGTAAGCGGAATATGCTCCGGGTGCCGCGCCTCAACGCTGAATTGACGGTCGGCAAATTGTTGCAGGTGTGCCGGTCGCGGAAATATGGCACTATTCGGTCAATAGAAACATTACAGGGGCAAGATTATGCGACTACAATTCTCCCTCCTGGCGGCTTTCGCGGCAGCGATGACCATGTTTTCCGCAGTTCCGTCAGCACAGTCGAAGCTTTCGCTCGTTCATCCTTTCCCGGATTTTCTGGTCTATACCAAAAGCTGCAAGGCAATGGTGGCGGCGATAAACGCGGCCGGTGTCGGTGTCGACGTAAAGGGCGGCAACGAAGCCGTGAAAATGTTCCAGCAGCCCGGCGCGGTCAGCAAGGGCGCGGTGGATATGGTCTGTACGCCCGCGGCGTTCTACGCGGCGGCAATTCCGGAAAACGAAGCGATTTCGACGTCGCCCTCTTCGCCGGCGATCGTGCGCGAAAACGGCGGCATGGCGATCATCGACCAGCTTCATCAGAAACACTTCAAGGTAAAATATCTCGGCTGGATCGATTCCGGACCGGGTTTCCACATCTACATGAAGGACGCGCCGAGCTTCAACAAGATGGGCCTGCCGGATTTTGCCGGCGTCAAAATGCGGGACAACCCGATTTACGGCGCTTTTTTCAGGGCGCTGGGGGCGACCACCCATAACATGCCGTCCACCGCCGTCTATTCGGCGCTGGAAAAAGGTATCGTCAATGCGTCCGCCTGGACATCGATCGGCCTGATCGCGTTCAAGTGGGACAAGTTCCTGCGGCACCGGATCGATCCGAAATTCTACCAGACCGATATCGGCCTGATCATGAATCTCAAATCGTGGAACAAGATGCCGAAGGCGCAGCAGGACATCCTGCAATCAACGGTGATCGCCCACGAAAATTCGAGCCGGGCGGCGCGTCTTTCCGAAGTCGCGGCCGAACGCCGTAAACTTGCCGAAGGCGGCATGAAGTTTCACGACGTTCCCAAGGCGGGTGAATACCTGAAGGTCGCGATCGAATCCGCCTATATGCGGATGGAAGAGCGGCTGACGAAACGCAATCGTCCGCTCGATTCGATGCAGAAACTGCGCCAGCTTTATCAGCAATCCGCGACCAACTGACGACCGGCGGGCGGGCCTCCTGGTCCGCCTGCTTTCCGCCATGCTGAAAATCATCGACACATATCACGCGCGGTTGCTGCGCGGCATGGCCGCTTTGGCCGCGCTGTATCTCGGCCTGATGATGGTGGCGATCATCTACTCGGTGGCCTTTCGCAGCCTCGGGCTCGAATATTCCAGCTACTCCTTCGTCTTTATCGAATACGGCTTTATCTACACCCTGATGCTCGGCGCCCCCTGGCTCGTCCGCCAGCGCGGGCATGTCTATATCGAAATCATAACCGCGGCCGTGCGGGACCGGGTGCGCAACGTGCTGTCCCGTCTGGTCGCCGCATTGTGCTGCTTCGTGTGCCTTGTTCTGGCCTTCTATGCCGGTGCCCTCGCGTTCGAAGACTACGTCGTGGGCGAGCTCGACGTGCGCGGCTCGCGCGATATCCCGCGCTGGATCGTGACGGCCGCCCTGCCGGTCGGGTTCGGCCTGATGTCGGTAGAATTCCTGCGCTTCGTCTTCGGGCGGGAAATCATGCATACGGGCCAGGCGGGCGTTCATGAATAGGGGCGGTTCCTGATGGAATGGTACTGGACCCTGGCGAGCCTGATCGGGGCGATTCTCGTCCTGATGGCGGCAGGTCTGCCGGTCGGGATCGCCTTCATCGCCGTCAACGTGGTCGCCGCCATGGTCTATCTCGGCGGGTCGGGCGGGTTTTTCGAGGTGGCCGAACGCGGCGTCGGCGTGCTGGCGGGCAATGCGTTCGAATCCATGACGACCTTCGCGCTGGTTCCCATCCCGATGTTTCTGCTGATGGGGGAACTGTTCTTTCATACCGGCCTCGCGAACCGGATGTTTACATCGGTCGAAAAACTGATGGGCCGCGTCCCCGCGCGCCTGTCCTATGTGACCGTCGCCGGCGGTACGGCTTTCGCCACGCTGTCGGGCTCGTCCATGGGGTCGACCGCGCTGCTCGGTACACTGATGGTGCCCGAAATGACCAGGCGCGGGTACAAGAAGAGCATGTCCATCGGCCCGATCCTGGGAACCGGCGGTCTGGCGATGATGATACCGCCTTCGGCGCTGGCCGTGCTGCTGGGGACGCTGGCGGAGCTCGATATCGGCAAGCTGCTGATCGCCGGGGTCCTGCCGGGCCTTATCCTGGCGGCAATGTATACGGTGCTGATTTATGTCATGGCGAAACGCGACCCCGATGCCGCGCCCGCATACGACATCGAATTCATTCCCTGGGCGCGGCGTCTGAAACTTCTTTTCCGGGACGTCGTGCCGATGGTGTCGGTGGTGATCGGGGTGATCGTCCTGATCATGGGCGGGGTTGCGACCCCGTCGGAAGCGGCTGCTTTCGGCTGCCTCGGCGTTCTGCTGCTGGCCGTCTGCTATCGCAGCCTGACATTGAAATCGACCTGGACATCCATGGAGGGCGCGGCCCGCGTCACCATAATGGCGCTGCTGATCATTTTCGGCTCGGCGACGTTCAGCCAGATTCTCGCGTTTTCGGGGGCGTCTTCCGGGCTGATCAACTGGGTGACGCAGTTCGATCTCGACCCGATGGTCATGCTGCTGGCGATGTTCGGCATCCTGCTGATCCTCGGCATGTTCATGGACCAGTTGTCGATGATGCTGCTGACCGTGCCGATATTCTTTCCGCTGGCGATCAAGTTCGGATTCGATCCGATCTGGTTCGGCGTCATCATCCTTCTGGCGCTGGAAATCAGCTTCACGACGCCGCCCTTCGGGCTGCTGCTGTTCGTGATGCAGGGGGTTTCGCCGCCGGGTACGAAGTTCAGCGAAATCTGCATCGCCGCGATCCCGTTCATGGCCTGTGCCATGCTGCTGGTCGCGCTTATCATCATTTTCCCCGGCATCGCCACGTGGCTGCCGTCGCTCGGGAACTGACATTGCTGGACTCGTTTCCGGCAGCGGATTACAGAAACCCATGATCCAGACCCTCGCGCAGAAGATCATCGCCAACGCCGCCGGCCGGGACTCGGTGACCCCCGGCGAGATTGTGACCTGTGCGGTCGACCTGGCGATGATCCACGATTCCGGCGGCCCGCGGCGGGTTCAGCCGATCCTGGAAAAACTGGGCGTCGGTGTGTGGGACCCGGCGAAAGTGGTGCTGATCTCGGATCACTATGTCCCGGCGGTGGATGCCGAAAGCGCGCGTATTCTCGACCTCACCCGCAAATTCGCCGCCGCGCAGAACCTGCCCAATTTTTACGATATGCAGGGCATCTGCCATATCGTTCTGCCGGAGCGCGGTCATCTGAAGCCTGGCATGTTCGTCGTCGGCGGCGACAGCCATTCGCCGACCGGCGGCGCCTTCGGCTGTTTCATGTTCGGCATCGGCGCGACCGACATGGCGGGCGTGCTGGCGACCGGCGAAACCTGGGTCCGGGTGCCCGAGACCATCCGGATAGAGGTCACGGGCGGGCTGCCGCCGGGGGTCAGCGCCAAGGACGTGATGCTCGCCCTGTGCGCCCGGCTCGGCATGGATGGCGGCGACTACCAGGTGATCGAATATACCGGCGATACCATTGCCGCTCTGCCGATGGCGGAACGCATGACCCTGTGCAACATGGCGGCGGAACTCGGCGCCCAGACGGGGCTGGTCGCGGCGGACGAAACCACGGCCGAATTCATTCGCAAGGCGGGCGCCGAGCCGGGCGACACCGGCCGCTGGCGGAACGATGCCGGTGCGCCCGTGCGGGAGACCCATGTGATCGACGTTGCGGCGCTCGGACCGCAGATCGCCGCACCGCATAGCCCGGCGAATTCGGGACCGGTGGCGGACATCGCCGGCACCCGCATCGACCAGGCCTATATCGGCGCCTGTACCGGCGCGAAACTTGTCGATCTTCATATGGCGGCGCAGGTTCTGAAAGGGCGGAAAGTGACAGCGGGCGTGCGGCTGCTGGTCGCGCCCGCGTCGCAAAAGGACATGACATCGGCGGCCGCCGACGGCACGCTGGCCGTCCTCACCCGGGCGGGCGCGATCCTGATGCCGTCGGGCTGCGGTGCCTGCGCGGGGTACGGCGCAGGCGTGCTGGCCGACCGCGAGGTGTGCATTGCCTCGACGGCGCGGAATTTCAAGGGCCGGATGGGGGCGACGACCTCCGAGGTGTATCTCGGCAATCCCTATTCGGTGGCGGCGGCGGCGGTCGCCGGGGAAATCCGCGATCCGCGGGAATTTCTGTCGTGACGGCGCCGGTTTCTGCTCCCGGCATGATCGCGCGGGCGAAGGCCTGGGCCTATGGCGACGAGATCGATACCGACGTGCTGGCGCCCGGGCTGTATATGAAAAGCCCGCTCGAAGAGATGGCCCGTCATTGCCTGGAAACCGTCGATCCGGATTTCGTGCCCAATGTGCGCGCCGGCGACGTGATCTGTGCGGGGCGCAATTTCGGTATGGGCTCGTCGCGGGAACAGGCGGCGCAGTCGCTGGCGTTTCACGGGATCGCTGCCGTCCTGGCGCCGTCCTTTGGCGGGATTTTTTACAGGAACGCCATCAATCACGGGCTGATGGCGCTGGTCTGCGCCGATGCGCCGAAAATCGCCGCAGGACACCACGTATCGATCGATGCGGTGTCCGGTACGGTCCGCGATCTGGATGCCGGGGCCGACTATCGGTGCGATCCGATGCCGGCGCATCTGCTTGCCATGCTTGCCGATGGCGGGCTGGTGCCGCATCTCGAAAAACGTTTTGCGCAAAAGGACAGAGCATGACCGTCGATCCCGTAACCCTCGCCGTCATCAAAGGCCGGCTGGAGCAGATCGCCGACGAGATGGATGTGACCCTGTTCCGCGCCGCCTTCAGCCCGGTGATCGCCGAAGCCCGCGATGCGTCCCACGGCATCTACGAAGCGGGCACCGGCGATACCCTGATCCAGGGCAAGGAAGGCCTGCCGATTTTCGTCGGTGTCATGTCCTTCGCAGTGAAAACCGGCATTGCCAAGGCCGAGGCGGATGGCGGCGCCGAGGACGGCGACCTTTGGATTTTCAACGATCCCTATGCCGGCGGCACGCATCTGTCGGACTTCAAGATCGTGCGGCCGTATTTCCGCGACGGCGAGCTGTATTGCTGGCTGTCCTCGGTCGGACACTGGCACGATGTCGGCGGCGGCGTGCCGGGGAACTACAACCCGTCGGCGACCGACTGCTTCCAGGAAGGCTTCGTGATGCCGCCCGTAAAGCTGATGGACAGGGGCGTTCTCCGCCAGGATATCGTGTCGGTGCTGACGGCGAACAGCCGGCTGCCGGGCAGTTCCTACGGCGACCTGATGGGACAGATCAATTCGCTCGACCTCGGCGTCCGGCGGATGGACGACCTGCTCGACGATTACGGCAAGGAGACCGTCCGCGACGTGTTTGCCGAACTGAAGGAACGCTCGTCTCGCCAGATGCGGAGCCTGATCGGAGATCTGCCCGACGGCACGTATTCGACCGAGGAATTCCTCGACAATGACGGCATAGAGGACGAGCCGCTGAAAATCGCGCTCGACCTCACCATCGACGGCGGCACGCTGACCTTCGATTTTTCGCGGTCGGCGGATGCCTGCGCGGGGCCGATGAACATCTCCGAGACGACGGCGATCGCCGCGACCTATGTCGCATTGAAGCACGTTTTCCGCGACGTGCCGGCAAATGGCGGGGTGCTGGAGCCGATCACGTTTGTCATTCCCGAAGGCAGGATCCTGTCGGCGGTCGCGCCGCGCCCGGTGGGCGGTTACACGGAAACCATCCTGCGGCTGATCGATATCGTGTTCAGCACCTTTGGAAAGGTGCAGGCGGAACTGGCGCCGGCAAACGGTTACGGCACCATCAACGCGGTGTCGATCAACGGCCGCCTGCCCGGGCAGTCCCGCCCGTGGGTGTTCTTCACGTTCTTCGGCGGCGGTCTTGGGGGTCATTCCGGCGGGGACGGGTTGACCCACGGCAATGCGGCGATTTCCATGGCGACGATCCCGCCCGTGGAAATCCTGGAAGCGGCATTGCCGATCCTGTTCACCCAATGGGCAATCCGGCCCGATTCCGCAGGGCCCGGCAAACATCGCGGCGGCCTGGGCGCCATTTACGAAATTGAATTGCTGGCGGACCGCGGCACCGGTTTCGTGTTTGCCGAGCGCGGGCGGTTTCCGCCGCGGGGCAGCGCCGGCGGCGGCGATGCGGCGCTGAACGTCGTGAGTTACGAACAGGATGACGGCCGCCATATCCCGGCGATGACGTCCAAGGCGGTCGATATCCGCCTGCGCGAAGGCAACCGGATTCGTATCGAATCGCCGGGCGGCGGGGGCTACGGCCCGGCGACCCGGCGCGACCCCGACATGGTTGCGGAGGATGTCCGTCTCGGCTTTGTCAGCCGCGAGAACGCGGGCCGTCAGTACGGCGTGGTTCTGGCCGGGGACGGCAGTGTCGACCGGGCGGCAACGAATGCCGCACGCGCCGCGACGGGACCGGCACAATGACCGCGTCGCGAACGGCGATTGTCGGCGTCGATGTCGGCGGCACGTTTACGGATGTGTTCTGGCTGGATGAAGCGACCGGCGAATGCCGCGTGGCCAAGGTCCCGTCGACGCCGGACGACCAGTCGCGCGGGTTTATCGAAGGAGTCGTCGCCGGCGCGGGGGATAGCGGTATTCCGGCGCTTGCCAATGTCGTCCACGGGACGACGGTCGGCACCAACGCCTTGCTCGAACGCAAGGGATCGAAAACCGGGCTTATCACGACGGCCGGGTTCCGCGATATCCTGGAGATGCGCCGCCGCGACCGGCCGGAAACATGGGGGCTCCGCGGGTCCTACACGCCGGTTATCCCGCGGGATATGAGGATCGAGGTAGAGGAACGCGTCCTTGCCGACGGGTCTGTCCGGACCGTTGTCGATACGGCAGCCGTAACTGCCGCGGCACGGCAACTGCTCGATGCCGGTGCCGAAGCGCTCGCCATCATGTTCGTGAATTCCTACGCGAATGCGGCGAACGAGCGGGCGGCGCTCGACGCCGTGCGCACGATCTGGCCGAACGGGCATATCACGGTGTCCAGCGACATCCTGCCGGAGCTGCGCGAGTTCGAGCGCGCCTCGACCACGGCGCTCAACGCGACGCTCCAGCCGGTGATCGGCCGCTACCTGCAAAACCTGGAAACGTCGCTGGCCGCCGCCGGGTTCGACGGCGATATCCTGATCGTTCAGTCTAACGGCGGGGTGATGAGTGTCGATACCGCGCGGGAAGTTCCCGTGCGGACGGCGCTGTCCGGCCCGGCGGCGGGCGTGATTGCCGGCGCGCATATCGCAAAGGCGGCGGGGTATCCGAATATCGTCACCTGCGATATGGGCGGCACCAGCTTCGACGTCGCTCTCGTGGCGGACGGGGAAAGTGCGCTGGCGGCGCAGACGTCAATCGATTTCGGCCTTGTTGTCCGCACGCCGATGATCCAGATCACGACCATCGGCGCCGGCGGCGGGTCGGTCGCCTGGGTGGACCGGGGCGGCATTCTCCAGATCGGCCCGGAAAGCGCCGGCGCGTTTCCCGGCCCCGCCTGCTACGGGCAGGGCAACGACCGGCCGACGGTGACGGATGCGAACGTCCTGCTGGGGCGAATCAATGCCGGGCGTCCGATCGGCGGAAAGATCGCGGCGCTGGACCTCGATGCCGCGGCGGCGGCGATCCGCAAACATGTGGGCGAACCGCTCGGCCTGAACGATCTCGATGCGGCGGAGGCCATTATCCGGGTCGCCAATTCGCGCATGGCGGGGGCGATCCGGCTGGTATCCATCGAACGCGGGCACGATCCGAGAAAGTTTACGGCAATGCCGTTCGGCGGCGGCGGCGCCCTGCATACCGGCGCGCTGGTCCACGAGGTCGGGCTTGCCGGCGCGCTCGTGCCGCGTTTCCCGGGGGTGACAAGCGCCATCGGCTGCGTGATTGCCGATATGCGCCACGACTTTGTGCAGACCCTGAACAGCCTGCTCGACGATCTCGACCTCGCCGGGCTGGCCGCCGGGATCGACCGTCTCGCGGCCGAAGGCCGGGACCGCCTTGCCGGCGCCGGTGTGACCTTGGACGGGATCGAGGAAATCGTCGAACTGGATATGCTCTATGTCGGCCAGACCCATACGGTTGCGACACCGCTTTCGGCGGGCGCGACAAGCGTTGGTGCAATCCGCAATGCCTTTGAGGAAAGCTATCGCCGCGATTACGGCCGCGTGCTCGACGGCATTCCCTGCCGGGTGATGAATTTGCGGGTGTCCGTGATCGGCCGCCGCCCGGGCTTCGACCTGTCGGTGCTGGCGCCGTCTGCAGAGGCGTCGGAGGCGGGCGCGGAACGTCCGGGCCGTCCGGTGTACGTCCAGGGCGCCTGGCACGATGCCCGTGTCTATGACCGTCTTCTGCTGCCGGTCGGGGCGGTAATTCCCGGCCCTGCAATTCTCGAACAGGCCGATGCGACGACGTTTATCGACCCGGGCCTCGCGGGGCGCGTGGACGATTACGGCAACGTCATCGTCGAACGGGAAAAATGACGGTTGTTTTCGATGACACGGCCGCGTTCGATGTCCGGGTGCCGGTCGTCGTCATCGGTGCGGGGGCGTGCGGGATTGTCGCTGCCCTGACCGCGAAGGATTCCGGCGCGGACGTGCTGGTGATCGAACGCGATGAAATTCCGCAGGGATCGACCGCCCTGTCGTCGGGCATGATTCCCGCCTGCGGCACGCGCTTTCAGCATGCGCGTGGCATCGACGACCCGGTCGCGCTATTGGCCGCCGATATCCACCGGAAATCGCGCGGCAATGCCGATCCCGATCTTGTCGATGCCGTCTGCCGGGAATCGGCGCCCGCCGTCGAATGGCTGACCGATTATCACGGCGTGCCACTGCAGTTGGTGGACGGGTTCAGGTATCCCGGCCACAGCGTGTTGCGGATGCATGCGCCGCCGTCAAAGACCGGTGCGGAACTGATCGGCGCGCTGACCAGTGCGGCGGCGGCTGCGGATATCGATATTCTGACCCACGCCCGCGTATCGACGCTGGTGGCGGGCAGGGCCGGCGATATCCGCGGCGTGGCGGTCGAACGCCCCGACGGGTCCGTGGAACGCATCGGCTGCGATACACTGGTGCTCGCCTGCAACGGCTATGGCGGCAACCCGGCCATGGTGCGGGACTACATTCCGGAAATCGCCGACGCGGTCTTTGCCGGTCATACGGGCAACCGGGGCGACGCGATCGACTGGGGACGGGCGCTCGGCGCCGGCATTCGGGATATGGGCGCCTATCAGGGGCACGGGTCCTGGGCGTCGCCGCACGGGATGCTGATCACCTGGGCGGTGATGACCGAGGGCGGCATCCAGGTAAACCGGGACGGGCGACGCTTTTCGAACGAACACCAGGGCTATTCCGAAGCCGCGGTGGACGTGCTTGCGCAGCCGGGCGGCGTCGCCTGGAACGTGTACGACCGGCGCATTCACGACCTTGGCATGACCTTCGCGGATTACCGCGATGCCGTGGATGCCGGTGCGGTGAAGCAGGGGGACGATGCCGCCGCCCTGGCGGCGGCCTGCGATCTGGACGGTGACACGCTTGGCCGGACCCTCGCAGATTGCGCCGCATACGCAGCGGGGCGGGCGGCATGTCCCCATGGACGGGATTTTACCCGGAACCCGGCGCTGGCGGCACCGTATTACGCGATCCGGGTAACGGGGGCGCTTTTTCATACCCAGGGCGGTCTCGCCATCGATCCGGCGGCCCGCGTCCTCCGCGAGGACGGCAGCGCATTCCCGAACCTGTTTGCCGGCGGCGGCGCGGCGCGCGGCGTTTCCGGCAATGCCGTCTGGGGCTACCTGTCCGGAAACGGTCTGCTGACGGCGGTGACGCTGGGCCGCATCGCCGGGCGCAATGCGGCCGCGCAGGTCTTGCGCTAGGCCGGGGCGTTGGGTATTCCCATACGGTGGCGTACGGGGTTTGCGGCGCCACCAATTCAGCGAAATCAGGGTCCGAAAGCACAGCATGCAGTTTGAGAAAATCGGGAAGCCCGTTCGACGGCGCGAAGACATTCGGCTGCTGACCGGGCAGGGATCGTTCAGCGACGACTGGGCGGTCGCCGGGCAGGCGCACATGGTGGTGGTGAGATCGACCCATGCGCATGCCGTCCTCAACGGAATCGATATGACGGACGCGATGGCGATGCCCGGCGTGCTCGGAATCTATACCGGCGCGGATTGCGACGCCGACGGCCTGTCGCAGATTCCGCACAGCCCGCTCCCGTCCACCACCCATGACCAGAAGCTCCATGGCCCCGGCGGTACGGTGCCGTTTATCGGAAATCACATGCCGCTGCCGACCGACAAGGCACGCTATGTCGGCGAAGCCCTCGCCGTCGTTGTGGCCGAAACGCGGGAGCAGGCCGAAGATGCCGCGGATGCCGTGATTGTCGATTACGGCCCGTTGCCGAGCGTCACGGACACGAACAAGGCGGCCGCCGCCGGCGCCCCGACGATCTGGGACGAAGTGCCCGACAATATCGGGATCGAGACGTTTTTCGGCGACAGGGAGGCGACGGACGCGGCGTTTGCAAAGGCCGAACATGTCGTCGAGATGGAATTCTATATCGACCGCGTGACCGGCGTGCCGATGGAGCCGCGCGCGGCGCTGGGCGACTACGATCCGGCCACGGACCGTTACACGATTTATGCCGGGTCCGGCGGCTCTGTCCGCCAGAAGCGCGAAATCGCCGAGGTTCTCGGTGTCGATGCGGAACAGGTCCGGGTCGTTTCAAAGGACGTTGGCGGCAATTTCGGCACGCGCAACCGGCTCTATGTGGAATTTCCGCTGGTCGGCTGGATCTCGCGGAAAATAGGCCGCCCGGTCAAGTTCACCTGCCGGCGCAGCGAATCCTTTATCAGCGACTACCAGGGTCGCGACCTGGTATCGAAGGTGTCGCTTGCAATTGACGCCAACGGACGTTTCCTGGCGATGCGCGCCGACAATCTCAGCAATGTCGGCTCCCGCATGGTGTCGCTGTCGCCCCTGAGCAAGGGGTCGGGGCTGATTACCGGATCCTACGATATTCCGGCGGCGCATCTGCGGTCGCGGGCGGTGTTCAGTAACACGCCGCCGACCAACGCCTATCGCAGTTCCGGCCGGCCCGAGGTCACGTTCGTGATCGAGCGGCTGGTGGAAACCGCCGCCCATGAGCTGGGTTTCGATCCGATCGACCTGCGCCGCCGCAACCTGGTGGGCCCGGAGATGATGCCGTATCCCAATGCTGTCGGGATGACCTATGACAGCGGCGAATACGCTGTGAGCATGGACATGGCGATGGAACTGGCCGACTGGGACGGCTTCGCCGCCCGTAAAAAGGAGGCCGAAGCGCGCGGCAAACTGCTGGGCCGCGGATTCGCGAACTACGTGGAATCGTCCATCGGGACGCCCCGCGAACAGGCGGAAATTCACGTCCGGGCCGATGGCGGGATCGACCTGGTGATCGGCACCCAGCCGAGCGGACAGGGCCACGAGACCAGTTTCGCGCAGGTCGCGGCCGAATGGCTCGGCGTCCCGATCGAAACCGTGACCGTCATCGTCGGCGATACCGATGTCGTCAAGGTGGGCGGGGGTTCCCATAGCGGCCGGTCGATGCGGATGGCCGGAACGGTGATCGTGAAGGCGGCGGACGAACTGATCGAAAAGGGCCGGCGTCTCGCCGCCTTCGTCCTCGAAGCGGCGGAAGCCGATATTGAATTCGATTCCGGGAAGTTCGTCATTCGCGGCACCGACCGGGAAATCGGGCTGTTCGACCTTGCCCGGGCGTTGTCGGACCGCGACGACCTGCCCGAACCGCTTGCCGGCGGGCTGTCCGTGATCGAGGACAATATCATGGAAACGCCCGTATTCCCGAATGGCTGCCATGTCTGCGAGATAGAGATCGACCCCGATTCAGGCGCCTATGACGTTGTGCGCTATACGACGGTGGACGATGTCGGCCGGGCCATCAATCCGCTGATCGTCGACGGCCAGACCCATGGCGGGATCGTGCAGGGCGCCGGCGAAGCACTGGGCGAACTCTGTGCCATGGACCCGGAGACGGGACAGCCGCTGGCGGGCTCGTTCATGGATTATCACATGCCGCGCGCGGACGAATATCCGTCCTTCAGAACGGCTTTGAATGAAGTTCCGTCGCCGACGAATCCGCTGGGCGTGAAGGCCGGCGGCGAAGGCGGCACGACACCGGCACTTGCCGTCCTGGTGAACGGGTTCGTCGATGCGTTGCGGCCCTACGGCGTGCGCGATATCAGGATGCCCGTGACCCCGAGAAAAATCTGGGACCTGATCCAGGCCGGGAAGGCGGGCGGTGCCTAACCGATCAGGAAGAACGGGGCGAGCACCACTGCCCAGCTTGCAACCGCACAGCCGAGAAAACAGGCGAGTTTTACGCGGGGCGACCATCCGGCATCGGGATTCCGGTCCTGCAGACCGGCATGGGCGACGTCGGGATGGCTGAGAACTGCATGTTGTGCCATTGGACTCTCCTTGAGTTGACTCAAATTTGCCGAAAATCCCCTAAAAATTGGTTAAGTCTCGCCCAATCCGCATGGCGCCATGCAGCCACGCACCGGTTCACGGGGTACCGTATGCGGTTTCTTGCCGATATAAATTGCCCCTCGCTGGCGTGGCGCAGATAACCGCGCTACAAACGAAGTCAAATAAAATACAGGGTCGTTTCCCATGAAAGCCGCCGCCTTTGACTATGTCCGGGCATCCTCAATCGACGAAATCTGCAGGTTGCTCGCGGATGCCGGTGACGATGAACGAAAGATAATCGCCGGGGGACAGACGCTTGTGCCGCTGATGGCCATGCGTATGGCCCGGCCCGATATGCTGATCGATATCAACGATGTGGCCGAACTGGCCGGCATTCACGACCGCGGCGATCATATCGCTTTCGGCGCGGGGACGCGCCAGCGCGCGCTGGAGCGTTCCGATGTGGTCTCCGAACGCCTGCCGCTGCTGGCCAAGGCCGTGCGCAATGTCGGGCATATACAGACACGGAACCGCGGCACGATCGGCGGCAGCATCGTCCACGGCGATCCGTCCTCCGAAATCCCGCTCGCGGCGCTGGCGCTGGATGCCAAACTGGTGCTGCGCAACCTGTCCGGCGAAACCGAGATCGCCATTGACGGGTTTTTCGAGGCCGCCATGGTCACGAATATCGAACCGGACCAGTTGCTGACCGAAATCAGGATCCCCGTGTGGCAGGCCGCGCGGGTCGGTACCGGGTTCCACGAAACGGCCAGCCGGCAGGGCGACTTCGCGATTGTCGCGGCCGCCGCCCAGGTCGAGCTGTCCGATAGCGGCAGCATCGTGCGGGCGGCCGTCACGGTCGGCGGCGCGGCGCCGTCGCCGGTGAAACTCCATACCCTGGAAGCGGCGCTCGCCGGCGTGTCGCCGGACGGGATCGACGCGCTGATGAACCTTGTAGACCAGGACATAGACCCCGATACCGACGTCCATGCGACCGCTGCCTACCGCCAGCGGGTGGCGCGCAAGCTGGTGTCCCGGGCGCTGGCCGATGCGGTCGAGGAGGCCGGCAAATGAGCGACATAGAAATCACCCTGAACGTCAACGGGCGCGACCGGACCGTTTCGGTGCCGCCCCGGATGACCCTGGTCGATTGCCTGCGCGATGTGCTGCGCCTGACCGGGACCCATGTCGGCTGCGAACACGGCATCTGCGGCGCCTGCTCGGTCATGCTGGACGGCGAGCCGATCCGGTCCTGTCTGATGTTCGCGGTCCAGGCCGAAGGCCACAGCATCACCACGGTCGAAGGCCTGCTGAAGGAAGACGGCGAACTGAGCGATCTCCAGGATTCGTTCTGGGAATGCCATGCGATGCAATGCGGCTATTGCACGCCGGGCATGCTGGTTGCCAGCCAGTCGCTGCTGAACGAAAATCCCGAGCCCTCGGAAGACGAGATCCGCGAAGCGATCAGCGGAAACCTGTGCCGTTGTACGGGCTACCAGCAGATTGTCGAAGCCATCCAGATGACCGCCAAACGTCGCCGCGAAGGAGCGTCCCATGGTTGATGCCCCCGCAAACCTGCCGAACTACCGCTACGTGTCGCGCAAGCGGCGGACCAAGGAAGACCGGCGTTTCATCAGCGGCCGCGGCAAGTTCGTCGCCGACGTCGAAGTTCCCGGCATGAAGCATGTCGCGGTGCTGCCGAGCCCGCATCCGCGCGCCAATATCGTCAGCATCGATACCAGCGCGGCGCTGGCCCTGCCGGGGGTGCATTACGTGCTGACCGGCGACGAGCTCGGCGAAGCGACCAATTCGCTGTTTCACGGGCTCGACCTGCCGAACGTGGTCTGGCACCCGCTGGCGGTGGGGATGACCCGCTATGCCGGCGAATGGGTGGCGGCGGTGGTCGCGGATTCCCGGTATATCGCCGAAGATGCCGCGGAACTGATCGACGTGGAATACGAATCGCTGCCTGCGGCGGTCGATTCCGAAAAAATGCTCGACGAGGATCAGCCTCTCGTTCACCCGGCGCACGGCACGAACGTGCTGTTCCGGAAAACATGGACCTGGGGGCCCGTCGCCGACGATTTCGCGAGCGTCACGAATACCGTGAGCTACCGCGCCCGTTGGGGCCGGTCGTCAACGGTGCCGATCGAAACCTTCGGCGTCGTCGCCAAATGGGACGATACCCACGAAATCCTCGATGTCTGGGCATCGATCCAGATGCCGCAATATCAGGACCAGATCGCGTCCGCGCTGCGGATTCCGATGAACCAGGTGCGGGTACATAACGACGTCGATGTCGGCGGCTCCTACGGCGTCAAGCGCGGTATCAAGCATACCGTCCTCGTCAGCTACCTCGCGAAGAAGCTGGGCTTTCCGGTCCGGTTTATCGAGGACCGGCTCGACAACATGTCGGGCGGCGACGCGCACGGGCCCGACCGGATTTTCGATATCACGATGGCGTTCGACGACGAGGGCGTGATCAAGTCGATGAAAATCCGCGCGCTGGACGATGTCGGCGCCTATCCCGGCCGCGCGCCGTTGCAGCTCGGCAAGCCGATCACCGCGCTGTGCGGTCCCTACCGGGTCAATTCCATCGAATACGAAGCGATTTCCGTGACGTCAAACAAAACCGGACAGGTGCCGGTGCGCGGTTTCGGCCAGTCGCCGACCAATTTCGCGGTCGAGACGGGCATAGAGCGGGTGGCGAAGTATCTCCGGATCGACCGGGTCGAGGTCCGCGTCCGCAACCTGGTCCGCAAGGACGAATTTCCGTGGCAGATCCCGCCGGGATCGCGCTACGATTCCGGCGATTTTCACGCCGTTCTCGAAAGCGCGGTCAAAACGTCGAACTGGGACGACCTGATCGCCCGGCGCGACGCCCTGCGGGCGAAGGGACGCCTGGCGGGTGTCGGCATCGCAACCTGCCTGGAGCCCGGCGGCGGGAACAATATTTTCGAATTCCTGTTCAACCCGAAGCTGGAAATCACGACCTTCGTCGAATCCGTGCTGATCAAGGTCGACCCGACGGGCGTCGTCAGCGCCATGATGTGCACCACGACGTCGGGCCAGGGCCATGAAACGCTGGTATCGACCATCGCCGGCGAAGAGCTCGAACGCGATCCAGATGACATCCGGGTGCTTCACGCCGATTCCCTTGAAGCACTGCCGACCCGCAGCCCCGTGGCAAGCCGCATGGCGATCGTGCTCGGGACGGCGACGTCGAAAGCCGCGCGGGAAATCAAGAGCAAGATGATCACCATCGCGGCGCACGACCTCGGGGTCGAACAGGACCGGATCGAATATGCCGACGGCGAGTTCAGCGTCCGTGGCGAACCCGCGCGCAAGCTGGGCTGGAACGAAATCTGCCATATCGCCCACAAACAGTTCCACCGCATGCCGCCCGGCCACGAGCTCGGCCTGCAGGCCTATGCGGTACAGCAGGTGCCGGGTGCGGGCGGCTTGCCGAACGAAAAGAACGAAGTGCCGTTATATCCCTGCTTTTCGTTCCAGGCCCACGTGCCGCTGGTCGAGATCGACCCGGATACGGGCAAGGTAAAAGTGCATGACTATTTCATCGCCCATGACTGCGGTACCGCGATCAACCCGGATATCGTCCGCGGCATGATCATCGGCGGGGTCGCCCACGGTATCGGCGCCGCGCTTTACGAAAAGTTCGAATACGATGTCGACGGCCAGCTGCTTGCCGGTACTTTCGTTGACTACCTGCTGCCGTCGGCGCACGAAATTCCGGGGGTGACCGATATCGAACACTGCACGCCGTCGCCGCTGACGTCGCTGGGCCAGAAGGGGTCCGGCGAAGGCGGCTATCTCGGGGCACCCGCTGCGATCGCGTCGGCGGTCAACGATGCGCTGGCGCCGTACGACATAGAGATCAACGAACTGCCGATCCGGGCGCGCGACATCGAAGCGGCGCTTTTTGAGAAAACACAATAACGAACGTGACACCGACAAAAGGGAAACAGACATGAGCGACGATATTATTCTGGAACAGGACGGACGCATACTGCGGGCGACCTTCAACACGCCGCCGGATAACGGCGTATCCGACGTCATGGCGGGGCAATTCTCCGAGGCGATCCTGGCCGCCCATGAAAATTCCGACATGGTTCTGCTGCGCAGCACCGGCCCCGATTTCTGCACCGGCCGTATCCGCGATGCCAGCGGCGGGCCGCCGTCGCCGGAAGCATACACCCGCCGCGCGGAATACGATCCGATCTTCAATTGCTACCGCTCCATCAAGGATGCCCAGATTCCGGTCGTTGCCGTAATCGAAGGGCGCTGCATGGGCTTCGGGACGGCGGTGGCGTCGGTGTGCGACGTTTCTTTTGCGAGCAGCACGGCGACCTTCAACATCCCCGAGGTCGGCCATAACGTCATGCCGACGATGGTGATGTCGGCGATTTACGACCGTATGCCGCGTAATGCGATCATGTGGATGACCTATTCAACCGACTTCATCGACGCGGAGCGGGCCCTTACATACGGGCTGGTCAGCCAGGTCGTCGACGCGGCCAAGCTCGACGCAGAAGTCGACCGGTTCTGCGACCTGCTGCTAAGCCGCCCGCGGCCGGCGATCCTCGGGTTGAAGGAATATCTCCGGTCCGCCCCGCGGATGGACGATCAGGGTGCGCTCGATTACGCCCGCAGCATCCATTCGATGGTCAATACCGCCGCGGCGATGAAGAAATAATGCGCGGCTGAAGACGGATTGTAACGACCGGAAACCGGTGAGCCCTGCTCACCGGTTTCTTTTTTGCAGGTCCGCCGCGTAGTCGGCCATCGCGTCGTCGAGCGGGAATTGCGGGGTCCAGCCCAGCTCGTCGCGCGCCCGGCTGACATCCAGCGGGGTGTCGCGCGAAACCGGGGCCTTGCCCGGCGTGATTTCGATCTCGAACCCGGGAACGGCGGATTTCACGGCGGCCACCAGCCGGTCGAAACCGATCACCTCGCCGTAGGCCAGGTTATAGACCGCTTTCGCCGGCAGGCCCGCCGCGGTCGCCGCGAGATCGGCGGCGCGGCCCATATCCTTGGCGTAGATATATTCGAACGCCATGGTCTGTTCTTCGGGAATGACCGCGGTTTCGCCGCGAAGCCCGGCCTCGACCAGCGACTGGACCTTTTCGCCGCCGCCCGACCCGGCCCAGAAATGCCCGACCCCGAATACGTTGGCGGGACGCAGCAGCACCAGTTCGAATTCGCACTCGGCCTGATAGGCTTCGAAGATCAGTTCCTGCGCCGCCTTGGAATTCGAATAGGGCGCGCCGCCGCCGCGGTGGAAGCTTTCATCGATTTTCTCCGGCATCGGCCGGCGCCAGTCGTAGACCCCGAAGGTGGACGTGTGGATCAGGCGTTTCACGCCGGTCAGCCGCACGGCTTCGGCGACCTGCATCGCGCCGCCGATATTCAGGTCGAACCCGTAGGCCAGCGGATTGCCGACCCGTTTACCGATCAGCCCGGCGGTGTTCAGAACCGTGTCCGCCTTGTGGGCCCGGATCGCGTCGATCAGGGCGGGCAGGCTGCGGACATCGCCGGCAATAATGTCGTAATCGATATCGCCGAGACGGGCGGCGACGTAGTCCGCGCGCGGCACCGGGTCGAGAAAAACGACCCTCTCGCCCCGTTTCGCGGCCTCGATCGCATAGGCGGTCCCGATCAGGCCGGCGCCCGTTACCAGGGTGGTCATTGGGTTCTCTCCGGTTCTCGTTCTTCAGCCGTAGAATTGCCCGTCGAGATACTCGATGGGCTCCGACTTGTTTTTCTTTGAATCGCCGCGCATCGGGTTTCCGTCGGCGTCGATCCTGTCGATTTCCGGCAGTTTCTGGAAATTGGGCGACCCGATCCGCAGCATCACCAGCGGCTCGCCCGGGATCGCGGTAAACCAGTACATGTTGCCCTTGGGCAGCATGATGCCCTGGTTCGCGGCCAGCACGGTTTCCTCGTTTTCCGGGCCGTAGAACCGCACGCTTCCCTGCAGCACGATAAAGCTGTGATCCTCGCCCGGATGGGCGTGGAGTTCGTTTTCGCCGCCTTCGGCATATATTTTCAGCCGGATCGACATGTCTTCGGTCGCGGCGAGCGGGGTGTCCGTTCTGCCGCGGGCAAGTAATTGCCCGGCGACGTTGAACACGGTCGGCTTGTCGTTCGCCGCCAGTTCCGACTGCCGCTGTTTCAGCGCGTCGGATCCGATGGCGGGCGGAATGATGTCTCGTGCGGCGGTGGCCATGTTTCGTCCCCGGGGAAGCTGTTAATCCGAATTGTTCCATGGTTAGCTTAGGCCAATCGTCATTACTAAAACAATCGCGGGGGAACGGCCTTAGATGTCCGGCGACAACAAGATCAAGAAATCCGATCGCAAATGGCAGTCGGACATCATCGTCGACCTGATCAAGCAATACGGCTTCAAGCATATCGCCCTCAACCCCGGGGCCAGCTATCGCGGCCTGCACGATTCGCTGGTCAATTACGGCGAGAACGACCCGCCGATGATGATCTGCAACCATGAAAAGATCGCGGTGCAGATGGCCCACGGCTATGCAAAGGCGACGGGGGAGCCGATGATCGCCATCGTTCACAACGTGGTCGGGCTGCTGCACGCGCAGCTCGCGATCTACTATGCCTATATCGATCGCGCGCCGGTCTTCGTCATGGGCGCGACCGGGCCGACCGACGAAGGCATCCGCCGGCCGTTCATCGACTGGATCCACACAGCCGCCGTCCAGGGCAACGCTGTGCGCGATTTCACCAAGTGGGACTACCAGCCGGGCAGCGTTCACGGCATCCCGGATTCCTTCGCCCGCGCCTATTCGATCATGATCGCCGAACCGCAGGGCCCGATATACATGTGCTACGATGCCGGAATCCAGGAAGCGCCGCTGACCGACGATATCAAACTGCCGTCGCCCGGCGCGGTGCGGATCACGCCGCCCTTGGCACCCGACCGCGCGGCGCTGGAACAGGTCGCGGACCGGCTGCTGGCGGCCGAAAACCCTATGATCCTGGTCGAATATGCCGGGCGCATGCCGCATGGCTACGACTATATCGTCGATTTCGCCGAGACCGTCGGCGCCGGCGTGTCGGATATCTACAAGCGGCTCAATTTCCCCAACCGCCACCCGCTGAACCTCAGCATGGACGGGGCTGCGTTCGACGGCGCCGACCTGGTGCTGTGTCTCGACGTGCGCGACTGGACGCGGGGCACCCATGGCACGAACCCCATCACCCGCGAGGTCGAAGACAGGACGGCCCCGGGCAGTATATGGATCGACATGGGCTTCGCAGATATCGAAATCAGCAAATGGGCGATGGATTACAACAAGCACCGCGACTGGGACGTGCGCGTGACCGCCGATGTCGTCTCGGCCCTGCCGGTGCTGACCGCGATCTGCCGCGAACGGATCGCCGCCGATGCGGCCCTGCAAAGCAAAATCGCCGACCGCACGGCGCGGATATCGGAGCGCCATGACGGCCTGTTCGCGAAATGGGCGGCGGAGGCGAAGACGGACAGGGAATCGTCGCCGGTGACCCTGCCGCGGCTGGCGTCGGAAGTGTGGGACGTGATCGAGGACGAGGACTGGGTTCTGACGGCGGGCGAATTGCGCAACTGGACCCGGAAATTGTGGAATTTCGACAGGCCCTACCGCCATCCCGGCCGGTCGCTCGGCACCGCCACCCAGTTCGGCATTTCGCTCGGCGTGGCGCTGGCGAACAAGGGAACCGGCCGGCTGGTGGTCGACCTGCAGCCGGACGGCGATCTGATGTTCGATCTCGGCGCGCTGTGGGTGGCGACCAAGTACGAAATTCCGATGCTGGTCGTGATGTACAACAACCGTGCCTATTACAACGACTGGGAACACCAGAAGCACATGGCCCATGCGCGCGGCACGGACGAGGAACGCGCCTATATCGGCATGGACCTCGACGGGCCGGAGCCGGACTTCGCGGCGGCCGCCAGGTCGATGGGCTGGTGGGCGGAAGGCCCGATCGAGGATCCGGCGGATATCAACGGCGCGCTCCGGCGCGCGATCGAACAGGTAAAGGCGGGAAAGCCGGCCCTGGTCGATGTCGTCTGCCGGCACAGATAGAGAGGAAACGGACATGGACCGGAAACCGATGCTGCCCGCGGTCGAGAAATTCGTTGCCGGCATGCGGGACGTCTGCGCGCGGATCGAGGGCGACGGGAAGTGGGGCCGGTGCCGCGACCTGCTGGCCGAGATGCTGAAAGACCCGGCGCTGCAACGCCACGCAGGCGACTGGCCGGTGGGCGGGTTCGACGGCAAGAAGGTCGATAACCTGCTGTTCTATGAAGACCCCGATTACGGATTCGTCATCAACGGGCTGATCAAGAACCCGGGCGGGCTGGCGGTGCCCCATGACCACGGACAGGCATGGACGGTATACGGGGTGCTTGCCGGCGCCGAACGGATCGTGCAGATGACGCCGGGAGAGAACGGTTTTACGGAAGGCGAGGCCAGCGAATGCGGGCCGGGCGATGTCGATATCGTGCCGCCCTGGCGCATCCATGCCGAATATGCCGGCGACGAAAAGACCATCGCGGTGATCGTCCGCAGCCAGCGTTCCGGCACCTTCGAGCAGTTCCGTCACAATGACGACGGCAGCAAAACGCAGTTCCCCGGCCCCAACCAGGTGCCCTACGAGCTGGCCTAGGGAAGAGCGGGCTAGGCGGGGCGTTCAGGCGGTTTTCGGCGTCCAGCTTTTCTGACGGTCGCGGCCCTGGTTCTGGTCGCGCCATTTGTTGTCGGTTTCGTCGAGATCGAAGACGTAGCTGTATCCGCCTTCCGGGTTCGTCAGGATTTCCCACCAGTTGTCGTCGCGGTCGATGATGTACATCGCATAGGTGCCGTGCTGGTGAACCGGCTTGGTAATTTTCTTGATGCCGTAATTTTCCTGTTGGGCGAGCGCGGTCCGGTAGGCCTCATCGACGTCGTCTTCCGTCGCCATGTCGAGACCGAAATGACTGAATATCCCGGCCGCGGTCTCGCCCTTGGTCTGGACGCAGGCAATCGTCGTGGTGCTGTTCAGCCGCAGCATGAGCGAGACCGCGCTGGTCTGCGTCACTTCGAGGCCGAGAAATTCTTCGTAGAACCGCCGTGCCTCGTTCAGGTCGTGACATTCGACCGTGCCGTGAGAAAGCAGCGTCGGTTTCAGGTGCGACCGTGTGACGGTGGTTGTCTGTGCTTCGGCCATCTGTTTCCCTCGGTAAATTTTTGCTGTTCCGCAAATGTTAGTGGGGCGTTTTTCCGATGTAAATACGCAGGCCTGACGGATCACTTCGGTCCGCGGATTTCCTCCGGCAGGAACGGGAAGGCGGACAGTTCGTGAGACTGGCTGACGGCGCGGGCTTCCTTGACGAAACCGGGATCGAGCTGGTCGAGCGACGATACGCCGGTCAGGCCCATCGCATTTCTGATTTCGGCTTCCATGATTTCCAGCGCGTTCACCAGCGTCGCCTGGCCGCCGGCTGCGAGCGCCCAGGCCTGGTAGCGGCCGAGGGCGACGGCGTCCGCGCCGACGGCCAGCGCCTTGAGCACGTCGGTGCCGCGCACGATGCCGCCGTCGACGACGATTTCGGCCTTGCCTTTGGCGACCGCGACGACTTCTTTCAGGATTTCGAGCGTGCCGTCGCCGTGGTCGAGCTGGCGGCCGCCATGGTTCGAGACGTAAACCGTATCGACGCCGTGCTGCACGGCAAGTTCCGCGTCTTCCGCCGTCTGGACCCCTTTGAGGATGAAGGGCAGCCCGCCGCGTTCGCGCATGCGTTCCATCCATTCCCAGGTGAGGCCGGCCTGCAGGGCGCGGGCGTTTTCGTCGTAACGCTGGATACTCGGCGGTCGCCAGCCGGTGATGAGCTGGCGTTCGCGGCGGCCGTAATAGGCGGAATCGACCGTCAGGCAAATCGCTGCGTATCCCGCGTCGCGGGCGCGGTCGATCAGCGTGTCGACCCAGGCCTCGTCGCCACGGATGTAAATCTGGAAAATCTTGGGGTGGTCGGTCGCGCCCGCGATCTCCTCCAGCGTCGGCTCGGTGACGGTGCTGACGAAATTCACGGTGCCGAATTCGGCGGCGGCCTTCGCGACCGCGATCCCGCCTGCCGGCGTAATCGTCTGAAGCGAGCCGATCGGGGCGAGCAGGCAGGGAATGCGGAGCTTGTGGCCCATGAAGGTTGTGGAGGTGTCGATCTCGCGCACGTCGCGCAGGATACGGGGGCGCAGCGCGTGGCAATCGAGACAATGGCGGTTGCGGCGCAGCGTCGTTTCGGTTTCGGCGGCGCCGGTCACGTAATTCCAGACCGACCGGCTGATATTGTTGCGCGCGGCGACGATGATTTCATGCATCGTGGCATAGGTATCCGACATGTCGGGTCCACTTTCAGATTATTTGCGGATGTCTGTTTGTATCGATGGGCTGTTTTCGCCCGATCGCAGTCGTTTGCCAAGCCGCAATCGCCGGCCCGAAATCAAGAAGGGGAACCCGGCCAGGAATGGTCGTTGACTTTGCAATAGTTGCATATAGAAATATTGGATATAAAAGTGATGTCCGGTACCGGACGAAAAAGCAGAACGATAACGGCACGCGCGGCACCAAGACGGAGATAGATGGCCCGCTTTCTTAGTGCTAAGATGATCGCAAATAAAAACGGGAGGAAGAGAAAATGACCAGAATTTCCACCAAAATTGTATCCACGGCACTTGTGTCGGGCGCGCTCGCGCTTTCCGGCGCGGCCTCGGCAAAGACCGTCAAGATTACCGTCGCCGCCGGCCCGCCGCCGCTCGTGACCTTTGTCGGCGCCTTCAAGGACATCGTGACGAAGAAAATCGATGCCCGGCTGGCAAGCCCCGAAGGCAAGGGCTTCAAGATCGAATGGAACCACGCCTATTCCGGTTCGCTTGCCAGTTTCCCCGAGGTTTTCGAGACCATCGAGGAAGGCATTGCGGGCGCGGGCCTGATCCTGAAAAACTTCGAGCCGTCCAACCTGCCGCTCGAAGCCTATCCAGTTTACATGCCGTTCGTAAAAATGTCGCGCGCGCAGTTGCTGACGATCGATCACAACATGCGTAAGAAAATTCCCGAAATGGATGCGGCCTACGCGAAACACAACCAGATTCTGCTGGAAAGCGGCCCCAACGATTCGATGCACCTGTTCACGAAGTTCCCGGTCTCCAAGTTCGAGCACCTGAACGGGCGCAAGCTCGGGTCGAGCGGCACGTTCGCCCAGTGGCTTCGCGGTACCGGGGCGGTGTCGGTGAATTCGTCGATGAACCAGTCGTTCACCAACATCAAGAACGGCGTGTATGAAGGCTATCCGATCTCGGAGATCCTGGCTTTCGTATACAAAACATGGTCGGCGGCGCCGTATTTTACGAAGGTCGAGTTCGGGCCGTCCCTCGTGTCGGGCGTCTCGTTTAACGCCGATGTTTGGAAGAACCTGCCCAGCCACGTGCAGACCGTCATCCGGGAAGAAGTCGCCAAGTGGCCGACCTATCTCGACGATATCGATTCGAAAAAGCGCGGCAAGTTTATCGGCATCATGAAAAGCAAGGGCGTCAAGTTCAGCGTTCTTCCCGAAGCGGAGCGTACCAAGTGGGCCATGGCGCTGCCCAACATCGCCAAGGAATGGGCCGAGCGGCTTGAAGAAAAGGGCCTGCCGGGCAACAAGATGGTCGCGACCTACATGGATGAACTGCGGGCCGCGAACGTCGACATTACCCGCGACTGGGGCAAGAACTAGGCGAATCGGGCCGCATGACGGCCTGGTAGCAGTCCTCCAATGACGGATTCAGACATTCCTGCCGTCGAACAGCCGGGCCTGCCGGCCCGGCTGTTCGACGGAATCGTATCCCTGTTCAACGCCGGCGGCAGCGCCTGGATTTTCTGCCTGATGTCGATCCTGTGTGCCGACGTCTTCAGCCGGACGGCGTTCAACGCGCCGATCAACGGCGTGCCGTTGCTGGTCGAATTGTCGATTCTCGTCATCATGTTCATGCAGTTGCCGGCGGCGATCCGCAGCGGGCGGCTGACCCGGTCCGATATCCTGCTGGCCCGGCTGCTGCGGGACCGGCCGTCGCTGGGGCTGAGCCTGCGCACGGCCTACGACGCGCTGGGCATCGTCCTGATGGTGGTGGTCTTCTTCTATACGCTGCCGACCTTCGAGAAAGTCTGGCGCCGCGACACGTTCGAAGGTCTCGAAGGCGATTTCGCCCTCCCGTCCTGGCCGTTCAAGCTGCTGATTCTCTTCGGCGCCGGCATGTGTGCGGTCCAGTTCGGCCGGTCGCTCCTCGACGGTATCCGGGGGCTGCGGCAGCTGCACCGGGACAACACCCTGGAAAGCGGGCGCATCACGCGTATGTTCGTCCTGCTTGCCGTTGCCGTCGGCATCCTCTGGGCGATCGCGAATTTCACCGAGATCAGCCCTGCCGGGATCGGCGTAATCTCGATCCTGTTCGTACTGTTTTTCGTCTATATCGGCGTTCATGTCGGAGTCGCCCTGGCGCTGATCTCCTTCGTCTGCGTCTGGCTGGTTCAGGACAACATGGAACTCGCCGGGAAGCTGCTTGCGCTGTCGATCGGCGAAAGCATGAAGCATTACGAATTCGGGGTGATCCCGCTTTTCGTCCTGATGGGGCTGCTGGTCAGCATTTCCGGGATCGGCAGCGATACCTACGATGTCGCGAACCACCTGTTCCGCAAAATGAAAGGCGGACTGGGCACGGCGACCGTCGGCGCAAATGCCGTGTTTGCCGCGGTCACCGGCACCAGCATCGCATCGGCCTCGGTCTTTACGAAGGTCGCGGTGCCGGAAATGCTGCGGCTGGGATACCGGCCCCGGTTTTCGGTCGGCGTGGTCGCCGGGTCGTCGGTGCTCGGGATGCTGATCCCGCCGAGTTTGCTGCTGATCGTGTTCGGCATTCTGGCGGAACAGTCGATCGGCGATCTGTTTATCGCGGGCATCATTCCCGGCATTGTCCTCGCCGTCGCCTATTGCGTCCTGATCTGGGTGATGGCGACCTATTTCCCGGACAAGGTCGGCTCGGCCGAAGCGCTGAATACGAAGCGCGAAGCCCTTATGACCGGCGGCGTCGCGGCGCGGAAAAGCCTGCCGATCTTCCTGCTGATCGCGCTGGTGCTGGGCGGCATATACGGCGGATTGTTCACCGCGACCGAAGCCGGCGGCGTCGGCGCGCTGGGCGCGCTGGTCCTGACCCTCGTAAAGGGGTCGCTCAACCGCGAAAATCTCTGGCAGGCCCTGTCGGAAACCGGCCACGTGACGGCCTCGATCTGTTTCCTGCTGGTCTCGGCCCATATCTATTCGCGGATGATCGCCCTGACCGGCATTCCCAATCTGATGGAACAATGGGTCAACGCATCCGGGCTCGGCCTCACCGGGCTGCTGGCGATCTACATTATCGCCATCGTCCTGATGGGCACGATCCTCGATGCCGGCTCGATCATGCTGATCACGGTGCCGCTGATGATCCCCGCCCTGGCCGGGTTCGAGATCGACCTGATCTGGTTCGGGATCGTCACCATCATCGCGGTCGAGATCGGTCTGCTGACCCCGCCACTGGGGCTCGCGTGTTTCGTGATCCACAGTAATCTGCAGGACGACCGGATCATGATCGAAGACGTGTTCTGGGGCGCGATCCCGTTCGCCATCACGATGCTGATCGTGTTGCTGCTGATCGTCGCGTTCCCTGAAATCGCGACGGCCTTAATCTGACATACCAACCGGACAGGGAATCTGCGCAGTGAAACTCCTCTCAATCGACGCCGGCAACGGCAGCCATCCCGGCGTTATCGTCGGCGACAACCAGGTTCTGGACCTCGCGACCGCACCGGACACGGTCGTTTCCGGCTGGCGTCCCGATAGCGTGCGCGGCATTTTCGAACGCGGCGACGACGGGCTCGAAGCGGTGCGCCGGATCGCCGGCGCCGCCGAGGCCGCGATGGACAGCTGCGCTGATGCGCTGACCGATTTCGCCGATACCAGCTTCGCGCCCGCGATACCCGATCCCTGGCTGGTGTTCTCGGTCGGGATGAATTACGGACGTCATCTCGCCGAAATGGGCGATACCCCGCGTCCGGCGCATCCCGCCGGTTTCATCAAGACCCGGGATTCCCTGCTGGGACACGGCAAGGCCATCCAGGTGCCGCCGCAATGCCCCGACATGATCGACTACGAAGGGGAGTTCTGCTTCGTTTTCGGCCGCGAATGCCACCGCGTCAGCGAGGCCGACGCGATGGACTACGTCGTCGGCTATACCATTGCCAACGACGTGTCGGCGCGCGACTGGATCCCCGATATCAAGGCGGGCACGCCGCCCTTCGGGCCGATCCATGGCTGGGAACGCAACATCATGGGCAAGAACCTGCCGGGCTTCACGCCCTGCGGGCCGGTTATCGCCACCAAGGACGAAATCGCCGATCCCTACGATCTGCATCTGCAGACGCGGCTTAACGGCGAGGTCATGCAGGATACCAGGACCGACGATCTGATCTTCAAGATCCCGGAAATCGTTTCCTATTATTCGCAGTGGTACCGGTTCCGCCCCGGCGATTTCGTGACCACGGGCTCGCCGTCCGGCGTCGGCGTCGGGCGCAACCCGCCGGTCTTTATGCATGCGGGGGATACGGTGGAAGTCGAGCTTGAAGGCGTGGGGACGCTGATCAACACCCTGGCCTGACACAGAGAGAGAAACCGGCATTGGCGAAAAAACCTGCATCCGGAACGAAACGCCCCGGAATGAAGGTCGAAGAGCCCGTCTTCGTGACCATGCGCGACGGCGTGCGGATCGCCTGCCGTATCTACCGCCCCGATACGCCCGGCAAATTCCCGGCGCTGTTCGCGGCCTCTCCCTATCAGTTCGAAACCGACGACCTGCCCCATTCGACGCAGTTCCTGTGGCGCGAGGTCGGGCCGGTTGAATGGTACGTTCGCGATCAGGGCTATGCCTATGTCCATATGGACGTGCGCGGTTCCGGGCAGTCGGGCGGCGTCTACAACCTGCTCGATAAAAACGAGCAGCAGGATTACTACGAGTGCATCGAATGGGTCGCCCGCCAGGAATGGTGCGACGGCAATGTCGGCGGTCTCGGGCAGTCCTATTACGCGTGGTCGCAGTGGTTCATGGGCATCGTCAATCCGCCGAGCCTGAAATGCATCGCGCCCTATGACGGATCTGTCGATATGTATCGCGGCACCGCCTATCACGGGGGCATGTATTGCGACTTCATGCCGATGTGGTACCAGATGATCCGGATGAACAACCTGCATCGGGCGGCCAACGGGCCCGGCGGCCAGTACATGCCGCTCGATCTCGCCGGCGAGATGGCGAAGCACCCGACCTATGACGACTGGTGGCGCGAACGTTGCGCCTGGGAACGCCTGGACGAAATCAAGGTGCCGGTGCTGTCGATCGGCCACTGGGGCAAGATGGGCCTCCACCTGCGCGGCAATATTCTCGGCTACGAGAACGTCAGGTCGCCCAAAAAACTTGTCGTAACCGGCGCGAAGGACGTTTTCGAAGCCCACGACCAGTTCGATCATATCTCGTATCACGAGCGCGAATTGCTGCCGTTCTACGACCGGTATCTCAAGGGGAAAAAGAACGGCTACGAAAAGCGTCCCAATGTGCGGCTGCATGTCGGCGGGCGCGACGAATGGCGCGAAGACGATGTCTGGCCGCCTGAAAACGCGAAATACAAGCCGTTCTACCTGAACAGCCGCGCTTCGAAGAGCGTCAATTCCATCAATGACGGGTCGCTGACGACCGAGGCGCCGAAAGCGGGCGGCGGGTCGACCAGCTACGACTATCCGAACCCGGGCTGGAAGCTCGGCACGGTCGGTTTCGGCCCGCACGGTCCGGACCCGGCGCGCGGGGTGCTGACCTTCACGACCGCGCCGCTGGAAAAGGACCTGGAAATCGCCGGGCCCATCGTCCTCGAACTTCAGGCGTCGTCGACCTGCACGGACACCGATTTCGTCGTAAAGCTGTCGGATCAGCACCCGCAATCGAAGCAAGACCGCGACAAGGGCCTGCAGCCCGCGTTCAACGTCGTCTCCAAGGGCTGGCTGCGCGCGTCGCACCGCGAGAAGGACCCGAAGCACAGCACCCGGTCCCGGCCGTTCTATACCCACACGAACCCGCAGCCGATCGTGCCGGGCGAGATTTATACCTACGAAATAGAGGTCATGCCCTGCGCCTACCGGTTCCGGGCGGGGCACCGGATCCGGCTGGAAATCGTCAACGGCGATTCTGCGCTGACCGATGCGATCTTCACCCACCAGTACCTGTACTACAAGGTCGGCACCGATACGCTGTGGCACAACGCCAAAAACCCGTCGCGCCTGCTGTTGCCGGTGGTGCCGGCGCGCTAGCCGTCAGACCAGCAGCAGAAGCCCGCCTGTAATGCAGAAATTGCAGTGCATGAGCAGGAAGTGATAGGCCCGTTGCGGGTCGGTCATCGTCCAGTAGCGGTGGAAGATGGCTGTCGCCAGCGCGGTGAACGCGATCAGGAGCCAGGCGCCTGTCTCGGCATGCCAGTCGAACAGCAGCATGAAGGCGCCCGGGAACTGAAGGGCAAAGCCGAAGGCCAGGCTGATATGGCCGGGAAACCCCTTGTCGCGAAGCCGTCCGACATTTGTATTCCACAGCATCGCGTTCTTGATGCCCTGCCAGATGAAGTAGATGGCGATGATCGCCTGGCCCGCGATCTCGGCAAGCGTATGGTCTGCGTACATTGGATTCCCCCTGTCGGGCCCGGCGCTGTTGGGAATGTCGCGCGTGAAGGCCCGTTGCGACTGCTTTCGGTTTCTATCCTGTCTGACGCCGTACTGCTATAGTTCCGCGCATGCGTCTCGGATATTTCACCCAGCCCGTTCACCCGCCCGCCAAGGATTACCGCCAGGTTCTGAGAGAGAACCGGGAGGCGGCCTTGTTCGCGGACGAGCTCGGCTATGCGGAAGCGTTTTTCGGCGAGCACATTACCGACCGGGCGGAGCCGATAACGTCGAACCTGATGTTCATCGCCTCGCTCGCCCACGAGGCGAAACGGATCACCTTCGGCTCGGCGGCGGTCACATTGCCGTCCTATCACCCGGCCATGGTGGCCGCCCATGTGGCAATGATCGACAACATGACGGACGGCCGGTTCATTTTCGGGATCGGCCCGGGCGGCCTGCTGTCGGATGCCGAAATGTTCGAGAGCCTGGATGTCGACCGTAATGCGAAGATGCTCCAGTCGATCGACATGATCCTGGCGATCTGGGCCGGCGACGCGCCCTACGGTCTGGAAAACGACTACTGGACGGCGACGACCGAACGCACGCTGAACCCGGCGATCGGACAGGGTATCGTCGCGGTGCCGTTGCAACGGCCGCATCCGCCGATTGTCGTGACGGCGGTCGCGCCCCATTCGCGCGGGATCACCGCCGCCGCGGCGCGGGGCTGGGATCCGATCACGTCGAACTATGTCCAGGCGCACTGGGTCGCGACGCATCTGCCGAAATATCTCGAAGGGCTCGAACAGGGCGGCCGGCCCGTGAACGGGTCCGGGTGGCGGGTCGCCAAGTCGATTTTCGTCGCCGATGACGACGCCACGGCCCGCGACTACGGCAAATCGCCCGACGGGCCCTACGGTTTTTATTTCCGCAACATCATGACCAAGCTTGTCGGCAACGGAAAACCGGAGATTTTCCGCGCCTGGCCCGATCAGCCCAACGACCAGGTCAGCCTGGACCAGTCGCTCGATACCCAGGTGATTGCCGGCAGCGTAAATTCCGTGGTCGATCAGGTTCTTGCCTTCCGCGAGGAAATCGGGGAATTCGGCACGCTGCTCTATACCGGCCATGACTGGATGGACCCGGCACTGGGCCGCCGGTCGATGGAATTGATGGCGACCGAGGTAATGCCCCGGGTGAACGAGGCCCTCGGCGAACATGCCGCCGTCGAGTAATATTCTCACCCGCTACGCGCCGCCGCCGGCGCTCGCCGGGGCGCTGGCGATGCTGTGCTGGGCGGGGAGCATCATCGTCGTCCGCGATGTCGCGGGGATCGTGCCGCCCGTGGCGATGTCGTTCCTGCGGTGCATCCTGGCGCTGTGCATCCTCTATCCGATCTGCCAGCGCAATCTTCACGCCCAGATTCCGCTGATGCGCCGGCACTGGAAGCTGATCGCCCTGCAGGGCGCGCTGCTGTTTATCGGCGGCAACGGCATGCTGTTTGTCGGGCTTCAGTTCACCACCGCGATCAACGCCGCCCTGATCAATTCGGCCGAGCCGGTGACGATCGTCGCCATTGCCTGGGTCATGTTCCGCGACCGGCTGTCGGCGATCCAGTGGGCCGGCGTCGTGATTTCGATGGTCGGGGTGCTGTACCTGATCGGGCGGGGCAACATGTCGGTCCTGCTTAATTTCGACCTCAATATCGGCGATGTGTTCATCCTGATTTCGATCGTGTCCTGGGCGTTTTACGCCGTGCTGATGCGCCGGGTGCCCCGGGACCTGGACCGCCTGAATCTCGTTTTCGGCATTCTGCTGGCCGGGGCCGTCGTAGTGTCCCCGTTCTGGATCCTCGAGAATATTTTTTACAAGCCGACGCCGATGATCTGGGCGACGCTCTGGGTAACGGTATTCAACGCCGTCTTTGCCTCGATCCTTGCCCTGTTCTGGTGGAATCACACGGTCGAGAACATGGGGCCGGGCCGGGCCGCGTTGTTCGTTCATCTGATCCCGGTCTATACCGTGATCCTGGCCATGTGGCTGCTGGGCGAACAGGCATTCTGGTTCCACGCCGTCGGGATAGGCCTGATTGGCATCGGCATATTCCTGACCACATTGCTGAAGACGCGAAAAGATATCCAGGGGGAGAAACCGACATGACGAAGACACGTATTTTCAGCGACGCCGTGGGCGAGCCGCCGGTGGGGACATGGTCGAACTGCCTGGTCGTCGACCGCCACGTCTATATCGCCGGCATGACCTCGCGCAGCGACGAATTCGATACGATTGTCGGCGCGAACGCCTATGAGCAGTCGAAAGTGATTTTCGACAAGATCAGGGCGCTGATCGAGGCCGCCGGCGGCACCATGGCGGATATCGTGAAGGTGAACGTCTTTCTGACCGACGTGAACGACCGCCAGCAGGTCTGGGAGGCGCGGCGGGAGTATTTCGACGGCGACTTCCCGGTCTCCACCCTGCTCGAAATATCGAAACTGGTTCATCCCGACATGCTGGTCGAAATCGAGGCGGTCGGTTTCCTCGGCGCCGGGGACACAGGCAGCGATTGAGGCTGTTTCGCCGCTTCCCGTCGCGCTAAGCTGGCGCAAAACAGGGAGCGGAACGGAGCCAGGACAATGCTGACCATGCGGTCGGCGCTGGAACGGGCGCAACGTCTGTACGGCGCGAACACGGCGATCATCGACCGGGAATGCCGGTTCACCTGGGCCCAGCATATGGACCGCGTGATGCGGCTCGCATCGGTTCTGCAGGAAAACGGCGTCGGCAAGGGCGACCGTTTCGCCGTCATTTGCCGCAATACCTGGCGCCATTGCGAATTGCTGCACGCCGGGTACTGGAACGGATCGGTTCCGGTCCCGGTCAATTACCGCCTCGCGCCGCCCGAAATCCGCCATATTCTCGACGATGCCGGGATCGGACAGCTGTTTGTCGAGGACCCGTTTCTGGCGTTTCTCGACCATGCCGAATTCGCGCCCTGGCGCGAGACCGCGATCTGCATTTACGGCGATGGCGGCGAAACGGCGCTTCGCGTGTGCGACGATCTGATCGCCGCTGCGGGCCCGTCGGACGGTCACGACAGCGACGAGGAAGAAGACGCCATCCTGCTCTATACCGGCGGCACGACGGGCCGGTCGAAGGGCGTGCGCCTGACCCACCGGAACGTCTTTTCGAACGGTCAGCAATGCACCGGGCCGATGAAGATACGCGCCGGCGACGTCTATCTGCATGTCGCGCCGATGTTTCATTCCGCCGATCTGCTGGGGACCGGTTACACGCAGGTCGGGGCGGCGCACGCCTATCTGCCTGTCTTCACGCCGGAAAACCTGTTGCGCGCCTTTCAGGATTACGGCGCGACCGCGGCGATGATGGCGCCGACGATGATTATCCTGACCCTCCAGGAACCCGGTTTCTCCGATTACGACCTGTCGTCCCTCGACCGCGTATTCTACGGCTCGTCGCCGATGGCGGTCGAATGGATCCGCCGCACGATGGAAGCGTTTCCAAATGCGAACGTCCAGCAGGGCTACGGGCTGACCGAAACGTCGCCGATCCTGACGACGCTGGACGAAGACGTGCATGTCGCGGCGATGCAAAGCGGCAACCACGATATCCTCAAGGCCGCGGGGCGGCCGCTGGTGGGCATCGACATGCGCATCGTCGACCCGGACGGCGAAGAAGTTCCCCTGGGCGAAGACGGCGAGGTGGTGGTTCGCGGTCCCAACGTCACCGTCGGCTATCTGAACCGGCCGGAAGAAAACCGGAACGCCTTCCGCGACGGCTGGTTCCATACCGGCGATGTCGGCCGGATGGACGAAAACGGCTTCATGTACCTGCTCGACCGCAAGAAGGACATGATCGTCACCGGCGGCGAGAACGTCTATTCGTCCGAGGTCGAGGCGGCGCTGTACCAGCATGAAAACGTGCATGAATGCGCCGTCGTCGGCGTGCCGGACGAAAAATACGGCGAAGCCCTGTTCGCCGCCATCGTGCCGCGGCCCGGGACCACGCTGACCGAGAGCGAAATCATCGATCACTGCCGCGGCCGGATCGGCGGCTTCAAGATTCCCCGCAGAATGGCGTTTGTCGATTCCCTGCCCAAAAGCGCCATGGGAAAAATCCTCAAAACCGAAATACGCAGAACCCACGGAGACCGAAAATCATGAAAGACAGCCTGAAACCGGGCCTGGAAGGCACGCGACAGTTCGAGATCGACACCGGACGGACCATCAGTTTTATGGGCGACGATCTCCGGGTCTACGGCACGCCCTACATGGTGCGCGATATCGAGGAAACGTCGCGCCTGCTGGTCCAGGATCACCTGGATGACGGCGAGGAAACCGTCGGCGCCCATGTGTCGGTCGACCATCTCGGCGCGTCGCTGATGGGCATGACGGCGACGGTGACGGCGAAAATCACCGAGGTCGACGGCCAGCGCGTGACGCTGGAGGCCGAGGTCCATGACGGCATGGACCTGGTCGGCCGGGCGAAGCATGTGCGTTTCGTCATCGACCGCGACCGCCAGGCGGCGCGGCTGGAGAAAAAGCGCGCGGCGATGGGCTAGCCGTAGAACAGTCCCGGCAGGAACAGCGATATCGCCGGGATCGCCACGATAATCGCGAGCCGGATGATGTCGGCGCACCAGAACGGGGTGACGCCCCGGAAGATCGTGCCGGTGGAGACGTCCTTGACCACGCCGGACAGGACGAAGACGTTCAGCCCGACCGGCGGGGTGATCAGGCTGATCTCGGTGACGACGACCGCAACGATTCCGAACCAGACGAGAATTTCTTCGCCGCCGAGCCCGGCATAGCTCAGTTCCTTGACCACCGGAAAGAACACCGGGATCGTCAGCAGCAGCATCGACAGGCTTTCGAACACGCAGCCGAGCACGATATAGATCGCGATGATGATCGCGATGACCGTCAGCGGCGACAGGTCGTTGCCGGTCACCAGGGAAAGCAGCCCGTCCGGCAGGCCGGCGCGGTTGACGAAGTTCGAGAATATGAGCGCGCCGATCAGTACCGTGAACAGGATGGCGGTCGTCCGCGCGCTGTCGGCCAGGACATCGAGGAATATCCGCCATGTCAGCGCCCCCCGGAACAGCGCGATCAGGAACGCGCCGCCGGCGCCGATTCCGGCCGCCTCGGTCGGGGTGAACGCGCCGCCGTAAATGCCGCCCATGACAACGGCAAAGAGCAGCAGCGTGCCCCAGACGCCGTTCAGCGCCCGCATGCGCGCCGCCCAGTCGCGTTTCGGGGCGGCCGGCCCGGCTGACGGGTCGCGCCATACCACGAATTTCACGGCCGCCATGTACAGCACGATGCCGAGCAGGCCGGGCAGGAAGCCGGCGGCGAACAGTTCGCGGATCGACGTTTCCGTCATCAGGCCGTATATGACCAGTATGACGCTGGGCGGGATCAGGATGCCCAGCGTGCCGCCCGCCGCGACGGAAGCGGTCGCCAGCGTATCGGCATAGCCGTATTTCCGCATCGGCGGCAGGGCGACCTTCGACATGGTGGCGGCGGTGGCCAGCGACGAGCCGCAGATTGCGCTGAACCCGCCGCAGGCGACGATGGTCGCCATGGACAGACCGCCCTTGCGATGGCCGAGAAACGCGTGCGACGCATCGTAAAGTTCGGACGACAGCCCGGCCCGGGCGACGAAATTGCCCATCAGGATGAACATCGGCACCACCGACAGGCCGTAGCTCAGCGCGGTATCCGAGACCAGGGTGCCGACCATCGCGAGGGACGGATCGAACCCCGACAGGAAGCCGAACCCGGCGAAACCGACAAATCCCATGGCGAAAGCGATCGGCATCCGCAGGAAAACCAGTGCCAGCAGCACGGCAAATCCGATAAGGGCAGCTTCCATGTGTCGTTACGCCGTTTTCATTGGTTGAGCCGCGGGTCGTGGGACCGGATCCGGGCGCGGCCGGTCAGGTGGCGGAAGACGTTGGCAAACAGCGCGAGCGCGGCGATGCCGCTCATGACCGAGATGAAATAGCTGACCGGTCCCAGGGGAATTCGCAGAAATTCCGTGGAATCGCCGTATTCCATCTGGAATTCGCCGATCACCCAGACGCGCCAGCATACGACGGCCATCATCACGCCGGATAACAGGTTCAGGACCACCTGCCGCGGCGGCGCGAGACGGCGCGGAAACCATTTGTCGAGCAGGTCGACCGTAATGTGTTCCTCGCGGAAACTGACCACCGGCAGAACTGCGAAAACCAGGACGCCCATCATCAGCTGCGTCAGTTCGGTGGCCCCGTCCAGCGGCGCACCCAGGATCTCGCGCCCGAACACGTCGATGCAGGTCATTACCATCAGTGCAAACAGCACCAGCGCCGACAAACCGTCGGAGAGCCAGCCGAACAGCTTGTCCGGCGGGCTCTCCGGGTCCGGTGTCGTGTCGGGCGTGATGCCGTCCGCCCGTTTATCCGCCACGGTTACTTCTTGGCGGCTTCGTAGGCGCGGGCCGTTGCCCGCAATTCGGCGAGGACGGCCTTGCCGTCGAACCACTTGGCGGTTTTCCGGATCCAGTCGTCCTCGATCGGTTTGACACGGGCGTAATAGGCATCCCTGACGGCGTCGGACGCGACCGTGATCTTGGTGCCGGATTTCAGCCCGTCTTCGCGGCCGACCGTGTCCGCGTCGTCCCAGTGCCGGTTGAGCCTGGCGAATTCGGCGCCCGATACGCTCATGATCGCCGCCTGGTCCTTTTTCGACAGCTTGGCCATCAGGCGCGGGCTCAGGATGAACCCGAAGCTGCCGTAGTAAAGCCCGCCCGGCATGATCGTGACATTCGGGACGACTTCCTTGAGGCGGAAACTTTTCTGGGTCTCCATCGGCATGAAAACGCCGTCCGCCACGCCGGAGGACAGTGATTCATAGACCTTCGGCGCGGGCAGTTTCACCGCCGTGACGCCGAGCGCCCGGCCGACGAGGCTGCCGACACCGCCGGGCACGCGTATCTTGAGGCCCTTCATGTCGTCCAGGCTTTTCAGCGGGTTCTTGGTATGGATCACCGCCGGGCCGTGCGAATGCAGCCCGATCAGCACCACGCCGCGGTGTTCGTTGGCCTTTTTCAGGTATTTCTGGTGAACCTGCCAATAGGCGACGGCGGCGGCTTCGCCGCTGGTGCCGAGCCCCGGCATTTCGACCGCCTGCGTCGCAACGTAGCGGGTGTTGTAGCCGTGGAAAATCCAGGCCGCATCGGCGATGCCGTCGCGCACGACGCCGAACTGTTTCGGCGGCGAGGCCAGCTTGTATTCGATCTTGGTTTTGACGCGGCCTTCGGTCGCCTTTTCGACCATCGCGCCCCATTCGGGCCATATCTTGGAATTCACGAAATGGGTCGGCGGCGCCCACGAACTGATCCGCAATACGGTTTCCGCCTGTGCCGCAGGGGTAGTCACCGACGCGGAAAGGGCAGCAGCCCCGAACGCGCCGAACAGGAACATACGCTTGTGCATTTTCATTCTCCCCGGTTGAATTTTATTCATTGGGAAGAAGATTATCGTCCGGGAGTTGAATTGGCGAGAGGTTTTGATCCCCGGCGGCCGGCCTATTTCAGGATGTCGTCGATCCCGGCGAAGAGTTCCTCGACGTCGGATTCGGTAACCGACGGTTGTTCCGGGGCAGCCGCGCGCGGCTGCACCGCGGGTGCGATGGCGGCGGAGGTGCCCGCATGGCGCCTGATGGCCTCGGAAAGAAGAGCCGAATCTATCGGCTTCGAGACGTAGTCGTCCATTCCGGCTGCGATATAGGTCTCCCGGTCGCCTTTCATGGCATTCGCCGTCAGCGCGATGATCGGCGTGCCGTTCAGCGGCGGCGGCAGGTCGCGGATGTTCCGGGTGGCGGCAATGCCGTCCATCTCGGGCATGTGGATATCCATCAGTATGACGTCGAAGCGGTCGTGGCTGGCGACGAGCTCGACTGCGATTCTGCCATTCTCGGCGATCGTCACGTCTATCCCCGCGGTCTCGAGCATTGCCATCGCGACCCGCTGGTTGACGTCGTTGTCCTCGACGAGAAGGATTCTCAGCGGCGCGGCGCCGGCTGCCGGTTCACGGCCGGTCGCCGGATCGCCGCCGGAGACATCGGATTGCGGTTCCGGCGCGGGGGCGTGCGGCGCCGGCTCGCGCGCCACCGGCGGGGCAGGCTGTTTCGCCACCGGCGGGGCGGCCGGATTCGCCGTCGCCGGGGGGCGTTTCATCGCCGACTGAACACCCGCCTGGCGTCCGATTGCGTCGGAGAGGTCAACCGGATCGACCGGTTTGGATACGTAGTCGTTCATGCCGGCATCGAGGTATTTTTCCCGGTCGCCCTTCATGGCGTTGGCCGTATGCGCGATGATCGGAATGTCGCCTACAGGCGGCGGTAGCTCGCGGATTTTCTGTGCCGCGGTGATGCCGTCCATCTCGGGCATGTGAATGTCCATCAGGATGACGTCGAAATCATGATCGCCGGCGAGCATGTCCAGGGCAATGCGGCCGTTCTCCGCGATCTCTGAATCGTAACCGGCGGCGTAGAGGATTGCCTGGGCCACCCGTTGGTTGACGTGATTGTCTTCGACCAGAAGCACCTTCAGGAGCGGTGATTCGAGGCCGGGTTCCCGGTCCGCCGCGGCGCCCGGGGCGGGCGCCGGCATTTTCGGCGCCGCCGGTGGCGGTTCGGGTGCCGCAGCGGAGATATCCGCAACGGCGGGAGGGGCGGTCGGGGCATCGCCGGTCAGGAAGGTCAGTATGTGCCGCCGCAGACGCTTCTGCCGCAGGGGAAGGTCGATCGCGACGTGCGTTCCGTCGTTGTCGGCCGATGCGCTGCCGACCAGCCAGACCGTCTGTTCGCCGAAATTCCGAATCCCGGCAAGTGTCTCCCGCAGGTCCGTTTTGTCGGAAATCGTGGCGGCGTCAAGAACGATCAGCTTGTTTTCTGCGCCGGCGGATTCGATATGGGCGAGGACCGCGTCGTTATCCCTGAAAATCTCGGTCCGGATTCCGTAGGCATGAAGCTGCCCTTCGAGCCCTGAATCCGGGTGCGTCGCGCCCACGGCGACAAGCGCCGTCCTGACGCCGTCCATGCGGTATGCCGGCTTTGCGGCAGCGTCTTCGGGCAGGTCGAGCCTCACGTTGAAACGGAAGGTGCTGCCCTGTCCGACCACGCTCTCAACCGAAATCTCGCCGCCCATCAGATTGCAGAGACGGCGGCAGATCGACAGTCCGAGGCCGGTTCCGCCGAACTGGCGGGTGGTCGACGCGTCGGCCTGCGAAAAGACCTCGAACAGGTGTTTCTGCGCTTCCGGTGATACGCCGATCCCGGTATCTCTGACGGCAAAGCCGAACCGCAATTCACGTCCGACGATTTCGGGGCGCAGGCATTCGACCCTTACGGATCCTTCTTTCGTGAACTTGACGGCGTTCCCGACCAGGTTCAGCAGGATCTGCCGCAGACGGCCGGCATCCCCGACGACAATATCGGGCATGTCGGGGGCGACGAATGACTGAAGCATCACGCCGTCTTCCGCGCATTTCGAACGGACGAGCTGGATCGTATTGTCGATGACCTCGAGTACCGAGAACGTGGTCGGGTCGAGCTCGAGCTCTCCGGCTTCCATCTTCGAATAGTCGAGCACGTCGTTGATGATGCCGAGCAGGGCTTCGCCGGACTGCTCGATCGTTTCGATAAATTCCTGTTGCGACGGATCGAGGCCGGTCTGTTTCAGAAGGCTCGTCATCCCGAGAACGCCGTTCATGGGCGTGCGGATTTCATGGCTCATGGTCGCCAGGAAATCCGACTTGGCCCGATTGGCGGCATCGGCGGCGTCGCGTGCCTCGACCAGTTCGTTGATCGTGCGGAACAGTTCGCTGGTGCGTTGTTCGAGCCGCTCCTTGGTATCCTGGAGTTCGGCAACGTATTCGTTGAGGCGCCGCCGGTGGTCTTCGAGCTCGTGCTCGGTGTTTTTCCGGTCCGTGATATCGAAGGCGATGGCGTCGGCGATGAGGGTGCCATCCATCCGCCGCCGGGGTCGGGAAATCGTGTGCATCCAGCGCCACCCGCGAGTCGGATGGTTATAGCGGAACTCGTTCGTGTGCGGCTGCAGGTCGGCGAAGGCCCGCATCACGTCGGCATGGAGCGGCTCCACGTCGTCGGGATGGATACGGTCGGCGATGACCGCCGGATTCCGTTTCATTTCGGCCGGGTCGAGCCCGGCAACGTGCCACGCGCCGTCATTTACGAACGGAAACGAGATTTTGCCGTCCGGGTTCAGCGCCCGCTGAAACACCAGGCCGGGAATATTGTCTGCGATGTTGCGGAACTGGGCCTCGGTCTCGGTGGGCGTGTGCCGGTTGTCTTCCGTCGGGCCGTGCGGACCTGCCGGACTTTCAGGGGGTTCTCTCTGCGTTTGTACCGCGCCGTGCCCGCGCTGACCGTCTGTGCTGTTATCCCGGGAATGGGGCATGAAAGATTAGGGTCCGGTATAATATTCAGGGTATTCAGGGAGCCTGATTGTTGCGGTGCACCCTGTCCGAATATTGTTAAAGACCGCTTAAGTTTTCGTTTTTTCGGGGTGTCAGTCGCCCGGTTCCTCAACCAGTTCGCCGGGCTCGGCGGGGCGGGCGTCGAGCACCGGGGCGGCCCATCCAAGTTCGACATCCTCGATCTCGCGGGCATTGGTGCTGTAGAGGTTGAATAGGGCCGCGCTTCGCCCCTGTTTGAGCCGTTTCACGTAGCGGGCGCCGTTATCCGCCAGCTGCACGACGCACAGTTTGCCGAGGCATTCCGACGGCACGCCGTCATAGCTGCGGGTGTAGAACAGCAACCAGCCTTCATCGATGGGCAGCATCGAATCGCCGACGACTTCCACCGCGACCGTGTATTGCGGGTCGAGCCCGGTCGGGCAGCGGGCGTATTGCCGGGCCTGTCCGAGCGGGAAATCGTCGATCGCTTCGACCACCGCACCGGCGCCGACCCTGCCGACGACCGGCACGCGGGGCAGGTCCTCGACCAGATCGACGATCCCGATTCCGAGGATATCGGCGATCTCGCCCATGCGTTTGAGATTTACCGAAACCTTGCCGGTTTCCCACTTGTGCAGGTGACCTGCCGAGGTCCCGAGCCGGGAGGCGAGCTGTTCCAGCGTCATGCGGCGCCGTTTTCGCCAGAATCGGATACGACTGCTCATGCGCCTATTTTGCATATAATGAAATAAATTGTCATGTTCTTTTACAATAAATTTATTGACATAATTTTATCAGATATGAAAAATAATAACCGTATATGGCAAAAACGTACCGAAAAATTCTGAAAAAGGACATCACATGGCATATGTATCGCGCAATTCGGGTAAACGCAGCGTAAATATCGAGGGGGATTGCCGCCCGGAAGCCGGGGGCCGCGGGAACGCCTCCGCGGTGCCGGCCCGGGCCGGCGGATATAATTTTGTCAGATTAGGAAAAGAAATCGCGCCCTGGATCGGCGGGGCCGATGACCGGTCGCTTGTGCGGGCGGCCGTGGACGGGCAGTCGCCCGACGATATCGCGCGAGAGCTGAATGCGCGCGCCGCCGAGGTGACCGTGCGCCTGGTGCAACTGCGGACCGGGCCGCTCGGCCGTGTCCGGCCGGCTGCGGGTGGCGGGAAAACCCGGGTTTTCGAAGATGTCGCGGTGAAGCCGCCGGCACGGCATGTGCCGGAACGCCAGCCGCCGATTCTGTCCCTGGCGGCGGTCGCGCTGGGGGACGTGTTGCAGCGTCTGGGCGACCGGCTGTATGTCGCCGGTACGGAAGCGCCGCTGCCGGAGGTGGTGATGCTTGCGCGCCGGAAGGGCGTGCGGATCCGGTATCCGCTGATCGATCCGGTTGCCAGTGCCTGGAACGGCGGGCCCAGCCGCCGGGAGACGCCGCGGACAGGCCCGGTCGCGCCGTGGGAGCGGCCGCGATGAAGGCGCGGAAACGGCCGCAGCGGGCGCGCCGGGCGGCGGTCCGTCGACGTGACATCGCACCGGGACCGACGCCGCAAACCGCGGCGAAGCTGCGCCGGGACGTTCTTCTTCATCTGTATGAAAAGGGACGCCTGCGGCGGGAGCATCTCGAAGCGGCGGAGGAAATCCGCCGGATCTGGCAGGCGTTTTCCCGGTCGCTCGGCGCGACGGCGACCAACCCGGATACATTGGCGACCGGCCGTCAGGGAGCACGGGCCCGCCAGCCGATCGAAGGGCTGACCGGGGGAGAGGAGGCGATCTGGCGCAACCGGTACCGTCCGTGGGCGCGGGAAATGGCGTCGATTGTCTGCGGCGGCACGGTGCGGGTGACGGGGCTGCAACTGGTGCTCGACATCGTTGTCGACAATCGCAGTTTCCGGCAGGTCGAAGGATGCTACCGGATGCGGCACGGGGCGGCGGCGGCGCATCTGCAAACGGCGCTGCATCTCTACGCCCGGATCGCCGGCTGGGTCGGGGATGATTCATAAATTATCATAAAAGAGAAAAAAAGAACGGTCGAAATTTGACTGGGGACAGTTTCGGGTGTAAAAAGCACAAACTGGCCTTGTTGGGTCGGTCGGGAGATGGACCGCCGGAGAGGCGGTCTTTTTTATGCGGGGCCGCCGGGCGGCTCTGCGGCCCGGGCAACGATCCTTGGACATTTCAGCTCAAACGAATGGAGACGCCATGAACGACATGGATGTATCCGCCGACCGCGCCGGCAACGGCAGCGGCGACGGCGCAGGCGGCGCGGCGGGCGTCCGCGACAACGGGTTCTCGGATGGCGGGGAGGCGGGATTTGCCGGCGATGGCAATGGCGCCGTCGACTGGCGGGCATCCCTGGCGCCGGAAATGCACGGCTTCGCCGCTCAGTTTGCGTCGCCCGGCGATGCGGTGAAAACGGCGCTCGATCTGCGCCGGAAACTGTCGACCGCCGTGCAGGTGCCCGGCCCCGACGCCGACCCGGCGCAGCGGCTCGAGGTGTTCAACCGGCTCGGCCGTCCCGAGACCGTCGACGGCTATGCGGTCGCGCCTCCGGAAAACCTGCCCGACTGGGTGTCGTTCGACGACGAGAGCGTCCAGGACGCGCAGCGGTCGTTCCTCGAATCCATGCACGGCGCCGGCGCGACCCAGGACATGGTCGATGCGGCGCTCGGCTGGTACTGGAACGCCCTGGCGGAGTCCGAAGCCGCCCGCGACCGCTCGATCGAGCGCGACTATGCCGATGCCGAAGCCGGCCTCCGCCGCGAATGGGGACGCGAATTCGAAGCGAATATCGAACATGCCGGACGGGCCGTTGCCGCGTTCGGCGGGCGCAACCTCGGCGACGCCCTCGACCAGTTCGGACTGTCCAACCACCCGGCCGTGATCCGCGCCTTTGCCCGGATCGGCCGCACCATGGGAGAAGACGACATGATTTCCGGCCCGATGACCGACACCACCCGCGACCAGCTCAAGCAGCGCGCCGAGGACCTGGTCGCCGAAGACGACTACTGGACCAACGAAGCCCATCAGCGCGAGATGCGCCGGATCATGCTGCAGCTTTACGGCGAGGACGA
>CAXBCP010000013.1:0-118242 GCA_963974055.1 uncultured Rhodospirillaceae bacterium
GTTTACGGCGAAGCCTTTATCCCGATCATGCGGAACGGCGAATTTATCGGGGCGATCGGCGTTTATGTCGATGTCTCGAAAATGGCGGCAAGCATCGAGTACAAGTCTCGCGTCATGTTGCTGTCGCTTGCGGCGGTCTTCAGTATCTTTTGTCTTGCGCTCGCCCTTGCCTACAGGCGCCAGTTAAAGGCCCGGCGCATCTATCTCGCCGCACTCGCCGAGCGCGAGGCCAAACACCGCCAACTCTTCGACTTCATTCCCTATCCGATATTCGTGCATGCCGAAGGCACCATAATTTATGCCAACATCGCGATGCTGCGCAAATTCGGCTACGAAAATGTTGACGATGTAGTTGGAATTAAGACCTGGGACCTCGTGCATGAAAGCCAGCGCGACCAGATCCGTAACAAGCGTATGCGGGAAACGGATCGCGGCGCATCGAACGCCCCCCGGGAATTTCATTTTCTGTGTCCGGACGGCTCGGAATTTGCCGGCGAAGCGGCGGCGTCACCGTTCACCTGGAACGGCCAGAAAGCGGCAATTGTCGGCATTGTCGATCTGACCGACCGGAAACGGATGGAGAGCGCACTCCGGGACAGCGAAAAGCGCTATATGTCCCTGCTTAATATCATGCCGGACGGCATCCGGGTGAACCGCGACGGATATGTCATCTATGCTAACGAGGCGGAGGCCAAGCTTCTCGGCGCGGCATCGCCCGACGACCTGATCGGCCTCCCCGCAAATTTCACGCCGCCGGAAGAAAGCGAAAACGTTCAGGCGCGGCGGAATTTGCTCGCCCGCAGAGAATTCGCCGACTGGCGGGAAACGTCGCGTGTCCGTCTCGACGGCAGAATCGTTCCGGTCGAAGCGGCAGCGATTCCGATCGACTGGGGCGGCGCCCTCGCAAACCTGCATGTCACCCGCGATATCACCGAAAAGCGCGAAGCGATGCGCCGCCTGGAAGAAAGCCAGACCCGATACCAGCGGCTGATCGATGCGTCGCCCGACGCAATCCGCGTGCATGTCGACGGCGTCATCGTTTTCGCCAACGCGGCTGCCGCCGACATGCTCGGCATGGAGAATGCCGAAGACCTGATCGGGCGGGTCAGTATAGAGTTCAACCATCCTGACGACTTCGCGAAAATCGGGGAAGTACGCGCGAGCCTGGACAGGGGCGAGACGGTCGGCTGGCAGGAAATGCGCCGTATCCGTGTCGATGGATCGTCCGTCGAAGTGGAAGCGACGGCGTTGCTGATCGACTGGGACGGGAGAAAAGCCCATCTCGTCATAAACCGCGATATCACGATCCGCCGGGCGGCGGAGCAACAGAACCTGCGGCTCGGCCGTATCGTCGACGCCTCATCGAATGAAATGTATCTGTTCGATGAAAAGACTCTCCTGTTCTCTCAGGTCAACCGCAGCGCCTGCGAAAACCTCGGCTATTCCAGTGACGAATTGAAAAAACTGAGCCCGCTGGACCTGATGCCGGAACACACCCCCGAAAGCTTCGATGCATTGCTCGAACCGCTGCGCTCGGACGCGCAAACATCGATCAAGTTCGAATCCATACATCGCCGGAAAAACGGGTCCTATTACGACGTCGCGGTCAATCTCCAGCTCATGCGTAACGAGAACACGCCCGCTTTCGCGGCGATCATCGAAGATATTACAGAACGCAAGCAGTTCGAGTTTTCACTGAAAATCGCAAAGGAAGAAGCGGAGGTCGCGGCAACCGCCGCCGAGAAAGCCAATCGTGCAAAGTCCGAGTTTCTCGCAACGATGAGCCATGAAATCCGGACGCCGATGAACGGCATTCTGGGCATGGCGAGCATCCTGCTCGACAGCGACATGAACGACGAACAACGCGACCAGGCAGAGGTCATTGCGACCTCGGGACAGGCGTTGCTGACAATCATCAACGACATACTCGACTTCTCCAAGCTGGAAGTCGGCAAACTGGATCTCGAATCCCTTCCGATGTCGCCCGCAGACACGTTCGAGAGCGCGGTCGATCTGATCGAAACCCTGGCCAACGACAAGGGACTGGAAATCGCCGTCTTTATCGCGCCCGAACTATACGGATCGTTCCTGGGCGATTCCGGCAGGTTGCGGCAGGTCCTGCTTAACCTCGCAACGAATGCCGTGAAGTTCACGCCCAGGGGCTCGGTCTCCGTGTCGGCAGACGTCGTCGAGATCGGCGAGGACAGCGCATCCCTCCGCCTCGAAGTTACGGATACAGGGATCGGTCTCAGCGCGGAATCCTGCGGCAAGCTGTTCGAAAAATTCGTGCAGGCCGACGCGTCGACCACACGGAAATTCGGGGGCACCGGGCTCGGCCTCGCGATCTGCAAACAGATCGTTGAGCTGATGGGCGGCAAAATCGGCGTCGACAGCGAAGAAGGCAAGGGAAGCACGTTCTGGTTCGAACTCGACCTGCCCCGTGCCGACGAAAAAGCACTCGTCCGCCCGCCGGCAGGCAAATCCGGCCATGCCCTGATCGCGAGCAAAACGGTGCTCAGCCGCACGTTCCTCACCCGGCAGATGGAAGCGTTCGGATATCGCGTAACCGCCACGGTCAGCAGCGAAACGACCGAGACGGCGCTTCATGAAGCGGCGGCAAACGGCACGACCTTCGACGCCGTTCTGATCGACCAGAGTATGGACAGGACGAACGGCGCACTGACCGGCAAATTGCTGTCTGACGCGCCCCATACGCGGGTCAGGCAACGTATCCTGGTGACCAACCGCGGCCTGTCCGGGCACGCCGCCAGACAGATGGCGCCCGATTTCGACTGCCATATAAACAAACCGGTTCGCCCGAGCCGTTTGCTTGCCGCTGTGCAGGCATCCAGAGACGATCCTGCCGGATCGTCGGACCGGGCCAACACGCCAAGTGCCGCCTTGCCGGGCGGACGCACGCTCCAGATATTGCTGGCCGAAGACAACACCGTAAACCAGCAGGTTGCGATCGCTCTGCTGGCAAGGGCCGGCCATGAGGTCGACATTGCGAATGACGGCGTGGAAGCGCTGATGCTGGCGTCGCAGAAACAGTACGACGTCGTTCTGATGGATGTGCAGATGCCGAACATGAGCGGGATCGACGCCACGCAGAAAATCCGCCGTCTTCCGGGACCGAACGCCGGCGTCCCGATTATCGCGTTAACGGCGAATGCCATGGTTGGCGACCGCGATTCCTATCTCGCCGCCGGCATGAACGACTATGTTTCGAAACCGATCGACCCGGGCCTGCTATCCGCCGCGCTTGCCCGGCAAAGCGGAAGCGAACCTGCCGATAAAACGCCTGCCCAGCCCACCCCTGCCACCCTCCCGGAGACGGAATTGGCCATTTCGGAACTGGACGACGTCCTGGCACAGATGGAATCGCTGCTCGATACCGACTGACCGAAAGAACCTGCATTGCTGATCCGCGATCTTCTGCAACACAAACCGAACGATCTGATAGACGTATCGCCCGACGACGATATCCGCCGGGCGGCGCGTCTCATGGTCGACAACGCGGTCAGCGTACTTATCGTGGAGACGGAGGACGGGGAACTCGCGGGTATTCTCACCGAACGCGACCTCGCGCGTTATTTCGCCGCCCACGGAAACGGGACGTCCGCCGCGGTCCGCGACGCCATGACTATCGACGTTATGACCTGCTCTGCCCAGCACCGGGTTGCCAAGATCGCGGCGGTAATGTCCGAAAGCAATATCCGCCACCTGCCGGTTTTGACCAAAGGCAGGGTGGAGGCCGTCGTCAGCATCGGAGATATCGTCCAGTTCCACATGTCGCAACTGGAAGAAGAAAACCGTACGCTGCGCGACCTGGTCGCGGTACTCGACTGAATCGGTTCTTCGCCGCACCCCAGACCGTATGCTAGAAACGGCACCGTTGTCTCAATAGCCGCGCGCCGCGCCGGGAATTTCAGCGGCGCCAGTCCGGGAATGTTTGTCTGTGGCCACCCTGATCGATGCACTGCGCGAAATCGTCATCGCCAACCGCATACTGGCGCATGAGGGCGTCGTGGATGCGTTCGGACATGTGAGCATGCGCCATCCCGACAATCCCGGACACTACCTGGTCGCACGGTCGCGCAGTCCCGAACTGGTGACCATGGACGATATCATGGAATTCACGCTGCAGGGGGACGTCGTCGGCGGCGACGACCGGAAACCCTATGCGGAACGTCACATTCACGGCGGCATCTACGAGCGGCGCCCCGATGTCCTGTCCGTGGTCCATAACCATGCGCACGCGATCATCCCGTTCAGCATCACCCAAACGCCGCTGCGGCCCGTTATGCATGTCACCGGCGTCATCGGCGACCGGGTGCCGGTATGGGATATCGAGAATAAATTCGGCGGCACGTCCCTGCTTGTCACCAATATGGACCAGGCACGCGATCTGGCGGAAACGCTGGGCGACGAACGCGTCGTGCTGATGCGGGGACATGGCTGCGCCGTTGCCGCAGGCGGGATCAAGGAAGCGGTCCTTACCGCTATCTATACCCAGGTAAACGCGGAGCTCCAGCTTCAGGCAATGCCGCTGGGCGACGTGAAGTATCTCAGCGCGGCAGAGATCGAACTTACCCCCGAAACCCTTGTCGGGCCGCTGGCGATGGAACGGGCCTGGGAATATTTCGCACGCCGCGCAATGGGAGACGATTTCTGACCGGCGGCCCGCCACGGGCGCCGACGACAGGTCGGGAATCCACTGAATTCGCCGCGCTGTCCTTCGCGCGTATCGACGAGGCGCCGGATGAATTGTTTTACGGCATGCCGCGGCTGGTGACCCATATCGACGCGGATGCCTGCGCGGCCCTGGCGGCGTATTACGCCGGAATTCTGCGGAACGGGGATGCCATACTCGATCTGATGTCGAGCTGCGTGTCGCACCTTCCCGCGGCCCTGCAGCCGGGGCGCATGGTCGGAATCGGGATGAATACCACAGAACTCGCGGCCAACCCCCGGCTCGACGAATACGGCGTGCAGAACCTCAACCGGTCCCCCCGCCTGCCCTTTGAAGACGAGACCTTCGATGCCTGTCTGATTGCCGTCTCGGTCCAGTATCTGGTCGATCCCGTGCCCGTGTTCTCGGAAATCGGGCGGTGTCTCAAACCCGGGGGAATCGCCGCGGTTTCGTATTCCAACCGGATGTTTCCAACCAAAGCCGTCGCCGCCTGGCGGGAAACGGGCAATGAAATGCACGGGGAACTTGTTGCGGGGTATTTCGGGCGCGCCGGAAAATTTGCCGACATCAATATTTCGGATATCTCGCCGCAACCCGGCCAGTCCGACCCCCTGTTCGTCGTTTCCGCCGTCGTCGCCTGACCGGAACTTTTACAGGATAATCACGGTCGAAACGAGAAGGGCGGCATAGGAAGCCAGGGCCCATAATACTAAATTCGGGTTTGGCCTCGAAAGCGAAACCAATATTCCGCTGTATTTAAAACTACCCAACATAGATACTCTCATATTACACGTGAATTTACTCCCATATATAATGTATGTATTACGATTATATTATTTTTATATGGCAGTACTGATGAATATTTTACTTATTTATTTCAAATTTTATAAATATTCCAGCCACCTTTCTTTTAAATCCATTAAGACATTTTTCAGCCGGCCGTGATCAGATAACGGATAGGAAGTTCTAGTCCCTGGAGTAAATTTGTGACGGACCTGTACGAACTCGCCAAACACTTTGTCTGCATGATTGTCGCAGCGACACTGTCCCTGACGGTGTCGGTAGTTGAATCGATGCTGCCCCGACGGCCCGAATGGGTCGAAAAAACGGCTCTTCTTGCGGCCCAGTTCCAGGCCCTTTCCGACGGGGAAAACATGTCCCGCGCGGGCGGCCCGGAAGCGCCCGAGGCCGCCGGCGAAACGCAGGGTATCCCGCCGGTCGCGAACCTGCCGGTCGATCTGCAGGGGCTTGTAGACGGATATTCCAAACTGCTGGAGTTCACCCAGCATGTAAAAGTACGCGGCCTGATGCTCGATCCGGAATTCTGCGAACGGGTCGAACGGGAATGGTCGGTCAAGACACTGCTGTCCTACATGATCACGGCGGAAAAATCGCTCAAGGAACAGGCGGCCGATGCCCATGACGAGGCGGCGAGCCTCCTGTCGGCCCGCAACGCAAACAATTAGAAAGCGCGAAAGCAACACCTTGAAAATCGATGCAAAAAGCCACATATCCTGGTTACCGGATGCCTGTGTAGGGTCCGGCACACATGATTACTCGCTCTCGTGAGGGGAATCGATATGGCTCGACTTTCGCTTTTCAACAGCCCGTTTCTGCTTGGCTTCGACGACATCGAACGCGCGCTCGACCGGGTTTCCAAGTCTTCGTCCGACGGCTACCCGCCTTACAATATCGAACGTGTCGGTGAAAACGACATCCGCATTTCGCTGGCAGTGGCCGGCTTCGCCAGAGACCAGCTTTCCGTGTCGGTGGAAGACACGCAGCTTGTCATCCGCGGCCGGCAGGTCGACGATCCCGATCGCGAGTTTCTCCACCGCGGTATTGCGGCACGGCAGTTTCAGCGGTCTTTCGTTCTCGCCGAAGGTATCGAAATCGTAGGCGCGGACCTGGATAACGGGCTTTTGCATATCAATCTCAAACGCCCGGTGGTCGAAACGGAAACCCGTACGATCGAGATCAAGACATCCGGCGCATCACAGCGCCCGGATCTCCGGTCGATCGACATCGAACCGGAAGAAAAGGCTTCCTGAACGGAGCCCGAAACCAGATCAGTTCAAGTGGTGAAGTGGAGCAGTCAGATGCAAAACAGTGAAACGATACAGAGCCCGATGTCGGCAACCGATTTCGAGATGCTGGGTATGGACCATGTCGCCTATGTAAAGAAAATCACCGGCGGCGATTCGCCCCGGTTTGGCGTCTATGCGGCCAACGGTGCCGAGATCGCCCTGATGGAAGCCGATCGCGATGTGACGTTCGCAGCCGTGCGCCAGAACGATATGGAACCGGTCAGCGTTCACTAACAGCCGCCTGCCCGCGAATAACGGGCCGCTATCGCGAATAACATCCGGGAATTGCGGAAAAAAGCCCCTTTAGCGGCGCTAGGCCGCCCGGTTCTGGGGGTCTTTGGTCAGTAACGCGTATAATTTGTCCGAACTCGGCGCCGTTCTCAGCTTGTCGCAATGAAGGCTGTTGCGCAGAATTCTGGAAATGCGGGCCAATGCCTTCAAATGATCGGCGCCCGCCGATTCCGGCGCAAGCAGCAGAAACACCAGGTCCACCGGCGCGTTATCCACGGAATCGAATTCAACCGGCGTATCGAGGCGGGCAAAACATCCGAACAGCTTTTCAAGCTCCGGCAGCTTGCCGTGCGGAATGGCGATACCGTCGCCGATTCCGGTCGTGCCCAGACGTTCGCGTTCCAGCAGCACGTCCAGTATCGCCCGTCCGGGAATACCGGTCTGTTCGGCCGCCATTCGTGCGAGTTCGTTCAGAGTCTGTTTCTTGCTTGTCACCTTGAGCGAGGTAACGACGGCATTTTCGCTGAGAATATCCTGGATTTCCATGACCGGTCCCCCGCGCGCCCTCAGGCGGCGGCACCATCCGTCTCGGGGTCGACCCAGCCGATATTGCCGTCGCGGCGGCGATAAACGACGTTTACCCGGCGGTTCCCCGCATTCAGAAACACAAGCGCCGCCCGGTCGGAGAGGTCGAGCCGCATTACCGCTTCGCTGACGGACAGAATCTCGATTTCCGTCGTGGTTTCGGCAATGACGACAGGGTTGTCGCCCGATTCGGTCAAGCCGGTATCGTCGTCGTTTTCTTCTACGTCATCGTCTAAGTCGGCGGGCTGTGCGATCACATAGCGCTGCGCGTTCAGCGGATTTTGCTTCGCCTCGGATTTTTCCTTGCGATTGTGGTCCCGCAGGCGGCGCTTGTAGCGCCGCAGGCGCTTGGCAATGCGCTCAAGGGCAAGGTCGAAGGCCAGATGCGCCGTGGCGGCCTCGCCATGGGACTGAACCACGATTCCCCGCCCGGGATGGACGGAAATATCGATCCGCAATCCGTTGCCGGCCTTGGACACCGTCACGTTCGAATCGATGCCGCTGTCGAAATATTTGTCGACCACGTCATCCAGAAGTTCTTCGGCATAGGCGGGAAAGGCTTCGCCTATATCGACCTGTTTTCCTGAAACTGTAACCTGCATGCGCCACAATCCTCCGGGGATAAGGCCCCGGATACTATTGAAAATTTCCTGAAATCCCTTGTGCGGCGCGCCTCGCCGACATCCAAGGCCGCAGAAAATAGCACTGCCGACAGGTTAGTCAACCGCAATGCTCAGATCAATCGGCTATACCTGCAACGCCTTTTCCCGCCGCCGCTGAACCGATGACGGAATATGCATCGCATCGCGATATTTGGCGACGGTACGGCGCGCAATGTCGATTCCCTCGTCCCGCAGAATATCGACGATGCGGTCATCCGACAGCACGCTTTCACGGGTCTCCCGGTCGATCAGCGCCTTGATGCGGAAGCGGATCGATTCCGCCGACCGCGATTCGCCGGCGTCGCCCTGGCCGATCGCGGAATTGAAGAAATACTTCATCTCGAAAATACCCCGGCTCATCCCGAGATACTTGTTGGCCGTCACCCGGCTGACCGTGCTTTCATGCACGCCGACGACCTCGGCGACGTCGCGCAGGGTGAGCGGCTTGAGAAATTCGACCCCTTCCTCAAAGAAAGCCTCCTGCTGGACAACCAGCTCCGACGCCACTTTGAGGATCGTCTCCGCCCGCTGATGCAGCGCGCGCACCAGCCAGTTGGCGGACTGGAACCGGTCGCTCAGGAATTCCTTGTCGTTCTTTGAACGGGCATGTTTCCGGACAATCGAATAATAGCGGTTATTGACCAGCACGCGGGGCATGACATCGCTGTTCAGTTCGACAAGCCAGCCGGCCTTGTTGCGCCGCACGAACACATCCGGCACCACAGGCTGCGCCACATCGTGATCGAATTCGGAAGCGGGCCGCGGATTCAGTTCCTTTATCTCGGTGACCATCTGCAGAAGGTCTTCGTTGTCGATGCCGCACAGGCGCCGCAACTGGCCGAATTCACGCTTGGCGAGCAGTTCCAGATTGTCCAAAAGGGTCTGCATGGCCGGGTCGAGCCGGTTCTTTTCCCGCAATTGCAGGGCAAGGCATTCGGACAGGGAGCGCGCGAAAATGCCGGGCGGGTCGAATAGCTGGCACCTGGCAAGCGCCGTGTGCACACGCTCCAGCGTGCAGCCGAGAGCGATCGCGACCGGTTCCAGCGACCCAGAGAGCCAGCCGTTATCGTCCAGCATGTCCATCAGGCGGCCGGCGATCATGATGTCGACCGGATCGTGCAGATCGATATTTATCTGACCGATCAGGTGATCGCGGAGGGTCATTTCCTCGGCGGCGACATTCTCCATGCCGGTGAGTTCGTCGTCGAAACCGCCGCCGCCGCCGGACGACGCGTTCCACAGAAGACTGTCGCCTTCATCCTGGCCGCTGTCGGGAGTGGCGCCGTCGGACGCGGATTCGGGCTCGTAGACGTTTTCGTAATCGGTATCCAGGGCGCGCTCGTCCGCACCGAGGCTTTCGGACGTCGCGTGATCGGCGGCATCGGGGACAAGATCGCCATCGTCGAAGGACGGGTCGTCCGGCGACACCGTCTCAACGTCGAAATCGTCGCCATCAGCATCGCCACCGGCGGAATCGCCGGCGTCGAAATCGTCCGCCGTTTCTGCAGGCGCCGGGTCGCCGTCGCCTTCTATGCCGCCATTGGGGTCTTCGCGTTCGAGCAGCGGGTTCTGCTCAATTTCCTGTTCGATATAATCGGAAAGCTCAACGTTGGACATCTGCAGCAGCTTGATTGCTTGCTGCAGTTGAGGCGTCATTACCAGAGATTGGCTCTGACGCAGATCCAATCGCGGTCCGAGCACCATAAAAGCTTATCCTACATACACTTAGTGATTTGTCTTACAGGCTGAATCTTTCACCAAGGTAAACACGCCTCACATCCTTATGCGCAACGATTTCCGAAGGCGCGCCTTCCATCAACACCGCACCATCGTGAAGGATATACGCCCGATCCACAATATCGAGCGTTTCCCGCACGTTATGATCCGTAATCAGGACACCGATACCACGATCCTTGAGATGCGCGACAAGATTTCTGATGTCGTCGACGGCAATCGGGTCGATACCCGCAAACGGCTCGTCGAGCAGCATAAAACTGGGGTCGGAGGCCAGCGCACGGGCAATTTCAACGCGGCGGCGCTCGCCGCCGGACAGCGCCAGCGCCGGTGTCCGGCGCAAATGGCTGACGGAAAATTCGGCAAGCAGTTCCTCGAGGCGCGCTTCGCGCCGCGCCAGATTGTCGTCGGTCACTTCGAGGACCGCACGGATATTGTTCTCGACGGTCATCCCGCGGAAAATCGACGCTTCCTGCGGCAGATATCCGACACCCAGCCGGGCCCGGCGATACATCGGCAAATTGGTGACGTCGTGGCCGTCGAGCGCGATCGATCCGTAATCGGGCGAGATAAGGCCTGTGACGATATAAAAGCAGGTCGTCTTGCCAGCCCCGTTCGGCCCCAGCAGCCCGACCACTTCGCCGCGGTTCAGATGCATGCTGACATCGCGGAGAACGGGCCGCTTCTTGAACCTTTTTCCGATCTTGTGGACCTGCAACCCGCTGTTTTCGGCTACAAGCGTGGGGCCGGCGCCCTGGGCGCCAAGTGTATCAGGCATGTCGCTTCATTTTCCCCGCCGGATATTATCCGGTTCTGTCTTCACCGAGTCTGTCACTGCGCCCCCTGCGGCACCGGGCGGTCGCCGGATTTCGGAACGGCGGCCTTGTCCGGCGTAAATATTCCGCGAACGCTACCGCCCCGTCCAAACAATCGGCTGACACCTGTATTGAGATTTACCTCGGCGTATTCGCCATTCAACTGATTTGTACCACGGGTAATCTTAACCGATCCTGTTAACTTCGCGATACCGGTTTCGACATCGTAAATGCCGCGATGCGACCGCACGATTTCATCCGGCGTGGTGATCACGATATTGTCGAACGCATCGACCTTGCTGACACGCGACCTGCCATTCGCGTCCTTCCGGAAATGGGCCGTCAGCACGTCGGCACGCAGCTTGTTCTCGCCCCGCTCGGCGATTGCATTGCCGCGGGCGACCGCAAGATTCCGTTTTTCCCAGTATTCCAGGCTGTCGCGGGCGGTGATCCGGTCGGTTTCCGTTTCCATCCGCACGCGGCCGGTCAGGACAAGCACCCCGTTATCGACGTCGTAGACGCCCTTGTCGCCGAACGCCTTCTGGGTCGGGGTTACGATCCGGACCCTGCTTTCGGCATCGATACGCCAGATATCGGAGCTGCCTGCCGCCGTTTCGCGGTAATAGGCGGTCAGGACATCCGCATGCACCGCGACATCGCCCTGCGCGGCACGCGCATTCCCGCGCGCGATATAGGCCTTGGATTTCTGCCGCCATTCGATGCCCTGGTCGGCGTTGATTTCGATCGGACGGTCCTTCGATTGTCCGGGCAGCCCGATTCCCTGGGCGCCGGCAGGGGCCGCGCCGAAAATCTGCATCGTCGCGACGAGAACACAGACCGTCGCGGCCATGCAGGCGCCATGGCGACCGAATACATTCATTTCCCGGGCCCCGGTTTTGTCGCGTCGGGATAAAGAATCAGGCGCGACTTTCCGGTAAACATGATGTTGTCGCCGCTTCCCGTGATCTCGAATCCCTCGGCGACGATTGTGCCGAACGGCCCCTGGCCGCGAATCGGCGTGTCTCCCGTGGCCGCGGAAGCCGCGAAATCGAGCCGCGCTTCCGCCGTTCTGAATTCGTAACCGTCGTCGTGGAAAACATCGACCCCGCCGGACAGATCGAGAATTTCGACATCCCGGCGAAACAGCCCCTTCGGCGCGGCGATCGCAACCCAGGAATCGCCGGCAAGCGTGACATCCGCCTTCGGCTGCGTAAGCTGCACCCCGTTGTCGTTGCTGACCGCCTGTACGACGGATTCCGCGGTGATGGAAAACGGCCGGTTCTCGCCATCGACGCCGGTGAAGCGGGCATTGATAACCCGCTGCCCGCCGGCCGTTTCGACTTTCACGTCCGACAGGCCGAGCGAAAACTTTTCGGGCTTGGATTTCAGTTCGGGCCATACGACCACCAGCATCATGACGATTCCGGCGATCAGCGGCAGCGCGTATTTCGCAAGAAGCACGAACCGGCTGTATCCCGACCGGTAATGGGGCAGTCGGCCGCCGGCCGACCCGGCAACTACGGCCGGTTCTGCAGGCTGCCGGTTTTCTGCCGCTTCACGCAGGGGAATCACCATGGATCACGACAGGCCTTTTCGCAAAACATCGTGAATATGAATTATGCCGACCGGGCGCTGGTCCGTGACGACAAAATAATTGGTGATCTTGTTTTCGTTCATCATGGCGAGGACCTGGGCCGTGAGGATATTTGTACTGACGGCTTTCGGGTCCGGCGTCATGACCTCGCCGGCCGTCATCGCCAGAATATCGTCTTCCATGTGGCGCCGCAGGTCGCCGTCGGTAATGACCCCGGCAAGGGTGCCCGTCTCCGACAGAACGCCGACACAGCCAAAACGTTTCGCCGTCATTTCGATGATGGTCTCGGTCATCGGCGTCGACAGCCTGACGAGCGGCATTTCGCTGCCGGACCGCATGACGTCCGCCGCCATCGTCAGGCGGGAACCGAGCTGGCCGCCGGGGTGCAGCATGCGGAAATCGTCGGTCGAAAAGCCGCGGCGTTCCAGCAGGGCGACCGCGATCGCGTCGCCGAGCGCCAGCATCACGGTTGTCGAGGTCGTCGGCGCGAGGCTGAGCGGGCAGGCCTCCGGAACGTCGGGCATTACCAGCGGGACATCGGCGGCATTGGACAGCGCGCTGTCCGATTTCCCGGTGACCGAAATCAGCGGAATCCGCTTCAGCTTCGCATAGGCGACGATATCGGTAAGCTCGGCCGTTTCGCCCGAGTTCGACAGCGCGATCACCGCATCGTTGACGGTAATCATCCCGAGATCGCCGTGGCTGGCCTCGCCCGGGTGCACGTATTGCGCGGGCGTGCCGGTCGAGGCGAGGGTCGCTGCGATCTTGTTGGCGATATGTCCGCTTTTCCCCATTCCGGTCACGATGACGCGCCCGGTGACCGCCGCGATAATATCGATCGCGCGGGAAAAACCTTCATCGAGCGTGTCCGACAGGGCGCGCAGCCCGCCGATCTCGGTCTCGAGAACGCGCCGCGCCGATTCGAGCGCCGCCTTTGCGTCTTCCGTCGCTGAGTCCAGAACCATGCCGTCGCCATCAACCATCATGAGGTCCAGTAATTTCAATTGCTTATCGTATCCGAATCCGGCGAATCCGGCGAGCCCCAACCGCCCATGCGGATATAGGCCGCAATTGTGGCCCGGGCGGGGCACGGCCGGACGCCGGTCCGGGACCGGGATGCCCTAATGGGCGAAAATATCGACTTCCGGCCATCCCTCGAGATCCAGCTCCGCGCGGCGCGGCAGGAAACCGAAACAGGCGGCTGCGAGCTCCGTACGGCCTTCGCGTGCCAGCATGGCGTCGAGTTCCGCCTTCAGCGCGTGAAGGTGGAGCACATCGGACGCGGCATAGGCCATCTGCTGTTCGGTCAGGGTCTCCGCGCCCCAGTTCGACGACTGCTGTTCCTTCGACAAATCGACGCCGAGCAGTTCGCGGCACAGATCCTTGAGGCCGTGCCGGTCGGTATAGGTGCGCACCAGCTTGGACGCGATCTTGGTGCAGTAGACAGGCGCCGCGGCGACGCCGAGAAATTTCTGCATGACGGCAATATCGAACCGCCCGAAATGAAACAGTTTCAGTACATCGGGGTCGGCGAGCATGCGGGAAAGGTTCGGCGCATCGAACGGCCCGGTCGAAAATTTCACCAGATGCGCATTGCCGTCGCCGGACGATAGCTGCGCGACGCACAGCCTGTCCCGGTGGGGGTTCAACCCCATGGTTTCGGTATCGATGGCGACCACGGGACCGAGGTCGAGTCCGTCGGGTAAATCCCCATGGTGGAGCTCTATCGCCACGGTCTCTCCGATCTGCAAGCGTCCGGCCGGGGTGCGTTGATACGCACGCAACGCCGGTTAAGAAAAAATGGTGCCCAGGAGAAGACTCGAACTTCCACGACCTTGCGATCACTGGCACCTGAAGCCAGCGCGTCTACCAATTCCGCCACCTGGGCATTCGTTCTGCCGGAGACCGACAAAACGAAGCGAGGGTATGCAATTGGGCACTCGCAATGTCAACCGCTTTTGCCGTTTCTGTTGACGCCATATGCAGCACTCTTTATTAGCCCACATGCATGTAATTGGCGGAGGCGCGGCTCAGATGGATGTCGTTACCGTATTTGGCGCATCAGGCTTTATCGGCCGGTATGTAATCGGCGAACTTGCCAGGACCGGCGTCCGCGTCCGCGCCGCCGTCCGGCGGCCGGACAGCGCGAGCTTCCTGAAACCGATGGGCGACGTCGGGCAGATCACCCCCATTGCCGCCAATATCCGGGACGACGCGTCCGTCGCGGCGGCCATCGACGGGGCCGACACGGTGATCAACCTGGTCGGCGTCCTGTTCCCGGGCGGCAAGCAGAACTTCAATACCCTGCATGTGGACGGTGCGCAGCGCGTGGCCAAAGCGGCAAAAGCGGCCGGCGCGGAACGCCTGGTTCACATGTCCGCCCTCGGCGCCGACACGGAATCCGATTCCGTCTATGCGTCGTCCAAGGGGATCGGCGAGCAGCTCGTCCGCGACGCCTTTCCCGGCGCCAGCATTGTCAGGCCGAGCATCGTGTTCGGACCCGAGGACGATTTTTTCAACAAATTCGCGGTGATCGCCCGGCTGTCGCCTGCCCTGCCCCTGATCGGCGGCGGACACACCCGGTTCCAGCCGGTCTATGCCGGCGATGTTGCCGATGCGTTTGCCAATATCTGTGCCGATCCGAAAACCGCGGGCGCGACATTCGAACTCGGCGGCCCCCAGATATACAGTTTTCGCGAGCTCATGGAGATTATGCTCGACGAAATCGATCGGAAACGGTGTCTGGTGCCGGTGCCGTTCGCCATCGCAAAGCTGCAGGCCGCGGTGCTGGAACTCTCGCCGATTCCGATCCTGACACGCGACCAGGTCCGCCAGCTGCGCCACGACAATGTCCTGTCCGGCGATTTCCCCGGTCTCGACGATCTCGGCGTGGAGGCGACAACCCTCGACGCTATCCTGCCCAGCTATCTCCGGCGCTACCGCCGCGGCGTCTGGCACAGCTGAATCAGCGGCGTCAGCACGACCGGCCGGCGGAGCCGGCGCGAACGCCCGTTCGTCAGTTATAGGCCCAGACAAGAATGGCCGCGCCCAGCAGCAACCGGTAGATCACGAAAGGCGTGAAGCTGGCCGCGCGAAGCCAGCTCATCATCAGGACGATCGCGACAAACGCGGCGACGAAGGCCATCGCCCCGGCGACGATTGCGTCGGCTAGGACATGCTCGGCACCCTCTTCGACCAGCTTCAGGGTCGCGGCGGCGCCGGCGGCGAGAATCGCCGGAATGGACATCAGCATTGAGAACCGGGCCGCTTCCGTGCGTTCGAACCCGAGCCAGCGGGCCATCGTGATGGTCGTGCCGGCGCGGCTGGCGCCGGGGATGAGGGCGAAAACCTGCGCGATCCCGATAATCAGCGCCCGCCCCCAGGTCATGTGTTCGATCCGGTTGATGGTGACCGTAAAGCGGTCGGCGATATAGAGCAGCACGCCGAAACCGATGGTCGCCCAGCCGACCACGACGGCACTTCGCAGCATATCCCCGGCATTGGCGAAAACCAGTCCGCCGACAATGACGACCGGAACGGTCGCAACCACCAGCTGGGCCATGAGCTTGAGCCCGGGATTCCGGCGAATGTTGCCGGGCCGGCACATCCCTTTGAGCATCAGCCAGATATCGCGCCACAGATACGCCATCACGGCGCCGAGCGTGCCGACATGAACGGCAACGTCGATGACAAGTCCCTGATCCTGCCACCCCGTCACGCTGGGGATCAGGATCAGGTGGCCTGACGAGCTGATGGGCAGAAATTCCGTCAGGCCCTGAATGAGGGCGATGACCGCAAGTTGGACGAGTGTCACGGGACTCTCCGGCGCAGATGCTGTTGCCCCGCCTATACCCCATGGATTCCCCTGACGCCAAGAAAACAATTAGTCGCATTATGGAACTAATTTGACCGAAACATATCGCAATATATCGGGTCATTTGCCGCGCAGGTGGCGGAAATCCGAAATAGGTCATCAACATTGACGTATTTTCCTTTTTCCGCTCGCTTTTCACAGCCAAAGCCGTTAAATTCGCCCATACCTTGAAATTCTGAAACAAAGGCGCGTTCACCCTGTGTGACACGCGGAGACACTTCATGACCGGCAAGTTGCTGAAATTCGTCGATCTGGCACAGAAAATGCCCGAAAAGCGCACCGCCGATGCGCGGCGGCAGGATTTCGACGAAATATACAACCGGTTCGATCCGAAAGCCGCCGCCGATCAGGCGAGCCGCTGCTCTCAATGCGGGGTTCCGTTCTGCCAGGTCCATTGCCCGGTCCACAACAACATTCCCGACTGGCTGATGCTGACGGCGGAAGGCCGGCTGGAAGAAGCGTTCGAGGTATCGTCCGCGACCAACAACCTGCCGGAAATCTGCGGCCGCATCTGCCCGCAGGACCGGCTCTGCGAAGGTAACTGCGTAATAGAACAGTCGGGCCACGGCACGGTCACGATCGGTTCGGTCGAAAAATACATTACCGATACCGCCTTCGAGCGGGGCTGGGTAAAACCGGTTTCGCCCCCGCGCGAGCTCGACCGGTCGGTCGGCATTATCGGCGGCGGTCCCGCCGGCATGGCGGCGGCCGATCAGCTCCGGCGCAAAGGCTACAAGGTCCACGTATACGACCGCTACGACCGGGTCGGCGGATTGCTGATATACGGTATTCCCAACTTCAAGCTGGAGAAAGACATCGTCCAGCGCCGCGTCGATCTGCTCGAGCAGGGCGGCGTCAATTTCCACCGCAATTTCGAAGTCGGCCGCGACGCCACCCTGCAGGAACTCCGGGACCGTCATGACGCAGTCCTGATCGCGACAGGCGTCTATAAGGCCCGGAACATCCAGGTGCCCGGCGTCGGTCTGGAGAACGTGGTTCCGGCGCTCGACTTCCTCATCGCGTCGAACCGCAAGGGGCTGAACGACGCCGTGCCGGCCTTCGACGACGGCAACCTGGATGCGAACGGCAAGAATGTCGTCGTCATCGGCGGCGGCGACACCGCGATGGACTGCGTGCGCACCGCCGTTCGCCAGGGCGCGAATTCCGTGACCTGCCTGTACCGGCGGGACCGGGCGAATATGCCGGGATCGCGCCGCGAGGTGCAATACGCCGAAGAAGAGGGCATTACCTTCGACTGGCTTGCGGCGCCGGAGGCGTTTCTGGGCGACACCGCCGTCACCGCCGTCCGCGCCCAGCGCATCCATCTCGGCGTTCCGGACGCTTCGGGACGCCAGACCCCGGAGCTTATCCCGGGATCCAGCTATAACGCGGAGGCGGATATCGCGATCAAGGCGCTGGGGTTCGATCCGGAAGACCTGCCGACACTGTTCAACGCGCCGGAACTGCAGGTCACGAAATGGGGAACGGTGCGCATCAACCATCGCACCATGATGACGAACCTGGACGGGGTTTTCGCCGCCGGCGACATTGTCCGCGGCGCATCGCTCGTCGTCTGGGGAATCCGCGACGGACGGGATGCCGCCGAAGGTATTCACACTTATATCGAGGCACGTGCCGCCAGCGGCGCGGCCGTCGCGGCGGAGTGACCGACATGAAGAATAATCCGGGAACGACCGGCGCCGGTGCCCGGTTTGTCGAACGCTACGAACGCAACGCGACGCTTCTGAAAGACGACGCCAAACTGAATGTCGACGGCCGGGATGCCTGCGGCGTCGGGCTGGTCGCGGCAATCGACGGCCAACCGAGCCGCCAGGTCGTGGATGCCGGCATCGAAGCGCTGAAGGCGCTCTGGCACAGGGGCGCGGTCGACGCCGACGGCATGACCGGCGACGGCGCCGGCATCATGGTGGAAATTCCGCAGGAATTTTTCCACGACCATGTCGGCCGCACCGGACACACCGCCGGCGCCGGGCCGATCGCGGTCGGCATGACATTCCTGCCCCGCACCGATCTGGAAGCGCAGGAACGGTGCCGCTTCATCGTGGAATCGGAAATCCTGAAATTCGGCTACGCGATTTACGGCTGGCGTCAGGTGCCGATCGACCTGACGGCGCTGGGCGAAAAGGGCAACGCCACCCGGCCCGAGATCGAACAGGTCATGATCGAAGGCCCGGTCGATGCCGATACGGACAAGCTGGAACGCGACCTGTTCGTCATCCGCAAGATCATCGAGAACCGGGCGCGCGCGGAAAACATCCCGGATTTTTATATCTGTTCGCTGAGCTGCCGGACGCTGATCTACAAGGGCATGTTCCTGGCGGAGCAGCTTTCCAAATTCTACCCCGACCTGCTGGACGAGCGTTTCGTGTCGCGTTTCGCGCTGTATCACCAGCGCTATTCGACGAACACGTTTCCGACATGGCGGCTGGCGCAGCCCTTCCGGATGCTCGCCCATAACGGCGAGATCAATACGCTTTCCGGCAACGTCAACTGGATGAGCAGCCATGAAACCCGGCTCGCCAGCGACGCGTTCGGCAAGCATATCGAAAATATAAAGCCGGTGATCGCACCGGGGAATTCGGATTCGGCGTCGCTCGACAACGCATTCGAACTGATGGTCCGGGGCGGACGGTCTGCGCCGATGGCCAAGTCCCTGCTGATCCCCGAGGCGTGGTCCAACAAGACGACCATGAGCCAGGAATTGCGCGATTTCTACAGCTACTGCAATTGCGTGATGGAACCGTGGGACGGTCCCGCCGCGATCACCGCAACCGACGGCCGCTGGGTGATCGGCGGCGTCGACCGCAACGGCCTGCGGCCGATGCGCTATACGATCACGGTCGACGGCCTGCTGATCATGGGATCGGAATCGGGCATGGTGCCGATCCGCGAAACGGAGATTATCGAAAAAGGCCGGCTGGGCCCGGGCCAGATGATCGCCGTCGATCTGGGCGAAGCGAAGCTCTATCACGATGCCGAGCTCAAGAAGCTGCTGGCGACGTCGCGTCCGTTCGGCGAATGGTCTCGGAATATAAAGCCGCTCGACGACATCATCCGGCCGGAGGAAGCGGCAGCGGCGGAATACACCGGCACGGAGTTGCGGCACCGTCAGGTCGCCGCAGGCTATACGCTCGAAGAGCTCGAACTGCTCCTGCAGCCGATGGTCGAGGACGCCAAGGAAGCCGTCGGCTCAATGGGCGACGACACGCCGCTCGCCGTGCTGTCCGACGGCTATCGCGGGCTGCACCACTTCTTTCGCCAGTCGTTCAGCCAGGTGACCAACCCGCCAATCGATTCCCTGCGCGAATACCGCGTGATGAGCCTCAAGACCCGGCTCGGCAATCTCGGCAATATTCTCGACGAGGACGAAAGCCAGACACGGCTGCTGCAGCTCGACAGCCCGGTCCTGTCCAATGCCGGCTTTGCGGCAATGCGCGACTATCTCGGCGATGCCGCGGTGGTGCTCGACTGCACGTTCCGGCCCGAAAAGGGCGAACACGCGCTGCGCCGGGCGATCTACAAGCTTCAGCGCATGGCGGAGGACGCCGTGCGCGGCGGCGCGGCGCATCTTATTCTGTCGGACAAGAACTGCGGTCCGGGCCGCGCGGCGATGCCGATGATCCTGGCGACCGGCGCGGTTCATACGCATCTCGTCGATGAAGCGCTGCGAACCTACACATCGATCAACGTCCGCAGCGCCGAATGCCTGGACACCCATTATTTCGCCGTTCTGATCGGCGTCGGGGCGTCGACGGTGAACGCCTATCTGGCGCAGGAAACCATCATCGACCGCCATCGCCGGGGGTTGTTCGGCGACATGCCGCTGTTCGACTGTGTCAGGCGTTACCGCGAAGCGGTCGACCAGGGCCTGCTCAAGATCATGTCCAAGATGGGTATCTCGATCATTTCGAGCTATCGCGGCGCCTATATGTTCGAAGCGGTCGGGCTGAGCCGGTGGCTGGTTTCGAGCTACTTCCCGGGTATGTCGTCGCGCATTTCCGGAATCGGGCTTGCCGGACTTCAGCGCAAGGTGAGCGAGCTGCATGTCCGCGCTTTCGACCAGGACGTCGCGGCACTGCCGATCGGCGGGCTGTACCGCTATCGGCAGAGCGGCGAGACCCACGGCTTCGAGGGCACGCAGATTCATACGCTGCAGGAAGCCGTCGCCACGGATTCCTATGCGACCTACAAAAAATACGCCGAGGCCGTGCGCCAGTCGCCGCCGATAAGCCTGCGCGACCTGATGGAATTCGGCCCCAAGCGCGACCCGGTACCGATCGAGGAAGTGGAATCGATCACCGAAATCCGCAAGCGTCTCGTGTCGCCCGGCATATCGCTCGGCGCACTCGGCCCGGAAGCGCACGAAACGCTTTCGATCGCGATGAACCGGATCGGCGCGAAATCCGATTCGGGCGAAGGCGGCGAGGATTCGTCGCGCTACAAGCCGCGCGCGAACGGCGACAATGCGTCCAGCGCCATCAAACAGGTCGCATCGGGCCGGTTCGGCGTAACGGCCGAATATCTGAACAACTGCCGGGAAATAGAGATCAAGGTCGCCCAGGGCGCCAAGCCCGGCGAGGGCGGACAACTGCCCGGCATAAAGGTGTCGGAGATTATCGCCCGGCTGCGCCATGCCACGCCGGGGGTAACGCTTATATCGCCGCCGCCGCATCACGATATCTATTCGATCGAGGATCTCGCCCAGCTGATCTTCGACCTGAAACAGATCAACCCCGATGCGAAGGTCTGCGTGAAACTTGTCGCCCAGACCGGGATCGGCACGATCGCAGCCGGGGTCGCCAAGGCCCATGCCGATACCATCCTGGTGTCCGGCCATTCGGGCGGTACCGGCGCCAGCCCGCAATCGTCGATCAAATATGCCGGGCTGCCCTGGGAGATGGGCCTGTCCGAGGTCCACCAGGTCCTGACCCTGAACCAGCTACGCCACCGCGTCGTATTGCGCACCGACGGCGGCTTCAAGACCGGACGCGATGTCGTCATCGCCGCCCTTCTCGGCGCCGAGGAATTCGGGATCGGCACTGCCTCGCTGATCGCCATGGGCTGCATCATGGTACGCCAGTGCCATTCGAATACCTGCCCGGTCGGGGTCTGCACGCAGCAGGCCAAACTGCGCGAAAAATTCGTGGGCACCCCCGAAAAGGTCGTGAACCTGTTCAGCTTCATCGCCGAGGAAGTGCGCGAAATCCTCGCTTCGCTCGGCGCGCGGTCGCTGACCGAAGTGATCGGCCACACCGAACTGCTGATGCAGGTCAGCCGCGGCAGCCCCCATCTCGACGATCTCGATCTCAACCCCCTGCTCGTCAAGGCCGATCCGGGGGCGGGAGCCCATTACTGTACGATCGAAGGCCGCAACGAAGTGCCGGAAACGCTGGACGCGCAGATGATCGTTGACGCCCGTCCGGCGCTCGAGGGCGGCGAGAAAATGCAGCTCCAGTACAACGTCCGCAATACGCAGCGCGCGATCGGCACCAAGATTTCGTCGCTGATCACCCGCCAGTTCGGGATGAAAGGCCTCCAGCCGAATCACATCACGGTCCGGCTGCGCGGGTCCGCCGGGCAGTCGCTGGGCGCCTTTGCCGTCCAGGGGCTCAAGCTCGAGGTTTTCGGCGATGCCAACGATTACGTGGGCAAGGGCCTGTCCGGCGGCACGATCATGGTCCGGCCGCCCTCGGCGGCGCCGCGCAAGTCGAACGAGAACACGATTATCGGCAATACCGTCCTATACGGCGCGACCGGCGGCAAACTGTTTGCCGCGGGCCAGGCGGGCGAGCGTTTCGCGGTCCGGAATTCCGGCGCCGAGGTGGTGGTCGAAGGCTGCGGGTCGAACGGTTGCGAATACATGACCAACGGTATTGCCGTAATCCTGGGGCCGGTCGGCGACAATTTCGCCGCCGGTATGACGGGCGGCATGGCGTATGTCTATGACACCGACGAAAGCTTCATCGATCACGTCAACGACGACACGGTGATCTATCAGCGCATCCAGACGTCACACTGGGAAAACGTACTGAAACGGGCCGTCGAGGAACATCACCGCGAAACCCAGTCGGTATTCGCCGAACAGTTGCTGAACCACTGGAACACGGAGGTCGGCAAGTTCTGGCAGGTCATACCGACTGAAATGATCCACCGTTACGAACGCCCCGTCATTGCGGAAGACATATCCGAACAGCGCGCCTGATAGCCCCCGATCCGGGCAGGCAGTTCAATGCATATGCAGCCCCAGTCGGCAAATTTGTTGGCGGCGCATGTATTCGGCCGTTAGAAGAAACCGTCTGCATACGAGAACTGGATATTCCTGTGTACGTGATCAGTGAACAGGTCGCAGCGAGCATCGGCTCGATCGAAGCGACCATTCCCCTGGTGGAAAGGGCATTTGCCGATTTCGCCCGTGGGGATGCAAGTCTTTTGCCCATCGCCATCGGCAAGGGCCTCGATCCTTCCACTTCTTTTGGCGCGAAAGGCGGCACGATCCGTGGTCTCGGGCTGGTGGGCGTCAAAATCGGCAGCTATTTTCCCGGCAATGCCGACAAGGGACTGCTCGCCCACGGCTCAACCACGGTCCTGCTCGATCCTGACACAGGTGTCCCGGTTGCGCTTATCGGTGCGGTATGTCTGTCCGCGATACGAACAGCGGCGCTGGATGCTATCGCGGTCCGGCTACTGTCCCGGCCCGACAGCAGCTCTCTGGCGCTGATCGGCACCGGGTATCAGGCGTGGTGGGATCTCTCCGCCATCATTGCGACAAGACCGATTGAGCGGCTCCTGGTTTGGAACCGGACCCGGTCGTCGGCCGAGCAGTTCGCCATACGGGCATCGCGCGAATACGGAATCGATGCCCAGGCGGTAGATATCGAAACCGCCGCCAGAAACGCGGATATTATCGTCACCGCAACGGCTTCAAGAGACGCGCTGATCGAAAGAAAATGGGTTCGCGCGGGAACGCATATATCGGCGATTGGCGCGGACAACCCGGGAAAACAGGAACTCGCAACGGACCTCGTGGCCGCGTCGACGCTGTATGCCGATTTGACCGAACAGTCGATTACACTCGGTGAGTTCGAAGCCGCCTACGCGCAAGGACTGGTGAAGCAGTCGGAAATTACGCCGATCGGCGCCGTAATCGTGGGCGAGGCCGCCGGCCGTGCGGCGGACGAAATCACCATCTTCGATACTTCCGGCACCGCGCTTCAGGACCTCGCGATCGCAAAGGTCGTGCTGGAGACGGCGCTCGCGCAGAACCTGACCGTGACGATCGACGTTTAATATCCTGCAGGGTCGACGTAAAGCCACGGAGGCACGAAGGCGCCATGCCGCGTGGCAGCCCCCCGCCATCCGGTTTTGATCGGGTGCGCAAACGACGATGATAGACGTTTCCGCGGCGCAGCGGTTTGGTTAGACTGCCGGTCGATGCGAACCCTCTATCACCTCTGGCTATCGCCGTTCAGCCGAAAGATCCGTATTGCGCTTGCGGAAAAGAAGCTCGACTTCGAGCTCAAATCGGAAAACCCGGCGGAACGCCGTGCGGAATTTCTCGCCCTGAATCCGGCCTGCGACGTGCCGGTGCTGGTCGAGGATGGCGGGCCTGTGATTTCGAACTCCGCGGCAATCGGCGAGTATCTCGAGGAGATCTGCCCCGACCCGCCGCTCTATCCGGGCGGCCCGTCGGACCGCGCCGAAATCCGTCGTCTGATCGCGTGGTTCGACATCAAGTTCAATATCGAAGTTACGAACAATCTGGTCGGCGAAAAGCTGATGAAGCGGCTGCTCCGCCAGGGACCGCCCGATTCCCGCGCCATCCGCGCCGGACGCGAGAATTTTCATGTCCATATGGATTATATCGCCTGGCTCACCGAGCGCCGGAACTGGCTAGGCGGCGACGAATTCTCGATGGCCGACATCGCCGCCGGGGCGCACCTGTCCTGCCTCGACTACATCAACGACGTGCCCTGGGCGGATCATGAACCGGCCCGCTTATGGTATGCGCGGCTGAAATCGCGCCCCTCGTTCCGGGCTGTTCTGGCCGACCATATCCCCGGAGAACCGCCGCCGAAACATTACGCGGACCTGGATTTCTAGAGCGTTTCCTGTTTTGACGGCACCGGCCCGCTCCCCGTCCGGGAAAGCTTCAGGAAATCCGGCTTACCGAATCGCGGATGATATCGGCCGTTCGCCGGTAATGCGCCATCAGCACCTCGACCGCCATATCCGCATCCCGGTTGACGGCGGCGTCCATGATCGCCTTGTGCTCGTCGAGTTCGTTGCGCCGCGGATAGGCGACCCGGATGGCAAGCTGCCGATACCGGTCCGCGAGGTCGTTGAGCTGTTCGCAATAGGATATCAGCCACCGCGACCCGCAGGCCCCGATCAGGGCAAGATGAAAGGCGCGGTGCAGAATTTCCCAGTCGGGATTGACGGCATAGGCGATCTGATCGGCGGAGCGCGGCGTCTTGGACAATCGGTGAAACGCGAGGACGAGCTGTTCTTCCCAGGCATCGTCGCCCGCGCCGAGGGATTCGCGGAGGGCCCGTTCTTCAAGCCAGCAGCGGGTCTTGATGAGTTCGTCAAGCTCGGCAACGCTGACTTCGGCAACGCGAAAGCCTTTCTGGTCGACCCGCATGACCACGCCGTCGACGGACAGCCGGTTCAGCGCTTCGCGAATCGGACTGGCGCCGACCCCGTAACGATCGCGCAAATATTCGACCCGAAGCTTTTCGCCCGGGGGTAACGCGCCGCAGAGGATATCGTGACGCATCGAATCGTACACCGAGCTCGCCAGCGTTCCGGATTGGCGGTCGGATCCCAAACTTTCCACCGAATTCGATGCTCCCGTTGAATGTCGATAATCCGTGCTTGTCATTGTTAATACAGTGATTATTTATGAATTTCTAATATTTTTGCGATTTCGGCCAAAATATCGATATTTATTGCACCCTCACTTTCAATGATCGTATGCTGAAAAGCGGCCGAGCGGTCGCAATCGCAATGAAACGGTAATTTCGCGGCGGTAAGATGTCCGTCAATGCGTGGCAGACAAGGCGCTGCACCAATAAGGAACTGAAATGGCCCGCGTAAGTGTCAGTCACATGTTGAATGCCCTGGTGGACCTGGGCCGCACCTATCTGGACCGTCCGGCGGCGGGCGGCGGTATCGACGCATTGGTCGCCCAGTGCCACGACCTGGTTTCTGCCAACGGCGAAGCCTCGGGCACAGCGCTCGCGAGCCGGATCGTGGAAGGGTATCTGAGCCTGGACGACGACGACCGCTTCGACGTGCTGCTGCGGCTGGACAAAGCGTTCGCCCCCGACCAGGAGGCGCTGGCGGCGGCGGCGCGCGCCTATGCCGACGCGCCGGACGATGCGGGCTACTGGAAACTTGCAGGCGCCATAGAGGCCCCCCGGCAGGAGCTTTTCCGCCGGCTCAACATGGCGCCGCGCGGCACGGTAACGATTGTCGGCATGCGCGAACTGATCCTGTCGCGCCGGCGCGACCATCCGGAAATAAAATCCTTCGAACGCGACCTGAAGCACCTTTTATCGTCCTGGTTCAACCGGGGGTTTCTGCAGTTCGAACGTATCGACTGGCGCACGCCGGCCGTCATTCTCGAAAAGCTGATCGCCTATGAAGCGGTTCATGAAATCCAGGGCTGGGAAGATTTGCGCCGCCGGCTTGCCGACGACCGCCGGTGCTTCGGATTTTTTCACCCCGCCCTGCCGGACGAGCCGCTGATCTTCGTCGAAGTCGCCCTGACCCGGGGTCTGGCGGGCCAGATCCAGGACCTGATCGAAACCGCACCGGACGAACGCAAAGACGAAAAACCGGATACGGCGATTTTTTACTCGATCAGCAACTGTCAGGCAGGCCTCGCCGGAATCAGCTTCGGCAATTTTCTCATCAAGCAGGTTGCCGATGCGGTCCAGAGCGAAATTTCCGGCATCAGGCAGTTCGCGACATTGTCGCCGATACCCGGATTCAGGGCATGGCTTGACGATATTCTGGTGCGCGACACCCCGAGCTTCCTGAACGAGGACGATCTCGAGCTGCTCCAGCGCAGTGACTGGCGGAACAACGAAATCATCCGCCAGCCGCTCAAACCGACCCTGATGCGGCTCTGCGCCCGTTACCTGATCGAGGAAAAACGCAATGGCCGTCCGCTCGACCCGGTCGCGCGGTTCCATCTCGGCAACGGCGCCAGCGTCGAGCGCCTCAACTGGTCGGCCGATCTGTCGAAAAAGGGCATCGATCAGTCGGCGGGCATGATGGTCAATTATCTCTACGATTCCGACGACATCGTGTCCAACCACGAGGCCTATGTGCGGGACGGCGCAATCGCCGCGTCGTCGGCCGTTGCCAGGCTCGCCAAAGACACCGGCTGAACCGAACGCCCCAGGCTATTTCGGGGGCTGCTCCGGGGGCGATTTCAAGGGCGTTTTCAACTTCGCCAGGTTGTCGCGGGCGGCATCGGCTGCGGGCGATTTCGCATTCAGATCGATGACCTTTCGCCAGTCCGCCTCCGCGCCTGCGCGGTCGCCCCGCAGCAACCGGATATTCCCCCGTTCCAGCAGAGCGTCCGTGCTGCCGGGGGCCGCGTCCACCGCCCGCAGAATATCGTCATTGGCGAGGTCGAGATTCTTGAGCTTGCGCCAGGCCGTTGCGCGCAGCACCAGCGCATCGACGCGGGACGCATCCAGATCGACGGCCTTGTTCAGATCGTCGATCGCTTCCCAGTAATCGCCGATTCCGGCGAGGGTGATCGCCCGGTCCAGCAGCAGTTCGATCCGGGCGCCCGCCAGCGCCAGCGCCCGTGTCTGGGCGGACAGGGCCTCGGTCATCCTGCCGGCAATCAGCCAGGCCTGCCCCGCCTGGGCCAGCAGTTCCGCCTTAAGCGTCTTGCCCGGCCGCCGCGTCGTTGCGGCCAGCGATTCGAGCCGCCGGGCCGCCTCTTCGTATTCGCCCGTATTGAGCAGGGCGACCGCGGCGCAATGACGCGCCCCTTCGTCGCCGCCGTCCCGTTCCCAGCCGGCCGCGACGCCGATCGCTTTCCTGGGCTGCGACCGCGCCAGCGCCATGCAGGCAGCATATCTTTCCGCCGGCTGTTCTGCGGCAGGGAACTGCCCTTTTGCCGGCGCCTGGGCGGCGGAATCGCCTGGCCGCACCGACAAAACGACGAGCCAGCACAGCAAGGCGTACCCGAAGTGCCGCAGAGACCGTTCAACTTGCCGCCGTGTTCCCATACGTCCTAAAGTCGCGGCCTCCGACGTTTAAGGCAAGTCCGCAAAGATGAAAAATCCGTCATGACAGGTCCGGGAACACTGTTCTGCTTCGGTCTCGGCTACAGCGCCATGGCGCTGTCGCGGCGTCTCGATGCCGCCGGCTGGGACATTCGCGGCACCTGCCGGAAGCCGGCCCGGCGTGCGGCCCTGGGCGCGCTCGGCATATCGGCGGCTCTTTTCGACGGCGAGTCCCCGATGGACAGGCCGGAACTTCTTCACGGGGCGACGCACGTGCTGCTGTCGATTCCGCCGGGCACCGAGGGAGACCCGGCATTCCGGCACCACGCCGACGACATCGCCGCGGCGGGCACCGTCGAATGGGTCGGGTATTTCTCGACCACTGGCGTCTACGGCAACCGCGACGGGGGCTGGGTGGACGAAACGTCCGACCTGCGCCCCGGCAGCGACCGCAGCAAACGGCGCGCCGCCGCAGAACGCGCCTGGCTCGACTGGGGCGCGGAAAACGATATCGCCGTCCAGGTTTTCCGGCTGCCGGGGATATACGGCCCGGGGCGGTCGGCGGTCGATCAGGTAAAGGCCGGCACCGCAAAACGCATCTCGAAACCAGGCCACGTCTTTTCGCGCATCCATGTCGAAGACATCGCCACCGTGGTGGCTGCCTCTATCGCGCGGCCGGAACCGGGCGGCATATACAATGTCTGCGACGACGAACCGGCGTCCCCTGCCGACGTGACGGCCTATGTCTGCGAACTTCTCGGACGCGCGCCGCCGCCCGAAATTCCCTATGAAGACGCGGACCTGTCGCCGATGGCACAAAGCTTCTGGTCCGACAACCGGCGTGTCCGCAACGACCGCATCAAGAACGTCCTGGGGGTCCGGCTGGATTTTCCCGACTACCGCATCGGGATCAGGGGAATTCTGGGCCTCGGCGGATAAGCGGCTCTAAATTTCGGTCAGCAGGTCGTCCAGCGTGACCTTCAGACGCGCGATGTCCTGATCGCGCGACAGACGATGGTCGCCGTCCTTCACCAGGAAGATACGGACATCCTCGGACAGGATTTTTTCGGCGATCCGGCTGGTCGTCATCCACGGCACCGATTCATCGCGCATGCCGTGCAGCAGCCGGACCGGGCAATGCAGCGCGATCGGCCGGCGGAGCAGCAGGTGCGACCGGCCTTCGGTGATGAGTTCGCGGGTGATCGTGTAGGGCTCGTCGCCGTATTCCGACGGCTCGTAATACACGCCGTCGCGCATCAGCGTATCGCGTCGGTCCTGGTCGAAGCGGTCCCACATCAGGTCTTCGGTGAAGTCGGGCGCGGCGGCAATGCCGATCAACCCCGCCACCCGGTCGGGACGGGCCAGCGCCGCGAGCAGCATGATCCATCCCCCCATCGACGAACCGATGAGGATTTGCGGGCCATCCGTGCATTCATCGAGCACCGCAATCGCATCCGCCGCCCAGGCGCCGATGGTGCCGTCGGCGAATTTCCCCGGCGATTCGCCATGCCCCTGGTAATCGAAACGCACGAACGCCCGACCCGCGGCACGGCAATACCGTTCAATTTCAAGGGCTTTCGTGCCCTGCATATCCGACATGAAGCCTCCCAGAAACATTACACCCGGCGTCTTGCCGTCGAGGCTTCTGTAGGCGATTGTGGCGCCGCCGCCACGTGTTAGAATTTTTGGCGGCCTGTCGTAGCTGTCGTCCATGGATATACATAACCGTCATGACGCCCGCCGAAGCGGAAATTCAGACAAGTCATAGCGCGCCTGCCCCCGATGCGGAAGCACCGGCTGTGCTGCAGGTGCTGCCGTCGCTGGCGACCGGCGGCGTCGAACGCGGAACGATCGATATCGCCGCGGCCCTGACGGCGGCGGGCTGGCGCGCCGTCGTCGCATCGGCCGGCGGTCCCATGGCGCACGAGGTCGAACGCGCCGGCGGTCTGCACGTGACCCTGCCGGTCGACAGCAAGAATCCGCTGGTCATGCGCCGGAACGTGAAGGCGATCGCCGACACCATCCGGACCCATAATATTTCGATCGTTCACGCCCGCAGTCGGGCGCCGGCATGGAGCGCCCGCAGCGCGGCCCAACGGTGCGGCGTGCCCTTCATGACGACCTTTCACGGGACATATAATTTCAGCAATCCCGCCAAGAAGGCCTATAACGCGATCATGACGAAGGGAGAGCGCGTGATCGCGATCTCCGAATTTATCGGACGCCATATCGAAGAAAACTACGGCACGCCCCGCGAAAAAATCCGCGTCGTCCCCCGCGGAATCGACATGGACAGTTTCAATCCGGACGCGGTTTCCGCCGAACGGATGATCCAGCTTTCCCAGGCATGGCGGTTGCCCGACGATGCGCCCGTCATCATGCTGCCGGGGCGGCTGACGCGCTGGAAAGGCCAGAGCGTCCTGATCGAAGCGGCCCGCCGCCTTGCCCGCCCCGATGTCCGCGTCCTGCTGGTCGGCGACGACCAGGGCCGTACAGCATACCGGGACGAACTGGAATCCCAGATCGCCCGGATCGGCGCCGAAGGAATCATCCATCTGACCGGCCCGTGCCGGGACATGGCCGCCGCCTACATGCTGGCGGACGTGGTTGTCTCGGCCTCGACCGACCCGGAAGCGTTCGGCCGCGTCGCCGCCGAGGCGCACGCCATGGGACGCCCCGTGATCGCGTCGGACCATGGCGGCGCACGGGAAACGGTCATTGCGGGCGAAACCGGCTGGCTGGTGCCGCCGGGCGATGCCGACGCACTCGCCCGCGCCCTGCGGACGGCCCTGACGATGACGAACGACGAACGGGATACCGTCGCGCGCCGCGCAGTGGCCCATGTGCGCGAAAACTTCACAAAGCAGCAGATGTGCGCCGCGACGCTCGCGGTCTATGACGAGCTGCTGCCGCAGCGATGAAGCCGCAAAAAGGGCGGATCCTGGTCATCAAGCTGGGCGCACTGGGCGACTTCGTTCTCGCGACCGGCCCGTTTGCGGCAATCCGGGCGGCGCACCCGGAAGAAAACATCGTGCTGCTGACGACGGCGCCCTTCGCCGAACTTGCCCGCGCCAGCGGCTATTTCGACGAGGTATGGGTCGACGACCGCCCGTCGCGGCTCAACCTCGTCGGCATTCAGCGGCTACGGCGCCGACTGCGCCGGGGAAAATTCTACCGGGTATACGATCTTCAGACATCCGGCCGGTCGAGCTGGTACTTCCGGCTGATGCGCGGCTTTTTGCGGCCGCAATGGTCAGGAATCGCGTTCGGCTGTTCGCACCCCCACGCCAATCGCGGGCGCAACCGCATGCATACGATCGAACGCCAGGCCGATCAGCTTGCAATGGCCGGCATCGCGGACACGCCGTTGCCGGACCTGAGCTGGGCGGTGGCCGATATCTCGCGGTTCGGCCTGAACGACCGCTTCGCCCTGCTCATCCCCGGCGGTGCCGCCCATCGGCCCGGCAAGCGGTGGCCGGCGGGGCGCTATCGCGAACTGGCGGGCGAATTGACGAAAATCGGCGTCCTGCCGGTCATTGTCGGCGGCCCGGACGAGATCGAACTTGCCGCGGAAATCGCCGACGGCACCGGCGCGAAAGCGCTGGCGGGCGAGACATCGTTTGCGGATATCGCCGCCCTGTCCCGCGCGGCGGCGGGGGCGATCGGCAACGATACCGGGCCGATGCATATCGCCGCGATCAGCGGTTGTCCGTGCGTTGTACTGTTCTCGAAAGAATCCGATCCCGCCATAACCGCACCCCGCGGCGACGACGTTCAGGTGCTCCGCCGGGAGAAACTGGCGGATTTGCCGGTATCGGAGGTTGCCGAGGCGTTAAGTTTGCGTTAAATGCCCGCCTCTATGGTCAACGCGTGGACGCGATAAAAATATCATGAGCAATGTGGCGATTACGCTGCCCGACGGCAGCGTGAAACAGTTCGACGGACCGGTGACCGGTGCGGAGCTGGCAGCGGATATCGGGCCGGGCCTGGCCAAGGCCGCGCTCGCCGTCAAGATCGACGGCGAGGTTCTCGACCTGTCCTACCGGATCACCGCGGACAGCACGGTCGAAATCATCACCCGCAAGTCCGACGACGCGCTCGACCTGATCCGCCACGACGCGGCCCATATCATGGCCGAAGCCGTGCAGGCGCTTTACCCCGGCACGCAGGTCACGATCGGCCCGTCGATCGAGAACGGCTTCTATTACGATTTCGCGCGCGACGAACCTTTCACGCCGGACGACCTCGAAAAGATCGAGGCCAAGATGCTGGAAATCGTGAAACGCGACGACGCGTTCGTGCGCGAGGAATGGCCGCGCGACGACGCGGTGCGCCATTTCACGGATATCGGCGAAAAATACAAAGCGCAGCTGATCCACGACCTGCCGGCGGACGAGACGATCTCGATCTATCGCCAGGGCGAATGGATGGACCTGTGCCGCGGCCCGCATTTGCCGTCGACGAGTCATGTCGGCAAAGGCTTCAAGCTGCTGAAGCTGGCCGGCGCCTATTGGCGGGGCGATTCAAACAACGAAATGCTGCAACGCATTTACGGCACCGCATGGCGCGACGAAAAAGAGCTCAAAGCCCATCTGACGATGCTGGAAGAGGCCGAAAAACGCGACCACCGGCGTCTCGGCCGCGAGATGGAGCTGTTCCATTTCCAGGAAGAAGCGGTCGGCAGCGTGTTCTGGCACCCGAAGGGCTGGACGCTGTACCGCACGCTGGAAACATATATCCGCAAGCGGCTGGAGCAGGCCGATTACGTCGAGGTCAAGACGCCGCAGCTGATCGACCGCGGGTTGTGGGAAGCATCCGGCCACTGGGAAAAATTCCGCGAGCACATGTTCACGGCGGAAACCGAGGATGACCGCGTATTCGCGCTCAAGCCGATGAACTGCCCCGGCCATGTCCAGATTTTCCGCCAGGGCACCACGAGCTATCGCGACCTGCCGATGCGCATGGCCGAGTTCGGATCCTGCCACCGCTACGAGCCGTCCGGCGCGCTGCACGGGCTGATGCGGGTCCGCGCGTTCACGCAGGACGACGCCCATATTTTCTGCACCGAAGACCAGATCACGGCGGAAACCGAAGCGTTCTGCGAATTGCTGCTGAGCGTCTACAAGGATTGCGGCTTCGAAAGCGTGGTCGTCAAGTTCGCCGACCGGCCGGAAACGCGCGCCGGCGAGGACGCCGTGTGGGACCGCGCCGAGGCCGCGCTGACCGAAGCGGTCGAAGCATCGGGGCTCGACTACACGCTGAACCCCGGCGAAGGCGCGTTTTACGGCCCGAAGCTTGAATTCGTGCTCCGCGACGCCATCGGGCGCGACTGGCAGTGCGGCACGCTTCAGGTCGATTTCGTGCTGCCCGAACGCCTGGATGCCGGCTATATCGCCGAGGACGGCGCGAAACACCGTCCGGTCATGCTGCACCGCGCGATCCTGGGATCGTTCGAACGGTTTATCGGCATCCTGATCGAAAACTATGCCGGGCGCATGCCGATGTGGATGGCGCCGGTCCAGGCCGTGGTCGCGACGATCACGTCGGACGCCGATGCCTATGCGGTCGAAGTCCGAAATGCGCTGGACGCCGCCGGGATCCGGGCGGAACTGGATGTCCGCAACGAAAAGATCAATTACAAGGTGCGCCAGCACAGCCTCGCCAAGGTGCCGGCGATGCTCGTTGTCGGCCAGCGCGAGATCGAGGACCGCAAAGTGGCGCTCCGGCGTCTCGGCGGCAAGGACCAAGAATTCCTTGCGCTGGACGAAGCCGTCGCTAGACTTGTTAATGAAAGCAGAAGCCCGGCGGATATGTAATACGCCGGACGACAGCCCGGCGGTTCGGTATTCCGGAATCCGGGCGACCCGGAATTCGGTTTTCCGAAGTCCGGACAGGCGGACGCTTTAGCAACAGGCGCTTAAGACGAATACGCTTACGACGAATACGCTGTAGAAGACCCACACGACGATATCTGAAACAAGTGTAACTGAAACAATCAAAGGAGAAATTCCATCGCAAGACATACAAGCATGGAGCCACCCGTCAAAGACGATCGGCCCATCAACGAGATGATTCAGGCGGCGCAGGTCCGCCTTATCGGCGCCGAAGGTGAGCAGATCGGCGTTGTGACACGCGACGACGCGCTCGACCGCGCGGCAAACCTGGGGCTCGACCTCGTTATTGTCGCGGATAATGCCGACCCGCCGGTCTGCAAGATCATGGATTACGGCAAGTTCAAATACGAAGAGCAGAAAAAGAAGAACGAAGCCCGGAAAAAACAGAAAACAATCGACGTCAAGGAAATCAAGCTGCGGCCGAATATCGACGCGCACGATTACGACGTAAAAATGCGCGCCATGAACAAGTTTCTCGGCGAAGGCGACAAGGTGAAGGTCACCATGCGCTTCCGCGGCCGCGAAATGGCGCATCAGGATCTCGGGCTGAAGGTCCTCCACCGGGTTCGCGACGACCTGGAAGAACTGACCAAGATCGAGCAGTTCCCGAAAATGGAAGGCCGTCAGATGGTCATGGTGCTGGCGCCGAAGTAACCGCGCTGCGCCGCCTGCGTTAATAAAGAACCGCCCCGGACGCCGTCCGGGGCGGTTCTTTTTATCTGCAACGGCACCGGGCCTCCCCTCCGCCCGTCCAACCACAGGATCATCCTTACCGGGTGGACGGGCGGAGGGGAGGCCCGGTGCCGCCTTACAAATTCAGTGCCCGCCGGACAGCTTCACGCCGGGCTTGAGGACGAACCGCTTGTCGCAATAGGGGCATTCGACGGCGCCGTCTTCCAGTTTCAGGAATACCTTGGGATGGCCCAGCGCGCCGCCGCCGCCATCGCAGGACACGTTTGCTTGTTCGACCTCAACGGTTTCGGGGGGTTCGGGCGCTTGCGCCATGTGGATTTGCCTCTCAGCAGCGTTGACCGTAGTTTCGCGGGGATGATACCCAAACCCGGCGAGTCGCGAAACCCGCGCATCCCGCCTTCGATGAAAGCAGCATGGCAGAACCCGCACCCGATTGCCCCGCCGTCGAGACGGCCAGTCTCCGCAAGATTTACCCCGGGATCAACGGCCCCCCGAAGGAAGCCCTGAAATCGGTCGACCTGTTGGTGCCGCGCGGCTCGGTCTTCGGCCTGCTGGGCCCGAACGGCGCGGGCAAATCGACCCTGATCAACATCCTCGCCGGGCTCGTCGTCAAGACGTCCGGCAGCGCGCGCATCCTCGGCTGGGACATCGAGGAAAACATGCGCAACGCCCGCACGTCGATCGGGATCGTGCCGCAGGAGCTGAACCTGGATTCGTTCTTTTCGCCGCGCGAAATGATGGAAATGCAGGCCGGCTTCTACGGCGTGCCGAAACGCGAGCGCCGCACGATGGAAATCCTGAAGGCGCTGGCGCTCGACGACAAGGCGGATGTCTATGCCCGCCTGCTGTCGGGGGGCATGCGCCGCCGGCTGCTGGTCGCCAAGGCCCTGGTCCATTCGCCGCCGGTGGTGATCCTGGACGAGCCCACGGCCGGGGTCGATGTCGAGCTGCGCCAGGCGCTTTGGGAATACATGAAGGAACTGAATGACGCCGGCACGACGATCCTGCTGACGACCCATTACCTCGAAGAGGCCGAGGCGATGTGCGACCGCATCGCCATCATCAACCACGGTGAAATCATCGCCCAGGACACGACATCCGCCCTGCTGTCGCGGCTCGACCGCAAGGAGGCCCGGATCACCGTCGACCGCGATATCGACACCGTGCCGGAGGGCCTGTCGGGACCGGGCGTCGATACGGTAATCGAGAACCCGCGCGAAATTCTGGTGCAGTTCCCGCCGAGCCGGGTGCAGATGGGCGCCCTGCTCGACGCCGTCAAGCGCGCCGGGCTGGAAATTACCGACCTGTCGACCCGCGACACCGACCTCGAGGAAATATTCGTTGCCCTGACCAGCGCCGGCAGCGAAGGCCTGCCGGACCGCCGCCCGAACGACCCCCAGGCCGGGCCGCTGGAAACTGCCAGGAGCCGCCCCGCCCCGTGAAGCAGCTCGCGATCGCCGCTTTCCTGTGCCTCGCCGCCGCCTGCGCGCCCCGCCTCGAGCCCTCCGGCCCGGCCGTCCAGCCGCCGCGCCTGCTCAACGACCGGATCGTCCAGGCCGACGGCGTCGCCCTGCCGCTGCGCCGCTGGCTGCCCGCCGGTACGCCGCGCGCGGTCATCGTCGCCCTGCACGGAATGAACGACTATTCGCGGGCGTTCGAGAAACCCGGCGCCTACTGGGCGGAACACGGCATCGCCACATACGCCTTCGACCAGCGCGGCTTCGGCGGCGCGCCGCACCGGGGCATCTGGGCCGGACACGACACGATGACCGCGGATGCGGCAGCGGCGGTCGCCCTGGTCCGCGTACGCCACCCCGACACGCCGGTTTTCGTCGTCGGGGAAAGCATGGGCGGCGCCGTCGCGATGATCGGTGCGGCGCGCGGCCTGTTCCGGGCGGACGGGCTGATCCTGGTGGCCCCGGCGCTGCGCGGGCGCCGCTATATCGGATTCTTCCCGCGCGCGACCCTGTGGCTCGGCGCCCGCACGATTCCCTGGTACCCCCTCACCGGACAGGGCCTGCGGATACAGGCGTCCGACAACATTCCGATGCTGCGGCGGCTCGGCGCCGATCCGCTGATCCTCAAGGAAACCCGCGTCGATGCGATCAAGGGGCTGGTCGATACCATGGATGCGGCGGTCGCCGTGCCGCCGATGCTCCGGATTCCGGCGCTGGTCCTGTACGGCGCGCGGGACGAACTGATCCCCCGGCAACCGACCTTCGACATGATCCGCGCCCTGCCCGCCGGAATCGGCCACCTTCCCGCGGTCTACCGCTCGGGCTGGCACATGCTGCTGCGCGACCTGAAGGCGAAAACCGTGCTCGACGATATCGTCGCGTGGATAAACGATCCTGCGGCGCCGCTGCCCTCGGGGGCAGACAGGGCCGCAAAGACGGCACTCGCCGCCCGCGGCGGTAAAGAGCCGTAAAAAATTAGCGCCCGCGCCCGCACCATTCCGATTGCCGCGGCGGCCCCGGCGCGCTATGTTCCGCCCGCTTCGGACCGATCAGCGTTGCTGGTCGTCACGACACCGGGCACCCGTAGCTCAGCTGGATAGAGCGCTGCCCTCCGAAGGCAGAGGTCAGAGGTTCGAATCCTCTCGGGTGCGCCATTCTCCCCCACGATTCATCCCCCTCCCGGAACCGGGAAGAGCGTCGCGATCTCGAAGCTTATCTGAACAGCACGACCGGAATCTTGCACAGGCGGATCATTTCGGCGGTGGTGGAGCCGATGATCAGGTTGCGGATGCGGGAATGGCCGTAGGCGCCCATGACGAGCAGCCCGATATTCTGCGTTTCGACCGCGGCGGCGATCAGCAGGTCGGGCGGGCCCTGGACGATCTCGGCATCGACGTCGTAGCCGGCGGCTTCGAGCGTTGCCCGGGCGGCGTCGAGCGGTCCGCGGACCGCCGGGGTGTCGGGGCCGACCGCCAGCAGGCTGCAGGCGAGGCCTGCGAACAGGGGGCTGGCGGCGACATGGTCGACCGCCTTGCGGCTGCTGGCGCCGCCGTCGAAAGCGATCAGGAACCGGTCGACCGGCGTGAAGGCGCGGGCCGCGACGAAAACCGGCTTGCGGCAGGTCCGGGCGATCCGCTCCAGGTTCGATCCCAGTTCGAGCTTCGCGAAATCCGCGGCATCGCCGCGCTTGCCGATCACCACGATGTCGGCATCGGCTTCGAAGGCCGCGACCTCCTCGACGATATCGCCGATCCGGAGGCGCGTGGTCACGTCGGCAATGCCGGCGGCGGTGAGCTGTTCGTGGCCCTGTTCGAGGATCACGCGGCCGAATTCCTGCGAGATCCGCGCCGCCTGGGCATCGCGTTCGCTGAGCTCGGTCAGCAGCGCGGTGCGCGCGCCGAGCGCGATATTGCCGCTCAGGTTATTCGGCCCGGCAGCCGCGTGGTTCCGGCGCAGGACGTGAAGAAGTTCGACCCCGCTGCCGGTGCGCGATGCGATCCAGGCCGCATGGTCGCAGACGCTCCGCGAATAGACGGAGCCGTCGACAAGGGCGATGATCCTGCTCATTCCTGTTCCGTCCCGTGCGTTTCAGTGTCCCAGCAACCGTTCCAGTGCGCCGGGTTTGTCGTGAATCGCCAGTTTGTCGACGATCGTCTCGCTGGCCTCGTTCAACCCGACAATATCGACCTCGGCGCCTTCGCGCCGGAATTTAAGGACGACCATATCGAGCGCCGCAACGCTGGAAATATCCCAGATATGCGAACGGCCGATATCGATGGTAACCTTTTTCAGCGCTTCGCGGAAATCGAACGCCGCCGAAAAGGCATCCGCCGAGGCGAAAAAGATCTGCCCCTCGACCAGGTATGTCCGGTGCGCGCCGTCCTCGGACAGGGTGGAGGTGACGCGGAAAATCTGTGAAATCTTCCACGAGAAGAAAATTCCCGACAGCAGAACCCCCACCAGCACGCCGATCGCCAGGTTATGGGTCAGCACCACGCAGACGACGGTGGCCAGCATGACGACCGACGACGACCGCGGATGGTCCTTCATGTTCTTGATCGACGACCAGCTGAACGTGCCGATGGACACCATGATCATGATCGCGACCAGCGCCGCCATGGGAATCTGTTTCACCAGGTCGCCGAGCACCACGATCATGAACAGCAGGAACACCCCGGCGCAGAAGCAGGACAGCCGGCCGCGGCCGCCGGATTTCACGTTGATGATCGACTGGCCGATCATGGCACAGCCGGCCATGCCGCCGATAAACCCGGTCGCGGTGTTGGCGAGGCCCTGGCCGATGCATTCGCGGTTCTTGTCGCTGGTGGTGTCGGTGAATTCGTCGACGATGGACGCGGTCATCAGCGATTCCAGCAGACCGACCGCCGCCACCGCTGCCGAATAGGGCAGGATGATCGACAGCGTTTCCAGATTCAGCGGAATTTCGGGAATCAGGAAGACGGGCAGCGTCGAGGGCAGCTCGCCCATGTCGCCGACGGTGCGGACGTCGAGGCCGAAGTAAATCGCCACCACGGTCAGGATCAGGATGCAGACCAGCGGCGACGGCACCGATTTCGTGAGCAGAGGGAAAAGATAGATGATGGCAAGACCGGCAGCGACCATCACATAGGTCAGCCACGGCACGCCGATCAGTTCGGGCAACTGCGCCATGAAGATCAGGATCGCGAGCGCGTTGACGAAACCGGTCATCACCGAGCGCGACACGAAGCGCATCACGTAGCCGAGCCGCAGGAACCCGGCGACGATCTGCAGCAACCCGGCAAGCACGGTCGCCGCCAGCAGGTATTGCAGGCCGTGTTCCTTGACCAGGGTGACCATCAGCACGGCGGTCGCCGCCGTGGCGGCGGAGATCATGCCCGGCCGGCCGCCGGCGATGGCGACCACCACCGCGATCGAGAACGATGCATAGAGGCCGATTTTCGGATCGACCCCGGCGATGATCGAGAACGCGATCGCTTCGGGAATCAGCGCCAGGGCGACGACGAGCCCGGCGAGAATATCGCCGCGCACGTTGCCGAACCACTGGTCGCGGTACGCATGGAGTGAAATCATTCCGGTTCCGGCTGGGTGTGCTGGCCCTACGGAATGATGGCGCCATCCCGTTTCGTTTCGCCGCATCCGGCGGAAATCGGGGCCGGGTTGCATACGAAAGAGCCTCCCGGCGCCTACACGTTCAAGCCGGGGAACACCGTTATATCAGCCGATTATGTTGCAGTGCAACATAAATAGTCGCGACGGGAGAGCCGATTACATCAAAAACGCCCGTATACCGACGGATCCTACCCCACCCAGCCGACGATCATGTCGGCCAGATCGTCGGAATTGTCTTCCATCATCAGCATGTGCCCGTTGCCATCGACCCCGCGGTCGGGGAGCCACCAGAAATCGACCTCGGCGCCGTTCGCCGCCAGCCAGTCGACGACGGCGGTATCGACGTCCTTCGGATGATCGGTGTCGTCCGATCCGGTGAAAACCATCACCGGCAGGTCTTTGAAGACGGACAGGTCGTCGATACGCAGCTGGCTGCCCCGGATGTTCTGGCGTTCGTACAAAAGCCGCGGCGGCACCCCGGCGACCTGGCCGGCATACATGTCGAGCGATCCGGCGGGAAACCGTTTCGATTTGCCGATCAGCTTGTGGGCGACGAATTCCATGCCGCCGTTATAGACCCGGTCGCGGGCCAGCCGACGGGTCATGCCAAAGGATTCGACGACGACCTCGTCCTCGGTCTCCTCGACCACATTGGCCTCGGGCTGGATATTGCCGGGCGGTCCAGGGGCGACGGCGACGACCTTTTCGATCAGGTCGCGGTTGCCCTCGACCAGCTTCCAGCTCAGGGCGCCGCCCATGGAATGGCCCATCAGCACGATTTTACCGGTCGGGGAGGCCGCCGCGGCCTCCCGGATGACGGCGCCGAGTGCCGCGCAGACGCGCGCGCCCGTCAGTTCGGAAAACGGCAGCACGTCGCCGCTGCGCCCGCAGCCCGGCCAGTCGGGAATCCACACCGGATAGCCCGCATCGACAAAACGGTAGGCCCAGCCCGGCCGATTGTCCGCCGTCAGCAGATAACAGGATCCGGTATGGCCGCCGCCATGCACCATGACGACGGGCAGTTTCCCCGTATCGGTATCGGGCGCCATGGTATCGGCGTATACCGTTGTTCCGTCGTGATAGACAAATTGGGCCAGATGTTTCATCGGTTGCATTCCTCCGTCATTCTGCCGCCCCCGCGGGTCGCTGTCGGCGGCAGGCCATTTTGCGCAGTGTCCACCTTTCCGGTTTCGTTTTCCAGCGGCCAGATCGCATTTACCCTGTTCCGTCCGCGTTATCGACATCGGCCACTTCGTAGCCGGGCCGGTACCGGGCGCCTTTGCCAAGCAAATCACGGCAAGCGCGATCACGGCGCAGATCGTACCGGTCGATCAGAACAAGCCGGCGATTGTCGAACTGACAACCATTGTCTCGCACCCGGCGCGGGCGATGATCAAAAGCGTCAAATCGCCGAAAGCCGTCAGGCTGGTGAAAACGGAAGTTGCCTCCAACTGCAAGGCGGGCCCGAAATGCAAGGAGCGTCACCGTTCCGAAGTAATGTCCGGCTGACCGCATTCGGGGTTCATTTCGTTCCGCACGAAACCACAAGCACGGGAGACCAGGAGGCCATTGACCGCGGCCTCGTGGTCCCGTGCCGTTTCACCCGCTTTCCGCCTGTCCACGATGCAGGCGCCATTGTCAACCGCAATGAAGGGCTGGACCTGCGCCCCGGGCAATAGTACCAATTAGCAATTGTTTACCGATCAACAAATCTGCCGATAGAGCGGATTGCGGAGAACAGGGTGGAAACGGAACGCGACGTCGTAGAATTCAACGGCGGTGAGAAAATTCTCGACCGCACGGTCACAGGCATGGCGCTCCTGGCAGGGGTCTCGCTGTTGTGGCTGATGGCGCTGGTCTGCTATTCGGTATTTATGCGCCGGGTCTTCAACGCGCCGCCGTTGGGCAGCGGCGACCTCGCCTCGGTCAGCCTGGTGCCCGTGGTGTTCCTCGGGTTCGCCTATTGCGGCTGGACGGGCGGACATATCGCCGTCGACATCATCTCCGGGTTCAACAAACCAAACCTGACGCGCTGGACCGACGTAATCGTACGCCTGCTGTCCGCCGGGCTCCTCGGGATCATGACATGGCGATGCATCGCTCTCTATTTCGACGCGGTGGAAACCGCCGAAGCGAGCGAGTTGATCGAAATCCCCCATGCCCCGTTCGTAGCTGTGATGGTTGTCGGCACGGCGGTCTTCACCCTTACCTTTCTGGTGATGGCCTGGCGCGCCTGGCGCGGTCAGCCCGATGCCGCATCCCCATAACCCGAGTGTGAGTTGAATTCATGAGTCCCACCTGGGCCGGCATCGTCGGGCTTCTTGCACTATTCGTTCTTCTCGGCATGCGCATGCCGGTTGCAATCGTCATGATGCTGATCGGCCTCGCCGGGATTGCCTATCTGAACAGCTGGGACGCCGCCATGTCGACGCTGGCGGACGAGGCCTGGGTCATCACGTCGAATTACGAATTCATCGTCATTCCGCTGTTTATCCTGATGGGAAACTTTGCGTCGATCTCAGGGATGAGCCGCGACCTTTACGGCGCGGCCTATTCCTGGTTCGGCCATTGGCGGGGCGGGCTCGCATCCGCCACCATTGCCGCCTGTGCCGGTTTCGCCGCGCTTTCGGGATCTTCCGTCGCCTCCGCGGTGACCATGGGCCGCGTCGCCCTGCCGGAAATGAAGCGCTACAAATATTCGGACCGGCTGGCGACCGGCGCGATCGCTGCCGGCGGCACGCTCGGCATCCTGATCCCGCCGAGCACCGGGTTCATCATCTATGCCATCCTGGTCGAGGAATCCATCGGCCGGCTGTTTCTCGCCGGCGTCCTGCCCGGATTGCTGCTGACGGTCCTGTTCATGATTTCGATTGCGATCATGACACGTATCAATCCCGCACTCGGTCCGGCCGGGTCGAAATCGACGATGAAGGAACGCGGTCAGTCGCTGGCCCAGGCCGGCCCGATGCTCTTCATCGTCTTAATCACGATTGGCGGGATCTATTCAGGCACCTTCACCCCGACGGAAGCCGCTGCCGTGGGCGCGATGCTGGCGTTTCTGCTGGCTCTTTATCGCCGCCGGATCAACAGGGATTCCACGTCCCGGGTGCTGCTGCAGACGATCCGCACGACCTGCCTCGCGTTTTTCATCCTGATCGGCGCGCATATATTCAATCCGTTCATGGCGCTGACCGATATCCCGTCGGACCTGGCCAACCTGCTGATCGATGCGGATTTGCCACGTACCGCGATCATGCTGATCATCATGCTTGCCTATATCGTCCTCGGCACGTTTCTCGAAGGCTTCGCGATGCTGGTCCTGACGCTGCCGATCATCCACCCACTGATCGTCGAGCTGGGCTACGACCCGATATGGTTCGGCGTCGTGATCGTCATTGTCATCGAGATGGGGCTGATCAGCCCGCCTGTCGGCGTAAACGTGTTCGTCGTCAAGGGGATCGCCGAAGACGTGCCGCTTAAAGAAATTTTCGCCGGGATTATTCCGTTCTGGATCGCCATGGCGGTCTGCCTTGGCATCCTGCTGGCGTTTCCGGAAATCGCGCTGTTCCTGCCGGAAACGATGATCCAGTCGTTCGATTAGCGACGCTCGGCTGATCGGATACCGGCCGGCGCGACGAGACGCGTACGACCCCCGTCCTCACGGCAATTTTGTTGACGGGTCACCAATCGGCAATCACACTGATTGCAATGTCCGGTTCAGACGGGCCGGGCGCTCAACCGCAAAAATCGGCCACCAAGGCCGATGGGAGGAACTTCAAATGACAGGACTTAAATCATCCATTGCGATGGCGGCCGCTGCTGTCCTTGCGATGCCGTTTGCCGCTTCGGCCGCAGATATCAAGATCGCATCCTTTCCGGGACCGAAACACCCGATTAATGCACACCTTTTCGAACCCTGGATGGCGACGATCAACGGCATGAACAAGGGTCTCGACGTCAAGCTGTACGTGGCCGGCAAGCTGGGCAAGGGACCGGCCAAGCAGTTCAAGCGCGCCGTTGACGGTGTCGCAGATGTTTCATTCGGCCTTCAGGGCTATACGTCCAAACAGTTCCGTGCGACGACGCTGGTCGAACTCGCCAATGTCATGACCAATGCCGTCGACGGTACAAAACGCCTCCAGACGGCCTATGCGAAATCGGCGGCCGTGCGCAAGGAATACGAGAAGGTGCATGTGCTCGGCATCTGGACGATCGACGTTCCGATCCTCATGACCAAGGACAAGCCGATAAAGTCGATCGCCGATCTGAAGGGCCTGAAACTGCGCACGCCGTCGCAGATGTCCGCGCGCTCGATCAGCGCGCTCGGCGCGGTACCGGTGCCAATGCCGATCACCAAGCTCTATAACGCTCTCGCCCGTGGCACGGTCGACGGCGTTCTCGTGTCACCGACAGTGCTTCACAGTTTCAAGATTAAGGAAGTCACCCGCTATTTCGCCTCGGGCATTCCGTTCGGATCGTCACCCATGTTCATCGTCATGAACAAAAAGTCATGGAACAAGTTGTCCCCGGCGCATAAGGACATCGTGAACAAAACCAGCGGCATAAAGATGGGTCTTACAGGCGGCAAGATCTACGACAGCGAACATCAAAAAGGCATGGCGTTTCTCGCCGGGTCGAAGGCGCATAATCTCGTCCGCCTTCCCGACGCCGAGGTCCGCAAGGCCATCGGTCTGCTGAGCGATCTCGAAAAAACGGTCGTTCGGGAATGGGAAAAACAGGGTGTCCCGGCGACGGAAATCCTGAAAATTATGCGGGCCGCCGGCGCCTGATCTATAATCGGCCACCGACTGGCCGAACAGGAACCCCGCAGCGGTCGCCGCTGCGGGGTTTTCCAATAACAGGAGACAACGAGACATGCTTTACATGGTTTACGGCGTAGACGGACCGGATGCCGACCGGATCCGCGCCGAACAGCGGGAAGCCCATTTCGCCTATCTGGCGGAAAACAAGGACATTCTGGTTCTCGGAGGGGCAACGCTCGCGGACGATTCGGACGCCCGCCTCGGAAGCCTGCTGGTGATCAACGTGCCGTCGCGCGCCGACGCGGATGCGTTTGCGGGCGGCGAGCCGTTCTTCAGGGCGGGACTGTTTAAGGAGCACACCGTCGCGCGCATGCGACGCGGGCAATGGAACCCCGATGCAGCGCCCGGGACACCGGAAGGAAACTGAGCGAGAGCGTATCCCGCTTATGCGGAATCGCACCGGGCCGGTGCCGTCAAAACAGGAAACGTTCTAGATCGCGCGGCCAAAACTGCGCAGTGTTTTTTCGATCGTCGTCCAGGAGTCCCGGACGGCGACGTCGTTTTCCACCGAGGCCGCCTCGGTCGTGTAGGCGCGCAGGCTGCGCGCGAATTCCCGAACCGCATTTTCCACGTCGGGGCCGACCTTGATATATTCGCCAGGTCGGAAAACGGTATTCCCAAGGGCGAGGGCAACCGATTCTTCGTCCGGATGGGCGAAAACGGTCGAAAAGGCCGCCGACAGGACGGAAAACCGCTCCAGTGCCGCTTTTTCGAGCATATAAAGCTCTTTTATATCGAGGATGTTCTTCTTTTCGTCACGTTCGGCAAGCAATCCGGCGATTTTTTCGGGCATTTGGGCCCCGTTCGCCTTTTTGACCGCGGAAATTTTTTTGCCGAACTCAACGTCGAGCGTAATCAGGCTGTTTTCCGCCTGTTTGACAGCCTCATAGGTCCGGTCGAGATCGGCTTTCGCCTCCTCGATCAGATGATGACGTTGAATGCGCATGCCATTTCGCCAGTCACCGGTTCAAAGCAGACCGGTCTGAACGAATTTGGATTGAATGATATCGCTGTCGAACGGTTTCATGATGTATTCGTTCGCGCCGGCGGCAATGCCCTCCTGGATGTGGGACATATCGTTCTCCGTCGTACAGAAAACGACGACGGGCTGTTTGTCGCCACTCATTTCCCGAAGCGCACGGAGATACTCGATTCCACTCATCACCGGCATGTTCCAGTCGAGCAGAACGACGTCGGGCATGGCTTTTTTACTCATGTCGAGCGCCACCTGACCGTCCTCGGCTTCGGAAACCTCGAATCCCAGTTCTTCGAGAATCTTCCGGGCAACCATTCTGACCACCTTGGAATCGTCCACAACGAGGCATGTTTTCATGTTTTATGTCCGACATTCTGACCGGCATACCGCTATTCGATACGCCTTGGAAACAACAGCAACTTACTCAAATTGTTCTAACCGTTAGTTAAATTGCCGGGCTTTGTCGGACGGCTACGTTTTCTTAAGGGCGGTCAGATATCCCTGTACGGGTTCGCCGTATTCCATTCGAAGCGTATCGGTACGGCCCGTAATCTCGCTGAATCCTGCGGTTCGCGCCGATTTTCGAACATAGGCCGGCTTATGGGCATATCGCCCGGACCCGGTCAGCGCATAGCCCCGCTTCGACTGCGCTTCGACGGAAAAGATCAGGATTCCGCCGGGCTTCAGCGCGATATGGGCCGCGGCCAGCGTTTCCGCGAGATCGCCGATATAGCAGAACACGTCTGCGGCCACGATCAGGTCGAACATTCCGGGCTGGCCGCGCATGCAGTCCGCGAGTTCGCGTTCGAGCAGTTCGTCGTAGATTTCCCGGGCTTTCGCCAGCTTCAACATTTCTGGCGACAGGTCGACACCGGTCAGCGTCCGGGCATATTTCCTGAAATCGAGACCCGACAGACCGGTTCCGCAGCCGGCATCCAGGATATCCAGTCCGCCCGGCGGACCGTCGCTGACATCCCGGAACAGTGTGTGGATCAGCTTGGGCGCCCGGTATTCAAGGTCCTCGAGAAGCTGCTTGTCGAAATCCTCGGCAAAGTGGTCGAAGGTTTCGCGGACATACTCGTCGCTCGCGCGTACCGGCTTCGGCCCGTCGCCGAGGGCCGCCACCATGTGCCGCGCTTCATGATCTTCGGGGTATTTGTCGCTATAGGCCCGATACCAGTTCAGGGCCTCCTTCAGGTTGCGGTTGCCGTAATGCGCCTCGGCCAGTCCCCAGATCGCATCGTCGTAATCCGGGTCGAGATCGAGGATTTTCCGGTAACACCGTATGGCGACGTCGAAGCGCCCGTGGGCAAGCGCCGTTTTGCCGACGCTGTAGGTGCTTTCGGTTTCGATATCCGTCACCGCTTTTCGGGCGGCCGCACCGTCGCCCGTCGCCCGGCCCGCCTCGACGATCTCCGCCAGGGCCTTTGCGGCGGCCAGATGCTTCGGTTGCGCGGCAAGAATGTCGCGGTACAGCGCGGCCGCTTCCTCGGACTTTCCACGTCCGGCAAGCTCGGTAGCCCGGTCGAACCGATCGATATTGTCTGTCATGGTGAAAAATCAGTTCCGTTCGGTCCGCCCCAATTTACCACAGGCACCAGCGAACGAAACCGGTCGGCGCGCAGAGCCTACTTGCCCTTGCCCTTGCTGCCGCTTTTGCCACCACTTCCGCCGCACCAGGGGTTGCCCTTGACGGCATTGTTGCAGGAAGGCGTCACCGCGTTCGCGCTGCGGTCCAGGTGAAGGACCGTCGGCGCAACATAGGCAACGGCTGTTCCCAACCCCAGGCGTGCCAGCGCCTTGCGCCGGTCGATTTTTTGCGTCGAGAGATTTTCGCCCATCGCTGAACCTCAATTCTGGGCAAACACATGCCCGCATATCGCACTATAAACTACCAGCTTTAATAAATGGTGCCAAAAGCGGTTGTTTTAAAGTCTTAAATGTTGGAACACGCCCGCTTTTTTGTTTACGTTATGTTCCCCATGTCGATTTTCGATACCCCACCCGATGTTCCTGAAACCACCCGCCTGATCACCCGCGGCGTCTGCAGGCTGTTTCAGGACCTCGGCTTCGGCACATTAACCGAATTCAAGCTGACGAATGGCCGGCGGGTCGATGTCATGGCGATCGACCGCAACGGCGAATTCGTTATCGTCGAGGTCAAAAGCACAGTTGCCGATTTCCGCGGCGACCGGAAATGGCAGGAATACCTGGGGTTCTGCGAGCGGTTCTATTTCGCGGTGCCCGCGGGTTTCCCGGTCGATCTGATGCCGGATGAGTGCGGGCTGATCGTCGCCGACCCCTATGACGCCGCCGTCCGACGCGAAAGTCTTACCCACAAGCTGAATACCAACCGGAAACGCCGCCAGCTTATCCGTTTCGCAATCGCCGCCAGCGACCGCCTGCGGCATATGGGCCAGGATGCTTTAAGCGGGTAGAGGCGTACCGACCTTTTCTGCCCGCAGCACGGGATCATTTTCTTAAATACGATTGTATGCGCGTCTTTTCCCTGTCATATTTCGATCATAAGCTGTTGAAAAACAACGGCACGAACGACGCGAATAAAAACGAACAGGGGTTAGAATTATGTTGCGGGTTGGCGCAATCATAATGCTGGGGCTGCTTTCCGCGGGCTGTACGGCGCATAAAACGACGCGTGTGCCGCTGGCGATCAGCGCGAACGCGATGACGGAGATGCGCGACACCACATCGCTTATCGAGAAACGGGAATTGGCATCGATCAACTGCCGCAGGGCGGGCTACCGCAAGCGGACAGCGGACTATTACCAGTGCATGCGCGCATTGATCGCCCGCGACCTGCAACGGACGCGCGACCGGGCGGACAGGTATTTCACGCAAGCGGCCCGACGCGGCGTCTGCATGGACCGCACCACCTATCGCGTCGCCCGCTGCCTGGAAATCTGAACCGGAAGCCTAATCTGCGCTCTTCCCGCGCCACGGAACGAAAGCCGGGACACGCGACCGGTACGCCGCATAGGCCTGCCCATACCGCGCAATCAGGCGGCGTTCTTCGAATAGGGTGCCGATGACCAGGTAAACGCTGCCCCAGAACGCCGTCGCCAGCGCAAATTCCGTTTGCGCATGTCCCCAGAGCATCAGAAAAAGTCCGGAATACAGGGGATGGCGCACGTAGCGATGCAGCCCGTCGATCCTTAACCCCTCGTCCGGCTCGACGTCCGGTGCCCGCAGCTGCGTCATGCCGAGAAACCGGCCCCGGTCGTATCCCGTCAGGGCGACCGCGATAACGGCAACACCGAGAAGCGACACGACATCGCCGGCCGTGCGGGCGGCAGGCGGCAGTCCGAGCGGCGCTGCATCGCCCAGCCAGAAACGCCCCAACCACCAGACGATTCCGAGATGCAGCAGGGCAAAACCGTTATAGGCCAGGCGGTTGTAGCGCCCGAGGCGGAGAGCGGCCTTCACGCTGTCGGCCGCCAGTACCGAATGCAGCGCACCGAAGGACAACCACGCCAGGCCGTACCAGATGTGTTCGGTCGCGATGGAATTCTCTCCCGTCAGGAAGCGTTCATCCGGGCGATGGTGGCCGTGGTGCTGAAGCCCGGCACGATGTCGGCGAGGATGACTTTCCCGCCATAGGACTGCACGAGATCGGCGCCGACCACCGTTTCGACCGTGTAGTCGGCCCCCTTCACAAGGATATCGGGCCGGACTTCGTGCAGCAGCGCTTCCGGCGTGTCCTCGTCGAAGATCACGACGAGGTCGACGGTTTCGAGCGACGACAGCACGGCCGCCCGCGCGGCCTCGTTCTGCATGGGCCGGTTTTCGCCTTTCAGGCGCTTTACCGACGCATCCGAATTCAGGCCCACGACCAGCCGGTCGCAGGTCGAACGCGCGGATGCCAGAAGCGATACATGACCCGGATGCAGAAGATCGAAACATCCATTGGTGAACCCGACCTTCTCGCCGCGGTCCTTCCATGTCCGGATACGGTCCAGCGCCGCCGCCAGGCGCAACGGCGGCTGCGGGCCGCTGAGCCCGGTCATCTCACCCAGCTCGGCATGCAGATCGTCGGCATAGACCACCGCGGTGCCGGTCTTGCCGACAACGATTCCGGCGGCGACATTCGCGAGCTGCGCCGCTTCGATCATGGGCGTGCCCGCCGCAATACCCGCCGCCAGCACGGCCAGCACCGTGTCGCCCGCGCCAGATACGTCGAACACTTCGCGCGCGCGGGACGGGAAATGGTCCGCCCTGTCCGGAGCGATCAGGGACATGCCCTGCGCGCCGCGGGTCACCAGCATCGCGCCGATCCCGGCGGCGGCAAGACGGCCGCGCGCCGCCGCCACGATCCCGTCTTCGGACGACAGGTCGCCATCGGCGGCTTCGCCCAGTTCCTTCAGGTTCGGCGTAATCAGCGACGCACCGGCATAGCGGCCGAAATCGCGCGATTTCGGATCGACGATGACCGGTTTCCCGGCGCTTTTCGCCGCCGCGATCAGGCGCGCAACCAGCCGGTCCGTTATCGTCCCCTTGCCGTAATCCGATACGATCAGCGCGCCGGCACCCGACAGCGCGGCCTCCGCCGCCGCAAACACGGAATCGGCGACATCGTCGGAAATCGGCGTCGTCACTTCACGGTCCGCCCGCAGGAGTTGCTGCCCGCCGGCGACGTAGCGCATCTTGCTGGTTGTCGGCCGGCCCGTATCGACCACCAGCGTCGGCGTCACCCCGGCGAGATCGCGCAACAGCAGGCCGATATCGCCGGCGATTTCGTCATCGCCGGTAACGCTGACAAAATCGACCAACGCCCCGACGGACACCAGGTTGCGCACGACGTTGCCGGCGCCGCCGAGCATGACCGTTTCGTTGGTCACACGGCAGACCGGGATCGGCGCTTCAGGCGATATCCGGGTGACTTCGCCATAGACGAACCGGTCGAGCATCACGTCCCCGACACAGACCACCCGCGCGCCCTGCAGCGCCGTGATGCGTTCGGCAAGCGCGGTGAGATCCGGCGCGATCATCTCAGGCGCATTTTTGTTCGAGCACATCGCACAGCATCTGGCCGAGCGTGATGTGCATTTCCTGGATGCGCGCCGTCGTTTCCGACGGCACGATCAGCAGCGGATCGGCCAGACCGACCAGCTTTCCACCGTCCTTGCCGGTCAGCGCCGCCGGGACCACGCCCATATCGCGCGCGCATTCGAGCGCCTTCGTCACGTTCGCGCTCTGCCCGGATGTCGTGATCCCGATAGCGACATCGCCCGGCTTGCACAGGGCTTCGACCTGGCGGGCGAATACGGTGTCGTACCCGAAATCGTTGGCCGCCGCGGTCAGGAGCGACGTGTCGGTTGTAAAGGCAATCGCCGGCAGCGCCCGGCGGTTCACCTTGTAGCGGCATACCAGCTCGGTCGCGAGGTGCTGGGCATCCCCGGCGCTGCCGCCATTGCCAAAAAAAACCAGCTTGTTGCCCGCGTTGACCGCCTTTGCGCACAGCTCCGCCAGGCGGATAAAATCCGCTTTGAGCGCACGCGTGGCCGCAACAACGGCATCATGCTCGTCGAGTTCAGCGTCGAAATAGGCGTCGAGATTCATCGATTCAGTCTCCATGGGAACTGGATAGCGCATTTTCGGGCGATTCGGAATCCTCAAGCGCATCCAGCATCGCCGCCTCGAGGGTCAGGAAATGCGCTTCCCAGGTCCAGCTTTTCAGAATATAGGCGCGGGCGGCTTCGGCAAGGCGGTCGCGCCGGGCCGGATCGGCCAGAAGCGCGAGCACCGAATTGGCAAAACTTCGCGCGTCGTCGGCAATAACAAGATGGTCGCCCGGCGTCGCCCGGATGCCTTCATTCGCGACGGTGGTGGCGACGACCGCTTTGCGCATGGCCATGAATTCGATCAGCTTGTTCTGCATGCCGGCGCCGACCTGGACCGGGTTGATGCAGACGGCGGCGCGCGCGATGTAATCGGCGGGGTCGGGCACTTCGCCGGTGACGGTCACCCCGTCAAGCGCCGCCAGCGCCAGGACTTCGGGCCGCGGATCGCGGCCGACGATCAGCAGTTTCGCCCGCGCTTCGCCCGCGCGTACCAGCGGCCAGACATTCTCGGCGAACCAGACGATCGCGTGCACATTGGTGTAGGTGCGCAGCACGCCGTTGAAGACCAGGGTGAAGGGTTCTTCCGCGATATCGGTGCGCGGCGCGAACCGGTCGACATCGACGCCATGCGGGCCGAACACCACGTTGTCTATTTCCGGCAGGCCGCGGTCGCGGCAGGCCGACGCGATCTCGTCGACATCCTGCTGGCCGATCAGCACAGTGCGCGTGAAATCCGCCCAGACGCGCGGCTCGTAATTCTGCACCAGCCGCGTCTCGACCGCATAAAGCAGCTTTTCCTTCAGGTTTCGGTAATGCTGCGCCATGCGCCGCGTGTTCAGCGCCTGGGAAAGCTGCATGGCGAGGAACGTCACCGGGCCTTCCGCCCGCCGGCGCGACCGACCGAGACCGCGCATGGTTTCGGCGCTGCGGATATAATAGCTGTAGCCGATATCGGCACTGCCGAGCCCGGCGCGCACGGCCCGGGTCTGGGCCCGGTTGGAAAACCAGCCGACCTGCAACGGCAGGCCGCGCAGCAAACCGCCCAGCGCCCCCATGACCCGGCGAACGGGACCGTGGGGAAAGATATGAACGCTGCGGCAGACATCCCCGATCCAGGCGCGGTGTTCGGCGCTGATCTCCTCGCCGTTATCGAGCGCATAAAAATCGATGGCATGCCCGCGCGCCGCCAGAAACGAAATAAGATGGGCGACCGTCATCTGATCGGCGCGGGTCATGGGCAGCGGCAGGCGGCTATAGGCGATCGCGATGGCGAATGGGCGCGGCGCGGGTTCGACGCGCATGACCTTTGGCAGACCGGCCGTCATCGTCTTTACAGACGGTCTATGTCGACGACTGCCGCGCGGCCGTCGAAAACAGTCCGGTCGATTTTCACGCCTTTGCCGACAACGACCAGGGAAACGTCCCCCGCCGCTTCGATATCCTCGACCAGCAGCCGCGACAGATGCGGCAGGCGTTGCTGGACGAAGGCGAGGTTGGCGCCGACGAGTTCCCGGTTCTTAAGGTCGGGATCGTAAATCTTCAAATCGTATCCCTTGCCGACCAGAGATTCGGCGAGGTCGATCAGCGGGCTTTCCCGCAAATCGTCGGTTTCCGCCTTGAAGGTCAGCCCGATCAATAGCACCTTCCCGCCGGGCTGCAGGCGGTCCATCACCCGCCCGGCGAGGTAGGATTTATGCGCCTCGTTCGATTTGATCACGTTCGACATCACCGGCAGGTCGACGCCCCGCCCCCCGGCCAGCGCCGAAATCGCGCGCACGTCCTTCGGCAGGCAGGAGCCGCCGAAGGCGCCGCCGGGCCGCAGGTAATACGGCGAAATATTCAGCTTCGTATCGGCAAGGAACACGTCGGCCAGCGGCGTCGGATCGACGTCCAGCTCCAGCGCGAGCCGGCCGATTTCGTTCGCGAAGACGACCTTCAGCGCATGAAAGCCGTTATCCGACAGCTTGACCATCTCGGCCGTCCGGTAGGGAAGTTCGAAGAACGGCGCGTCGATATGATCGTAAATCCCGAGCATGCGCTTGCTGACACCGGCTTCGCGCTCGCCGACGACAACCCGCGACGGCGCGTAATAATCCCTGATTGCGGTGGATTCGCGCAGGAATTCGGGGTTCAGAACGGCCTCGAAACGCGTGCCGGCATCCTCGCCCGCCGCGCCGGTCAGAACCGGCAGGATCACGTCCTCCATCGCACCGGGATACATGGTCGACCGGTAGGCAACGATCAGCGGGGCACGGTCCGCATCGCGCGTCTTCAACGCCGCGCCGAGTTCGGCCGAGACGGCGCAGACCTGAGTCAGGTCCAGCCCGCCCCCCGGCAAAGACGGCGTGCCGACGCATATCATCGCGATATCGGCGTCGTCGAGATGGCCGCCGACACCGGTATCGGCCGAAAGCCGCCCAGCGTCGCGCCCGCCGGCCAGCAGATCGTCGAGTCCCGGTTCGGAGACCGGCGACCGTCCGGATTGAATCTGCGCCGCCTTTTCGGGGCTGACATCGACGCCGACTACGGTGTGACCGTCCTTCAGAAGGCACGCGGTCGCGGTAGCGCCGACATAGCCCAGTCCGAATACAACTATTTTCATACGCGATACTCCTGTCGGACCCGGTTCTAGACCAATTCGGCCTGTCTTGGAATTGCGGCGGCAAGGTTCTCGAAAAGTTGCGATACGAAAGCCTGTCTAGGAACTTGTGCATTCTCCGACCAGGCGAAAAAAACCGCAGCGCGCGCTTGTCCGTCCGTCGTTGCCGGGACGACATCGATGCGGTGCGCCCGTCGTTCGACCCCGAACCGGTACCAGTACGCCGCGGCCGTGGGCGCGGACAGAGCGCCGGCCAGCGCCTGCACCGTCAGGCGCGTACCGGCCTGCGAATACCGATGACCGGTCTCCGCCGTCCAGTCCGACGGAATCAGAAACGACGTTGCGGCACCCCCCGCCCCGCCCCGCCACAGATCGGCAACCAGCAGGCCTTCACCGGGCCAAAGGCAGATCACCCGGCGCAGGTCGGCCCCGAGATGGGCATAACCGCTCTGCCAGCCGGCAGCGAACAGCGGCGCAACATCCAGCGGACAAAGATCCAGCTCGCCCGCGTAGCCGCGCCGGCCGACGCGAAACGATTTCCAGAACTCGATCGGCTCCGCCCCGGTCAGGCGCGGCCCGTTATGCGCAGCGGACGACCGCGACGCATCCCGGTCCTGCCCCGCGGTATAGGTTGGCACGCCGGTATCGACGAGGAAGCGTTTGCCCGCCGCCGTCGCCTCAACGGTCAGGAAATCCGCATGGGCGTGCCCGGGATTGTCGTCGGGCCCGCAGGGGCCGCAGTCGAACACGACCGAATCGCCGCCCTGCCCCAGCCGGACATAGCCGGTTTCCGGAATCCGCTCGACCGGCGCGATGTCCGACAGATCGACAACGCTGCCGGCCCGGGGCGCCTCGCCGATCCATGAATCGTTCATCAGCGCGATTTCGCCATCCGCCAGCGTCATAACCGGCAGGGCCGCCGCCATGCGCGCCACGGTGCCGTCCAGTTCCGGCTGCCACGTCTCGGCGAACAGGCGGCTGGCCGCCAGGATGCGTATGTCGAGCATCGACAGCACGTGATACATCGGGCAGCGTTCCGCCTGGCCGCCATCGGCGAGGATATTCTGGCGGATCGATTTCGGTACGGCGTTCTTCAGCACGGCGAAGGCGGGCGCGGATTCCGCACAGGCCCCCGCATAGGCGGACAGCGCGACATAGTTCTTCATCAGGTGGTTGAACTGCAGATCGCGTTCGAGATTGCCGCGCACGAACGCGGCGCAGAACCGGACATGTCCGAGGATGGCGGTCTCCGCCGCCGGGTCGGGCGGTCCGCCGGCGCGGCGGTACAGCGCCAGGCCGGATAACAGGTTTATCAACCGGTGGCTGGCGGTATAGGCGTTCCAGACATCGCGAAACACCCCTGGCAACGACCAGTCGTTCTGGACATCCAGGCTGTCCAGCAGCCGATGCATGGCGGCGAGGTCTTCGGCGCGGCCGCGCGCCAGCAACGGCACGGCATAGCCCATATAGGCGAGATTCATGCGCCGCAGCGGGTTATTGCCTTCGTGAAATTCGCCGCGCCACGACACCCCGTCTATCCCGCCGAAATCGTAGTCCCGGTTGAGCAGGGTAAAGCGGCCGTCCGGCGCGCCGTCGAAACTGTCGCCATGGACCGCCATCTGGAGTTGCAGCACGATACCGGCGATGTCGCGGGCCGCGCCCGAGGACGGATCCGGCAGCGGCAGGCGTTGCGCCGCCCGTTCGATCCGGCGGCGGCTGAACATCGGGTGATGACGCATCACCAGACGCCGCCCGCGACAGATGAACCTGAACACCCATTGTTCGGCGGTCAGATGGCGGACGGTGCGCCAGAGACGGCCCGGGTTCATGCTAGGCGCTACGCGGCGGCAACACGGTCATCAGAGATCGACCGGTCCGCCCCGTTGCAGGGATTCGAGCACGGCGATGGTCGCGAAACTGGACTGGACCAGTTCGGCTTCGTCGGCGGGCGCGGGACCGCCGGACGCCACGGCTTCGGCAAAGGCCTTCAGCTCCGCCGCGTGGCCCTTGTCCTGTTCCATCGATTTGCCGAGCTTGGATTCCTTTCCGCCCGCGGTGACGGTCAGCCCGCGGAAATCGTTGATATTGATCACGGTGCCGCCGGCAAAGGCTTCGACAAGTTCCTTCGAATAGGCGGTATCGCCGAGCGCCGTATAGGCGATGGTCGCGAGACTGCCATCGGCAAAGTTCAACGATACGGTAAGATCGTCGCACGCGCCCTGGGAGACCTGCGCGGCAGCGGCCTGGACGGTCCTGATATCGTCACCGACCAGAAACCGGGCGAGATCGATGAAATGGCACACTTCGCCGAGGATACGCCCATTGCCTTCCTCCGCCGCGTTCTGCCAGCTGTCATCCGGCAACTGGCCCGCATTGACGCGCAGCAGAACGTATTTGCTGCCGCCGGCGGCAGCGAGACGGTCGCGCGCCTGAACCGCAAGCGGCGCGAAACGGCGGTTGAACCCGACCTGCAGGAACGCATCCGACTGCAGCCGCGCGCGGATGACGGTGTTGAGCTCGTCGCGGTCGAGCGCCAGCGGTTTTTCGACCAGCACGTTCTTTCCCGCCGCCAGCGCCTTCGCGGTCAGCGCGGCATGGGTGGAATGGGGCGTCGTGATGAGCACCGCGTTGATGTCCGGGTTGGCGAAGATCGCAGCGTCGTCGGTATCGGCATGGGCGAAACCGAAACTGTCCGCCGAATGATCGGCGGAAATCCCGCGCTGGGTAACCAGCGTATGCAGCTCCACCGCGTCGATCTTTTTCAGGCGCGGCAACAGTACCGTGCGCGCGAAATTGCCGGCGCCGATGACGCCCAGCACGCATTTTCCGGATGCTGGCGCGCCGGTGGAAACCGATACGGGCGTACGCAGTTTCGGCGGTTTTTCCCTCGCCTCGCCGTCGTATTCCAGGATCACGCCGAGATGCGGTTCGGTATTTTTCGTCACCATGTCATAGGCGCTTTCCGCGTCCGAGAACGGGAAGCGGTGGGTGATCATCTGTTCGACCTGCAGGCGGTGATCGCGGCGGCGCGACATCAGCCGCACGGTTTCTTCGAGATTTCGCGTTTCGGTCCAGCGCACGAAACCGACCGGGTATTTCATATGGCGGTTTTCGTAATCGGGATCGTAGCGCCCCGGGCCGTAGGACCGCGACACCACGACCGACAGTTCCTTTTTCATGAAAAGGCGGTAATCGAACTCGGTGCCGGTGATCCCGACCAGGCTGATCTTCGCCTTGTCGCGGGCGATCGTGGCCGCGGTGTCGAAGGGCTCGCTCGACTCCGTCGCCGCGGCGATCACGACACCGTCGCAGCCGCGGCCGCCGGAAAATTCCATGATCGCCGCCGTGGGATCGCCCTGGGACAGATCGCAGACCATTTCCGCCCCGGCATAGGTCGCCAGCTTGAGCCGTTCGGCATTGTAGTCGAGCACGATCACCCGGCAGCCGGCGAGATCGGCAAACTGGGCGGCAAGCTGGCCGACGAGACCTGCCCCGATTACCGCTATCACATCGCCGAACTGGGGCTCCACCAGCCGCACGCCGTTCATGGCAATCGCGCCGAGCGTGCCGAAACAGGCTTCTTCGTCGTTCACGTCGTCGGGCACAGGCGCGCACAGATTTTCCGGTACGGCATTCAGTTCGGCATGGTTGGCAAGCCCGGCACCGGCAATGGCGACCCGCTGGCCGACCCGGAATTTTCCTTCGAGACCGGCGCCGACCTCGACCACCTCGCCGACCGCCGAATAGCCGAGCGGCAGGGGTTCGTCCAGCCGCGCCATGACGGCGCGCATGGTGGCGCCGATGCCGTCGCGTTTCGCCTTGTCGAGCACCTTGCGCACCAGGTCCGGACGCGCCCGCGCCTTCGACGCCAGGCTTTTCTTGGCGAACTGCACGACCATGCGCTCGGTGCCCGCCGATATCAGCGAGGCACGGGTGCGCACCAGCAGATGTCCGGACCGGACCCGGACCTCCGGCACCTCTTTCAGCGCCAGCTTGCCCGAACGGGCGCTTTGTACGACCTGTTTCATTTACGCAACCACATCTTCCTGATTTCCCGCAATCTATGCCGCCCTGTCGCCGTGGCGCAACTATGCCCGCACATAGATCGAATCCTCCTGCCGCACGCGGCCGGTCTTTTTCGAATTGAGCTGGCCGAGCGCGCCTTCATAGACAAACCCGCGCGCGGTCAGGAAACGGTAAATTTCATCGAACCCGGCAGCGCCGTCATAGGCGGTCTCGAACGGCGATTCGATGATGATGACCGACACGTCTTCGAGCCGCTCGCCCGCGCCCTGCAACACTTCCAGCTCGGCGCCCTGGACGTCGATTTTCAGCAGCATCGGTCCCGATGCGCCGTCGAGCAGCGCATCGAGCCGTTTCAGGGCGACCGGTTCGGTGCGCACCACGCCGTCATCCGTGCGGTCGTCGTGAAAGGCATCGCTCGGCGCATGGACGGAACTGTTCTGGTCGTTCGCGGTCACGAACAGGTCGATCTGCCCGTTTTCCGCGCCGACGGCGCAGGATTCAATCCGGATGCGGGACTCGGCGCGGTACAACCCGGCCGCCTTCGCGGCCAGGGCCGCGTTGGGCTCAACGCCGACGATATCGGCACCTTGCCAGAGGCGCGCCGCAAGATGCAGGAACTGGCCGTGATTGACGCCGATATCGACCACCGTCGCCGGCACCAGATCCGCCAGCCAGGGTTTAAGATATTCGTATTTCGGCCAACCGCCCTTGACGCGCGGAAATCGCCAGACAAAGCGCAGCATCAGCAGGATCTTTTCGATCTTGCGGATGCTTTCCGACGGATCGGATGTCAGCCTGAACGTCATAATGCAGTCGTCTCCGGCGCGGGGGCCGCGTTATCCAGTGCCCGGCACCATAGCTCCATCGCCATCATCGGGAACAGGGTGAATGCCGCGTCGACCCGCTGAGCGTAGAAATCGGTTTTCAGCGCCGCGACCGCGCCGGCATCGAACAGGCCACGGGACGATACCGTGGCGGGGGAGGTCAGGTCTTCCATCATGTCGCGGGCCGGTCCCTGCAGCCAGCTGCGTACCGGCACCCCGAAGCCCTGTTTGGGCCGGGTGAGAATTTCGGCCGGCAGGCGATCGCGCTGCGAGGCGCGCAGGATGCGTTTCGTTTCCCGCAGCGAAATTTTGGCGTTCAGCGGCAACTGCATGGCGCTCGCCACCAGGCGGCGGTCGATCAGCGGCACGCGTATCTCGACGCTCTCGCGCATCGCCATCTTGTCGGAATAGTTCAGGTTATGGTCGGGCATGAACCCGTTAAGTTCGAGGTCGAGAAACCGTTCGACCGGGTGATGTCCCCGTGTGTGCATCAACGACGCCCGCAGCCCTTCCGCAATGCCGTCGGCGGCGGCGGCGTCGCGCAGGCCGGGGGCCAGCAGCATACGGCGGCGGCCGGCGCCGACGGCCGAATAGCTCATCCCGTCGGCCAGCATTTCGTCTTCGGGCATCGACAGCAGCGCCCCGATCCTTTGCAGGCGACGGCCGAGGATACTGGACGGCGGGAACAGGCCCAGCACCGCGCCGCCGACACTGCGCAGCCCGGGCACCCGGTTCGCCATCGCCCAGATTAGCCCGGCGGTGTGACGGCCGTAGCCTGTAAACAGGTCGTCGCCGCCGACACCGGACAGCAGCACCTTTATGCCGTTTTCCCGCGCCGCGCGGGCGAGCAGCATGGTCTGGACGGCGGCAAAATCCGCCGTCGGCTCGTCGAGCTGCCACACCATCGCCGGCAGTTCCGAAATAAGATCGGCATCGGTCGATACCTCGATCAGCTTGACGCCCAGATGCTTTGCCACGGTACGGGCATGGGTCTGGTCGTCGCCGAAATTGTCGGTGCCCCCTTCGGGCTTCGTGACCGCCGCGCAGAAGGTGGTGATTTTCGCAGGGTCGGTCGCCCGGCACATGGCGGCGACGATGGCGCTGGAATCCACCCCGCCCGACAGCAGCGCGCCGACATCGACATCGGCGACCATCTGGTCCGCAACGATCCGGTCGATCATGTCGCGGAGCGCATCGGCATCATCCGGGGTCGGCGGCGCGGCCGCATCGAAAAGAGGGGTGCGGTAATAGCGCGACGGCGAGACCGTGCCGTCGGCGGTGACGGTCAGCGCGCAGCCGGGACGGAGTTTTTTGACGCTGCGCAGCATGGTGTTCTCGCCGGCCGTCCACAGGAAGCCGAGATGGTCGGCAACCGCCGCGGCGTCGACATCGCGCGGCAGGTCGGCGCACAGGGTCAACGCTTTCAGTTCGGACGCAAAAAGGAATCCCTGTTTCAGGGATGCATAGTAAAGCGGCTTCACCCCCAGATGATCGCGGGCGACGGACAGAACACGATCGCGCCGGTCCCACACGGCGAAAGCGAAAATCCCGTTCAGGCGTTCGACGCAGGCAAGCCCGTCGCGGGCAAACAGTTCGAGCAGCACTTCGGTGTCGGACCCGGTGCGGAAGACCGCGCCCGCCTGTTCCAGTTCCCGTCGGAGGTCGGCGAAATTGTAGATTTCGCCGTTATAGGTGAGCACGTAACGGTCATTGGCGCTGTGCATCGGCTGGGCGGCGGCGTCGGACAAATCGATGATCGACAGGCGCCGGTGCCCCAGCGCAACACCGTCTTCCGACCACAGGCCCTCGCCATCAGGGCCACGATGCGCGATTGCCGCCGTCATCGCCGCGGCGAGCGACGGAGTCCATGCGCCGACGAAACCCGCTATGCCGCACATGGCAAGCCAGGTTTCTTTCGGGGCCGATGTCGAATAGTTTGGGTCAAATCACGTAATATTCGGGGTTCCGGGGCGCATTTCCCAAGCAGGACAACAGTTTATGACGGTTCGACATGACGAATGACACCGAAAAATCGTCCGTACGCGATTTCTGGGAAGAGGCTTCCGCCGGCGAATTCTGGGCAGTCGGCGCGGACGAGCGCGAAAGGCTGACGGCGGAAGCGGCGCAGCGATACGTGTTCGAGCCCTATCTGCCACCCTTCGCGGATTTCGACAGCGGGCGCGGCCGGGACGTGCTGGAGATCGGCACCGGCATGGGCACCGACCACCTGCACTGGGCCAAGGCCGGACCGCGCAACCTGACCGGCATGGATCTCAGCAACCGGGGCGTCGCCTATACCCGGATACGGCTTCTGCAGGACGGGTTCACCCCCCGCGTGATGCGCGGCGACGCCGAGCGGCTGCCGTTTCCCGATAACAGCTTCGACCTGGTCTATTCCTGGGGGGTGATCCATCACTCTCCCGACACACCGTCCGCGGTGGCGGAAATCCACCGTGTCCTGCGCCCCGGCGGCACGGCCCGCATCATGATCTATCACACGCGGTCGCTGACCGGGTACATGCTGTGGGTGCGATACGGGCTGATGCGTTTCCGGCCCGGTATTTCGATGAAGGAAATATACGCCCGGTATCTTGAAAGCCCCGGCACCAAGGCCTATTCCGTCGCCGAAGCGAATGACCTGTTCGGTGCCTATGACGACGTCGATATCCGTATCCAGCTCAATTACGGCGACCTGCTGCAGAGCGAGGTCGGACGCCGCCATCGCGGGCCGCTGCTGAAAATCGCCAAGGCGCTGTGGCCGCGCCCGCTTCTGCGGCTGTTGTGCAAAAACCACGGGCTGTACCTGCTGATCAACGCCCGGAAATAGCTGTTTCAGGGTCGGTTATTTCTTCGGCGGGCCCACTTCGCGGATACGTTCGCGCATCTTCAGGCCGACCTGCCAGAAGTGGAAGGCCCGGGCGAGCGCAAAATCGAACCCGGCACGGCCATCGAGGAACCCGGCGCGCAGCACGTAGGAATAGAGAAACACGATCGCCGGCTTGAACGGCATCCGGCCGAAAAGCGGCTTGGTGAACCGCCGCAGAAAGGGCTGGGCGTCTTCGTTCCGGAAATAGCTGCCGTTGTGGCGCACCACCACTTCCCAGTCCGAGTACTTGTTGTGCCGGTCGAAGAAGTGATAGAGCGTTTCCTGGTCTTCGTGGATCATCCGGTATTCGAGAACGCCGGTCGTGCCGTCGACCGGCGGCTGATAGTGCATTTCGTTGTCGCCGAGCACCGACACTTCGAGATCGTCGTATGCCTGCCAGCGGGTTTTCGCGTGTTGCATCAGCGCCAGCTTGTAGATGCGCTGGCCGTGTTTGAGCATCTTGCCGGCAAAAAAATAATCGAACCCGAAAAAATACCCTGCATGCTTGTCGCCGTCGCGCGCCAGGGTGTCGGCGATTTCCTGGGCGAGCCCGTCCGGCACCTGTTCGTCGGCATCGACCAGCATCACCCATTTATTGGCGAAGGGCAGATTTTCGAACGCCCACTGCTTTTTTTTCGGATATTTCCGGTTCCAGTCGAAGGTAACGACCTTCGCGCCCATGGATTCGGCGATCTCGCGCGTTCTGTCGGTGCTGTTGGAATCGACCACCCAGACTTCGTCGAAGCGTTTGAGCGATTCAAGGCACATCGCGATATTCGCTTCTTCATTCAGCGAAATCGTGATGATCGAGACGGGGATTTTATCGGTCATCTGTCACTCGGGGGTCCACGTTAACGCATTCCTGCGCCCAGCCAGCACATCTTCATAGGCCTTTTCCAGGGTCGGCGCGATCCCGTCCCAGGAATATTTGTCGCGGACGAGGCGAACGCCGTTCGCCGCCATTTCGGCGGCGCGACCCGGATTTTCAAGAATTTCAATCATGTTGCGGGCCGTGGCGTCGATATCGCAGGGGCCGACCAGTCCGGCGCCGGCGGCCTGCACGTCGGACCAGATATTCACCGCGTCCGAGATCGCCACCGGCAGGCCGCAGGCCATGGCCTCGGCGACCGCAATGCCGAAATTCTCGCTATAGGACGGCAGCACGAACATTGCGGCATCCGCCAGCGCCGCGAGCTTGTCGTCGCCGGTAATCATGCCGGTAAATGTCGTCCGGTCGAGCGCCCCCGCTTCGGCCAGCCAGGCCCGGGTCTTGTCGGCCATGTCGTCGTCGGGCCCGGCGAGCACCAGATGGGCGTCATGTCCGGCGGCGCGCAGCCTGCCGAAGGCCGGCGCGAGCAGGTCGAGCCCTTTTTTGAAGTTCAACCGGCCGAGAAACAGGATGATGGCGCGATCGCCGATTTCGGGATGCATCGCCCGGAAAGCCCCCTTCGCGGGCAGACTGGCGAATTCATCGGTATCAAGCCCGTTCGGGACCACGAATCCGCAGGGATTGCGCGCAACCGGGGCGGCAAGCCGCCATTCGTCCCTCGTCGTGTAGTGAAGGGCGGCAGCCTGTTCCAGGACGCGGTTCTGGAACCACCATTCGAAGACGGTCTTCCGCGCCCGGCGGCGCTTCCAGATATAGGGATCGAGCGTGCCGTGCGGGCGGACGATATAGGGGATACCGCTGCGCCGCGCCGCGCGGGCACCGGCCCGGTCGTGATACATGTACAGAGAATGCAGATGCATCAGGTCGAACTTCCCCGCATCCGCCTGCAGGGCGCGGCCGAGCGGGAAACACGTTTCCCAGAAACGCGGCGCATGGACCTGAAAATACGTGACGCTTACGCCACCGGTATCGACCGGCACCCCCAGAGGAACGTCGAGATCATCCGCGCCATTGAAATTGGTGGTATAGATCGAAACATCGTGGCCGCGGCGGACCATTGCGCGCGCCATTCCCATTCCCGCCTTTGGCGGGCCGCCCGCCCGGGGCGAAAGGTTTGAAATTGCATGAAGAATGCGCATGTTTATGCGGACGACGCTGGCACAAAAAATTGTGTATGGTGGCGCTCTGACGCCGCGTCAAGTTATTCCAGCGGCGGCTCACGGCACAGGCACGGGTATCTTGCGTAACATCTTCCCGGTTTCCGGAATACCGGAAGCACTCCGAACGAACAGAATGGATCGCCGCCAATGTGCGGTATAGCGGGCATATTCGCCTATGGCGACGGCGCGACGCCGGTGGACCGCGCCGCGCTGACACGGATGAACGACGCGATGGTCGCGCGCGGGCCGGATGGCGAAGGAATCTGGAAGGACGCCGAAAACCGCGTCGGTTTCGGCCATCGGCGGCTGTCGATCATCGATCTGACCGATAGCGGCGCCCAGCCGATGCAGTTCGACAATGGCCGGCTGGTCATCACCTATAACGGCGAGATCTATAATTTCCGCGAATTGCGGGCGGAGCTGGAATCGCAGGGCCGGCATTTCCGGTCGGAATCCGATACCGAGGTGCTGCTGCATCTTTACGACCGCGACGGTGCAGACATGGTCGACCGGCTGCGCGGTATGTTCGCGCTCGCGATCTACGACCGGGAAAAGCGCGGCATCTTCCTTGCGCGCGACGGGTTCGGCATCAAACCGCTGTATTACGCAAATGACGGCCAAACGCTGCGCTTCGCGTCCCAGGTCAAAACCCTGCTCGCCGGCGGCGGTATCGACACCGCGCCTTCCGCCGCCGGGCGGGCGGGTTTCCATGTGTGGGGCTACGTGCCCGAACCGTGGACGATGTTCGAGAACATCCGCGCCCTGCCGGCGGGCAGCACGATGTGGATCGATCACCGCGGCGCACAACCACAGACCCGCTATTTCGATGTAACGCAGGAACTGGCAGCGGCAGCGGAGCGGCCCGAACCATGGACGCGGGAAAACCTGCGCGATGCCCTGCTGGACACGCTGCAACACCATTTGGTCGCCGACGTGCCGGTCGGCGCGTTCCTGTCGGCGGGGCTCGATTCGGCGACGATCGTCGCGCTGACCGCCGAGCTGCAATCCGATGCGCTGCGCTCGGTCACGCTCGGCTTCGACGAATTCGACGGCACCCAATTCGACGAAGCCGCGCTGGCGGAAAAGATCGCGCGTCATTACGACACGGCGCATCAGACCCAGCGGGTAAAGGGCGAGGACTTCCAGGCCGAATATAAACGCCTGTGCGCGGCGATGGACCAGCCGTCGATCGACGGCGTGAACACCTATTTCGTCAGCAAGGTGACGGCGGAAACCGGATTGAAGGTCGCGATGTCGGGCCTCGGCGGCGACGAACTGTTCGGCGGCTATCAGAGTTTCCAGGAAATCCCGCGCATGGTCGGCACGCTCGGCGCGGTCCCCGGTATGCGCTGCGCCGGGCGCGCGTTCCGCAGGATCGCCGCCCCCCTGGTCAGCGCCCTGACATCGCCGAAATATGCCAGCGTGCTTGAATACGGCACCACCTATCCGGACGCCTATCTGCTGCGCCGCGCGCTGTTCATGCCGTGGGAACTGCCGAAACTGATGGACCCCGATATGGCCCGGGCAGGCTGGGCCGAACTCGAAGAACACAGCAACCGCCGCCGCCAGGTCGACGGACTGAAAACGCCGCGGGCAAAAGTATCGGCCCTGGAATCGACATGGTACATGCGCAGCCAGCTGCTGCGCGATTCCGACTGGGCCGGCATGGCGCATTCGCTGGAGATCCGCGTGCCGCTGGTCGATACGTTCTTCTTCAAACGGATCGCGCCGATGCTGGCTTCAGCCACGCCGCCCGGCAAACTCGACATGGCGGCAAGCCCGGCGAAGCCCCTGCCCGGCGATGTCCTGAACCGCCCCAAAACCGGTTTCGCCGTGCCGATGCGCGACTGGCTGCTGAAAGACGACCCGACCGCGACGGATCGCGGTTTCCGGGGGTGGTCGCGCAAAATCGTCGAAGACTGCTACGCCTGAGCGATGGTCCCGGCCCCGAAAAAAGTGCTTATCCACCGCCTGGGCAGCCTCGGCGACACCGCGATCATGCTGCCGGTGTTTCATCACCTGAACGCCATATGGCCGCAGGCCGAAAAACGGGTGATGACGAATTTTCCGGTCGCCGCCGCCGCCCCGCCGCTGCAAGCTGTGCTCGGCGACGATATTTTCGTGAACGGGTACTTTGCCTATCCGATCGGGACGCGCAGCCCGCGAGCCCTGTTGTCGCTGGCGTCCGAAGTCCGCGCCTGGGGACCGGACATCGCAATATACGCAAACGAAGCGCGGTCCATCGCCATGACACTGCGCGACGGCGCCTTCCTGCGTCTGTGCGGCGCGCGGCGTATTGTCGGGCTGCCCGTCGCCCGGTCCCGGCGCGAGCACCAATTCGATCCGCAGACCGGGCTCTACGAACGAGAAACGTCACGCATCGCCCGGGCGCTGAACGCCCTTGGCCCAATCGATGTCGACGCCCCGGCTGGCAAAGACCTCTGCCTGACCGATGCCGAACGCGCCGCCGCGACGGACATCCTGACCGGGTGGGACGGCGCGGGGAGGTTCATGTGTTTCAGCCCCGGCACCAAGCAGCAGATGAAGGACTGGACCGACCCGAAATGGCTTTCCGCGCTCGGCGCATTATCCGCCGCCGATGAATCGCTCGGTATTCTTGTCGTCGGCGCCGAAGGCGACCGCGCCCGCAGCGACGGGTTGCTGACGCATTGGCAGGGCCCGAAGCTGAATACCTGCGGGCGGATATCCCCACGCGTCAGCGCCGCCGTGATGGCCCATGCGCAGATGTTTCTCGGCAACGATAGCGGCCCGATGCATCTGGCGGCCGCCGTGGAGGTGCCCGCCGTCGCGGTCTTCAGTCGCCACGCGAAACCCGGCATCTGGTTTCCGCTCGGCGACCGGCACCGTATCTTTTATCCGGGTCTTCGCTGGTCCGGCGGGCAGCCGCCGGTGACACGCGATGCGGATAACGAAACCGCGATCACATCGATTCCGGCGGATCAGGTGACAGATGCCTGCCGGAAAATGCTGGGACTGGTGCCGTGAAAGATCTGTTCGGTTCTTTCCTCGCCGCGGGCGGTATCCAGATCGCGAACTTTGCGACCGGAATTCTGGCAGCGCGGATTCTGCTGCCCGAAGGCCGGGGGGAGCTGACGATCCTCCTCCTGTGGCCGGTCCTAATCGCGGATCTGGGATCGATTTCGCTGAACACATCGACCAATTTTCACATGGCGCGGAAGAGCCACAGCCCGAAGGAAATCTTCGCCGGGACGGGGCTGCTTCTCACCATTCTCTGGCCGCTTCTGGTCGGCGCGTTCCTCGTGCTGAGCCCCTATATCTATAGCGGCCAGCGGTCCGAAGTTCTGGAGATGTCCGCGATCTGTTCGGCGTTTATCCCGCTCTACCTGTATGCCCTGAACATGATGGCAATGTTTCAGGGCGACCAGAATTACGGCGTCTATAATGCGCTGCGGGCACTGGTCAATCTGGGCTATCTCGGCCTGGCGATCCTGTTGCTGGTATTCTGGAACGCATCGCTTTCCGCCTTCATTTACGCCTACCTCGCCGCTCATCTGGGACTGCTGGGCATAACGCTCTGGCTGGTAACCAGGAACGGGTGGCTGTCCTTCAGGCCCTCTATTGCGGCGATCAGATCCCTTGCTACCTATGGCGTCCGCGCCCATGTCGCGATCGTTCTTGAGATCGCAAACCGCCGCCTCGACCAGCTCATTATCTCGCTCGCTATGGCGGCAACGGATCTCGGTCTTTATGTCGTCGCCATGACAATCGAAGGCCCCCTGTTTCTGGCGGTCACCACCATGGAGCTGCTGCTGTTCCCGAAGATTGCCCAGCAGACACAGGAGGGCGGACGGCAGGAAGTGCTGGGCCGGTACTTCCGGGCGGCGCTTGTGCTCGTCGTGCCCGCCACTGCCGTATTCATTGTCTTTGCGCCCTGGCTGATCGGGATCGTCTTCGGAAACGCCTACCTGCCGGCGACCGACGCGGCCCGCGTACTGGCGCTGAGCGGCATCGCCTATACGTTAAAGGTTATGCTGACGACCTATATGCGCGCCAGCAACAGAATGCGCATCGTCACGAAGTGCGAAGGCCTCGGTATCGCCGTGACGGTCATCGCGCTGGCGGTTCTTTTGCCGTTGTTCGGCCTCGTGGGCGCGGCCATCGCACAGGTTCTGGCTTTCACGATACCCGCGTTGTTCCTGGCGTTCCTCGTCAGCCGCGAAACCGGGCTGAGCATTGTCGGGCTTTTCCGCTTCGAAAAACGCGACTGGCGCGTGTTCGCGGAACTGACCGCGCGGTTCCGCCGCGCCGGGCAGAACTGATGGCCCGCGATCGGCCGGATATCGTCTACGTCCAGCAGGGCGTGCCGCGCGTCTACGAGATCGTGAACGCGATCCGCAAGTCCGGTTATTCCTGCCGGTATATTTCGGGGTACTACTACCGGCAGAACGGCTGGCCGGAGAGGATGCTGCGCGCCCTGCCGGGGCGATGGGCCGACAAACTGACGGCCACCCTGAAACGGCGACAGCTTGAAGAACTGCCGACCGGGATCGTCGAACGATCATGGATGCTCGAAGTATTGCTCGGCATCGAACGCGGTTTCCGCTTTGTCCTGCCGAATTTCGCGATTGCCCGGATGCGGTATCTCGACCTCCGCGGTGCGGTGCGGGTGCTGGTGCTCCGCCCGAAAATCGTCATCGCGTCGGATTCCCATGCGCTTTACACATTGCGCGCCGCCAAGCGCATTGGCGCGGTTGCGGTTCTCGACCAGGTCATCGGCCATGTCGATTACGGCAACCGGATTCTGAGCGAAGAGAAGGCTTTGCACCCGGAACTGGGATCGCCATTCCGGTCGACCCCGGCACGCATGATCCGGCGGTGTATACAGGAAGTCCGGGAGGCGGATTATATTCTCGTGCCGTCGGAATATGTCAGGGATTCCCTGCTGCACTACGGCGCCGCCCCGGACAGAATATTCATGCTGCCCTATGGGGTCGATCTCGCGATGTTCGCCCCGGCACCGCCGCCGCCGGTGCCGCCGTTCAAAATTCTGTTTGCCGGGCATATCGGCATCCGAAAAGGCGTGTACTATCTTCTCGAAGCAGTCCGACAGGCCGCGATACCGGATATTCAGGTGGTCCTGCTGGGCAATATCGAAGGAGACGGGGAATGGCTGCGGAAATACAAGGACCTGTTCATCCATCGCCGCCACCTGCCGCATCAGGAAATTCCCGCCGTCTTTGCCGATGCCCATGTCTATGTGTTCCCGTCGCTGCATGAAGGGTCGACTGTGAGCATCTACGAAGCAATGGCATCCGGTCTGCCTGTGGTTACGACCCCCAATTCAGGCTCGGTGATCCGCGACGGCATCGACGGCTTTATCGTCCCGATACGCGATATCGCGGCGCTCCGGGACCGGATCGAACGCCTGTACCGGGATGCGGAACTGCGCGGAACGATGGGCCGGAATGCGGCCGAACATGCCGCCGACTATTCCTGGGATACCTATTCCCGCCGGATGGGCGAAATCCTGGGCAGTATCCTGGCGCGCCGAAAAACCGCGAAACCCGACCCATGATTGCGGTCGCGATTCTCGGTCTGCCGGTCCTGCTCGGAATCTGGATCGCGATCCTGTCGAAATGGCAGCGCGGCATGTACATGCTCATTGTCTATGTGCCGTTCGCCAGCGGTATCGCCCTGATGCTGCGCCCGAATCCGTTCGGATCGCTGTTCAAGGATTTCCTGTTCGTGCTGCCGATGTATGCCGTTTTTCTTCTTCTTCATATGCGCGATTTCCGGCACGCGCGGATACCGTCGCCACTCACCCTGATGTTCGTCGCGTTCGGGGCGCTGGCGCTGCTCCAGATGTTCAACCCGTCGGTCATCAGCGTTATCGTCGGCGCGGTGGGGATCAAGGTCTGGCTTCTGTATATCCCGCTGGCCTATCTCGCCTCCATCATGATCCAGCGCGCGGAGGACCTGATCGTGCTGCTGCGGACGGCCACGGCCGTTGCGCTGATTCCGTGCAGCGTGGGAATCCTTCAGTTCGTCATGTCATCGACGGTCGGATACGAGGAAACGATGACCATGTTCTATGGCAGGAACGCAGCCGCCGCGACGCAGAATTTCGCCGCGTTCAACATGGGCGCCGTGTTTTTCCGGATTCCGTCGACTTTCAGTTTCGTCACCCAGTATTCCGGTTATGCCCTGATGATGCTGGCGATAACCTATATGCATCAGAGTGTTGAACCGCATCTTGGCTGGCGGCTTTTCGCGAAGATCATGATGTTTCTGGTTTTCATCGCCTGCCTTCTTTCCGGGGCGCGGGCGAATTTCGTTTTCGCGCCGGCCCTGCTGTTCGTCATTCTGTTTCTCGATGCGAAACTGACCCGCATGGCGATCTGGTTGCTGGTCGGGCCGTTTGTCATGGTGACGACTCTTCAGACGGCTGGGCTCGATCTGTTTACGATCGCCGATACCACCAGCGGCCTGGTGACAACATACGGTTCGGACCTGGTCATCCCCGACCTGATCAATTCGCTGGTGAACTATCCCCTCGGCAAGGGCGTCGGTACGAACACAGGCGCGGCGCGGAACCTGATGTCCGCAGCGGAGATCGCCGCCCGGCCCCATCCGATCGAAGGCTTTTACGCCAAGGCGATTATCGAGCTCGGCATCCCGGGGCTGATTGTTCTGCTGGGGATGATGGGTTCGATCATCGTCTATGCGATCGGCATTCACCGGACCACCCGCGAGCCGATGAAACGGTCCTGCACTGCGGCGATAACCGGTTTCATCATCGTGCTCGCCGTGCACAGCTTCAAGGGCTGGCAGATCGATCTCGACCCCGTCAATGTCTGGTACTGGATACTCGTCGGCGTGCTGTTCCGCCTGCCCGACCTGCGGTTCGATACCGTGGTCGAAGCACGGCGGCAGGCGGAAGCGGCAAAACACGGGCAGGCGCCCCGCCAACCGAAACGCCGGCGTGGTTCCGCACCCGCCGCCACGCGGTACCGGCGATAGGAAATTCCAGGGCGGAACCGCCGGACCGCCGGGGTTTCAGGCTTTTTCCAGGACGTAGCTTATTTCGTGACAGAACAGGCCCGGCCACAGTTTCTTGAGCCAGAGCCGTCCGCCGACAGGATAGATCTGCGTTACCTTCAGGCCGGAAAACGCCGCCAGCCGGCGGACTTCGCCGACCGTGAAATAATGCAGGTGGCCACCGTCCCACTGACGCAGCTCGAACCAGTCTGCCGTGCTGGTCATCGGCAGCCGTCCGCGCAGCAGGTCCCAGCGACACTTGATCGACCCCACATTCGGCAGATTGACGAACGCCTTGCCCGACGGTTTCAGAATCCGGGCGAGTTCGCCGAATGAATGAAACGGATCGAACAGATGCTCGAACACCATCATCGCCATGACGACATCGGCACTGGAGTCTTCGAACGGCCAGCCTTCGTCGAGATTGACATCGCGATAGGAAAATCCGGCATCGCGCCCGTCGAGCAGAACAGACGCGCTGATATCGGCCGCCTCGAACTTGCCGAATATCGATGCGAAGTAACGGGCCCGCATGATCGATCCGAAACCGAGCTCCAGCGCGGAGAGGGATCCCGGGTCGGACAGCGCATCGGTCACGCAGAAATACCGGGTGCCCGGCGTCAGAAGCTCGGCGCGTGCCTGTTCTACATCCTGCAGTTCGGGCACAAAGGCCGCATTGCGGTCATAGAACGGCTTGGTCGACATGATGCCGCGCTATCCCGCGGACAGCAAAGTCTCGAAATACGCCACCGTGCGGCGCAGGCCTTCATCGAGCTCGACCGTCGGCTCCCAGCCGAGCTTTTCCTTCGCCAGCGTAATATCGGGGCGCCGGCGGGTGGGGTCGTCCAGCGGCAGCGGCTTGTTAACGATCTTGCTGCTGCTTCCGATAAATTCGATAACCTTTTCGGCGAGCTCCAGGATGGTGAATTCGCCGGGATTGCCGATATTGACCGGCCCGACAAAATCGTCGTCGGTCGCCATGATCCGGATAAACGCCTCGACCAGGTCGTCGACATAGCAGAACGAACGGGTCTGGGAGCCGTCGCCGTACAGCGTGATATCCTGGCCCTGCAGCGCTTGGACAATGAAGTTCGACACCACGCGGCCGTCATTCGGGTGCATGCGCGGACCGTAGGTATTGAAAATGCGCGCCACCTTGATCTGCAGCTTGTGCTGGCGCCAGTAATCGAAAAACAGCGTTTCGGCGCAGCGCTTGCCCTCGTCGTAGCACGACCGCAGGCCGATCGGATTGGTGTTGCCCCAATAGGATTCGTGCTGCGGATGAATTTCGGGATCGCCGTAGACTTCGCTCGTCGATGCCTGGAACACCTTGGCCCGAAGCCGTTTCGCCAGTCCCAGCATGTTGATCGCACCGTGAACACTGGTCTTGGTGGTCTGAACCGGATCGTACTGGTAATGCACCGGCGATGCCGGGCAGGCGAGATTATAGATTTCATCGACTTCGACGTAGAGCGGGAACGTCACGTCGTGGCGCATGATCTCGAAACGCGGATTGTCGAGCAGATGGGCGACATTGTCTTTTGCGCCGGTAAAGTAATTATCGACGCAAAGGACATCGCATCCTTCATTCAGCAGCCGTTCGCACAGGTGAGAGCCGATAAACCCCGCTCCGCCCGTGATCAGGACTTTCTTCGCAACTGACATTGGAACTCCATTCCGACAATAATTACCCGACGCCAACGTGCGGCGAAGCTATCACCGAACGTCGTCGAAAAGAAGCCTGACGGCGTATCAGTCGGCGGAAAATCCGGCGGGCAGACCGCGCCGGCGACGGAACAGACCCGTGATGCGCGTCGCCGCATTCCGCACCGCGATATCGGGTTCGGCGCACAGGGTGAATTCGCGTTCCAGTACCCGCAGGGGACCGGGCGCGTCATGGAACATCTCGGCATGGTCCGAAACAAGCCTGCGGAACGGACCCCGGGACAGGCCGGCCGGCGGCCGGCACAGCGGGCCGGGCACGGCGCCGGGCGGCAGACCGAGGGCGCATAACAGCGCAAAGACGGTGCGGGCGGGCTTCAGAAACCGGCCGGCAGCCGCGAGCGCTGCGATGCGGTCCCAGTCGATCGGGTGTCCTGACCTCAACAGCATGACGATGTCCGCAAGCTTGCGCACGCTGAATATGCCGAACTTGTCCTTCGCGGCGTTGGTCAGGCACAGAATCATGGCATGTTCGACGGATGGGATACTGACGACCGTGCCGTCGATTTCCAGCGATACGGATTGTCCGAATACGTCATCCGCGGTCAGCGACCGGTAGGCGGGGTAACAGTCGGGCTGAATGTGAATGTCGATATTGCAGTCACCCTCCGGGGACATCAGCGGCATAAAACTGGCGTCGGAAATAAAGCCCCAGGGCGGCAGCGGCAGGGCGTCGAAGGAAAAACCCCGCCCGGTCAGAAATTCGAGCAACCGGCCAAGATCGGCTTCGCGGACCAGCAGGTCCATATCGCCGATGGTCCGAAGGTCGGGAACCGGATAGAGCGAATGCGCGAAAGCGAAGCCCTTCAGATACGCCACGGGAATGCCGGTTGCGGCGATTTCGTGCATCCAGCGCCGTTGAACGCCGCCGTTGAAGCGGTTGAACAGCAGGCTCTGCCGCACGGCAGCGGCATCGAGCAGCGCCGTCCCGAGACGCGCTTCAACAGGGCGCAGGAAATGAGCGGCCAGGGCGGGCGTCAGCAGTCCGCCAAGGCGCCCGGCATCGTCCAGCGGCGGCGCGTCCTGCCATTCGTCCGGCAGCGGCCCGTCCGCGCCGAGAATCGCCCGCCACAGGGAAACACGCACTTCCGGGCGCTGTCCCCTGCCGGACACCGATACAGTCACCGGTCAGGTCTGCAGAACCGCGCGGGACTCGCCGTCCAGCACGAGGCAACTGAGCATACCGCTGAAATAGGCGCCGGTGTCTATCCCGATGCGGTTCGGCCGCACTTCGATCTCATCGGTAATGGTGTGCCCGTGGACGATGCATTTCCCGTGATCCGCACGTGCATCGAGAAACTCGCCGCGAATCCACAGCAGGTCTTCGTCGACCTGGTCCTCCAGCTGGATACCGGGTTTTATGCCGGCATGGACGAAAGCGTAGTCTCCTTCGACATGATACCGGCGCAGCGTCCTGAGAAATTCGAGGTGGGATTCAGGCAGTTTTGCACGAAGGTCGTCGCGCATCATGCTGTGGCGCTGTTCCCGGTCGGACACCGACGGCGCGCCGACGCCATAGCTGTATACGGTCGCATCGCCGCCATTCTTCAGCCACATGTCGCCGACACCGGGATCGTCCAGGAAGGTGAGCATAAAGGCTTCATGGTTGCCGAGCAGATGTACCGATTCGACCCCTTCCAGAGGGACGCTCAGCAGTATGTCCAGTACGGCCCGCGATTCATCTCCCCGGTCGATATAGTCGCCGACATAAACCACCACGGCACGGGCGGGTTTCCGGGTCTCGAGATCCGCCTGTATCATGGAATGCATCCGCTTCAGCAGGTCCGCCCGACCGTGAATATCGCCGATGGCGTAGACGCACGTATCCGCCGGAACGCTGTACGTGCGTTCTTCCATCCGCCGCGATCCGAAGAGCTTCGAAAACATGAAACGTTTATGCCCGTCCACGACGGGATTATCCACCATCGTCATCGCCGCCCGCGCCGCAGCGATCGGGCAATCGGTTAGTGAACCGGGCGGGCCTCGGTCAAATGCGCCCAATCGACCCGGCCGCCGTGATTTTCGAGCCTGTTGATCAGGGCCGCGACCACGGCACGGTCGAAATCGGTTCCGGATGCCGCAAGCATGGCATCGAGCGCCTGGTCGAAGTCCACACCGGGGCGCCAGGCCCGCGGATTGAGCATGGCGACGAACGCATTGGCCACGGCGACAATCCGGGCGGTGACGATAATGTCGTCGCCGGCGAGTCCGCGCGGGCCGCCGGAGCCGTCCCATTTTTCGGTCATCTGATCGAGCGTTTGCACGACGGGCCCGGTAAACGGCACATCCTTGAGCAGGCCCGCACCCGCCGAAATACATTCCCGGATCTGCCGGACCTCGTCATCGGCCAGGTCACCCGCCCTGGTCAGCAGGTCGGCAGGAACCAGCAGTTTCCCGACATTCATCAGGCTGCCCGCGGATTCCGCGGTCTCAGCCATGACATCGTCCAGCCCCATTTCATCGGCGATGGCGCGGGATACGACGGCAACCTGCGTGGAATGGTTCGCGGCATAGGGATCGCGGCTGTCGACAACCGTAAGCAGCGTCCGCACAAGCTGCTGGAGCGCCATTTCGCGGTGTTCGCGTTCGCTTACCGCCCCCGTGATATCCTGCTCGATTACGAGAACGCCGTTTTCGAAATCGGGACCGTCAAAGACCGGGATATGTTCCGCCTGGACGACCCGGAGATCGCCGTTCGACCCGGACCGGTGTATCTGCGATACGATCGCCCCGGTTTCGAACGCGTTGATATTGGGCTCTTCGTAGCGGCGGGCTTCGGCCGCGCCAAGAACGCTTTTGAGGGATTTGCCGATCAGGTCGTCACCCCGCGTATCGGCCTGCGTCGCCGCGGCCCGGTTCGCAAACCTGAATCTGTTTTCCCGGTCGACGATGAACATCGGGCTCGGCTGGCTGTCGGCGACCAGACGCAGGAACCGGCTCTGCGCCTCGTATCGCTGGGCCATATCCTGGTAACGGCCGGCGGCTTCGCTGGCCCGGAGCGACGTACCGTGCCGCCAGACGGCAACCAGTCCCACGCCGATCAACGCGATCAGGATGAGAAAGGCGGCGATCAGCGTCGCCCGGCGGGAATCGCTTTCGCCGAGCGCTTCGGCGCGGGCTATTTTAACAATGACCGTCCACGGCGTATCGGCAACCTGCCGGGCGGCGAACAGAACGCTCTCGCCGGCATAGTCGGGCGCGATCCCGAACCCGGTATCGCTGCGCACCGCGACGGCGCTGACGCTAGGCGTGCCCTCGACAGACTGGGTTCCCGTCAGCGGTTGCCGGTCTTCGCGGCGCGGCGACAGAAATTCGACGGACTGCGCCCGGCGGCGCACCAGATACACCTCGCCGGTTTTCCAGGCGAAACCCGGCTGGACCAAAAGCGGGTAAAGGCCATCCGCGACGCGGCGGATGCCGACGATCCGGCCGATCGGGCGCGCAGCGCCGTCGGTTTCCTGTATGGCGTGAACCGGCACGGAGAACCCGATCACCAGTTCGCCGGACGGTTCTTTGCGGATATCCATGAAACCGCGCATACCGGCGCCGGCGGAAACGAGATCGCGGGCGACCGCACCGTCGACCGGCGGCATGCCGCGGGTAGCAACAATGATCTCGCCCGAGGCGTCTACCAGCGCGATTCCGGAAACCGCGAGCCGGTTCACGTTTGCGTCGACATCGGGTCCTTTAAGTTCGGTTTTATACCCGGCCCGGTCTGCAATGACCGTGAGCAGGTTGCGCAGGTAATCCGCCTGTGCAGGCGGTTCACCGGCGTTGTTTCGGGCCCGGTTCCCGACCTGGACGAGTTCGGACATGTAAAGCTGCAGAGACGCGTTTTCAGCCAGACCGGCCATTTCCCGGTACTGCGATTCGACCCACTTGCCGATATCCGCCGCCCGGGTATCGGCAACGATACCGAGCCGCTCTTCCCAGGCGCGCTGGTCGCGCGCGCGTTCCGAATCGGCGTACAGAAACACGAAGATAACGCCAAGAAGGCAAGCCACGGCAATGGCGGCACCGGTCAGCGACATGATCGACAATGTCGTCGCTTCCCGAAGATCTGATGCAACCTGTCTTGCGGAGACCATTGGAACCCCCAAATTCAGAAACCGGGCACGACCCGTCGCACCGGCAAAAAAATCATTGTTAAGCATCACGGTTAGCATTCCCTTAATTGGCGATTGGATATGCTGGAATCATGAAAACGACCCGCATCCGATATACCGCCGCGCGGCCATTGGCTGTAGTTTTCACCCTTTCGGCGGCGATGATGGCAGTGCCTGAATCGGCATCGGCGGCGGCCAATCCGGCATTCCCGGCCCTTTTCGGGACGCGGACCACCCAGTCGACCAATATTTCCATGTTCCCCAAATGGGGCGGGGCGCTGTCGCGTTATTTCAACGAACGTAAGCTCGGCGAGACGCCCTGCACATCGACGCTTTTCAACGCCTGTCACCTGAAGGCGTGGAAAGCGTTCCTGCAATCGCTGAAGGGACAGGACAAGCTGTCCCAGGTCCGCGCGGTAAATACCTACATGAACCGCCAGCGGTATCTTACCGATCCGCGAAATTACGGCGTCAAGGATTACTGGGCGACACCCGGCCAGTTCTTCAAGCGCAACGGCGATTGCGAAGATTATGCAATTGCGAAATTCATGTCCCTGCGGGCGCTGGGGTTCACGAATCGGGACATGCGTATCGTCGTCCTCCAGGATCTGAACCTGCGGGTGGGACATGCGATCCTGGTCGTCAATCTGAATGGCCGGGCGCTCGTGCTGGACAACCAGGTGCGGCGGGTCGTGCCCGCGGAAAGCATTCGCCATTATCGCCCGATATATTCCATAAACGAACGCAACTGGTGGCTTCACCGGCGCGGTTAGCGCGGACGGCCCCCGAATATTCGCCTTTGTTTCCGGTAACTTGGGGAGCAGTTAGGGGATGAATTTCTAACCCCTGCCCTGTAGTATCTCCGTCGTGCGGACGCCATCCGCGCAACAGAGTATTCGCGTAACGGCAACTGGGCGACGAGACATCATGGTCGCGGTCATCACAACATTCGCAGCCGATGCACGGCGGCTTATCATTGTCGGTTTGCGGGTTGCAGACGTCGCGGTCGTTATCGGTGCCGGCATCTTCGCCTATTGGGCACGTCATGGAACGTTCCACCTTACCGACATCTATACGACGGCGGTTCTGGTCGGCGCATTTCTGACCGCCACCTATATGCATTTCACCAGCCTGTATTCGTTTACCAACCTGATTACGTTTTCGCTGCAATTCGGCAAAGTGACGGCGGTGTGGGGGGCGGTGTTCGTGACCCTGATCGGGCTCGCCTATTTCACCCAGGTATCGGACAGCTTTTCGCGTTTCTGGGTCCTAACCTGGTTTACGACAACGCTGATCCTGTTTGGCATCCTGCGGACAGGCCTCGCCTACCAGGTGGAACGCTGGGCGCGGCGCGGCGAACTGGACATCAATATCGCCATCGTCGGTACGGGCGAGCCCGCGGCGAAGCTGATCCGGCGCCTGAAGAACACACGCGGCTCAGATACCGCCATCGTCGGCGTGTTCGCCGACCGAAAGACCGACATGCCCGGGGAAATATCGGAATACCCGATACAAGGCGATGTTGACGATCTGCTCGTTTTCATACGGAACAACCGGGTCGACGAGATCATCGTTGCCGTCCCATGGCAGAACGACGAAGAAATTCACCGGATCACCGCCAAACTCCAGACCGTGGCTGCGGATGTGAAACTTTGCCCGGAAGAGATTTCGCTGGAACTGCCGCATCTCGGCTATGGCGAGGTCGCGGGCATCCCGATGCTGAAACTCTCCGAGCGGCCCCTCAGCGGCTGGAGCGTTTTTGCCAAGGGGCTCGAAGACCGGATCCTCGGGGTGTGCCTGCTGATCGCGTTCAGCCCGCTGCTGATCGCTATTGCACTGGCCATTAAACTGAACAGTAGGGGTCCTGTTCTTTTCAGGCAGAAGCGATACGGATTCAACAACAACGAATTCTGGGTTCTGAAGTTCAGGACCATGCGGGCAGCACCAGCCTCGGACAAGAACGTCGAACAGGCCAAACGGGGGGATCCCCGGATAACGACGGTGGGCAGAATTCTGCGTCGGACCAGCCTCGACGAGTTGCCGCAACTGGTGAACGTCGTGCGCGGCGAGATGTCCCTGGTCGGGCCCCGGCCCCACGCCGTCGCCCATAACGAAGAATACGCCACGGTAATCAACGAATACCTGTCGCGGCACCGGGTGAAGCCCGGGATAACGGGCTGGGCGCAGATCAACGGCTTCCGGGGCGAAACCCAGACCCTCGATCTCATGCGCCAACGCGTGCAGCACGACCTGTATTATATCGAGAACTGGTCGGTGTTGTTCGACCTGCGTATCCTGGTGATGACGCTTTTCGTGGGCTTCGTTCACCGAAATGCGTATTGACGCCGTGCCGATGGTTCCCGCCCGGCGTGCCTTCATTTCAGCGTCGTTCTGGTTTTTTCTGGCAATCGTCGTGCTGGCCCCCCTGCCCTACGGATCGGCGCATCTTTGGTCATACAGCCTGTTATCGATCCTGACCGGCGCCGCGCTTGCGCTGTGGGCGATCTGCGCCGCTTTCGACGAAGGAACCTACGCCGTTCACGCCGCCCGCTGGGCGGTGCCTGCCGTCCTGCTGACAGCCGTTCTCGGCTGGATATTCGTGCAGGCATCTCCGGCGCTCCCGGCCGGCTGGCATCACCCGATATGGGCGGAAGTCCGCACAGCCCTGAACGATCCGTCTATCCGGGGGGCAATCAGTCTCACCCCCGACGGTGCGCCGTCCATGCTTGCAAAGATCGGTACCTATGCCGCCGTTTTCTGGCTGGGGATGCAATATGGCCGGTCATCGGAACGCGCCAATATTGTATTCTGGGCGATCGCCGTGACCGGGTTTCTCTATGCGACATACGGAATATCGGCCTTCCTCTCCGGTTCCGGGAAGATTCTTCTCGCCGATAAATGGGCGTATCAGCAGTCGCTTACCAGCACGTTCGTAAATCGGAACCATTACGCGGTGTTCGCCGGGATGGGGCTGGTAACGTCATTCGGCCTGGCCATCCGCTATTTGAAAAGGGATGCGTCGGGCGCCTTCGACAGTTCGCGCCGTTTTCTGAATTCGATGGAAAACCTGAGCCTGCCGGTTTTCGTTCTGACCGGAATTTGCGTCGTGACCGGCAGCGCGCTTTTGCTCACCCAGTCCCGGGGCGGCGCTGCTTTCACTGCCCTGGCGCTTGGTGCCCTGGTGATGCTGCTGCAGGCCAGCGGCACGCTGCGCAAACGATCGTCCCTCGGACTGCTCGGTGCCCTCGTTATTCTCGGCGCCGTTATATTTACGGTCAGCGGTGGCGGTCTGGCCGATCGGGTTGCCGGTAAACTGCTGCATTCCGAGCGCGATCTTATTCACCGGATCGCGATGGACGCGATCGCCGATGCCCCGTTGACCGGCCACGGTGCAGGCAGTTTCCCGTCGCTTTTTCACCTGTACCGCGATGCGGAATTTCCAGCGATCTCGCCATCCTTTGCCGCCGCGCACAGCGTCTATCTGGAATTTGCTGCCGAAACCGGGCTGATTGCAGCGGCATTGTATTTCGGGATGATCCTGCTGATCGCGGTCCGCTGCCTGGTGGGCGCCCGGAACCGGCATCGAAATCAGCTATACCCCGCCACCGGGGGCGCCGTCGCAGTTCTGGTAGGGTTCCATTCCTATTTCGATTTCGGGCCGCAGGTTCCGGGGGTTGCCGTAACGTTTGCCGCCCTGCTCGGTGTCGCGTTCGCACAATCGTGGGCGACGGGCCACCGCAGAACCGGTCAATCCGGCGATAAATAGACGATCGTGAAGCGTTCGAGATGGATTGGCGATCCTGCCAGCATTTGCCGCACGGTACGCAGGCCGAAACTGCGCCGCGTCGCGCGGGCGAGCGCAACCGGCGCAGTATCAACGGCACGTTCGAACTGACCTTTCATTTCGGATTTGAATGCCGGGCTCAGGGCAGCCCAGGTGCCGAGGGCGATTTCGATTCGCGGCATAACCAGGCGGTGTTCCCATCGGGCGAGGCGCATCGACAGGGACAAATAGTTCTCGATCGGAGCGTTTGCGCCGGAACGCGCCCGTTCCGCCCTGGCCAGTTGCAACCAGGCATAGGGCCGGGCCGGCGCGCGACGGAGGCCGTTTCTCAGTTCGGCAATACTGTCGGTCAGGGCCGCGCGCTGTTCGACGGCCGATTTTGCGCGACGCGCGCCAATAAACCGGATGTCGCCGACGGCGAGGGACAACGCGCCGTCATCGACCCATTCCCGGGCGACGCGCATGGCGGTTTCCGTTTCGGCCAGCATGGCGTCGTTTGCCTGTTCGCCGCGCGCGATATCGCGCAGCGTGTCTTCATAGGGAGCTGTGATCGCCCCGCCGACAAATCTCGGCCAGACCGGAATAACGAGCAGACCCGCGGCACAAACGGTGACGGAAAGAACCAGTATCCGCTGTTTCATTGCCGGTCCCCCGCTTCCACACTGCCGTCCCGGAGAACGGCAGCTACTCGGTATAATACTTCATGTGGTGGTCGTAATAGTATTGATAGCCGGAATCGGACTGTCCGTAACGGGCCTGTTTCTTGAGATCCACCTGGGTCATTACAATCCCCGCAAGATCGGCACCGGCATCGCGGAACTGGCGCAGGGCGGACAAAACGGTGTCGCGGCGGGTCTTTTCCCAGCGCACGACGAAGATCGACTTTTCGACATGACGCGCGAGCACCAAGGTGTCCGACACGGCCAGCAACGGCGGGGTATCGAAGACCACGATATCGTATTGCTGCGCCAGCAGCGCGATCACGGATTTCATCTGCTGCGAATTCAGCAAGTCCATGGGATGCGGATTCCGTCCCCCGGCCGTGATGTAGTGGACGCCCGTGGCAAGGTCGATATCGATTACTTCGCTAAGGCTGTTCTGACCGGTCAGATAATTGCTGAGGCCCAGTTCGTTCGGCACCTTCAGCGCAACGTGGACGCTGGGATGGCGCATATCGCAATCGACGATAATAGCGCGCTGGCCCGTCCTGGCGGACAGGGTGGCGATCGACAGAGACGTCGAGGTTTTTCCTTCGGCCGATACCGACGACGTCACCAGAACGGTCTTTGGCGCATGGTCGATATTCGAAAGCAATAACCCTGTCCGGATCGACCTTACCGCCTCGCCGTAGGGCGAATTCGGTTTTCGCACCGCCTGTTCGTGCGGCAGCATTTCCCGGTCTTCCTTGCCAAGCGTCGGGATAACGCCGAGTCCGGGCACACCGGTCGCCGCTTCGACATGGCTGATGCCGCGGAATCCGGTATCGAGCAATTCGAGCCCGATGGCGATCGCGACTCCGAAAATCGCGGAGATAAACAGAGCCGCGACGATGATCAGTTTCTTCTGCGGATAGAACGGCCCGCCGGGTACCGTGGCGGGCGATATGATGCGCGCGTCGGCCTGCTGGACCTCGTCATCGACGACCTTGGTTTCCTTGAACCGGGCCAGGACGGTCTGATAAAGCTGTTTATTGGCATCAACCTCCGCCCGAAGCGCCCGCATCGTGGCCGAAACCTGGCCCTGTTCGGATATCTGGCGTTCGAGTGATGCGACTTCGCGTCTCAGGTTATTCTCGCGCACCTTCGCGATATCGAGCTCGTTCTCCAGATTGCGCACGATCTTATCGACTTCGACGCGGATCTTTTTACGCAGGTCGGTAAGTTCGTTCTGGGCAAGAGCCATACGCGGGTGGCCGGGGCGCAATTGGGTCGACAGGGCCGACAACGACCGGACGATCTGTGTTTCCTGTTCGCGCAGCCGCTGAATGAGGGGGGAATCGAGAACAGCCGCCGCCGATTCGACACTGGCATCTCCCGATTTGTCCTTCAGCAAGGACTGAACCTGATTAAAGCGCGCGTCCGCCTCCGCCCGGCGTGTCCGCGACTCGCCCAGCTCCGCTTCCAGTTTGAACAACTGGGTTTTCAGGGTTGAGCCTTCGCCGATCTCGAGAAGCCCGGTTTTCGCCCGAAACTGTTCGAGCTTGGTCTCCGATTCGATCACCCTGTCGCGCAGTTCGACGACCCGTTCGTTCAGCCAGCGCGATGCCCGCGCGGTAACGTCTCCCTTGGATTCGATCTGATCGAAGAGATATGTTTCGGCGGCCGCATTGGCGGCCCGCGCCGCCATTTCGGGATCGGTAGAGACATAGTTGATTGCGATCAGACGCGACGTCTGCGACGGGACGACCGAAAGACCGCTGAGGTAAGCATCGGCAAGATATTCGCGCATCGCCGCGCGTTTCTCGGCAGGAGGCAGCCCCTCCCAGGGGTCTTCGGCGACCGAACCGGCCGGGGCAGGCACGTCGAAACCGACAAGACGCTTGATCTGATTGGTAACCGTCGCCGTCAGTGACGGCTTGAAGGTCATCAGGGCCGGGTTGTAGAGCGGGCTTTCATAGAGATTCAGCCGGTCGACCACCTTGGCGGCGATCGCCCTGGAGCCGATAACGGCAGCTTCGGTTTCCATGGTCAGATAATCGGGCTGAATACCCTGGGCGACCCGGTCGATATTGATGACATTGTTTCGCGCGCCCTCGATAACGATTAACGCATCGGCGGAATAGAGCGGCCGCAACTGGTTTGCATAGAGCGTTGCAAAACCGGTGGCAATAATCATCAGCCCCGCGATCAGAACCTTGCGGCGCCGGATTGCGCCAAACAGGCGGCGGAGATCGAAACCATTATCTTCGGGCGGGACAAAGCCAAAGCTGTCATGTGCGGCATCTTCGAATGCCGCTTCACGGTCGCGCCGGGGAAATGAGGTGACGGTGGCCAAAACTAAACAATCCTATACGCTACACTGGAAATTTAAATAAACGCCTTAATCTACAGTCTTCTAACCGGCTTTTCTAATGTTAATCGATCACAAATTCGTGGTCTGTCCGAACGGCGTCAGAACAAACGTCGCGGTACTTCGATAATGTCGCCCGGCAGAACCGGGATATCTATTTCGCTCTCGAGCTTCTCGACACCGTTCTCGCGTTCGCGGATCAGGACAACCGGTTCGCGGCGGGCACGGCGGGTAAAACCGCCGGCAATCGCGACGGCGCGGCGGATCGTCAGGCCGGATACGAACGGATAGGAACCCGCCCGGTTTACTTCGCCATAGATATAGAACGGGCGGTAATTCAGCACTTCGATCGATACGCGCGGATCGACAATGAATTTCCTGTCGAGCTCGGCCCGGATAATTTCCTGCAGCGCCGGCAAGGTCTTGCCTCGGGCCGGGACCCGGCCCAGCAGGGGATAGGCCAGGTTTCCCGAGCCGTCGATTTCAAATTCCCCCGATTCCTGGGGATGGCCGAAAACCGTAACCTTCAGGCGGTCGCCGGGCCCAAGACGGTAGTCTTCAAGGCCCGCAGTTTGCGCATATACCCCGCCCGGGGCTGCACAAAGAAGCCCGAAGACAAGCGTTAGGATGGCGGTGAATGTTCTGATCATAATATTAGGTCGCTGTTTCACGTTTTGGGCCGGTTGACGCCGCGCTGCGGAACCGTTCCCAAACAATACGTTGAATTTTCGCAAACAGATTTCCCGTTACCGGAATATGCGAGAAAGTATGCACGATATAAAGCTTTATTAACCCTTCTGCTATGGGACCGGTCAGTATTATGTCGAGTCTTCGTGCGTTCTGCCTCACAGGTCTCGCCTGCAAAAGACGGCGTCTGCGTTGCACGCGCTTCCTGCGCCGCGAAAATCATGGAAAACCGTAACATTTTGAAACAAGTGCCTTACATATATGGGGTCGAACCCTCAAATATGCAATTATCGTGCCAATCTCGGGATGTCGGTGGATATTTTAAAGGGACCGCTACATTCCCAAAGCGGCTAAAGCTTGCCGACGAGCCCGAACCCGGCGGAAAAATTGCGGTAGCTTTCACCGGCAAAATTCGATTCCCGGGTCGAATACCCTAGGTCCAGCCGGGCCGCCCAGTTCTCGTTCACCAGATAACGGACCCCGAGGGTGGGATTGACGCTGAAATCTTCGCGGCCGCTCTGATCCGTCGTCGAAAAGGACAGCGTAACCCCGCTGCTGATAATGATATTGTCGAGAAATTCGTAATCGACCGACAACCTGCCGCTGTCGGCCAGCGAACCGGACTCACCCGGTGTGCCGGAATCCTCGAAGCTGCGGATCAGTTCGGCCGTCAGGGTCATGATATCGGTCGCGTTCCAGATCGCTTTGATCGAATAGTCGAAATTGAGTTCCGATTCAAATCGCGGGTCCTCATAGGTCCGATAGGAATACCCGGCGCCGACTTCGAGAAAAGTGACGCCGGTGACGTCCCAGGTCACCCCGGCCAGCTGGCCGAAGGCGCTACTGTCCTGAAGAAACCCGGCGGAGTCCCTTGGCTGATCGAAAATCCGAAAATCGGCGTTGGGTTCGACAAAAATTATCGTACCCGGTGAAAATTCGTATCCCAGGCGCAGCGACGTCTTGATAATCGTTTCGTCGCGGAAATCGTTGTCGAAGGTGCCGGCGTCCCGGTAATCCTTGTGCTCGTACTTCAGTTTGTACCGGGCCAGCACGGCATCGGCGAAGTATTCGAAGGTCAGGTCCGTGAATCGGTTGAACGACACCGTCGGCTCGAAGCCCTGGCCCGGATCGTCTTCCTCGTTCCGTTCCTCGTGCCGCTGCGCAACGCCGGTCACCACATCGAGTTTCTTGTTGTCGTGAATATCCAGCCTGCCGCTGAGCTGAATCTGGTAATCGTTGAAATTCTCGTCCGTATTCTCAACGTAGCGGCCGAGGGTGCCGACAGCCGTCAGCGCGAGGGAGTGACGGCCCCAGTCCGACTGAATGACCAGTTCCGGCTTGTACTCGACCCGCCGGTCGCCGACCTCGTTGTTTTCGGTCAGGAATATATTGCTCTCGTAGATACCGGTAATGCCGAAGGACGGCCTCACGACAAAGCTCGAAAGGGGCGAGCTTTTCTGCTCGATCGTCTTCTTGCTGACAAGCCCGACAACGCCCAGCAATTCGTCCAGCTCGATACCGATGGAATCGAAATCGGGGCGGCCACGACTCAGGACCGAATCCTCCTCTGCCGTTTGTGCCGACACCGCCACGGGCAGCAATGCCGCCGGCAGGACCACCGCAACCACGGCGACAAGACGCCTGGCGCGGTTCATCGGATCAGGAGCCCGAATCATGCTCTGGATCGGTCAGGCGACATGCCATCCTTGGATAAGCGCCCCCCCAGCGCCACCGGCTTTAGCTGCTGGTGCTTGCAAGCTCTTCGGGATCGAGGATCGGTTCGGGCAGTTCAACCAGTTCGGGGTCCCCCTGCGCCGGGTCGATATCGGAAAGAACATCGGCGGCGGCGGCAAGAATATTCTCTTCCAGCGCCAGCCTCAGCTGCGGCGGGACAAGCGTGTCGGCCGCTTCGCGCGACAGAACGAGGTCGCTGGTTTCCTCCGCCGGCTCAACCATCAACCCGGTCAGGTATGACCGCGAATTGTTGAAGCCCTTGAGTTCGATGATAAGTTTGCCGCCGCGGGCCACCGCATTGACGATAACGGCGCCGCCCTGCTGACGCTGGAAACCGGAGGCATTAAAATTATCCAGATTGCCGGTGATAAATCCGTTTCCTGCACCGCCGGGCGGAACCCGGCCGCTTATGTTCTGCAGCCCGCGATTACTGAGCACCGCCTCGCCGCCCCAATCGTCGGGCGAAGGCTGTGTAATCGCCTGCGCGTTTCCATTCACCGAAATTTCACTGCCGAACGGATTCGACATCAGTTGACGGTCGCCGAGGTTCTGCGTCATCAGGATGATCCGGTATTCCCCGTCGGGAATATCCACCTCGATGCGTTCGACGCCGGTGATCCCGTCATTGAGAAGTTCGCTTTCGGCAGGACGCCGGAGCCCGTCGAGCGCAGCGCCGCCGACGCGCACGTCATTCGGCAACACCCGCTCGAACCCGGGCGCGACATTGCCGTCCGCGGGCCCGAAATCCCAGGCGAGAACCGCCCGGCTGGGAACGAAATCACTGTCGACGCCGACCCGGACGATCTGCGCCCCCGCGACGAGACTGATCGCATTGCTGGCAATCCGGTCGATAACGCTCAACAGGGAATCGGTGCCGACACCGCCCTTCTGCCGGCCGATCTGGGCAATCAGGGCCGTCGTGCGCTGGGTAATCTGTTCGGGATTTTTGGCGCCGGTGCCGCGCAGGAACGCCGCTAGGGCGGCGACAGCATCGTTATCCCCTGCGAGGGCCTGATCGATAAGGTCCGGGGATACGACGGAAGCAGGCTGGGGCTTGTCAGGCGTTTCCTGATTCTGAGGCGGATTTTGCGCCGGGTCTTGCGTCTGGGCGACGGCAGGAACCATGCCGCCAAGCGCGATCAGGAGACCCGATACAACGAAAGTGCCAGCCTTTAATCGGTATTTCATGCGAACACACCCCTACACCGTCCGCGCGCGAATTTCGGACATCTCATTGATACGCGCATCGAATCTAGGAAACAATCCAGAATTTTCAATGAACTAAATAAAAACGACGTTACAAATCAATGCTTTGCATGCAACCGCTCGACCAGGCCCGGCCCGGGCGGGCCGTTCGTCGGACTCTAGCCCCGGATCACCACGAGCGCACGGGCGCTCATATCGTCGAGAGCGGCGCGGATATCGGCGGATATTTTTTCGCTGTCCGTGTCCGGGAATGCGGCACAAAAGGTCTCGATGATTTCAGTCTCACTCCGCGCCTCGGTCAAAAACCGCCATAAGGCGCTCGATATTTCATCGAGATAGAAAACCTCTCCCTCGTCGGGTTCGACCAGGAACGTCTCGGCATCGATTTCCGTCGCCGCGACCGCGGGATTGCGGATATAGGTCCGCACGGGGGCTGCGGCCGTCATGGCAACGTCGCCGCGGCAAGGTTCCGGAATTCACGGGACAACAGTGCGGCGGCGTCGCGGCTGCTGGCGAAACGCAAATGATAGGAATCGGCGGCATCCGCAAGACGCGTCAGACCGGCCAGAAGATCCGGCGACGACATATGCGGGGCATATGCCGTGCGCACCATTGCCTTGACCAGTTCGGGCCGGGATGCCGGCAATAATTGTGACGCGCCGGCATTTTCGCCGGCGCCCGCACCGTTTCCGCTATCGTCGCGGTCCAGGAATATCAGTGCCCGTACCGGCGCCGTTTCCCCGAACGTGCCCGCTTCCCCCTCCCAGAGCTTAAGGTAAGTCATCTCGTCGCCCTGCATGGACGTATAGCCGTCCACGAATTCCCGGAACGCATCGCCGCAATCCGCAGGCAACGGCAGTCTCACCTTCGGCATCAGCCCGAGACAGACCCCCTGGGAGGGATTATCCAGCGTAACCGCAATCTGATCGTCGCCGAAGAACCGGTGTCCGAGAACCGCGAGGTGAAGCGCGACACTGGACTTGCCGGCAAACGAATCGCCGATAACGATCACCAGGCCGCCGCCGACAAGGGCGGCGCCCGCATGCAGGCATATGGTCTGCGGCGTGCGTCCGACATATACGCTGATGAGCGCGCCGGCGAGGCCGTTCGCGGCATCGTAGGGATTGTCGAAACTGAAATCGGCGCCGCCGGGGCCGGCGCTCAGAACCTGAAAGGTCCCGTCCGGATGCTCGATGATTCGCACATCGGGCGTCCGCGGCGCGGTATCGCCCGCCCATTTGATCGGCCATCCGGCGAGGTAGTAGGGCAGATACGGCATGACCGCTTCGGCGTTCTCCACCAGCACCGGGCCGGTCTCGGCGCCAATCCACCAGAACCCCGGTGTCTCGTCGGATGGGCCGCCTGTTGCCTCAGACATCGCCGGGGGGCGCCTCCCGCGGCGCACGCTTTGACAGAATACGCTGCAGGGTGCGGCGATGCATGTTCAACCGCCGCGCCGTCTCGGACACATTCCGGTCGCATTGCTCGTAGACCCGCTGGATATGTTCCCAACGCACCCGGTCGGCCGACATCGGGTTTTCGGGCGGCGGCGGCAGCGCATCGCCGGTTGCCAGAAGGGCGGCCTCGATCGCGTCGGCATCCGCGGGTTTGGCGAGATAGTCCAGCGCGCCGGCCTTTACGGCGGCAACGGCGGTTGCGATGTTGCCATAGCCGGTCAGCATCACGATCCGGGATTCCGGCCTGCCTTCCTGGATCGCCGATACGATGTCGAGACCGCTGCCATCGGCCAGGCGAAGATCGAGCACCGCGAATGTCGGCGGTTTCGACCGTGCGGCGGCAACCCCGTCGCGAACGCTGGCCGCCGTGACCACGTCGAAACCGCGATTTTCCATCGCGCGTTCGAGACGGGTGCGAAACGGCTCGTCGTCATCGACGATCAGCAGCGACCGGTCTTCGAACCGTTCAATATTTTCCATGTTCATGCCGACAGTTCCAGATCCTTTGCTTCAAGCTGATCGCGACGCCACACGATATCGACCACAGCGCCCGCGATACGATCGTTTTCAAAGGCGATGCCCGCCCCCGACCGCTGCAGCAGGGTTCTCGCAATAAAAACGCCAAGACCCATATGCCCGTCCGTATTCGCGCGCGACGATATATACGGCTCTCCGAGGCGTTCCATCAATCCCGAAGGGAAACCGGGACCGTCGTCGCGGATCGTGACCCGGATCGTATCGTTATCCCAACCGGTCGAAACATATACGGTAGAGCGGGCGAACTGGACCGCGTTCTGGATAATATTGCCGAGCCCGTGGATGATTTCAGGGCTGCGCGCGACGATGGGCTCCGGCGCCGATTCTTCGGGATCGAACGGCGCCGCGCTGAACGAAAACTTCACATGATCCTGCTGGTGACGCTCCGCCGCGGCCTGGACCAGGGCGTGCAGCGGCAACAAGGCGAAGGGCGACGTCCTGTCGTCGCGGTCGGTCGATCTCTCCGACAGTTCCGCGAGAATATCCCGGCACCGGGCCGTTTCGCTGATCAACAGGTCGATATCGTCCGAAATCGGGCTGTCCGCCGCCAGGTCGCGGGCGATTTCGCGCGACACAACGGCAATGGTCCCGAGCGGGCTGCCAAGTTCATGGGCGGCGGCGGCGGCGAGGCCGCCGAGCGCGGCAAGCTGTTGTTCTCGGGCAAGCGCAAGCTGGCTTGCGGCCAGCGCGTTGGACATCCGCCGCGCTTCCTCGGCGACACGCCAGGTGTAGATCGCGAAGAAAACAATACCGATCGCCAGCGCAACCCAGGTTCCCAGAATATAGACCTGCGGCACCGAAAAACCGCCTGCCGCCCAGGGAAGCGGATAGTGGATGACCGCGAGCAACGTAATGCTGACGACCGACAGCACGCATAGGGCAAACGTGCTGCGCACCGAAAGGATCGTCGCCGAGACCGCGACCGGCGCCAGCAAAAGGAACGAAAACGGGTTTTCGAGCCCGCCGGTCAGGTAGAGCAGCGCCGTAAGCTGCATGATATCGAAGGCCAGAAACGCCGCCGCCGCCCGTTCCCCGAGCCGGACCGTCGTCGGATGACCCGTCATAACGATCAGGTTCAGCATCAGCGACGCGCCGACGACCGCAAACGCCGCGGCAAGCGGCACGGGGAAACCGAATCCGAAATGCACCACCAGAAGCGCCAGCGCCTGCCCGACAATGGCGAACCAGCGGATCAGCGTGAGTGTACGTAGCCGGACGGGATCGTTCGCCGCCGGCGAATGGTCATAGACCGACGGCACCGATGGCAGACCGTCCATCACCTGACCGGAATTGGCCGATTTCATGCGTCACCTCAGGAAAATACCATGTGCACGTCTATCGCGATGCCGCACCCGAGTGAAGCTTATTCCGCACCATCCGATCTGCGTCGCACAGGTGCAAAGAAACTTAAAGGCGGGCGAAGAGCAGGCTGGGGCTGGCGCTCCTTCGCGCCGCGCTTCATATTCCCGGTCATGTCCGGATTCGCAATCAGCGTTCAGAACCTTGCCAAAAAGTTCGGCGATATCGTCGCGGTCGACGACCTGAGCTTCGACGTGCGCGAAGGCGATATCGTCGGGCTGCTGGGAGGCAACGGCGCCGGCAAGACCACCACGATATCGATGATCCTCGGGCTGCTGATCCCGACTTCGGGATCGCTCGAGGTCCTCGGCACGGACATGCTGCGCCACCGCTACCGGGTGCTGTCGCGTCTCAACTTTTCCTCTCCCTATGTCGACCTGCCGAAACGCCTGACGTCGCGGGAGAATCTGATGGTCTACGCGAAACTTTATGGAATCCGGAACCCGGCCGGGCGGCTCTGCGCGCTGGCCGACGACCTGGATATCGGCGGATTTCTCGACCGGCCGTTCGGGGCGCTGTCATCGGGACAAAAGACCCGGGTGTCTCTCGCCAAGTCGCTCCTGAACGAGCCGGACCTGCTGTTGCTGGACGAACCGACCGCATCGCTGGACCCGGACACTGCGGACTGGGTCCGGACATACCTGAAGAATTTCCAGCAGGAGCGCGGCGCAACCGTGCTGCTGGCCTCTCATAACATGGCCGAGGTCGAACGATTGTGCGATGACGTTCTGGTGATGAAACAGGGGAAAATCGTCGACCGCGACAGTCCGGCCGGCCTGCTTGCCAGATACGGACAGGCCAACCTGGAGGAAGTCTTCCTGGACATCGCCCGCGACCGGACGACCGTGCAGCGAAACGGAGCGGCGTAACAGGCATGTCGGGCAGTCGGCGGAACGGATACCTTTTTTCGGGGCGGCGCGTCGGTGCGATGGTGCTGCGTTATTTCTACCTGCTGCGCGGTTCTGTTCCACGCATCGTCGAACTCGCCTACTGGCCGACGATGCAGATGCTGATCTGGGGTTTCATGTCCCAGTTCCTGGCGCAGCATTCCGAATGGTTCCTCCAGGCGGGCGGCATTCTTATTGCCGCAGTCCTGCTGTGGGACGTGATGTTCCGGTCGAATATCGGCGTATCGATCTCGTTCCTCGAGGAAATGTGGTCGCGCAATCTGGGACAGCTTTTCGCGAGTCCGTTGCGCCCCTATGAATGGGCGGTGTCCCTGCTGGCGATCAGCGCGATACGCACCCTGATCGGCGTGGTGCCGGCGGCGCTTCTGGCGATTCCGCTGTACCATTATTCGATCTTCGATATGGGACTGCCGCTTGTCGCGTTTTTCACGAACCTGCTGGTGTTCGGTGCCGCGGTCGGGCTTGCCGTCTCGGGCCTTGTGCTGCGCTGCGGCCTCGGCGCCGAAAGCCTCGCCTGGGCGGTGATTTTCGCCGTTGCGCCGCTAAGCGGCATATACTATCCGATCAGCACCCTGCCCGACTGGCTGCAACCCGTGGCCTACAGCCTGCCATCGGCGCATGTTTTCGAAGGGATGCGCGCGGCTGCGATCGACGGCGTATTTCTGACAGACAGGTTTGTCTGGGCCGTATCGCTCAACGTCGTCTACCTCGCCCTCGGCATGGGCGCATTCCTGCTTGCTTTCCGCGGCGCACGCCAACGCGGGCAATTGCTGCAGATGGGCGAATAACCGGCAGTCCCGCATGCGCGGGGCGGTCAGAACCGGTGCGCCACCAGCGCCAGCAGAACCAGCGGCGCAAGCCCGAGAAACCCGACGATCAGATACAGCCACATTGCACGCGCGATATCCGTCGAATTGGCGCGGGCGCGGCCATCGCCGATCCATGCGCCCGGCGCGACCGCGCCGTCATGGCGGCGCGGACCCGACAGGGACAGTCCCAGCGCGCCGGCGACGGCTCCGTGCGTCCAGCCTTCCCGCGGCGGCTGGCCGGCGGCAGCGCCGCCGATCATCCCGCGGATGGCGGCAAGCGGCCGGGCCGTCGGCGAAAACAACGTCCCGAGGACGATAAGAAACGCCGTTACGGGCGCAGGAATGAAATTCATAAGCCGGTCAAGCGCGCCAGCCATCCGGCCGAACGCGGCATGCTTTTCCGTAGGGTAGACCAGCTCGTCGGCCAGCGCGGTGGTGACGCGGTACGCAAACAACCCGGGAAGCCCGCCGATTACGTACCAGAACACGGGCCCGACAAGACCGTCGCACAGCCGCACGGCGAACATCTCTACAGAGCCACGGGCCAGGCCGTGCTCGTCGATCGCATCCGTCTCATACCCGACGGCCCGCCCCAGGATGGAGCGCGCCCGGTCAAGACTCTTTCGCGCAAGCGCGCGACGGAGTGCGCCGGCATTTACGAGGGGACGCTGCAGACCAACACACATGGCGACGAGACCCGCTTCGAGGATCCACCCGTCGGCAAGCGACCGGCAGAATTCGGCACCGTAGAGACCGCCGATTCCGGCAAGCGGGACAAGCACAAGCACCACCAGGGCGCCGCGCATCCTGCGGCTGCGGCTCGACCGGTTTTGCCGGTTCAGGCGGCGGCCGGCGCGGCGCGCGACGGCGGCGCTGATCGTCCGCGGAAGGGACAGAATCTGGCTTAAACCCGGCAGCCCGCCAAAGATAAATTCAAGCGCGAACGCGGCGCAGAGCACCGCGAACATATAATCGCTTCCATAGAACCAATCCGGCGAAACAGACATTTCCCGCGCCTCATAAAACCCGTGGCGCGAGGGTTACCGGATTATGGTGAATAAAGGCCTAACTATCGATGCCGGCGGACTTCATAAACCGCACCACGGCCCGGCGATTGTTGCGTAATGCCCAATCGAGCGCCGTACGGCCGGTAAAATCCGTGAACCCGCTATCGGCCTTAAGGTCCAGCAATGCCTGAACGGCGGCAAGATGTCCCGACGACGCGGCAATCATCAGCGGGGTCAGCCCCTGCCGGTTCTGGACATTGATATTGGCGCCCTTGCCGGCGAGCGCTTCTATCACGCCGACGTGGTTTCCCGCGGCGGCATAGTACAGGGGCGAACTTCCGAACTTGTCGGTCGAATTCACCCGCGGATTGAACCGCAGCAACAGGTTCACGAAATCCTCGTTGCCCTCCATCGCGGCAAAAAACAGCGATGTGCGGCGGTTCTCGTCGCGGGCATCGACATTGTGGCCACGCGCGAGCATGGATTCGGCGGTGGTCAGATCGTCGGCTTTCGTCGCCTCGATCAGACGGTCGTTCTTGAGAAGATCGATTTCCGCCACAGCGGTCATGGGCAGCGCGGATATCGCGACGGCGGCCAACCATGGCAGGGTGAGTTTGGAGAATATGCGCATGATGCAAACTTGTGCATGTGGGTGCCGGGCGTCAAGTCTTTCTATGGCCATTCGCCGGCTCGGCGATTATATCTGACGTCTACAGACACCGTTAAGCAGAAAGGTCGCCAATGCGCCTTTATCAGGTCGTTCTTATCGCCGTGACCGGACTTGTCATCGCCGCCGTTGCCGCCTTCGTGCTGTATGGCGGCAACGGCGGAAAGGGTATTGCCTCCATCGGGGGCCCCTTCACCCTGACCGACCATCGCGGCAAGCAGAAAACCGACGCAGATTTCCGCGGACAGTACATGCTGATTTACTTCGGCTACACTTACTGTCCCGATGTCTGCCCGACGGCGCTTCAGGTGATGACCCAGGCGATGGACATGCTCCCGCCGGAAACGCAGAAGAAAATCACCCCGGTCTTCATCACGATCGATCCGGCGCGCGACACGGTCGAGCAACTCAGCGCCTACGTCGAGAATTTCCATTCCCGCATGGTCGGCCTGACCGGCACCGCCGAGCAGGTCGCCAAGGCGGCGCGGGCGTACCGCGTGTATTTCGGCCGCGCCAAGAACGGCGAGGAAGACACCACCGAATACCTGATGGATCACAGTTCCATCGTTTTCCTGGTCGATCCGGACGGCGTTTATGTGACGCATTTCACCCACGCTACCGCGCCCGGGAAAATGGCCGAGAAACTGAAACAAACGGCAGGATCCTGAGGCATGCCGGCAACGCCCCCCTTCTGGGAAACCAAAACCATCGACGAGATGGACACCGACGAATGGGAATCCCTTTGCGACGGATGCGCCAAGTGCTGCCTGATAAAGCTTGAAGACATCGACACCGGTGAAATCGCCTTTACCGAGGTCGTTTGCCGCCTGCTCGATATCGGCACCTGCGCGTGTTCCGACTATCCGAACAGATCAACGCGCGTGCCGGACTGCCTGCAGGTCACACCGGAACTGGCGCGCACCGCGAACTGGCTGCCCTCGACCTGCGCCTATCGCCTGCTGGCGGAGGGCAAACCGCTGAACTGGTGGCATCCGCTGGTGTCCGGCGATCCGAACACGGTGCATGTCGCCGGAATATCGGTGCGCGACCGGGTGGTACATGAATCCCAGCGCATCGATCCCGAAGACCATATCGTGACCTGGCCCGAATAGGCCCGCCCGTCCAGTTCCGCCCGAATATTTTGCGAAGATCCGGTACCCAAATCGGAAAAGACGCCATGACAAATTCGCCCCCTATCGACGGCAGCGGAATGGCCGCGGTCCTGCAGAACTGGCAGACCGAGGACGCCGACATGTATCAGGACGCGCCGGGCGCGGCACAGCGGCGACGACTCCCGGCGTGCCCTGCGTCCGCCGCTGATGCCGCTGGACGGGACGACCGCCGACGCCCTCTGGGCCGAATTAGCCGCTGCCGGATTTCCCGCCTGAGTTAACCAGCCCGACACCGACCAGGACCAGTCCCGCCGCCGCCCAGACCCATACGCCCGGACGCTCGCCCAGCAACAGCACGCCATACAGCACACCGGTCAGGGTGGTGACATAGGTCGCCTGGCCGCCGAACGTGGCGCCGGCCCGCCGGATCAGTTCGTAGAGGCCGAAAAAACAGAACGACAGTATCGCCGCATGCCCGAACACCGCCGCCTCCGCCAGGCCGGGCCAGGCCGCCCAGAGAGGATGGAACTGCCCGGTCGCGAGCGCCAGCGGCAGGGCGATAGCGCTCGCCAGCGTAAACATCCCGGCGGTCAGCGCCATCGAATTGGCGCCGGCGGGACGTGCCCGGTCGATAACGATGTTCGAATAGGCGTAGATCAGCGGCGGCAGCAGCCCAAGCGCGATCCACCCGAGCGACACGTTCCCTGACAGGCCGGCCCCCGGCGCGAACATGAGAACGATACCGCCGAGCCCGATTAAAATTCCGAGACTCCGGACCGCCGAAAATTTTTCGAATTTGAGCGTTACCGAGGCCACAAAGGTCATCAGCGGCGACGTGCCGAGCAGGATGGCGACGATACCGGCAGGCACATTCTGCAGAACGGAATACATGACGAAGCCCGCGAAGACGAAACGGGTGCACCCCGACAGCAGGTAGTATTTCATATACGGGCCGGAAAACCGCGGCCTGACCCGCTGGAACACGCAGAACGTCCAGCACAGGCAGGACGCCCCGATCGCTACCCAGAACACATAGCCCATGGGCTCGATGCCGTTCGTCACGGCGAACCGCGCGATCGCCGGAACGGCGCCCCACGCGCCGCCGACGGCGAACAGGATCAGGAAGGGAATGAGAGCGCCGGTTCCGGCGGCAGGACGAGCCATCACCGCCCTATAGCAGCCGGCCGCACGCCCGGGAAGAGATCATTTGGCATGGCGGATTGCGAATATCGGCGATTGGATTGCAAACCCAACCATAGCATGATGCGCACGATGTCCCGCCCCGTTCTGATCATCCTGATATCTGTCCTCGTCATGCTGGGGCCGTTCACCAACAACATCATGGTGCCGTCCCTCACATCGATCGCGACGGAAATGCAGACCGGCTTTGGCGATGCGCAATCCATCCTGAGCATCTACATGGTCGGGTTCGCGGCGGGCCAGCTTTTCGTCGGGCCGATGTCCGACCGGTTCGGCCGCAAACCGGTTCTGGCGGTGTCTCTGGCGCTTTATATCGCGACTTCCGTGATGTGCGCTTTCGCCCCCGATCTTTACAGCCTGTGCGCCGGCCGGCTGGTCCAGGCGCTTTCGGTCAGCGCGACGTTGTCCGTCGGCCGTTCCATCGTGCGCGACTGCTTCCCGTCCGAACAGATGGCGCAGGTCTACGCCTATGTCGGCACGGCGCTCGCGCTCGGCCCGATCGTCGGGCCGATCTTCGGCGGGTTTATAGAGGTCGCGGCAGGCTGGCGCAGCGTGTTCTTTTTTCTCGCCGGGGTCGGCGGCGTGATGCTGCTGATTATCGTGTTCCTGCTCCGCGAGACCAACCAGCACCTCAACCGAGACGCCACACGGCCGGCGCGGCTGATCGGCAATTACGCGACCCTGCTGTCGACCCGCCTGTATATGGGATACGTGCTGTGCAATGCGATCTGCTATGGCGGCATCTTCGCCTTCACGTCGTGCAGTGCCTATATTCTGATCGGGCTGCTGGAGGTGTCGCCAGAAATTTTCGGCGCGCTCTATGCCGTCACGGTCGGCGCCTATGGCGTCGGCACCCTGCTGGCGAGCCAGATTACCCGCCGCGTCGGCATCAAACGAATGATCGTATTCGGCGGCCTGATCATGACAGTCTTCGGCGCAATTCTCGTGGCCCTGCCGATGATGGGCTATTTCACCATATGGACCGTGGTCATCCCGTTCGCAGGCTTCGCCTTCGGGACCGGTTTCGTCTTTCCGAGCGGTCAGGCCGGAGGTATTTCGCCCTATCCGAAGATGGCGGGCGCGGCATCGTCCATGCTGAGCTGCCTGCAGATGGCGACCGCGGCGATCGTCGGGGCGGTCACTGCCCGGCTGCTCGACGGCGACATGATGCCGATGGCATGGGCGGTCTTCGGCATGGGCCCGGTGATGCTGTTAAGTTTCTACCTGCTGGTGTTGCGGGCGCCCCGCGAGGTCTCGGCACAAACACCCTGACACCCGAACGAAGCGCTATTACGCTCTGCCGCCCGGGTTCAGTCGCCCCGGGTGTATTCCTGGTCGGTGGTCTCGCTCTCCCCGCCCCGGCGCCACCATGGCAGTTTTTTCTTCGCCGGTTCTGCGCGTTGCGGGACCTTCGGGGGAGACAGGGCCACCGGCGCGAGCGGCCGGGCGGCGACGCCATCGAGCGCGGGAACCATGAATTCCCGCCACAGGCGGGCCGGCAGTCCGCCGCCGGTCACCCGCTTCATGGGGGAATTGTCGTCATTTCCCATCCACACGCCGGTCACCAGTTCGCCGGTATAGCCGATAAACCAGGCATCTCGGAAATCCTGGCTTGTCCCGGTTTTGCCGCCGGCGGGACGGGCCGGGTTGGCTGCCTTTCCGGTACCCCAGCCGACCACGCCGCGGAGCAGGTCGTTCATCTTGCCGACGGCGTCCGGCGTGACCACCTGTGCGGCCGCCCCATCCGTGCGGCGATACAGAACCCGTCCGCCGCGTTCGCGGATCTCGGAAATGCCGTGGGGCCAGACCGCGACGCCGCCATTGGCGATGACGCCATAGGCAGATGTCAGTTCGACGAGCGACACTTCGCTTGCCCCCAGCGCGAGACTGGGGTGCGATTTGAGCGGCGACGTAATGCCGAGCCGACGCGCCGCATCGATCACCCGGCCGCGCCCGACACGCTCCGACACCTGGACCGCCACCGTGTTGACGGAGCGCGCCATCGCTTCGCGGAGCGTAACGGCGCCCAGGAAAGTGCCGCTGTAATTCCGGGGCTGCCATTTGCCGATACGCAGCGGACCGTCGACGAACCGGTCATCCGGGCTCAGGCCGTTTTCCATGCCCGCCAGATAGACGAACAGCTTGAACGCCGAACCCGGCTGGCGAAGCGCCTGGAAGGCGCGGTTGAACTGGCTGTCACGATAATCCCTGCCGCCGACAAGCGCCCGTACCGCGCCGTCGGGCGACATGGATACAAGGGCCGCCTGGCTGATATGCCGCGCCCTGCCGTTTTTGACCAGCGCCGCCCGCAAGCGGGTTTCCGCCAGGTCCTGAAGCCGGGTATCCATCGTGGTGCGGACGATCAGGTCCGCGCCGGGCCGGCCTACGAAGCCCGTCACCCGTTCGAGCGCCCAGTCGGTGAAATACCGGGCCGCATCGGTCCGCTTGGTGCCGGCGACCGGCGCCAGTTTTAGCGCGGCGGTGCGTTTCGCGGTCTTTGCGTCAAGAAAGCCTGCTGCAACCATCGTGCTCAGCACGATCCGGGCGCGATCCTCGGCGGCCTTGCGGCTGCGAACAGGCGAATACCGGGACGGCGCCTTGAGCAATCCCGCGAGGACGGCCGCTTCGTGCAGGGAGACCCGGCGCGCGGATTTTCCGAAATACCGCCGCGCGGCGGCATCGACACCGTAGGTGCCGGACCCCAGATAGACGCGATTGATATAGAGGGTGAATATCTGCTCCTTGGAGAAATTCGCCTCGAGCCAGAAGGCGAGCAGCAGTTCCTGCACCTTGCGCCGCAATGTGCGGTCGGGTTTCAGGAAGATGTTCTTGGCCAGCTGCTGCGTCAGGGTACTGCCGCCCTGGCGGACCCGCCCGGCCCGGAGGTTGGCGACGATCGCCCGCGCGAGGGCCATTGGATCGAACCCTAAATGCTCGAAAAAACGGCGATCTTCGGTCGCAACGATTGCCTGGACCAGATACGGCGGCACATCCGCGAGCCGCAGCGGGTCGCCGTACAGATCGCCATAGGTCGCGATTTCCCGCCTGTCGGCATCGGTCAGGGTAATGCTTGCCTTGCGGGCGGGAATGTCGAGATTGTCGATATCCGGCAGGTCATAAGCGTACCATGCGACCACCGCACCAAGCGCGACGCCGCCCCAGATGGCCAGAACCAGGGACCACTTCGCCGCCCCTATAATAAGACGGGACCGCCGCGACCGCGCCTGCCCTGCGGCCGGTTTCTTCGGCGCTCCCCGCCCTGTACCGGATCCACCCCCGGATTTACCTGCCGACTTCCCGCCGCCCGAACCGGAACCGCGGCCGCCCGGCGCGGCCTTCGAAGCACGCTTTGCGGTCGATTTCGAAGATGCCTTTACAGGGGACCTGTTCGCGGCTGCCCGACGCGGCGCCTTTGGTGTCTTCCGTTTTTTATCGGCCATATCGCTATATGTAGTAGACTAGGGGGTACATCAATCCACTTCACCAATGTGGCGACATCAAGGCGACATGCCCGGCAGCGAATTCGACTCCAAATCCGACATCCTTGTACGTCCGGCCCGGCGCGAAGACGCCGACCACGTCGCACGCATGGCGCGGGCGCTCAGCGTGTCGGACGGGGGCCGTATTTCCCGGTTTTCCGCAGACGCTTTTCTGCGGGACGGGTTCGGCGACCGCCCGGCCTTTGACGCGATGATCGCCGAACGCAGCGGCGTCATCGCCGGATATGCGGTTTATTACTGGGGATATGACAGCGACAGCGCAACGCGGGGGATCTATCTCGCGGACCTGTATGTCGACGAATCCTGCCGGCGGAGCGGCGTCGGCACGGCGCTGATGACCGGCGTTTCGCGTCACACGCGTGACCAGGGCTCCCGCTGGATTTTCTGGTCGGTCCTCAAGCGGAACAAAGCTGCGCGGAAATTCTACCGTCATCTCGCACCCGAACTGAAGGACGTCGCCATCTGTGCCGCTTTCGGTACAAGCTTCGACCGCCTTGCCGAACTGGACTGAACGGCACCGGTCGCGCCTGTGTTTATCGCGGCGGGCATGCGAACGCCGGATCAAACGTCGAGATTGACCACCTTGAGCGCATTGTCCTGGATAAAATCGCGGCGCGGCTCCACGACATCCCCCATCAGGGTCGAGAACACCTCTTCGGCCTGATCAGCATGTTCGATACCGACCCGCAGCAACGTCCGCACCTCGGGATCGAGCGTTGTTTCCCAGAGCTGTTCCGGGTTCATTTCGCCCAGGCCTTTGTAGCGCTGGACACTGACACCCTTTCGCCCGAGCGCGATGATGGCATCGAACATTTCGACCGGGCCGGTGATCCGCCTCTCAAAATCCTTGGCGGTCAGCACTGCCGGCCGCGCATAGAGCGTCTGCAGTTCCGGCGCCATTTCGTCCAGCCGCCGCGCTTCGCTGGACCGCAGCAGCGCGCCGTCGATCACCTGGCGCTCCGTGACGCCACGGCGCGTGCGGACGAAGGCAATGCCGCCGCTCGGCATGATTTCCGCTCCCCAGCCCCGGTCGGCGGGCTCAGCCAGGCCGTCGAGACGACGGGCCAGCGCATCCGCCACCAGCTGGGACTGTTCCTCGGAATCCAGCAATATCTGGTTGAACGCGCCGAGTACCGCAGCCTGTTCGGCGACTTCCGCATTGGTCAGCTTGGACGACATCGGCGCCAGCAGGAGCTTCGCTCTCTGCGCCTGTTTGATGCGGTCGTAAAGATCCTTGCCGCCGATCTGCGCGCCGTCGCTGATGGTGAGAACTGCGTCCCTGAGGCCCGCCTGGATCAGGTATTCCTCCATCTCCGGATCGTCTTTAAGGTATTGTTCGCTCTCGCCCTTTTTGGCCCGGTAGAGGGGCGGCTGGGCAATGAAAAGATAGCCGCGTTCGATTATTTCCGGCATCTGGCGGTAAAAAAACGTCAGCAGAAGCGTGCGGATGTGGCTGCCGTCGACATCGGCGTCCGTCATGATGATGATCTTGTGATAGCGGGCTTTTTCAATGTTGAAATCTTCCGCCCCGATCCCGGCGCCCAGCGCCGTGATCAGCGTGCCGAGTTCGGCCGAGGACAGAACCTTGTCGAACCGGGCGCGTTCCACATTCAGGATTTTGCCGCGAAGCGGCAGCACGGCCTGGTTCTTCCGGTTCCGCGCCTGCTTGGCGGAACCGCCGGCCGAATCGCCCTCGACGATGAACAGTTCGGATTTCGACGGGTCGCGTTCCTGGCAGTCGGCGAGCTTGCCCGGCAGGGACGATATGTCGAGCGCTCCCTTGCGTCGGGTCAGGTCGCGCGCCTTGCGGGCGGCTTCGCGGGCAACGGCGGCCTCGATGACCTTGCCGATCACCTTTTTCGCTTCGTTCGGATGCTCCTCGAACCACTGGCCGATTTTTTCGGTCGCGATGCTTTCCACGATCGGGCGCACTTCCGACGACACCAGCTTGTCCTTCGTCTGGGACGAGAATTTCGGGTCGGGCACCTTGACCGACAGCACACAGGTCAGACCTTCGCGGGCATCGTCGCCCGACAGTGAAATTTTAGCCTTCTTGGCGATACCGCTGTCATTGGCATAACCGTTCACGGTGCGGGTCAGGGCCGCCCGGAAACCGGCCAGGTGGGTGCCGCCGTCGGATTGCGGAATGGTGTTGGTGAAACACAGCATGGTTTCGTGATAGCTGTCGGACCATTCAAGGGCGATATCGACGCTCAGCCCTTCATGTTCGCCGAATATCACGATCGGCGCTTCGATCAGCGGCGTCTTGCTGCGATCGAGATGCTTGACGAAGGCTTCGATTCCGCCCTCGTATTCGAGAACGGTGACGACGGGCTCGACGCCGCGCGCATCGGTGAGCACCAGTCGGACGCCGGAATTCAGAAACGCCAGTTCGCGCAGCCGGTGTTCCAGCGTCGCAATGTTGAAGTCGATCATCGTGAAGGTTTCGGTCGAGGGCAGGAAGGTCACGGCAGTGCCCTTTTTCCCGTTGGAATCGCCGACGACCTCAAGCGGACCGTCGGCCTCGCCGTTGTGGAACCGGATGACATGTTCCTTGCCTTCGCGCCAGATACGCAGTTCCAGCCATTCCGAAAGGGCGTTCACGACAGAAACGCCGACACCGTGGAGTCCGCCGGAAACCTTGTAGGAGTTCTGGTCGAACTTACCGCCGGCATGGAGCTGGGTCATGATGACCTCGGCGGCGGATATCCCTTCTTCCTCGTGGATCTCGACCGGAATGCCGCGGCCGTCGTCGGTGACCGTCACGGAACCGTCGCCGTTCAGCGTCACCGTCACTTCGGAGCAATGCCCGGCGAGCGCTTCATCGATGCCGTTATCGACGACCTCGTAGACCATGTGGTGAAGACCGGAACCGTCATCGGTGTCGCCGATATACATGCCGGGGCGTTTACGCACGGCTTCAAGCCCCTTCAGGACCTGGATCGAACCGGCGCCGTAATCGCTTTCGGAGGTCTCGTGTATCGGTGTATCTGCTGGTGACGTCATACTGTCCTCAAACCCTGCGCACGGTGGCGCTTTCGACCTGGAAGTGCTGAGCCCGGTCGCCGAAATCCCGGAACAGTTCCCGGTCCGTACCGGTCATCCAGGCCTGCGCGCCGATCGCGCAGATTTCATCGAATAACGCAGCCCGACGATCGCCATCGAGATGCGCTGCAATTTCATCCATCAGCAACAGGGGCGCCGCCCCCCGGTCGAGCGATACCAGACGGGCATGCGCCAGAACGATGCTGATCAGCAGGGCTTTCTGTTCGCCCGTGGAACATCCTGCCGCCGGCCGGTTTTTCAGCAGATGGAATACCTCTATGTCCGACCGGTGCGGCCCGGCAAGCGCCCGCCCGGCTTCGCGGTCGGCATTGCGGGATGCCGCAAGGGCGTCGCGGAACCGATCCTCGGCTTCGAGCGCCGAACGGTCGTCGAGCCATTGTTCGGCATCGCCGACAAGTGTCACCGATGCTGCCGGAAACGGCCCGACGCCCATCTCGCAGGCGGCGGCAAGCCGCTGCACAAAGGCGCGCCGCGCCGCGGCGAGCGCCACGCCGCTTTCCGCCATCCGGTGTTCGAGCGCCGCGATCCAGGTACTGTCGGCGCGGCGCAGGCCCAGTTTGTCTTCGCGCAGCAGTCGGGTGCGTTCGCGCATGGCCTGTTCGTATTCGTTAAGCCGCGTCGTATGGGTCGGATCGAACACGGCCACCAGACGATCGAGAAAGCGGCGGCGGGCCGATGCGCCTTCCATGAACAGGCGGTCCATTTCCGGCACCAGCCAGACGGCCGCAAACACCTCGCCCAGCGCAGCCTGGCTACGGGCCGGCGCGCCGTTCATCCGCGCGACGCGGCGACCGCCATCCTCACCCTCTCCGGTGGCTTCGAATCCGGTCCCGATTTCCGCCGGGCCGGAAGCGGTGTCCAGCGTCGCCGCGACAGCCCAGTGCATCGCACCCTGAACCGCCTCGCCCGCATCGCTGCGGGTAATTTCGGAAAGCCGCGCCCCGCGCAGACCACGGCCCGGCGACAGGAACGAAATCGCTTCGAGCAAGTTGGTCTTGCCGGCCCCGTTGGCGCCGGTCAGGACAGTCGGCCGGATATCGGTGTCCAGCCGCAGGCTGTCATAGCTGCGGAAATTCGTCAGGGAGAGCCTGACAACCGCGCTGCGTTCCGGCGATGCCGGTTGCAGGGGAATATTTGCCAGGGCGCTATGCAATGACCGTACCGGCCGCGTCAGACGCGCATCGGCATAAGGACATACAGCGCACTGGTATCGCCCATGTCCTGCACCAGGGTCGGCGATGCGCCGTCGGACAACTGAAATTTCGCGTCATCGCCCTCAATCTGCTGGGTGATATCCAACAGGTATTTGGAATTGAACCCGATTTCCAGCGGACCGTCATTGTAATCGACATCCAGTTCCTCGCGCGCGCTGCCCGCTTCGGGACTTGTCGCGGTCAGGACCAGATTGCCGTTATCGAGCGTCAGCTTGATGGCCCGGGATTTTTCCGTGGAAATCGTGGAGACCAGGTCCACCGCCTTGACGAATTCGGTCCGCTTGACCTCCAGCGTCTTGTCGTTGCCGAACGGAATCACCCGGTCGTAATCGGGGAACGTGCCGTCGATCAGCTTGGACGTCAGCACGGCATCGGAAAACGCAAAACGGATTTTCGTTTCGGACAGGGCGATTTCGACATCGTCGTCGATTTCATCGATCAGCTTGCGGACCTCTGCAACCGCCTTGCGGGGCACGATGACACCGGGCATGCCGGTTGCGCCATCGGGCAGTCCGACCTCGACGCGGGCGAGCCGGTGACCGTCGGTCGCAACGATGCGCAGCACCGGCGCGCCGTCGGTTTCCGCGGCGTGGAAATACAGGCCGTTCAGATAATAGCGGGTTTCCTCGGTCGACATCGCAAATCGCGTGCGGTCGATCAGGCGGCGCAGCATATCGGCGGAAATCGTGAAACGGTGCGGCAGGTCGCCGTCGGACATCACCGGGAAATCCTCGCTCGGGAGCGTCGTCAGGCTGAGCTTGGAGCGGCCCGATTTTATTTCGAGCTGCCCCTGTTCGCCGCCGGAGCCGATTTCAACCTGCGACCCTTCGGGAAGCTTGCGGACGATATCGTAGAGCGTATGCGCGGGAACCGTGGTCGACCCGTCCTGCGTTACTTCCGCCGGCGTGCCTTCGACGATTGCCAGGTCCATGTCGGTTGCGGTCAGCCCGAGTTTTCCGCCAGTCGCCTGAAGCAGGACGTTAGACAGGATCGGAATCGTCGTACGCCGTTCGACGACACCCTGAACATGGGTGAGAGACCGGAGGAGAGTGCTGCGCTCGATGGTAAATTGCATGGCTTTTAATTGGCTTTCGCGCTGTTTAGGGCCATCAGGATGGCTTTCCGCCAGACGCGGACCCCGACGGGGAAGCGCGACGCGGCGGAAAAGCCTTGGAAAGACCGCAAATTATACCACAAGTCATTGAAATCCCAAGAGAACTCACAGATTCCCCTGCCGCGGGAAGACCCCCAAAAGACAAGCGTTATCAGGGGGTTACAGCGGCGGCTCCGAATGCCGCCAAATCCGGCGAATCAAACACGGCGGAATTCGCCGTCAGCGGCGGATTTCAGGCCTTTGAAGGACGGCAAACGGTCGCGCCAGCACCGCGGGCGGCACCCTGTTGCACAGGGCGCTGCCGGCCGGAATCAGCCCTCGAGCATGCGCCGCAACAGGTCCACGTCTTCGGCGAAATTCATGTCGAGCGTCCGCAGCTCTTCCACTTTCTTCACCGCATGCATGACCGTCGTATGATCGCGACCGCCGAACTTGCGGCCGATTTCCGGTAACGACCGCGACGTCAGCTGCTTCGACAGGTACATCGCCACCTGGCGCGGACGGGCCACGGCACGGGAACGACGCGCGGAATGCATGTCCGCCATACGGATGTTGAAATGTTCGGCGACCCGCTTCTGGATTTCCTCGATCGTGATCCGCCGGTCGCTGGCGCGCAGCAGGTCGTGCAGCACCTCCTGGCAGGATTCCAGCGTGATATCGCGGCCGATCAGCGACGAATGGGCGGAAACGCGGTTCAGCGCACCCTCAAGCTCGCGCACGCTCGACGTGATCTTGTGCGCCAGGAATTCCAGCACCTTGTCCGGCACCACCGCTTCGAGCTCGTCCTTCTTGGCGTGCAGGATGCCGAGCCGAAGCTCATACGTGGTCGCATGAATATCGGCGACCAGCCCCCACCCGAGGCGGGACCGCAGGCGTTCTTCCATCCCTTCGAGATCCGACGGCGACTTGTCCGCCGACACGACGACCTGGCGGTTGTTGTCGACGAGGTCGTTGAACGTGTGGAAAAACTCTTCCTGGGTCGATTCCTTGCCGTTGATGAACTGAACGTCGTCGATCATCAGAACGTCGACGGACCGGAAGCGTTCCTTGAAAGCCATGGTATCCTGGAACCGGAGGGCCCGGATGAAGTGATACATGAACTTCTCGGCCGACAGGTAAACCACCTTGCGGTCCGGCTGATGTTCGCGGATATGCCAAGCGATGGCATGCATCAGATGGGTTTTGCCAAGCCCGACGCCGCCATAGAGAAACAGCGGATTATAGGTTGCGGTCGGCGAATCCGCGACGCGGCGCGCCGCTGCATAGGCAAGCTCGTTCGGCTTGCCGACGACGAAATTGTCGAACTTGAACCGGGGGTCGAGCGATGCGCTGACGTCCCCCTCGGCGCGTTCGGGGGCGACACGTACGCCTTCCGATGCGCGAACGCTGGATTCGGCGGGCGGCTTGGCGACTGCAGTGCCGCGCACATCCTCCTTGTCGGCGAGAACGAAGATATCGACATCCGAAACCGGGGAATTGCCGTCCGCCCAAAGCGCCGAGATCCGCTCGCCGTAATGATTTGCCACCCAGTCCCGCATAAACCGGGTCGGAACCGACAATTTGACCACGCCGTCGCAAAATTCGACGAGATTCAACGGCTTCAGCCAGCTTTTATAGGCCGAATCGCCGACTTCGGCGCGCAAAACCCCGCGAACACGTGTCCAGCGGGCGTTAATATCCTGACTTAATCCGTTTTCAGCCATCAGATCACCCCTGAATCCAGGGCAAACCATTGGCTTTCCAGCCATTGACCGAACCGCGATGCCGCTGGGAGTCCGGAGACCCCTCGAAGCCGTCGCTGATATTGTAGCAGGTCGCATAACCCGCCTGCGTCATCGCCATGGCGGCGGATTTGGACCGCGCGCCGGACCGGCACAGGAAATAGACCGGCGCCGATTTATCGGGCGCAGCGGCGCTTACCGTTGCCACGAACGATGCATTGATTTCCATCGTCGGAAAGGTCTGCCATTCGACCAGAACGGGATCTTTGCCGCTTTCCGAAAGGTCGGGAACCCCGACGAAACTCCATTCAGCCTGTGTTCTCACGTCAACAAGCACGGCGCCGGGATTGCCTTTTACGGCCTCCCAGGCTTCCGTGACGTCAACATCCCCGGCGTAGCCAACGCTGTTTACCTGCCCTGCGGCGGCTACTCCGGATCCGGATGCCTGACTCATTAATTGCCCCCTCTTGACGGCGCCTGTTGGATGGCGCCCGCGAATACGCTGCATTTATTGCCATTGCTTAATCACCCAAATACACGGCAAGTAAGCGGCTAAAATTTAGTTGCCTTTAACAGCAAAAGAACGATGAATACGTCGTTATTTCTTAGTCTTTACGGTCCGCCCTGTCGAACCGTAGGTCAACTGTAACCGTGACAATCCCAAGGTGCAACGGGTGGAATACAGGTTCTCGCGAAAATATTTTCGATTCGGGGGAATTTATGGGGTTGACAGAATGGAACGGAATAAAACGGTGCATAACCTGTGGACGAACGCTGAAAGCCGCTGTGAGCATGGGTTTGCAGCTATTTGCGGAAATGCGAAAGGCCGGCAAAAAGCCGGCCCTTAACCATTTTCCTCAGAAGCGATTGACTCTAAAGAGCTATCGCCGTTCCGGCGACAGTCAGATCGCCTTGATGCGCCGGGAAAGACGAGAAATCTTTCGCGATGCCGAATTCTTGTTCACGACACCCCGGGTGACGCCACGCATCAACTCGGGCTGAGCGTCCTTGAGCGCCGCATTTGCGGCATCCTTGTCGCCTGTCGCAATCGCGGTCTCGACCTTTTTGATGAAGGTACGGATGCGGCTGCGCCGGCTGATATTGGTCGCTGTCTTGCGTTCGTCGCGCCGGACGCGCTTTTTCGCGGATGATGTATTAGCCATCGAATTTCCTCTGAAACGGGCGCTGTTTTTACGAGGGAAGTGGGGCGGCGTCAAGGGTTTCCGCGGCGCGACAGGCGATTAATTGCCCGGCCCCACAGTCTATTCGGCCCCGGCGGGAACCAGACGTATCCGCACCGTAACACGCCCGCCATCCATACCGATGTTAACCGTCAGACGTTCGTCTTCGCGCGCATAGGTATCGCCGGACACCATTTTCCAGCCCAGCGGCGGCAGGGCATCGCGATAGAACGCCTGCACGGCCGCCACCCCGGGGGTTTTCCCGCCCCGGCCGACGGCGACTGCCGTCACGATACGGCCCGCAGGGCTGTCGAATTCAACGCCCTGTTCAACCGCCTCCGACAGGCCGGGGGCCAGCGGCAGGTCGTCGACCGAACTGAAAAAGTCCGCCGCCGCTCCAACCGACGCGAGGCCCGGAAATCCGAGCAGGAATCCCCCGACAACCATGCCCGAAAGGATACGCCGCCATTTCATATTGGTCATTTTCGCCTACCTTTGCCGTTGCGCGCAATAAAACGTCGATCTGCCCGCCTGCACAAGCCGTTGGACCGCATCGCCGCAGTCGCAGTCCGGACAGGGCTCCCCCGTTCGCCCATAGACCTTGAAACTGTGCTGGAAATAGCCCAGTTCGCCGGTCGGCGCCACGTGATCCTTCAGCGACGAGCCGCCGGCGGCGATCGCCTCGTCCAGCACCTCGCGCACGGCCGCGGCAAGTCGGTCGGCGCGCGCGCCCTGCACGGTCGATGCCTTGCGGCGCGGCGACAGACCGGCCGCGTACAACGCTTCGCAGGCATAGATATTCCCCACCCCGGCAACAACGCGCTGATCCAGCAATGCGGACTTTATCGGTGTGTTCCTGCCTTTCAGCCGGGCCGCCAGCACCGCGCCCGTGAAGGCCGGCCCGACGGGTTCGGGCCCGAGATGGCGGATCAGCTTGTGATCGTCGAAGCTGTCGCGGTCGGTCAGGGTCATCAGGCCGAAACGGCGCGGATCGGAAAACCGGATTACGGTGCCGTTTCCGACGTGGAATACAATGTGTTCATGCGCGCCGTGGCCGCCGGGATCGTGGACAAAGCGGCCCGGCCCTGAGGCGGGTCCGCCGGGCCGGTCTGCCGGCGTTTCGATGACCATACGCCCCGACATCCCGAGATGCGCCAGCAGAACGGTGCCGTCGTCGAATTCGCCGACCAGATACTTGGCGCGGCGGCCCAGTTTTTCGAGCGTTCGGCCCTGCAGCCGGTCGATGAAATCCTCCGGCACCGGAATGCGCAGGTCATAACGCCGCACCTCGACGCGCTCAACCCGGCGGCCTTCCATGACCTCGGCCAGACCGCGGCGTACAGTTTCGACTTCGGGGAGTTCGGGCATATTCAGAAGGTAGCGGGAAGCGTCCGTGCGCGCTATCCTCAAACACATGGAATCAGAGACAAATCAACACCCCGGCCCCGAAGATGCGGGGGACGGCGACAGGATCGATTTCGGCTTTCGCCGGGTCGGTCCGGCGGACCACACGTCGATGGTGCGCGGCGTGTTCGATTCCGTGGCGCACCGATACGATCTTATGAACGACCTGATGTCGGGCGGGCTGCACCGGCTGTGGAAAGCGGCCCTGCTCGACCGGCTGGCGCCGAGGCCTAGTATGACGCTGCTCGACGTTGCCGGCGGCACCGGCGATATCGCCGAAGGCTTTCTCAAACGCGGCGGTGCTGGCGCCGTGATCTGCGATATCAACCGCGAAATGCTTTTGGCGGGACGCGACCGGTCGCTCGACCGCGGTGTCGCGCAGGGACCGGCACGGATATGCGGCGATGCCGCGGCCCTGCCCGTCGCCCGGTCCAGCGTCGAGGCCTGCACGATCGTATTCGGTTTGCGCAACGTGACGCGCCGGACGCAGGCGCTGGCGGAAATGCGCGACGTGCTGAAGCCGGGCGGGCATTTTATCTGTCTCGAATTCAGCCCCGCCGTCCTGCCGCAGCTGAAACCGGTCTACGACATGTATTCTTTCAAAGTGCTGCCGTGGCTCGGCCAGCGGGTTGCGGGCGACCGCGATTCATACGCGTATCTCGCGGAGAGCATCCGCACATTCCCGGAACCGGATCGCCTGGCCGCGGAAATGGCCGATGCCGGGTTCGGCAACATCACCCAGACACCGATGTCCGGCGGCATTGTCTGGATGCATTCAGGCTGGCGTGTCTGAGACATGTTTACAGGCCTGCGCCATTTTCGCCGTGTAGTTACGGTCGCCCGTATACTGGCGCGCCACGATGCGCTGTTTCCGTTCGAGCGGCTCGGCGTTCCCAAAATCGTCCTCGGCATGCTGCGGCTGGTGCTGATCGCCCCGCGCAGGCGGGAATTCCGCCGAATGCGACCGGGCGAGCGCCTGACCGCGGCGATGACGGTGCTGGGACCGGCCTTCGTAAAGCTTGGCCAGGCGCTGTCGGTCCGCCCCGACCTGGTCGGCGACGAACTTGCCGACGACCTGACATCCCTTCAGGACGACCTGCCCGCCTTTGACGGATCCGACGCCCGGGCCGCGATTGCCGCGGAGCTCGGCAGACCGGTGGACGATCTGTTCGCGTCTTTCGACGATACGGCGATTGCCGCGGCATCGATCGCGCAGGTCCACAAAGCGGTGACGCCGGACGGCGATACCGTCGCGATCAAGGTACTGCGCCCGGGCATCGAAGCGGCCTTTGCCCGCGACCTCGAACTCGCGCGCTGGGCGGCATACCGTTTCGAGAACCTGCGCCCGGACCTCCGGCGCCTGCGCCCGGTCGAAGCGGTGAACACCATTATCCGGTCGGTCGAGATCGAGATGGACCTGCGCTTCGAAGCAGCCGCCGCAGACGAGCTGCGCGAGAACTTCGACGGCGATCCGACGTTTTCCGTCCCCGCCGTCGACTGGCTGCGCACCGGCCGGCGCGTGATGACCACCGCCTGGATCGATGCGACCCCGATGAACGATCTGAACGCGGACGCCCTGGGCCCCGATCGCGAGACGATCGTCGCGAATTTCGCGCGGGCGTTCTTCCTGCAGGTGTTCCGCGACGGTTTTTTTCATGCCGACCTGCACCCGGGGAATATCTTCGTCGACGATGACGGCGTCATCCATGCGGTCGATTTCGGCATCATGGGGCGGCTCGACCGCCGCACCCGGCAATACCTCGCCGAAATGCTGCACGGATTCCTTACCGGCGACTACAGACGCGTGGCGGACGTGCATATCCGTGCCGGTTATGTGCCGGCGGACCAGTCGGCGGACGAATTCGCCCAGGCGGCGCGATCGATTGCAGAACCCATTCTCGGCCTGCCGCTGAGCGAAATCTCGCTTGCCCGGCTGCTGGCGCAACTCTTCACCGTCACCGAAAAGTTTCAGATGCAGGCCCAGCCCCAGTTGCTGCTGCTACAGAAAACGATGCTCGTCGCCGAAGGCGCCGGTCGCCAGCTCTATCCCGATATCAACATGTGGGAACTGGCCCGCCCGCTGATCGAGGACTGGATGATCGAGAATATGGGGCCTGAGGCGCGGATGCGCGAAGCGGCGGAAGATATGCTGGCCACGCTGGAGCGGCTGCCGCAGCTGATCGCCGACATGGAAGGATCGATCGGTTCGGCGGCGCGCAACGGGTTGAAGATCGACCCGGCATCGCTCGAATCCTTCGCCAGGGGCCAGCGGCGGGGCGGAAGCTGGCGGATCTGGGCGTTTGCAGCGGCGGCGGCGGTCGTTGCCGTCGCGAATTTCGATTGAGCGCATTATGTTGCCGAAACGCTTTAAAATCATTAGGTTACCGACTTTCCAGCGACAGCAGGGGCGATAGATGCTCCACGGCAAACGCATTCTTCTGATAATTTCCGGCGGTATCGCGGCCTATAAAAGCCTCGACCTGATCCGGCGCCTGCGCAACCGGGGCGCCGCCGTGCGCTGCGTGCTGACGGAGTCGGCCACGCAGTTCGTGACGCCGCTTTCGGTCTCGGCGCTCAGCGAAGACCGGGTCTTCGGCGATCTGTTCTCGCTGACCGACGAAGCCGAGATGGGCCATATCCAGTTGTCCCGCGACGCCGACCTCGTAGTCGTGGCGCCGGCAACGACCAATATCATGGCGAAGATGGCGCAGGGCATCGGCGACGACCTGGCGACCACGGTGCTGCTCGCCACCGACAAGGATGTGATGGTCGCACCGGCGATGAACGTGCGCATGTGGGAACACGCCGCGACACGCGACAACGTCGCGACCCTTAAATCCCGCGGCGTACGGTTTGCCGGGCCGACCGAAGGCGCGATGGCCTGCGGCGAATTCGGCGAAGGCCGCATGGTTGAGCCGCTCGAGATCGTCGCCGAGATCGAGACCTATTTCGCGGCCTCGGCCCCGCTGTCGGGCCGCCGCGCCATCGTTACCAGCGGGCCCACCCATGAAGCGATCGATCCGGTCCGCTATATCGCGAACCGGTCGTCGGGCAAGCAGGGCCACGCCATCGCCGCCGCGCTGGCAGGCCTCGGCGCGAAGACTGTCCTGGTGACGGGGCCGACCGACGAGCCCGATCCCGCCGGGGTCGAAATCCTGCGGATCGAATCCGCCCGCGACATGTACGATTCCTGCGTGGCGGCGCTGCCGGCCGATATCGCGGTCTGCGCCGCGGCAGTCGCCGACTGGCGTCCGGCAACGCAGGGCGACCGCAAGATCAAGAAGGAAAAGGGTGCCTCGCCGCCGAGCCTGGAAATGGTTGAAAACCCGGACATCCTGGCCGCACTGTCGGCCGCCGGAAACCAGCGCCCCGGTCTGGTAATCGGGTTTGCCGCGGAAACCGACGACGTGGTCGCTAACGCAATTGCCAAACGCGTCCGCAAGGAATGCGACTGGATCGTCGCCAACGATGTATCCCCCGCTACCGGCACCTTCGGCGGCGACGCCAACACCGTGCATCTGATCACCGCAGCCGGCGCGGAAAACTGGCCCGCGATGGCCAAGACCGACGTCGCCGCCCGGCTCGCAACGCGCATCGCGGAGTATTTCGCCCCCACCACAGAGGCTGCCGAATGACGCAGGTCGATATCGCGGTTACCCGTTTGCCCCATAACGCGGATCTGCCGCTGCCCGCCTATGAGACCGCGCAATCGGCCGGTATGGACCTCGCCGCCGCGATCGATACACCCATGGCCCTGGCGCCGGGCGAACACGCCATGGTGCCGACCGGCCTCGCGATCGCACTGCCAGCCGGGTATGAGGCGCAGGTCCGCCCGCGATCGGGACTGGCGGCCAAGAACGGCGTCACGGTTCTCAACACGCCCGGTACCGTCGATGCCGATTACCGCGGCGAAGTAAAAGTGATCCTGGTCAATCTCGGCGATGCGGTGTTTGAGATCGAACGCGGCATGCGCATCGCGCAGATGGTCATCGCGCCGGTCACGCAGGCCAGCTTCACGGAAGTCGCCGAACTGCCCGAAACGGCGCGCGGCAGCGGCGGGTTCGGTTCGACCGGCACCTGAAGGGGCGCCCCCGCATGGATTTCACGGAAAACCAGATACAGCGCTACGCCCGCCACATCGTCCTGCCGGAAGTCGGCGGGGTTGGGCAGGAAAAGCTGCTGAAGTCGCGCGTCCTGGTGATCGGCGCCGGCGGGCTCGGCGCGCCGCTGCTGATGTATCTTGCCGCCGCCGGCGTCGGCACGCTCGGGGTCGTCGATGACGACGTCGTCGATCTGTCCAATCTGCAACGGCAGGTCATCCACGCGACGGATGCAATCGGCACAGCCAAGGTCGACAGCGCCGGGCGCACGGTCCACGGCATAAATCCGGATATCGGCTTCGTTCCGCATCCCGTCCGCCTGACCGCCGAAAACGCATCGGCGCTGATCGCCCGGTACGATCTTGTGGCCGACGGCAGCGATAATTTTGAAACCCGTTTTCTGGTGAACGACGCCTGCCACCTGGCCGGCAAGACACTGGTTTCGGGGTCCATTCTGCGGTTCGAAGGCCAGATCGCGACCTTCCGGTCGGGGGTCGGCGGCGGCGATCCCTGTTACCGCTGCCTCTACCGCGAAGCGCCGGCACCGGGACTGGTGCCGAGCTGTTCGGAAGGCGGCGTTCTCGGCGCGCTGGCCGGCATGGTCGGCTCGCTCCAGGCGGTCGAGGTGCTCAAGGAAATAATGGGGATCGGCGACAGTCTTGCGGGCTGGCTGCTGATCTACGATGCGCTCTATGCCGAAGTGCAGAAGATGAAACTGCCGCGGGATCCGGATTGCCCGCTCTGCGGCGATGCCCCGTCGATTTCCGACCTGTCGGCCTTCGCCGCGTAATGGCGTCTCCCGACAAGCTGTCGCTTATCATTCAGTCCGGCGATTTCGACCGGGTCCATTACGCGCTGGTCCTGGCAAGCGCCGCCCTTGCCGTCGGCAAACCGGTGACGCTGTTTTTCACCATGGCGGGCACGCGCGCGCTGACCCGGAGGTGGGCCGAGGATGCCGCCAGTGCCGGACGGGATAAAGCGTTGGCGTCGGAAGGGCTCGCCACGTTCGAAGATCTGCTCGACGCCTGCCGCGAACTGCAGGCAACGTTCATGGTGTGCGAACTGGGGCTTCGGGCCGAAAAGCTGGACGCGGACGACCTGCGCGACGATATCGTTATCGCAGCGGGCAGCGCCGTCAGTTTTCTGTCGGATGCGTCGGGCGACGGGGCGATGCTCTACGTCTGATCGCAGGCGCCGGTTCAGACTTCGTATACCCGGTCGGGCGGGGTATGCCGGTCGACGAAGCTCTGTATATTCACGATGACCTTTTCACCCATTGCGATGCGGCCTTCATGGGTAGCGGAACCGAGATGCGGCGCAAGCACCACATTGTCGAGCCCGAGCAGCGCAGGTTCGATTTCCGGTTCGCGCTCGTAGACGTCGAGCCCGGCACCGGCGATCTTTCTGTCCGCCAGCAACCGCGCCAGAGCGGCCTCGTCGATGATCTCGCCGCGGGCCGTATTCACCACAAATGCATGCGGTTTCAACATGTTAAGGCGTTCTTCGTTCAGCAGGTGATGGGTTTCCTTCGTATGCGGGCAATTGATCGAAATGAAGTCCATATGGGCGAGCATCTGGTCGAGGCTTTCCCAATACGTCGCTTCAAGTTCGGATTCGATCTCGGTATGGAGCCGCCGCCGGTTGTGATAGTGGACCGTCATGCCGAAGCCCTGCACCCGCCGGGCAACCGCCTGGCCGATCCGCCCCATGCCGATAATGCCGAGACGCTTTCCCGAAATCCGGTGCCCGATCATGAAGGTCGGCGACCAGCCCTGCCATTTCCCGGACCGGACAAGCCGGTCGCCTTCGGTCAGACGCCGGGGGGCGGCCAGCAACAGACAGGCGGTCATGTCGGCCGTATCGTCGGTCAGCACGCCCGGGGTATTGGTGACGGCAATCTTGCGGGCGGCAGCGGCATCGAGGTCGATGTGATTGACCCCGACCCCGAAATTGGCGATCAGTCCGATTGATTCAGGCAGGCGGGCAATGAGGTCGGCATCGATCCTGTCGGTCACCGTCGGCACGAGAACATCGGCGCCCTCTGCGGCGGCGACGATGTCATCCGCCGACATGGGCGTATCGGCCGCGTTCAGGCGTGCCTCGAACAGCTCCATCATCCGCGTTTCCACGTCGCGCGGCAGGGTACGTGTAACGATGACGACTGGTTTTTTTCTGGCCATACCCGGCCGGTCTCCCTTTGGTTTTCGTATCTGGCGTATCAGGGCAGCGCGCAGTTGTCCAGAGACGTTGCCGGGGCCGCGGGCCGGTTCGCCCTAAGGATTCGTCCGGTATTCGTCCGTGTGTCTGAATACTTTGGTGCGACCGTCGCATCGCCGGGCCAGCAGGTCTATCGAAGGCATGGAGCGATTCACGCAGGCGGTTATAATGGCCGCCATGATGCGTTCCCTCAGATTTGTGATTTCAACCTTACTGATCGCCTGCGTGCTGATGGCGACACCTGTAACGCTTATTGCCGACACCGGTTTGCCATTGCCGCGCTTCGCCTCGCTTCGGGCGAACAAGGTTCATCTCCGGACCGGGCCGGGCATCCGCTATCCGGTCGACTGGATATTCGTACAGCGGTACATGCCGATCGAAATCGTCGCCGAGTTCGAAAACTGGCGCAAAGTGCGCGACTGGCAGGGAACAGAAGGCTGGGTGCATCGCACCATGCTGTCGGGGAAACGTACAGCGGTCGTTAAGGGCGGTGTACAGCCGCTGCGCCGCAAACCGGATTCAAATGCCGCGATGATGGCGCGTGTGATGGAGAAGGTCATCGCCCGCATTCTGGAATGCGAAGGCCAATGGTGCCGGGTGGAGATCGACAAACAACGGGGCTGGATGCGCCGCGCCCATATCTGGGGCGTATACGGCAACGAGACGCTAAACTGACGAATGTAATACAATTGACCTACATATAATTCGAACGTTTTACTATCGCTTAAAGGTATTCCTTCAGACTGCCTGACGGTTCGGATGTCTTGGCGATCCTTCAAGGTTCCGAACGTCAATCGACAGACATAAGGAAACCCCATGAAACATCCATTCTATCGTTGTGCGGCCGCCGCGTTCGTCGCAACGGCCCTTTTCGCCGGCCCCGCCGCAGCGGAGGAAGATCATATTGCTCCGATCAAGGAACTGGCCGCAACAAAAGTCGCGGTCTGGACGGCAAGCCCAATCCTGGTTGACGCCGTCAACGCCCAGAACGCGGCGAACGCCGCGATCACCCAGGGCGATATAGACAAGATGGACAAGACATGGCGCGCCGAAATCAAATCCGGCGGCGGCCCCATGTCACAAAAGATTCTGGCCAACGCTCTTTCCGCGTATCTGAAGAAAGTCAAAAGCGAATCCGCCGGCCTGTATTCCGAGATATTCGTCATGGACAACAAAGGGCTGAATGTCGGCCAGAGCGACCCGACGTCGGATTTTTGGCAGGGTGACGAAGCGAAATGGCAAAAAACGTACAGTGCCGGGCCGAAAGCCGTTCATATCGGCAAGGTTAAAACCGACGAATCGTCTCAGACGCTTCAATCTCAGCTCAGCATGTCGATTGTGGACCCGGCCAACGGCAAGGTTATCGGCGCGGTCACCATTGGGGTAAACGTCGAACAACTGGTCGAATAGCGACCCCGCAACAATTGAGGTCTGACTGAGTCTCCGTTTATAGGGCAACAATCAATATGATCACAAAAACCAGTGAACCGGCCGAACCGAGAACTGAAAAAAACCCCCAGCAAAACGAAGGCCCGCCTGAACGGGGAACATTCTGGACCATCGGGCGAAAGGCGGCGGCAATTATCGCCGTCGCCGTCGCTCTGGGCATCGCCGCCCAGACAACCCTGCAATATGGATCGGCCCAGAACCGTATTCTCGAGCAGACACAGTCGAGTGCCGCCTCGATTACGGAATTGCTCGCATCTCAGATCCCGGGCGCGCTCCGGTGGAAAAAACCGGCCGTCATAGCGAACGCTTATAAAAAATTCGCGAATGACAGCCAGACCGGATTCGCAGGACTGGTTGCATTCTCTGCTGACGGTCGAACGGTAAACAAATTCGCCTCCGAGGAACTGAAAACATACGACCTTTCCGGTGCGGCCCTGACCGCCGAGACTGCAGGGGCCGGTACGGTTCTGCAACATGCGGAATCCCACGTCGTCACCATCGTTCCTGTAATGAGCAAAGGCGGTAAATTTCTCGGCACCCTGGCGATTGCATGGAGTCTCGAGAAGATTCAGGCAGAGGCACGCTCAGCGGCGTTCCGGGCTCTTATCGTCGCCAGCATGGTCGTTCTGTTCGTTGGCGGGCTCCTGACCTTATTCGTTCGACGCGTTATCAGCCGACCGATCGGCAACGTCACACGCGCTATGGACAACCTCGCTCAGGGGGATCTCGAAACGGAAATCCCGTTTCAGGGCCGCGGTGATGAAATAGGGCAGATTGCGGGCGCGCTTCAGGTGTTCAAGGAAAAGCTGCAGGAAAATCGTCGTCTCGAAGCGCAAACGCGGGACGCCGAACAGAAAACAGCCGCGGAGCAAAAACGCGTTGCGGAGGAACGCGCCCTGGCGGAGGCAGAACGCGCCGCCGTATTCGAAACAGCAAGCGAGTTGGCGACCGATCGCGCGGAATACATTCGCTTTGTATCGCGTGCCTACGAACACCAGATATCGTTCTACATGGAATCGCTTTTGGCCGCCCTGGAGAAAGTCCGGAGCACCGGCGACGCCATCAAAACGAACGCAGACAACACATCGAACAGCGCCGCTGCCGTGTCCAAAGCGTCGGACCAAGCGGCATCCAACGTCGATACCGTTGCCGCGGCTGCAGAAGAATTGTCTTCATCGGGCGACAGAATTTCAACAATTGTGGCAGACAGCGCCGCAGTTGCCGAAAAGGCCGTTGAAGAAGCCCGACGTGCCAGCGAGGGTGTTGTCGTTCTCGACGAAGCGGCACAGAAAATTGGCGAAGTGGTCAATCTGATCAACGATATCGCAAGTCAGACCAATCTGCTGGCGCTTAATGCAACGATCGAAGCCGCCCGTGCGGGGGAAGCCGGCAAAGGCTTCGCAGTGGTCGCGACCGAGGTCAAATCCCTCGCCGACCAGACTGCCAGAGCGACCGAGGATATTTCCGAACAGGTAAACGAAATCCAGCAGGCAACCGGCGTTGCCGTAGGAGCAATCAACGAGATAAGCTCGACCATCAACCGTGTCGCCGAGTGCACTGACGCGATTTCAGAAGCGGTTGTTCAGCAAAAGGCTGCGACAGGCGAAATCGCGCAGAGTGCAAGCGGTGCCGCAACCGGTACACGCCAGGTGACCGACAACATCAAAACGGTCAACACAGCAGCGGATCAGACCACCAGTGCCGTCGAAGATCTGCACCGATCGGCAGAAGACCTCGCCGGCGAAACCAGGGATCTCGATGAATTGCTGGAAAGGTTTCTTGTCGACGTAAGGTCTTACGAGGAACGCGTTGACTACCGGAATGTTGACACCGGATCGGATCGTCAGGTCGCCGCCTAACCCGACGATATTCAACCTCACGATATGATGAAACGCCCGGGTACTGAATTACCCGGGCGTTCAAAAATGCTTTAGGATGTTGACTTCGGCGCGCTAGGGTCGGTACTCAATTAGGGGATTCCTGAATCGGGTTATTTGTGATTCAAA
>CAXBCP010000014.1:0-118176 GCA_963974055.1 uncultured Rhodospirillaceae bacterium
GAGGCGGATAGCGACGCCGATTTCCGGTTCCGGTTCTTCGTGCCGCGCCATGAAATGGAAATGTGCGGCCACGCTACCATCGGCGCGCTCTGGGTCCTGCGACAGGCCGGCCTTCTCAACAGGGAAACCGTGCTGATCGACACCCTGAGCGGACGCGTCACCGGGCGCGTGCCGAAAACCGGCCCCATCGCCATCTCCCAGCCCAAAGGCGTCGTAGAAGCGGTGCCGGGCGCAAACGTGCCGGAAATTCTCGATATTCTGGGTATATCAAGCGGCGATCTCGCCCGGCCCGATATTCTGAACGCCAGCACCAGCCGGATAAAAACACTCATCGCCCTGAAGAACCGGGAGATACTGGACGGCCTGGCGCCGGATTTCGCCCGGATGGAATTGATCTGTGCCGTCATCGGGTCGACCGGGCTATACCCGTTCGCGGCGGGCGATGCCCCCGGGCGCTTTCACGCCCGCCAGTTTCCCCGCGCATCGGGCTACCCCGAAGACGCCGCGACCGGCATTGCCGCGGCCGCGCTCGCCTTCGGCCTGCTCGACTGGGGCATGGCCGCCGCCGATACTGCCATTACCATCCGCCAGGGCGAGGCGATGAGCCACCCCTCCGAGATTCACGTTCGTTTCGAACAAAACAGCGGCGCCGTAACGGGTTGCTGGATCAGCGGTGTTTGCGAGATCGACACCCCGCCGACTTAGGCTGCCTGCCTGCGCGGAGGAGACGGTTATAGTTGCAATTACCACCTGTCATCCCGGCCCCCGTGCCGGGATCCATAAAACCTCACTCCCCGAAGACTGGCCCCGGAATAAATCCGGGGTGACAGCTATTATTATGCGCCGGATTACTGAATATTGACGGTGACAGTAACACCGATACGCGGGACACAATCCATGCTCACCCTCTACACCTTCCACAATTCGATCTGCACGCAGAAGGTCTTCATCACCCTGGCCGAAAAGGATCTAGGCTATGACGAACATCTGATCAACCTGTTCGCGGCCGAGCAGTTCGACCCGGAATACCTGAAGCTGAACCCCAAGGGGGTGGTGCCGACGCTGGTGCATGACGGGCGCGCGATCCCGGAATCGTCGCTGATCTGCGAATATGTGGACGAGATTTGGCCGGACACGGGTTCAGGCGGGCCTTTGGTGCCGGATGATCCGTATCTCAAGACGAAAATGCGCCAGTTTTCCAAGCTGGTCGACGAGAGCATTTTCGAGGCGACGCGGGAATTGTCGTTTTCCGCCATGTTCCGCGAAAAAATGAAACAGATGCCCGACGAACAGCGCGAAACCCGCTTCGCCAATGTCGGCGATCCGAGCAAGCGGGCGCGTTTCATGTCGACCTACGAGCTCGGCGTCGACAGCCCCTATGTATTCCAGGCCATCGGCAACTGGGAAAAAGCCTTCAAGGCCATGGACGCGGCGCTGGAAGACTCCGGCGGGCCGTGGCTGCTGGGCGACATGTTCACCCTCGCCGATATCAACATGATTCCTTACGTCTGGCGGATCGAATACCTCAACCTGATCGATATCTGGATGAACGATCGTCCGCGTGTCGCCGAATGGTGGGAACGCGCCAAGGCGCGCCCCAGCGCCGCGAAGTGCATTCCGGGTCGACTGAACGACGACGATATCGCGACGATGGGCGGCTCCGGCAAAAAGATTTACGACGCCGTGGCGGCGAAGCGCGCTGAATACCTGGAAACCGTGCCGCATTAGGCTTTATACGCCGCGATAGCGGGCGCGCAGGAATGACAACGCAGTACGCCGACGATAGCTTTTGATCCGTTCTCAGGGAGGGAAATATCGTGTCAGACAAACTTGAACTCTATCACCACGGATCGTCCGTCTGCGCCGCGAAGGTGCGGTTTTACCTGGCGGAGAAGGACCTTCCCTGGGAGGGCCGCTATATCGACATCCTGAAAGGCGAGCAGTTCGACCCGGAATACATAAAGCTGAACCCAAAGGCCGTCGTCCCGACCCTTGTGCATAACGGAACGATCATCCGGGATTCCACAAATATCTGCGAATATCTCGACGACGTGTTTCCGGAACGCCAGATCCGCCCCGCAGACCCGGTGATGCGCGCCGAGGTTCGATACTGGACCAAGGCGGTGGACGAAGACCTGCACCCCGCCTGCGGCGCCATGACGTTCATGTCGTCGCACCGCCACACCATTCAGCGCCTCGGTCCCGAAAAGGTGCAGGAATTCCTCAATTCGACACCCCCGTTTTCGGTCACGGCCGACTGGCACGAACGAAAAAAGGTATTTGTCCGCGACGGGTTCGAAGCTCCGGATGCCCGAAAGACAGTGGAACTCTATGACCGCTATCTGAAAAAGATGGAAGACGCCCTCGCCAGTTCGGCCTGGCTGGCAGGCGATCGGTTCACCTTCGCCGATATCGCGATGACACCTTACGTGGTGCGACTCGACATGATGTCGATGCAGCCTATGTGGGAAGCCGGCCGCCTGCCCGGCGTCGCCAGCTGGCTGGACCGCATCAAGAAACGACCGACATTTGCACCGTCGTTTCTTGACTGGATGCCGGACCACCTGACGGCGGACCTCAAAAACAACGGCGCGAAAAGCTGGCCGGAGGTGGCGAAAATTCTGGAGATCGCGGCGTAACAGTCGTCATTCCGGCGAAAGCCGGAATCTGTTAAAGCGCAGTCGCGCTTCGAAAAGCCCCCGGCTTTCGCCGGGACGAAAGGCAGAAAACCACCAATACCGTGTATTTACACGAAAATTACAGCCCCAGCACGCGTTCCGCGTTGCCGTGATAGATTTTCTCCATCACCTCGGGCTTGTAGCCGAGCTCGTCCCATTCGCGGAAAATGCGCTCATAGGGCAGGCTTGGGTAGTCGCTGCCGAACATGATCTTGTCCTGCAGTCGTGCGCGCATGTCGATCTTGAGCTGCGGCGGGAAATGTTTGGGCGCCCAGCCTGACATTTCCCAGAACACATTGCCCTTGTGCAGCGCCACCGCCGTCATTTCGTCCACCCACGGCCAGCCGGGATGGGCGGCGATGATGGTAAGATCGGGGAAATCGGCGGCCAGTTCGTCGATCGCGGCCGGATGGGCGTGGCGGATTTTAGCCCCGAGGCCGCCCGGGATCCCCGCCCCCATGCCGGTGGTGCCGACATCGATCATCACCGGCGCCTTCAAGGCGCTGATGGTTTCGAACAGCGGATAGTGCTGCCGGTCGTTTACCGCGAAATGCCCCATGATCGGGTGGAAATGGAACCCGAGCATGCCGTGAACCTCGATCGCCTCGGTCGCTTCGCGGATCGCGACCGCGCCCTTGAACGGATCGACCGCCCCCCACGCCTGGATCACCCGGTCCGGATGGCGTTTCCACATGCCGGCGACGTATTCGTTGGAGCATGGCGGCGTATCGATGGTGGTTTCAAGGTCGAGCGCGACCAGGACGGCTTCGACCCCCGCCCCGGTGAACTCGGCGATGACGTCGTCTTCTTCCTTGGCCTTCCATTCACGGTCCCAGTATTCGGCGAGGGCGCGCACATACGGCCCCTGGCAGTCGATCCAGGGCTGGGTGTTGGGATAGCAGTGAAGGTCGATGATGCGCATGGAATTGCCTCGTCTGTCTAAGCGTTGTTTTCGAGCTTGGCGGTGACCATCTCGACCAGCGATTTCTTGGAGACCTTGCCGAAGGTCGACAACGGAAAATCGTCCATCAGTTCGAGCCGTTCCGGCAGCTTGTGCCGGGCGAATTCCTTGGTCTCCAGGAAGGCGATCAGACCGTCGAATTCTACCGTTTCGCCCACTTTCGGGATGACGCAGGCGCACATGCGTTCGCCCAGCAGAGGGTCGGGCATGGCAACGCAGGCAACGTTCTGCACCGGCGGATACTGAAGGATCAGGTTTTCGACCTCCTCGGCGCTGATTTTTTCGCCGCCGCGGTTGATGACGTCCTTGATGCGGCCTTCCACCATGTAATTTCCCGATGGGTGCTGGCGCAGCAGGTCGCCGGAACAGTAAAATCCTTCGGACGTGAACACCTTGGCATTGTGTTCGGGCGATCCGTAATAGCCCCGCAGCGTATACGGGCCGCGCACGCTGAGTTCGCCGACTTCGCCGAACGGCACTTCCCTGCCCTCTTCGTCGATCAGGCGGACCTCGTCGTCCTCGCAGACCGGCCGGCCGACGGTTTCAAGCTGAACGTCTTCCGGGTCGCCGACCCGCACGAACATCAGCGTGCCTTCCGACATGCCGAAATTCTCCTGCACAAAAACCGACGGGATCAGTTCGCGCGTGCGGATGCGGATTTCGGGCTGCAGGCGCTGGCCGCCGCTCTGGATCATGCGCAGCGACGACAGGTCGTAATCGCCGATGCCCGGATCGTTGATCCAGCGGATCAGCAGCGCGGGCACCACGTGGATATGGGTCACGCCGTGCTTTTCGACCAGACGGAAAACGTCGTCCGGCCGGGCGCTGGTGCTCAGTACCACGCGGCCGCCCTTGATCATCAGTCCCTGCATGCCCGGGCAGGCCAGCGGCAGGTTATGGCCGATCGGCAGCACCAGCAGCAGGCAACTGTCGGCGTGAACCTCGGTACACTGGATGGCAAGGTTGGAATTCAGCCAGTAATCGTTATGGGTGCGGGGGATCAGCTTGGGCACGCCGGTGGTGCCGCCGGATAACTGGAAAACCGCCGGATCGGTGGGGTCGATTTCGATGGTGTCGAGCACGGAGGGCGCGGTTTTCGGCCGGCGCGCCAGCAGATCGGCGAAGGACAGGAATCCCGCCGGCGCATCGCCGAGGACGATACCGTGGGTGAGGCAGGGGTTTTCCGCCTGGACCCGCGCGATCATCGGCGCGAATTCGAAATCGCGCTGGCGGTCGGGCGCAATGCACATCTTCGCCTGGGCGATCTCGGTAAACTGGCTAAGCTCGTGATAGCGGTGGGTCGCCAGCGCGCAGATCGGGATTGCCCCCAGCTTTTGCAGCGCGAAATAGAGATAGGCGAACTCGATCACGTTGGGCAGCATGACCACCACGCGGTCAAGCGGCCGCAACCCCAGATCCCAGAGGTTCAGGGCGAGCTTGTCCGAAATCACATCCAGCTCGTAATAGGTGACCGACACATCGCCGTCGATCACCGCGACGCGGTCTGCAAACGGCTCGAAAATGTTCTCCGAAAACTGGTCGCGCAGGGACTTGTCTTCCCAGTATCCCTTTTCACGATATCGGGTCGCGAATTCCGGCGGAAAGCCGACAAATCCTTCAAGCATGATGTCTCTCCCCTCTGCCGCTCAGGTCGACGCGGCGAAACCGCCATCGACAACGACGATCTCGCCGGTGACGAAACGGTTGCCCTGAATCAGGCTCAGCGCGGTTTCCGCCACGTCCTCGGCGGTCACACAGCGCTTCAGCGGCGTCATCTTCGCCCGGCGGCCCATCAGCTTGTCGTAATTGTCGCCCAGCATCCGTTCCATCCATTCGCCTTCCATCCAGCCGGGGGCGACGGCGTTTACGCGGATATCGGGGCCGAGCGCCAGGGCCAGGGTCTTGGTCAGCGCAACCACGGCCGCCTTGCTCGTCGAATAGGCCAGCGGCTGCGGACCCGGCCGAAGGCCGACAATGCTGGCGGTATTGACGATGCTGCCCTTGGCCTCACGCAGGGCCGGCACGCAGGCGCGGGTGACCTGGACGATGCCGCGCACATTGACGGCCAGGACACGGTCCCATTCGTCGAGATCGATGGCGTCGAGATCCTTGAACGGCGCGGTACTGGTGATGCCGGCATTGTTGCACAGCGCATCGAGCCGCCCGAATTCGCCGGTGGCCTTTGCCACCATGGCCCTGACCTGTTCGTCGTCGGCGACGTCGCAGCCGATGACCACGGTTCTTGCGCCCGCCGCTTCGCAGGCCGCGGCGGTTTCTTCAGCGGCGCCCGAACTGCGGCTGTAATTGACGGCGACATCGTACCCGGCTGCCGCCAGCGCCACCGCTTCCGCCCTGCCGATTCCGGTTGCCGAACCCGTAACCAGCGCTGCCGGTTTACTGTCTGCCATGATTTCCGTCCCCGTCCGTTTGTGTTTGTTGACCGAAATTTAAATGAACATGTTCATTTAATCAAGGCTATCTTCGCTCCGTTACCGGTATGCAGCCCTCCGTCGCAACCCCGAGGGCCCGGCGCAGCGATAAAAGCCCTTTCTCCGGATCGGGCGAAGCGTCGAGCAGCCATTCGCGGATTTCCGCCTGGTATATGGCAAACATTCCCCAGCCGACGTTTTCCGGGTCGGCATCTTCCCGCACCAGCCCCCGCGCCTGGGCATCGCGCAGGTGCTCGACCAGTCGCGAAATGACGCGACGGCGGTTTTCCTGGAATCGCTGTCCCTGCACCCCGGAAACGAAAAACGTCAGTTCCCGCAGGATGTAACGTGCCAGTCCCGGCTGTTCCCCGAAGTACCGATAGTAGAATCCGAACACATGGATCAGTTCGTCAATCAGACGGTCGCGCGCCGGCACCGCATCGAAGGCGCGGTCGGTCAGGTCTTCAAGCTCGTCGGTGCAGATCAGGAACAGCAGGTCGCGCTTGTCGGTCGCATACAGAAACAGCGTGCCAAGCGCGACATTCGCCCGGCGCGCGATTTCGCGTGTCGTCGTCTCGTCGAATCCCTTTTCAACAAACAGCGTGCGCGCCGCCTCGGTTATGCGCTGCAGTTTGTCGATCCGGTTCCGTTCCCGGACGCCGATCTTCTGTTCCGTTCCGCCTCCCATGAGGGCCCTCCAAACCGTTCGTTTATCCTGCGATCGGGAGTATAGGCCCGATCGCAGGGAAAATCCGCCCGCGCCCGTTTCGCTTGCTGACAATGGCCTTTCGCAGATTTCGATACAAAAAGAGTTCACGGGAAACCCAAAATCGCGGAACGTACGTATCAGTGGAAATGGCTGCCGCTGCGGCGGCCTCCTGCAAGCAACATGGAAACCGTCCCATGACCAAATTGATGATGATCTGGCTCATCTGCACCGTCATTTTCCTGGCAATCGATCTCGTCTGGCTCGGGATCGTTGCGAAACCGATTTACCAGCGCGGTATCGGACACCTGATGGCGGAAAACTTCCGTATCGCCGCCGCCGCGATGTTTTATGCGATCTATGTGGCTGGCATCGTATATTTCTGCGTAGCGGGCGCGGTCGACTGGAAAGCTGCGGCGCTGACCGGCGCGCTGTTCGGGTTTTTCTGCTACGCGACCTACGACATGACCAACTATGCGACGCTGCGGGACTGGCCGCTTTCGATCACGCTGATGGATATCGCATGGGGCACGGTACTGACCGGGTTTACCGCGGGTTCAGGATTTCAGGTGGCCAGAAAACTGCTCGGATAAACCACGGAAAACGCCACTATTTCCCGTATCTATTCTTCCTCGGCCAGGCGGGCGCCCCGGGCACCAGCGACCTCGGGCATCTGCATGACGGTGCGCAACCGCTCGACATACAACGCGCCCTCTTCCGAATACCGCCCAAGGGACCCCGCCAATGCGATCGCATCGAGTGCCCGTCCGTTGCCGCGCATCTCCGCACGCATTGTACGAAACTGGGCATAGGCCTGGTGACTGTTGAGATTCCGCATATAGCCCAGCACGCTTCGCTGAATCGTGGCGAAAGCCTTCAGTGCGACCGCGCTATCGCCCTTGGCGGTGATCGCGTCGCCGCCAACCGGCGCGTGCTGGCCGAAAAGCGCATTCGCCACGCGGGCGAAACGCGATGTCCCCCAACCGGATTCCTGGACCGCCTGTGCGATCGCCAGGCGGGGCGGCACCACATCCACGCGCAGCAACAGGTCTTCAAACGCGAGCGGCTTGGTGCGATAGATCTCGGCCAGCCGTTTCAGCCATTTCCGGTCGCGGCCGCCAAAGGTCTTTTCGGCCCGGTGCGCAGCCTGGAGACGCAACAAACGCGCCCTGTCTTCGCGCAGGCGGTCATTGGCCCGCAAAACGTGCGGCAATACGATTGAGACGAACAGGGCCTTTCGGCGGTCGGTATTCGTGACGTTTTTCAGGTCCCCGGGCAGTTCCGCCAGGAAAACCTTCGGAATTCTGGCGACACCGGATGCAATGGCCGCTTCTGGATCGAAGCCCTCGTTTTTGAACGCATCTATCGCTTCGCGGACCGTGCCGGCACTGATGGTCGTCCATCCGCGCGATCTGCTCTCGGACACCAGGCTATGTGCCAGCCAGACGGGCAAGCCGACGACAAAGACCCCGGCTGCGATCAAAGCGATACTATTCCGGTTCATCGTGTCCCTTCTCCGGCCGTTCGGCGCTGGTCGATTTTTCGACGCGATCCATGATCATACCTTCGAGACGGCCGATAACATAGACGATCGCCACCACGATCACCGTGAGCAGTACCGCGAAATCCACAAACCCGATGCCGCTCGCGATCCCGATAGCCCCGGCAACCCAGATGGATGCGCCGGTCGTCAGGCCCGTGACCTCGCGCCCGCCCTGGATGATCGCCCCGGCGCCGAGAAACCCGATACCGCCGATAATGCCCTGGATAATCCGTGTCGGATCGGCGGAAGCCTGATCGATCACCTTCAGCGGCCCAAGCGCCAGTTCGAGAGTCAGGATCATGAAGGCGGCAGACCCGGTCGCCACCAGCATATGAGTCCGGATTCCGGCGGGCTTGTGACGGAATTCGCGTTCGAATCCGACGACCATGCCGAGCGCTGCGGCGATAAGCAGCCGCGAGCCGGCTTCCCAGATGGGCATTTCGACAAAAACCATTGTTCAGCACATAGGGCTTTCGCCGACAAAACTCAACTTAGCGACGTATGCACGCCGGGTTCCGAACCGGATAGGCCAGAGCGTCCTCAGTCCAGAAACGTGAACGGCGTCGTATCGCGGCGATGTTCGTCGACGATCAGCTTGCGGTTAATCGGCGGAAGGGCCCGCTCACTGCAATCGGGACGTTCGCACAATCGGCAATTTATCCCGATGGGTGTCACCGCCCCTTCGTTCGCCGGATCGCACCCGTCGGCATAAACCACCCGGCGGGCATGGGCGATGTCGAAGCCGAGACCGAGCGCCAGCAACCGGTCGGCGGCGGTTCCTGCCGCCCCGCTCCGCTCGACCGAGCGCGATATGCTGAAATAGGTCTCGCCGCCCGGCATGCGGACGACCTGTGTAAATATCCGCCCCGGTATCTGAAAGGCGCGATGCACGTTCCAGCGCGGACAGGCGCCGCCCAGCCGCGCAAACTGGAATGTACCCGCGCTGAACCGCTTCGATACATTTCCTGCCGCGTCGATACGGATAAGAAAGAACGGTATTCCCTTCGAGCCCGGCCGCTGCATGGTCGTCAGCCGGTGACAGACCTGTTCGAAACTGGCGCCGAAGCGGCGCGCGATCAGATCTATGTCGTATCGCAGGCTCTCCGCGGCTGCGAGCATCCGGTCATACGGCATCATCACCGCAGCGGCATAGTAATTGGCAAGATGTGCGCGGGCGAGACGACGCGCCACGTCGGTCCCGAATCCGCCATCGTCGATCATCCGGTCCAGAATATCGCGGCATTCCAGCAGGCAGATTTCGACCGCGAGCTGAAACACACGTCCCGATTCCGTCAGGACTTCGGACAGCAACACGCGGCGGCGATGACGGTCGTAGCGGCGCAGGGTGTCCGGCATCACATCGACGGGCACCACATTGACCCCGACCTGAAGCGCACCGGTCAGATGCCCGGACAGCCCCGCGAACATCGACTCGCGCACGAGGGCAGCACGGTCGTGCAGCGATTCAGCCGCTTCCTCGAGTTCGGGATAGTGATTCCCGTGCCGGGTAAGAAAATCGCGGACTTCTTCGACCGGCGACCGCAATACGTCCCTGGACAAACCGCCCCCGTCGCCGGCGAGCTGTTCGGCAAGTTCGGACGCGTTGTCGCCGGCTTCCCGCCAGGCATGAAAAAGCTGGTTGATCGCTTCCGCCGCTGCCGGACTGGCCGCCGCCATGTCCTTGATCTCCGCATCGCTGATCCGGTTGTCGAACAATGGATCGCGAAACACTTCCTGCAATTGCGTCATCGCGCGTGCTTCGCCGCTGCCGGAAAATTCCTTCAGGTCGATTTCGTAGGCGTCGGCGAGTTTCAGAAGGGTCTGCGCTGTCAACGGACGCTGATTCCGCTCGATCAGATTCAGGTAACTGGTCGAAATCCCGAGGTCGTCCGCCATTCGGGCCTGGGTAAGCCCCCGTTCCGTCCGTACGCGCCGGATCCGCTGCCCGGCAAAAAGTTTCTGGTCTTCCATATCGACATCCGCAAAGTGTTGAAGGGATTGGTCTTTTCCTGATTTCCACGTCTATGTCTCATACAATATTTACAAAATTACAATTCACACACAGACATTATATTCTCAAATAACCCTTTTATAACAATAGTTTGTAGATATATTTTTTCGTTCAGTCAATATTGTCATCACAAGATACAGACGAAACGAACCCTCTTAATCCTTCATGCTGGAGACCATACGATGACCGACAATAACTTTGACAGGTTCCACCGCGATCTGCCCGCCGATCTCCCGACCGGACGGTTCGATGGCATCAAACGCGATTACTCGACGGAAGACGTCGCCCGTCTGCGGGGCTCGGTCGCCGTCCGCCACACGCTCGCCGAAAACGGTGCGAACCGGCTTTGGGACCTTCTCCACAACAGCGATTCCGTTCGCGCACTGGGCGCCATGACAGGCAACCAGGCGATGCAGATGGTCCGCGCGGGGCTGGACGCCATCTATCTGTCGGGCTGGCAGGTCGCCGCCGATTCGAATGTCGCGGGGGCCATGTATCCTGACCAGAGCCTGTACCCGGCCAATTCCGGCCCCGAACTCTGCGCCCGGATCAACCGCACGTTCCAGCGCGCGGACCAGATCCAGCATATGGAGAACGAAGGCCGCCAGGGCGAGAACGACATTCACTGGTTCGCGCCGATCGTCGCAGACGCCGAAGCCGGGTTCGGCGGCCCTCTGAACGCTTTCGAGATCATGAAGTCCTATATCGAAGCCGGGGCGGCAGGCGTTCACTACGAGGACCAGCTGGCGTCGGAAAAGAAATGCGGCCATCTCGGCGGCAAGGTCCTGATCCCGACCCAGGCCCACATCCGGAACCTGAATGCGGCGCGGCTTGCAGCGGACGTCATGGGCACCTCGACGCTTGTCATGGCCCGGACGGACGCGGAATCGGCGAAACTGATCACCAGCGATATCGACGAACGGGACCGCCCCTTCCTGACCGGCGAACGGACACCGGAAGGGTATTTCCGCCTGAAAGACGGCACCGGCCTCGCACATTGCATCGCCCGCGGACTGTCCTTCGCACCCTATGCCGATCTGCTGTGGTGGGAAACATCGAAGCCGGACCTGGGCGAAGCGCGCGCCTTTGCGGAAGCCGTCCACCGCGAATTCCCGGGCAAAATGCTGGCCTATAACTGCTCACCGTCCTTCAACTGGAAGGCCAATCTGGACGAAGCAACGATCGCCACATATCAGACGGAACTCGCGGCGATGGGCTACCGCTTCCAGTTCGTTACCCTGGCCGGCTTCCACCAGCTGAATCTCGGCATGTTCAACCTGGCCGGCGGATATCGCGACCGCGGCATGGCCGCCTATTCCGAGCTGCAACAAGCGGAATTCAGTGCGGAAACGGCAGGCTACACCGCCACCCGGCATCAGCGTGAAGTCGGTACGGGATATTTCGACGCCGTTTCGCAGGCCATTTCCGGCGGCGAGGCGTCGACGACCGCCCTCGGAGAATCAACGGAGACCGCGCAGTTCGAAGATGCCGCTGCCGCATCGACGACTGCGCAGGCTGTCGCCACAGAGTAACCGGACAGAACACATACCTGACCACGATATCTATTTTTCAAGAGGAACAGACCAATGCAGACCAACAGACGTTACTGGATCATCGGCGGCGAATACGAAGACACCCGCTTCGAGAATATGCGCCGCGGCTCTCACGACGTGATCGGCCCCTTCGAGGACCGCGACCTTGCCGAGCGGACTTGGCGCGGCATATCGGACAAAGCGCAATCGCCACGCACGCGATACACGATTGCCGTCGACCCCGCCTGACGATACAGGAAAAGAAACGAAGGTGAGGACGGGGCTCGCGCCACAATAGCGCGGGCCCCTTTTTCGTACCGGCAATCCGGCGGCGACCGCCCGCCTGATGACACGCGCGCCCCGACATGCTTTCCTTCCCGCTACCGAAACAGGGAGAAACATCATGAAACGTGAATTCGTCCACGGCACCTGGCAGAAGAACCGCTCCTTTTCACCTGCGGTCATTACCCAGGGCAGCGATCAGCGCATTATCTGGCTGGCGGGATACGGGGCGCCGCAAACTCCGGACGGCGTTTCTCTCGCCGGCGATTTCGAGGCGCAAACGCGTCAGTCTTTCGCCAATATCGCCGCGTTTCTCGAAAAATCCGGCGCAACCCTCGCCGATATTGTGCAGATGACCGTCTTCATCATCGATTCCCGCTATGGCAACCAGTTCACAGACCTGCGAAAGGAATTTTTCCCGGACGGCAACTTCCCCGGCAGCGCCATGATCACGGCGGCGGGTTTCGCCCAGCCCGAAATGATGGTGGAAATTCAGGCCATCGCCGTCGTCGAGGGCTGACACTATCCGGCAGGTAATGCACAGCGGTTGATTATTCGGCGCGTTGCCGGCCAAGCTCACGCAGTATTTCGATCAGGGAACTCATCGCCGGCGTGACGGTACCGTGCTCACGCAGGGTAAAGCCGATCGACCGCGCGCCCGAATGCCACCGGAGCGGCAGCGTACACAGCACGCCGCGTTCGATCTCAGTGGCGAAAAGTTCAGGTGGATTGGCGCACACGAAATCGCCGGACAGCAGCAACCCCTTTACGCATAGCATCGAGTCCGTTTCGACCGCAAACCGGGGTGGATCACTGCCCTCGAAGCGAAACTCGTTGGCAACAAGCTGGCGGATCGTCGCAGAACCGCGCGCAATCACCCAGGTCTCGGAGGCCAGGTCGGCGAAGGTCAGACCGGTTTTCTGGGTGAGCGGGTGGTCGCCCCGGACGATGACCGACAACGTATTCTGAAACAATACTTCCTCGACCAGATGTTCGTAAGAATCCGTCCCCCCGGCCAGCGTCCCGATAACGATATCGAGCTCGCCCCGGTCGAGCGCACCGAGTTGCAAATCGAAGGCATCGTTGCGAACATCGACCGTCAGGCCGGGGCGCGCCGCATGAAGACGCGACACCGCGGGCCCGACCAGCGTCGCCATTCCGATCGGCGACGCGCCGATGGCAAGATGCCCGCCCTGGGCAAGACGCAGGTCCGACAGGTCGCGCGTAGCATGGCGCAGTTCGGCCTCGATGGTGCGGGCGTGGAGCGCAAGCGACCGGCCGAAACGTGTCGGTACAACCCCCCGACCGACCCGCGCCAGCAACTTGACGTCGAGAGCTTCCTCGAGCTGGCGCACAGACCTCGTCAGGGCTGGCTGCGACACGTTGAGCGACCGCGCCGCAGCGGTGACGCCGCCATGATCGACCACGGCGAGCAGATCGAGCATCTGGCGTACGTTGAGATTTCGAATAGAGGATGAATCATGCATAATGCTGATAAGTTTATCAGAAAACTATATTAGATTTAACATATGATTCCCGGCATGTTCCCCCGGCTTCGGAAAGACTCTGACGGAAAAAAAGGCCCTCGGGCCCAATGTCAGGGCAGCGGAGCGAGGCTCCACGGCTGGGAGGCGGCGCTATGGCAGGCGCATACGACGTGCCGGTGCTTATCGTTGGCGGCGGTCCTGTTGGAATGGCGGTTGCGAACGAGCTCGGATATCAGGGCATAAAGACTCTTATCGTCGAGCGAAGAGATGGCACCGTCTCCCACCCTAAAATGAACATGATCTCCACGCGAACGATGGAATTTTGCCGTCGGTGGGGTATCGCGGATGAAATCCGCGGCGCGGGCTGGCCCTCCGGCCACCCCATGAACATCGCCTATGTGACCAGCCTTTCCGGATATCGCATATCCGGCTTCGAATATCCGTCCTACGACGACCGCCCGCCATGGCGACATACCCCCGAAGGCCACCAGCGCTGTTCGCAGCTGTTTTTCGACCCCGTTATCCAGCGCCGGGCCGAATCGTTCGATTGCGTCACCACCCGATACCGTACGCTGTTCCGGTCGTTCGAACAGGACGATGCGGGCGTGACGGCCGTCATCGAGAACCGCGACACCGGCCGGCAGGAAACGATCCGCGCCCGATACATGGTCGCGTGCGACGGCGCAGACAGCCCGGTGCGCGAAACCCTGGGTATCAACATCGACGGCGATGCCCCGCTCTCCTTCGACATCAACATGTTCTTCGAGAGCCAGGACGTTATGCGGTTTCACCGGAAACATCAGGCGATTATGTACTGGTTGTACGGCGCGGACGGTTTCTGGGGCCAGTTCATCGCCGTCGATGGCCGCGGCCTGTGGCGACTGTCGATGGTGACCCCCGAACTGATCACGGATACCGAAAACTTCGATGCCCATACCTGGATTCGCCGGGCGCTGGGATCGGACGATATCGACTATGAACTGAAGTCCATTCTGCCCTGGGAACGTCACCGCCGGGTCGCGGACCGGTACCATGTCGGGCGCGTGTTCCTGGCCGGAGACGCCGTCCACCAGTATTCGCCGACCGGCGGCCTCGGGATGAATACCGGTATTCAGGAAGCGGTCGATATCGCCTGGAAGCTGGCGGCCGTTCTGAATGGCTGGGGCGGCGACCGGTTGCTCGACAGCTATTTCGCCGACCGCCAGCCGGTCGCCATTCGTAACAACGAGGAAGCGACCGCCAATTTCAAAAAACTGGTCGATCTGCCCTCCGGCACCGCTATCGACGAGGACACCGCCGAGGGCGAAGCCCTGCGGGAGAGCGCGCGGCACGTGATCGAGACCGGCGGCTATAACGAAGAATACGAGCAGGAAGGCATAACGGTCGGCTATCGCTACGATACATCGTCGGTCTGCGTCGATGACGGCAGCGGGTTTCCCCCGCTGACCATTGTCGAATACGAACAATCCGCACGCCCCGGCGCGCGCGCCCCACATGTCCCGCTCGCCGACGGACGCTCTACCCTTGATCTGTTCGGCGCCGGGTTCACGTTGCTGCGTCTCGGCCCCTCGGCCCCCGACGCCCGCAGTCTGACCGAGGCGGCAGCGGACTGCGGCATGCCGTTGACGGTCGCGCACGTGGATGCGGCAGATTCCGCGCAGATTTACGAATGCACTCTCTGCCTTGTGCGCCCGGACGGCCACGTCGCCTGGCGCGGCAATGCCGATCCTGATAACGCGTCAGCCATCATCGATGCCGTTCGCGGCGCCGGAACGCATGGGCTGCGCATGAATGCGGATGCGTTTGCAGAAAACGGACAGGCAGCCGCGTAGGTCGGGATTAGCCGACGATATTGTAATTTGCCGGCCGGAACTTACCCAAGCAATGCCATCAAGCGCCGCGGCGTCACCGGCAGCTCCGTCACCGACCCCGGCTTTCCGATCGCGTCGTCAATCGCCGACGCGATCGCGGCGCCGACAGCATTGATACCGCCCTCGCCTGCCCCCTTGATGCCCAGCGGGTTGAGGGGGCTCGGCGCATCCTCGGTGAGCAGTATCCTCGCGCCCGGCACCTCGGTCGATCCGGGCATGATGTAATCGGCAAAGGTCGACGACAGCGGCTGACCGGAATCGTCGTACGTGAATTCCTCGAACAGCGCCCCGCCGATCCCCTGGGCGAGTCCACCCTGGAGCTGGCCGTCGACCGTCATCGGATTGATGGCGCAGCCGATATCATAGGCGATCATGAATTTCTCGACGCGGGCGATACCGGTCTCCCGGTCGACGGCGACAACGGCCGCGTGCACACCATAGGGATAGTTCATATGGGTCGTATCGTAGCGTCCCTCGGCGGAGACAATATCGTCGCCGTTTGCGCGCACGATGTCGGCAATCGTGATAGACGCACCGGTTTCCGCATGGCGGGCGATACCGTCTTCGATCTCTATGGCCGCAACATCTGCCTGAAGCTTTTCGGCGGCAAGCGCGATCAGTTTTCCGCGTAGCGCCACCGTCGCCTGGCGGGTCGCTTCTCCGGTCATGACGGTCGTCCGCGATGCATGACTGCCATACCCCTCGTCGATGCGGTCCGTACGCCCGGTCGTTACCTCGATCCCGGCATAGCCGACGCCGAGCGTGCCTGCGCATATCTGGGCCATCGCGGTGACCACTCCCTGCCCCAGATTCGATGCCCCGGTGATCACGGAGATCCTGCCCCGGGCATCCGCCTCGACGCGGACCTTGTCGGTCGGCCCCAGCCCCGACTTTTCCACGAAAAACCCCAGACCGGCACCGACCGCTTCGCCGGCGGCGCGGCGTGCTGCCAGGTCTGCCTGGAGACGGTCCCATCCGAATTCGGCGAGCGCCTTGTCCAGCAGGCCGGCATAGTCGCCGGACTCCAGCACGACATCCACTTCGAGCGCATCAAGCGGGCGGGCAAAGGGTATCGCCGAGGCCGGGATCATGTTCCGGCGACGAACCTCGATCGGCGAAATCCCGACACGCGCCGCAATTGCATCCAGCAGTCTTTCGCGCACGAACGTGCCTTCGTATCGACCCGGCGCGCGATAGGTCGCCGCCGGAGTCTTGTTTGTCAGTCGGACATGCCCGGCAACCCGGTAGGACGGCACATCGTAGGGGCCGAGCGACAGGCCCGCCGTCATATCCGGCACGCGCACGCCATGGGTACGCAGATAACCGCCCTGGTCGTGGAAGAATTCGTTGTCGATGCCGAGAATCCGACCATCGGCGCCGACGGCAGCGCGGATTTTGTGGCGCTGCTGACGCGAATGATTGGCGCTCAACAGGTGTTCCCGGCGATCCTCGATCCATCGCACGGGCCGGCCCAGCCGGAGCGCCGCCGCACAGAGCAGGAAATCGTCGGGGTACAGTTCGCCGCGGATGCCGAATCCCCCACCCACGCTGCCTTCGAACAGGTTAACCTTGGCGGGGTCGAGCCCAAGCGTCCCGGCAATCAGGTCCCGGTTCGGATGCGGCCGCTTGGTCGCGCCGTAAAATTCGAGAATTCCGGTTTCCGGGTCCACCCGCGCCACGCCGCCCCGGCATTCCAGCGGCACGCCGCTATGACGGCCGATTTTCAGATCGAGTTCGACGACCATCGGTGCGGTCGCAAACGCGGCATCGACATCTCCGTAGCCTTTTTCGATAACCGTCGCTTCGGTGTCGTGGCCCGGCAGGAATTCCAGCGGCGGGGCGCTTGCATCGGTGACGGCCGGTAATTCTTCGATATCGACAAATACCAGGTTTGCCGCGTCTTCGGCGGCGTACGGATCGGCGGCGAAGACAACGGCAACCGGTTCGCCGACATACCTGACACGGCCCCGCGCCAGTACCGGCTGCTTGTAGGGATCCAGCCCGGTGTACTTGGTCGCCCGGAAATCGATATCGGGGATATCGGCGACGTCTTCCGGCGTCCAGACGGCATACACGCCGTCTGCCGCCAGCGCGGCGGAAACATCTATCCCCCGGATAGCGCCATGGGCGACATCCGACCGGACCACACGCATGTGCAGCATGTCGTCGAAGGTCCAGTCGGCCGCGAACGTCGCAGCCCCGGCCAGCAGCGGGCCGTCTTCGAGCCGCAGAACCCGCTCGCCGATCGGACCGCGTTTCAGATCGGAACCGTCGGGGCTCATGCGCAGGCCTCCAGAACCCAGCGGGAAATCGCCATCAGCGCCCGGTCCGCCCGATAAGGAGAAACCAGCTGGATTCCGACCGGCAGACCGTTGGGTCCGGAATGGGTCGGCAGCGTAATTGTCGGCGTATAGAGCATGGTCCACAACGCCTGGAAACGCGGACTGCCGGTCGCCGCCAGTCCCATGGGCGCTTCGCCGTCTACCGCCGGGGTAAGCAGCACGTCGCACCCTTCGAACGCCTGTGTCGTGCGCCCACGGCAGGTTTCCATCAGGTACATCGCATCCAGATAATCGGCATGATCGAGGTCCAGACCGTCCTGGATGGTCTTCTGCATCTGCTCGCTGAGACGGTCGCGGTTACGCGCCCATTCATCCGCCATAACGACGGCGCGTTCCCGGCCGTTGATAATCCCGCGGAGATCGCCGAGCCAGTCGAACTCCTCCGGCAATTCGAAATCCCGGACCTGGGCGCCCGCCGCCTTCATCGCCGCCGCCGCGTTCTCGACCGCTTCCCGGGTTTCCGGCAGCGCCGAATCCCACATCGGCGTTTTACACAGCCCCACAACGGGCGGGTGCGGCAGCGGAGGCGCCGGAACATGCGGCCGCATCAGCAGCGCCGAGGTCAATAGCTCAATGTCGTCGATCGAGCGGGCGTGCAGCCCCAGCGTATCGAGACTTTCCGCCGCGGGATAAACACCGGTCAGGCTGAATGTATCGAAACTCGGTTTGAAACCGATGATTCCGCAATAAGAGGACGGCCGCAGCACCGATCCGCCGGTCTGGGTGCCGAAGGCGACCGGCACCATGTTATCCGCGACCGCCGCCGCCGATCCGCTGGACGATCCGCCGGGCGTCCGGGCGGGATCGAGCGGGTTTGCGGTCTGTCGCGGGGTCAAACCAGCGAATTCACAGGTTACCGTCTTGCCGAGAACAACCGCGCCGGCGGCCCGCATCTGCGCCACACAGGACGCATCTGCCGGCGGACGGTGCCCGTCGTAGATCGGCGACCCCATGCCGGTTGGCATATCATGCGTGTCGATGATGTCCTTTACGCCAAACGGCACACCCGCCAGCGGGCCTTTTTCCGCCTTTGCATCGACCGCCCGCGCCTGCGCAAGCGCCAGTTCCGGATCGAGGAATTCCCAGGCGCCGACGACATCGTCGCGGCTGGAAACCCGCTCAAGGCAGGCGGCGGTTACCGCCTCGGCGGTGAATGTGCCGGCGTTTACCCCGGCGGCTATTTCGGAAGCGGAAAGCGTATTGAGATCGTGTGACATGTAACCTTGCAGGCGGGAAATTGGGATATGCGGCGAAGATAGACCAAGCGATGCGGTTTGTCAGAACCTGATCGCTGCCGGCATACCAGTTGAGACGGAATGCCTTTCCGCCAGCGAACGAGCGGATTCGCCGGGGGAAAATCGCGCTGACCGGTGCAATCGGCCCGGCGGGTATCGCCGCGGCGGTCTCGACCGCCGCCCCTGAAACGGCGTTATTGCCGGCTAACCGGCGGCCCGCGCATCGCGGATCGCCGCCCAGACCCGGGGCGGGCTTGCCGGCATGTCGAGATCGCGAATCCCCAGCGGGGCAATCGCGTCCATCACGGCGTTCATAACCGCCGGCATGCCGCCAACGCACCCCGCCTCGCCAACGCCTTTGACACCCAGCGGATTGGTTGCGGTGGGGACTTCGTTGGTCTGAATCGTAAAATCGGAAAAATCGTCGGCGCGCGGCATCCCGTAATCCAGAAAAGACGCCGTCAGAAGCTGGCCGTCGGAATCGTAGACCGCATTTTCAAGCAGGATCTGTCCCAGTCCCTGCGCCACGCCGCCATGAACCTGCCCTTTTACCAGGAGCGGATTGAGGATCGTGCCGAAATCGTCGACGACGACGTAATTGAGAACCTCCACATTTCCCGTTTCGGGGTCTATTTCGACCTCACAGACATGGCAGCCGTTCGGATAACTCGGCAGGTCGCCGCGATAGGCCGCCTGTTCGGCGAGGCCCGGTTCGACTCCCGGCGGCAGGGTCAACGGCGCGAAAGCCGCACTTACAATCTTCGACAGCGGAACGATCCTGTCGGTACCCGCCACCGTGAACGTACCATCGGCGAATTCGATATCGTCGACCGCCGCTTCGAGCAGATGCGCCGCGATTTCGCGACCTTTCTCAATCACCTTGTCGGCCGCCATCATCAGCGCCGCGGTCCCCATCGCGGAAGATCGCGATCCGCCGGCACCGAATCCGAAAGCCAGCCGGTCGGTATCGCCCTCGATCACCCGGACCTGATGGGGCTCCAGTCCCAGCTTGTCGCACAGAAGCTGGGTATACATCGTGACATGCCCCTGCCCCTGTGCCGTCGTGCCCGACAGGATGGTGACCGTCCCGCTGGGGTCGAACCGAATTTCGGCGGTTTCCATACCCGGCGGCGCGGCCCGTTCAATCGCGTTGGCGATCCCGAGACCGCGAAGTTTGCCCTGTTTTTCGGATCCGGCGCGGCGGGCGGGGAAACCGTCCCGGTCGGCGAGCCGGACGGCATCGTCCATGTTCTTTTCGAATTCACCGGAATCGTAGGTGAAGGTCAGCGAAGTCTTGAACGGCAGTGCCTCGACCGGAATGATGTTCCGGCGGCGCAGTTCCACGGGATCGAAGGAAAGCTCGCGGGCGGCAATATCCACCAGGCGTTCGATGATAAAGGCCGCTTCGGGCCGCCCCGCCCCGCGATAGGGAGCCGTCGGGTGGCTGTTTGTGAAGACGCCGACAACTTCGACATAGGCCTCGGGGGTCGTGTACACACCGGACAGGGAACCCAGGTTGTTAGTCGCCGGGCCGGATCCGATCGGCGAAAAATAGGCGCCGATATTGACCAGATTGCGGAGCCGGAAACCGAGAAAATTCCCGTCCCGGTCGAGCGCGAGGGCCGCATCCGCCACATTGTCGCGGGCGTGAAAATCGCTGAGAAACCCCTCCGTCCGGTCGCTCATCCACTTGACCGGCCGCCCGGTCTGTTTCGCCGCAAACAGGGCAATCAGGTATTCCGGATAGACATTCGCCTTGATGCCGAAACTGCCGCCGACATCCGGCGTGATGACCCGTACCTGGAGTTCCCCGACGCCGATAATGTGCGAGGCAAGAATTTTCCGCGCCACCCAGGGGTGCTGGATAGGTGCCCGCAGGGTGTAGTGATCGGTCCGTCCGTCATGAATCGCAAGGCAGCCCCGCATTTCCATCGCATTGCCGAGGACGCGGGTAATGTTGAAACGCTGTTCGACGACGTGGTCGGCCTTCGCAAACGCCGCATCGGCACCTGCCCTGTTGCCGATTTCATGGACCAGCGCCTCGTTGTTGCCGATATCGGCCCACAGGACAAATGCGTCTTCGTCGAGGGCCGTTGCGGTGTCGGCCGAAGCCGGCATCGGCGCATAATCCACCTCGACCAGTTCGGCGGCATCGCGAGCCTGGACAGCGGTTTCGGCAACGACAAAGGCGACGCCTTCGCCGACCATCCGCACACGGTCGACCGCGACAGGCCAGAAATCGGGCAGGATAAAATCGGCGCCATCCCGGCGCTTCACGGGCGGGCCGATATGGGGGATCGTTCCCCAGCCCGCATCCCGGTATTCCCGGCCGGTGAAAACGGCTGCAACGCCCGGCGCAGCGAGAGCCGCCGAGACGTCGACCGACCGGATATCCGCATGGGCGTGGGGCGAACGCACCATGTAGCCGTAAAGCTGGCCGTGAGCGTTTTCGTCGTCGATAAAGTCGCCACCGCCGGTCAGCAGCTTTGCGTCTTCGAAACGGGGGATCGATTGACTGATACCGTATTCGCCCACTTTGCGCGTCCTTCTTCCTGAACAGTCTTCCGATTATAGAGGCCGGCGGCCCCAGACGGTATCGACAAGCGCGGCCGTATCCCCGATTTCATTGCCCCGCCAGGCGACGTGCTGGTCGGGCCGCACCAGGACATAATCCGCGCCGTAGAGATCCCGCACGAATATATCGTCGATATCCAGAACGGGAAAATGAGCGCCCATATCTTCCTGTCCGCCCTTAAATCTCAGCAATGTAAATTCAGGCCCGAGACGATCGAACAATGCGTCACCGCCGAGCCACGCATGCGGCGCACGCGAACCGGGAATGGCATTCGGCGAATAGTCGTTCGGATGATCGTCGGGCGGAACGGCGCCGTCATAGGCGATCACCGGTGACGATTCATACCGCAATCCCAGAAATGCGCCGGGGATGACGAACTCGAATTCCGCATGACGTTCGAAATATTCTTTGAGACGGTCGCGTTCCGCAGCCCCGTCCGGTGTTTCGGACGAAACGTGGGGCGATATCTCGACATTGCCCACCGAATCCGCAAATCCACGCGCAAAATTCACGTTGCGTATGCCGATCGGGCGGCGTTCGGCCTCGTAGGAATCGAGCAACGCCGCACCGCCGTCGCCCCGGAGCACCGCCGCCAGCTTCCAGCCCAGATTGGCCGCATCGTCGACCCCGGTATTCATTCCCATACCACCCGTCGGCGTGAACAGGTGCACCGCGTCGCCCGCGATGAATATATTGCCCTTGCGGTATTTCTGCGCAACCAGGCTGTACCCCGCATTCCAGTTCACCGACGAAATAATCTCGAGCGGGAATTCCCGGCCGACCGCACGGTGAATCAACGCCGTCGGATCGGCGCCGTCGGCGCCGTCCTGCAGCGCGAAATGAAAGAGAAACAAACGGTCGCTGTCGACATGCACCAACAGGGCGCGCATGTCTCCGGTATGGGTCCAGTACTGCCATGCCCGGCGTTCGGGAAGCCAGTCCGGTTCTTCGGTCGCACGGAAATAGGCAGCGTACATCGGACCGCCCATCATCGGGCGCACCACACCGGCTTCGCCTTCCAGTTCGATCCCCAGCGATTTGCGGACCAGGCTGGTGCCGCCGTCACACCCGACGAGAAACCGCGCCGACACCTCCCGGCGTTCACCGGTTTCAGAATTCTCGATCGTGGCTGAAACGATGTCGCCGAGATCCTCGAACGCCATCAGTTTCCAGCCGAACCGGACATCGACCGATGCCAGCGCATCGACCCCGGATTTCAGTTCTTCTTCCAGAAAAATCTGAGAACATCTCAGCGGCGGCTCCGCCGACGCCCAGGCGCCGGTTCCGTCGCGGGCCTCTGCCAGCGCCTCTTTCCGCGAAGGCTGCCGGAAACGCCCGATCTCATGCCCTGTCAGGTGCGTGAAATAGGTCAGGTCCGTCGGATGGTCGGGCGCGAGCCCCCTGTCCCGCAGTCGCGCGCTCAGTCCATGGCGGCGCATATGCTCCATCGTCCGGCTGCTGACGGCATTCGCCTTGGGATGCTGCGCCGTGCCGGGTGCATCGTTGAGCAGCATGCAGGCCACGCCGCGCGCGCCGAGTTCAAGCGCGAGCACGAGTCCCGCCGGACCGCCGCCCGCGATAAGTACCTGAGTATCTGTCATCAAATCCTGTGTCGCCGGCACCGGGGTACCTGCGCTTTATAACCGTGTTGCGGCGCAGTATAGCAAATGATCGAATTCAATCGATGCCCGATCCGCACCCGGAGCATAACTGTGTATCCGCCCCGAAAGCCGGAATCGCAGGAATCACTAAAAAGCGAAAAAACCAGCGGAAACTGTCGGTAAATTTTACGATTCGTGCGGCCGGAATTAACCTTCTTCTCGTAATGCATTGTAATAAAACGATTATGAAACCTGGCACGATAATTGCATTAGTTTCTAGCAGGCTTCGACGAAGTGAACAGGACTGGTGGATACAATGTCGATTGAGCCTGCAAATACATGTCGGCACGACCAATCGAGTGGAGTATAAGAGTAGTATGAATAAGATCGGGAAATTCGCAGCCGCGGCGCTGCTCACGGTGTCGGGGATCGCGCTTGCCCTCCCGGCACACGCTATTCCGTCGCTCCGGCTGACGCAGGGCTCTAATATCGTAACGATCTCAGATAACGGCGCCGGAGATGCCAATACGGATCTCGGCGCAGTTGCGTTTTCGGGGAGTATCGGCAGCTTTTATGTCCCGATCGCCCTTGGCGTCACCAAGCCGATTCTCGGGTCGGTCATCGAACCGTCGGTCGATCTCGTCTCGCTGCAGGTCGGCGGCGGAAGCTCAATCCAGATTGAATTTTCCGAAACCGATTTTTTCTCCAACGGGACGGTGGTCGATCTGCCCTCGCTGATCGGGGGAACGACCAACGGAACGATCCGCTATCAGACCTTCGCTTCGCTTTCGAACGATCTGTTCGCGGCGGACATCTTGATTTCGGATTCGGGCGTTCTCGGGCCGGGCGCATTTTCATTCAGCGATTTCGCGAGCATTGCCCTGTCGGGTACTTATTCGCTGACCTCGGTCGTTACAATCACCCATAGCGCCAGTGTCACGAATTCCAGCTTCAATGCGACGGTAGAAATACCGGAACCCGGCCTGATCTCGATGATCTCGCTGAGCGGCCTTCTGTTTGTCGCAGGCTTCGGCGCCCAGCGTCGGCAGCGGAAACGCTGACCGCGACAAGGCAAAGATAATGAAAAAGCGGGCCGGTCGGCCCGTTTTTTTTATGTCGGCAACCGGGATTTTCCGGGGGACTAATCAGGCAGTGCCGTAATTCGGATACCCGCCCCCGGCGATTTGTACTTCCGGTTCATCCAGATCAAAAGAGACGTCATCGCCTCGGCGGCGACTGCGTTATCGAGCGGGCCGGCTTCGACACCGTTGAGCCCGGCCGCAACCGCAAGCGCGACGACCGCTGCCCGCGCATCCGGATCGTCCCCGGTAATCAGCACATCGCAATCGATAACATGATCCGGGTCTTTCAGGTGACCGGCGGAAACATTCTGAAATGCGGAGACGACCTTCACGCCGTCTCCCAGCACGGACTGCGCCACCAGCGCAGCGCATCCTTCTTCGGGCAGCTGTACGCGCATCACCTTCGGCGGCACCAGCGGCACCGTCACATCGACCAGCACCTTGCCCTGGAGCACATCCCGCAAATCTGCCAACGTCGCGCGCTGCGCCGAATAGGGCACCGTCAGAACGGCGATATCGCAGGCAGCCGCCGCAGACCGGTTATCCATACCTTCGGCCCCGAATTCCGTCCCGAACTCCCGGGCGACTTCCGCCGCACGCTCCGGATCGCGCGAGCCGACCAGAACACGGTACCCGGCCCGCGCCCAACGTGCCGCCAATCCTGAACCTTCGGCGCCGGTGCCGCCAAGAACCGCAATTACCGGTAATCCGTCGCTCATTCTGCGGCCTCCCCATGGGCGTACTTGTTCGCTGGTGTCTGAATAACCTCCGCAAGCGGCGGCGCATTGTAGGCGGCAGCAACCCGATCGGAAGACGCATCCCCATAAAGTGTGGTGCGCTGCCGCGGAACCCGTCCTAGTCCATGGATGAGCGAGCGCATATTACGCACATCCAGTTCCTGGCCATGCGACGCACCTGCCGCGCGGGAGATCGATTCGTTCATCAGCGTACCGCCGAGATCGTTCGCCCCGGCATTCAGGCAGGCCGCCGCTCCCTGCACACCCAGCTTTACCCAGCTCGTCTGGATGTTGGAAATGACCGGATGCAGCGCAATCCGCGCGACAGCGTGCATCAATACGGTCTCGCGGAAGGTCGGGCCTTTCCGGGCGATGCCTTTGAGATAGATCGGCGCTTCCATATGCACGAACGGCAGAGGCACGAATTCGGTAAACCCGCCGGTTCGTTCCTGCAGGTCGCGCAGCCGCAGCAGATGCCGCGCATGATGCACCGGCCGTTCCAGGTGTCCGTGCATTATCGTGGCGGTGGTCCGGAGTCCCACCGAATGGGCCGTTTCCATGACCGCGAGCCATTCCGCAGTGGACAGCTTGTCCGCGCAGAGCACCGCGCGAACGTCGTCGTCGAGAATTTCGGCGGCGGTGCCCGGCAGGGATCCAAGCCCCGCCTCTTTCAGACTCACAAGGTAGTCTGCGACCGGAAGCCCGAGTGTCGCCGCGCCCTGCGAAATCTCCAGCGGCGAAAACGCATGAACATGCATATCCGGCGCGACATCCTTCACGGCGCGAACGATCGACAGATAGGTCTGTCCCGAATAATCCGGATGGATGCCACCCTGCAGGCAGACTTCCGTCGCGCCGCGCGCCCATGCTTCCGCCGCGCGACGACCGATTTCGTCAAGCGCCAGATCGTAGGGTGCGCCGCGCAGATTTGCGCTCAACCGTCCCTTGGAAAACGCGCAGAAGCCGCAGCGATAACCGCAAACATTCGTGTAGTTGATATTCCGGTTGACCGCATAGGTCACCGTATCGCCGCAGACATCGGCGCGCAGCGCGTCGGCGGCCGCCGTGACGTCCGCAAAAGCGCCTCCCCGGGCTGCAAACAGCGTCGTTATCCCGGCTTCGCTGAGCCGGCTTCCCGAAACCGCATTATCGAGGATATGCGCAATTTCGCGCCCGTCTCCGCCAATCACCGCAGGGCCGACCGGATCGGTTCCCGGCACACCGGGCGCCCAGAAATCGTCACGCGCCAAACCATCTTCGTCCATCGCCCTAAGGACGGCCGGGCGGACGGCCGCATCGAGCCAACCGTCCGCGAATACGTAGAACGGATAGACTGGCAACCGGGCCGCCAGCACTTTGCCCTTTTCCGCCGTTCCGTCCCGAAGACGCACCACTTCCGGCCATGGCGCTTCGGGGTTCACATGGTCCGGCGTCACCGGCGATACCCCGCCCCAGTCGTTTATGCCCGCATCGACAAGCGCCGCGAAATCGGCACCGCTGAGGTTGGGCGGCGCCTGGATCGACATGGATGGACCGAACATCGCGCGGGCGGCCGCAACGGTCCACAGGAGTTCGTTGAGATCCGGTTCCGGTGCATCCGCCATCCGCGTACCCGGCTTGGCACGGAAATTCTGAATGATGATTTCCTGAATGTGGCCATAACGGTCATGCAGGTCGCGTATCGCTTCGAGCGCTGCGGTCCGTTCGTCGCGCGTCTCGCCGATCCCGATCAGAATACCGGTCGTAAACGGAACCCGGGCCTCTCCGGCCAGCCGGATCGTTTCCAGTCGCGCTGCGGGATCCTTGTCGGGCGATCCGTGATGCGGGCCGCCGCGCCTCGCCAGGTCCGGCGCGATGCCTTCGAGCATCAGCCCCATCGATGCCGACACCGGGCGCAGCGACGCTATGTCATCGGCTGTCATTACACCGGGATTCAGATGCGGCAGCAGGCCGGTTTCCGACAGCACGAGACCGGCCATTTCGGCAAGGTAGGAAATGGTCGTTTCATGGCCCAGCGCGGACAGTTCGTCCTCCGCGGCACGGTAACGAAGCTCCGGTTTGTCGCCCAACGTAAAAAGCGCCTCGGTACATCCGGCTGCCGCCCCCCTCCGCGCGATGGCAAGCACGTCGTCGGCTGTCAGGTAAACGGGCTCTCCGCGCCGCGGCGGATGCGCAAAGGTGCAGTAATGGCAGACATCCCGGCACAGTTTTGTCAGCGGGATAAATACCTTCGGGCTGTAGGTCACAAGATTGCCGTAGCCGTCATCACGCAAGCGCGCGGCAGCCGGCATCAAATTGTCGAGCTCCGGGTCGAAAACATCGGTCGTCATGGGTGTTGCAACAAGGCTGAGTGTCCAGGTCAGGTATTCTTCGATCATCTTGTCGATGACCGTATTCGATTGCCGTCGACCACGTGGCAGATGCTACGCACGACCTTATTGCAGGCACACAAAACGGCGATTATGTCGCGCCGTCAAGACACATGGAAAAATTAGTCGCCCGGCTCCGGCGGCTTCCGCGAAACAGGCCTCCGGGCAGCGGCAGCCGACGACGAGGTTCCAACAGTATAGCGGATGGTATGGACCGGGGTGACCGCGCGTGTACCATAAGAACCTGCCGGTTCCCGGCGCCGTCATGATTGTGCAGTTAAGGAGAAGCGGAAATGCCCAGACTTGAAAATCGCGTCGCCATCATCACCGGCGGTTCCCAGGGGATCGGCGCCGCCTATGCGCGTGGGTTCGCTGCCGAAGGCGCGAAAGTGATGATCGCCGACATTGCGCCGGCAGACGCTCTGCTCGACGAAATCGCGGCGTCCGGCGGCACGGCGCAATTCATTGAAACGGACGTCACCGACGAGGCCGCATGCACGCGAATGGCAGCAAAAACGGTCGAGGCGTTCGGGCGGGTCGATGCCCTCGTCAATAACGCGGCGCTTTGGGTTCATGTCGGGCATAAACCGATCCTTGAGATTGGTCTTGCGGAATGGAACAAGGTGCTAGACGTAAATATCAACGGAATGTTCCTGTGCACGCGCGCTGTGGTGCCGCAAATGCGCGATCAGGGATACGGCAAGATTATCAACATATCGTCGGGGCGGGCGCTCAAGGGCAGCGTCAACCTGCTGCATTACGACACGTCCAAGGGCGCAGTGATCGCCTTTACCAGGTCTATCGCCCGGGAACTGGGCGACGACGGCATCCGCGCCAACACCATCGCTCCCGGCGGCATCATGACCGAGAACGTGATCGAACAGGACGATATTCGGGGACTGATCGCCCAGGGAACTGCCAGCCGCGCGATCCGGCGCGAACAGGTTCCGGAAGACGTCGTGGGCGCCTGTATTTTTCTTGCGAGTGCCGAAAGCGATTTCATAACCGGGCAGGTTATCGCGGTCGATGGCGGATCGGCGATGAACTAACCCCGCCTGTTCCGCGTATCGCGTATGGTTGCGGTCGCGAATTGGCTGGTATATACTTTCTGATATCATATGATATTAAATAACTCTGGGACCAAGATGACCAAACAGGTAGATCCCGACCGACCGATCGAAGACACGAAAATCTTCGATTCCGAACAGACCCGGCATGGATATCGGCTCAACAAGTTCGCCATGTCGATGGTCCATCCAGAGAATCGCGAAGCTTTCCTGAAGGACGAAGAAGCCAGCCTCGCCGCTTCCGGTCTCACGGAAGTCGAAAAACAGCTGATCCGAGACCGCGACTGGCGTGCCATCATGGACGACCATGGCGGCAACATCTACATGATCATGAAGATCGGCGCGGTCATCGGCCAGGGGCTGTATCAGATCGGCGCGCATCAGCGCGGCCAGACATACGAGGAATTTCTCGCAACCCGAACTGCGTCCGGCGCGAGATAGGAATAAATTATGGGAAAAATCATTGCCGGTATCGGGACATCGCATGTCCCGTCAATCGGTGTCGCCTACGATCAGGGCCGCACCCAGGAACCCGACTGGAAACCGTTATTCGACGCTTATATTCCGGTCAAGGACTGGCTGAAGGAGATCAAGCCGGACGTCGCGATCGTCGTCTATAACGACCACGGCGGCGATTTTTTCTTCGACAAGTACCCGACCTTCGCCGTCGGCGCGGCCGAGACCTATCCGGTCGGCGACGAGGGCTGGGGCCGGCGCCCCCTGCCCGACTTTCGCGGCGATACCGACTTTTCATGGCACCTGTGCAACGAGCTTGTCTATAGCGAGTTCGACATCACGGTGTGCCAGGAACTGGCGGTCGAACACGGTTTCATGGTCCCGATGCATCTTTGCTTCGACCACACGCCGGACTGGCCGGTCAAAGTGGTGCCGGTCGCCGTCAACGTTATCCAGCACCCCTTGCCGACGGCGTTGCGCTGCTGGAAACTTGGCCAGGCGATCCGAAAGGCGGTCGCCAGCTACCCTCGGGACACGAAGGTCGTCATACTCGGCACCGGGGGAATGTCGCATCAGTTGAACGGCGCCAGGTTCGGGCACCTCAACACTGCTTTCGACAACGATTTCCTCGACAGAATCGAGACAGATCCGCTGACATTGACCGAACTGACCCACCAGCAGATTATGGAAGATGCCGGAGCCGAGGCCGTGGAACTGATCATGTGGTTGACCATGCGCGGCGCGCTGAATGATCCGGTGAAGCGGATTCATCGTAACTATTATGCGCCGATGACGACCGGCATGGGTCTCATCGCGCTCGAAGAAGCAAGCTAGGATTCGCCCGGCATTCAGGACCGGCGAACAGGAATATCCGAATGCAGAAAACACAAGTTGCGATCATCGGCGGCGGGCCTGCCGGGCTGTTGCTGTCTCATATCCTCGACCTCAACGGCGTGGACAATATCGTTCTTGAACAGCGCAGCCGCGCCTACGTCCTAAGCCGCATCCGCGCCGGCGTGCTTGAATCCGGTTCGGTAGACCTGTTGCGCTCGATCGGGCTCGGCGAGCGTCTCGATCGGGAAGGCAAACCGCATTCGGGTAGCTATATCGTCTGGGCGGGATCGGAAAGGCTGCTGATCGACACCCGGAAATATACCGGCAAGGACATGACGTCCTATGGCCAGACCGCAATTACAGAGGACCTGTACGAAGCACGCGATAAGGCAGGCGGACAGATCATCGACGAGGCGGAGAATGTACAGCCACACGACCTGACAACCGACGCTCCCTACGTGACGTTCACGAAGGACGGCGCAGAACATCGTATCGAATGCGAATTCGTCGCCGGCTGCGACGGTTTCCACGGCGTCAGCCGCAAATCGATCCCGGACTCCGTTCTGCAGACATACGAAAAAGGCTATCCGTTCGGCTGGCTCGCCATCATGTCGGAGACGGCGCCACTGCCCGATATCGTATACGCCAATCACGAACGCGGGTTTGCTCTGGCATCGCAGCGCAACGAACGCCTCAGCCGCTACTACATCCAGTGCGACCTCAGCGACAGCCTGGACGAATGGCCGGACGACCGTTTCTGGGCAGAACTAAAAGCCCGCTTTCCGCAGGACATGGCCGACGCGATCGAGACGGGCCCGTCGATCGAAAAGTCCATTGCGCCGCTGCGCAGTTTCGTGGCCGAGCCCATGCGCCACGGACGGCTGTTCCTGGCGGGCGATTCTGCACATATCGTGCCGCCGACCGGCGCCAAGGGCCTGAACCTTGCCTTTTCGGATGTGTACTACCTGTCGCGGGCGCTGAGCGAACATTTCAACAGGAACAACGATGCCTACCTGGAGAGCTATTCGGACATGGCCCTGCGCCGGGTCTGGAATGCGGAACGCTTTTCCTGGAATCTGACCCGGCTGCTTCACCGCTTTCCCGACGACGACCCATTCGACCAGCGGACGCGCGAAGGCGAGCTTGCCTATCTGTCGACATCGGAAATCGCTATGGCTGCGATCGCCGAACAATATGCCGGGTTGCCGTTCGAAAGCTGAACGTCCCGGATATAAAAAAGGCCGGCGAATTGCCGGCCTTTTTCAGATATTCGGACCTGAATTCAGGCCACAGCCTCGTATTTATCGCGCTTGACGCTACTCAGGTCCTGGCCTTCGACCCGGATGAGCCGCGTCGTTGCGGTCCGGCTCGGCGAGTGCAGGTCGCCTTCGTTGTACAGATACGCAATGCCGGGAGTCATATCGTAGTCGCGAACCTTGCGGACCTTGCCCGGCGCACCGTCATGGGGCTCTTCGACCTTTTCCCACTCGGTCATCGTCGTCACGCCATCGGCCTGACCGTATATCGCCCAGCTTGGGCCGTGATCGTGCGGGTTCGACCCCTTTGCCCCTTCATACACATGCGCCAGAATGCAGAACTTGTGCTTGTCGTCCTCGTAAATCACCTGACGCGCGGTCGTATTGTCCGGCCCAAGATATTTTCCAACGAATTCAGCGTCAGCGCAGGCTTTCGCGATGAATTTCCTGACCTCTTCGCGGCCTGCTGGCCCCGGGTCCTTATCCATCGCGGCACGGCAATCGGCGGCCAGTTGATCGAGCGTATACGTCATATTGTGTTCCCTTCCAGTCTGCTGTTCCCGATAAGATACTAGGTCGAAACATCCATAAAAAAAAGCGGATGCGCCGGCCTTGACCGGGATCAAGCGGGCTCTCAGTCGAAGACGGTTTCCGAGTAATGCTCAGAATCCACAACTGCCTCGATCACAGTCGGGCCATCGGCCTTCAGCGCCGCAGCGAGCGCCGTCCGCAGCGCATCGCCATCGCGCGCCCCGACCGCGGGAACGCCGAAGTAATGCGCCGGCGGATCGCGGTATTCCTCATCCTGAAGCGCAGTACCGTAGATCGTGAGCTGGCGACGTTCCTGCTTCACGCGGATCAGCCCAAGCCAACGGTCGTCCAGCACGACCACCGGCAAAGTCAGCCCCATACGTTTCGCCGTCGCCATTTCGCCGCAGGTCATCTGGAAGCAACCGTCGCCGAGCAGGCACACGACCGGCAGGTCGGGCCGGGCGATCTTCGCCGCGATCGCCGCCGGCAGCCCGAAACCCATGGACGACCAGCCATTGGTGATATGGCACTGACGCGGCGCATGGGCCGTCCACTGACTCGCGACCTGATGCGTGTGGGCGCCGACATCGTAGGTCAGAATACCGTCATGCGGCAGCACGTCCCGGACGATATCGATCACGTGATGGGGCGCAAAATTAGCGACCCGGGGCCTGAGAGCAGCCTGAAACGCGTCCCGGTGTGCGGCTACGTCTTCTTCCGTCCAGTCGTTCACGCTCGCCTCCACGGCGTTCAGTGCCGTCAGGGACCCATCGAGATCGCCTGTGATTTCCGCCTGAAGCTTCACGGAGGGCACGATATCGACCGGTTCGATATCGATCTGCAATAGCGGCGTATCGCCGATCCAGGCTTCGTATTCGACTTCTATCGTGTCATAGCCCAGCCCGACCACCAGATCCGACCGGCGCAGGAATTCCCGCTGCATCTGGCGCTTGGCGCGTTCGATACACCCCGCTGACAGCGGATGGTCCTCGTCGATCAGGCCCTTGGCCATCGTCGTCGTCATGAACGGTATGCCGTGACGCTCGATAAATCCGCGCAACAGGCCGGTATCCTGCATGCGCATGGCGCTGGACCCGATAATAGCGACCGGCCGCTTTGCGGCTGCGAGAATTCCGGCACCCGCTGCAATGGCCTCGACCGACGCAGAGGGTGTCCGCACCGGTGCAATCAACTCCCCCACGCTCTCCGTCGCGGGGGCGACCGCGACATCTTCGGGCAGATCCAGATGTACCGGCCCCATGGGCTCGGTCATCGCAATCCGTACCGCTTCAGCCACGGTTTCCGCAATCGATCCAACCTGCAGCTTGAGGCTTGCCTTGGTGATCGGCGCGAAGAGCTGGTGATGATCGATATACATCTGGATACGCCGGCCGTGCTGGTCGGTATCGAGATTGCACGTAATCGCGATCATCGGCGATCGGTCCAGCCATGCGTTTCCGACGCCGGTCGCAAGATTGGTCGCGCCGGGACCGAGGGTGGCGATCGCGAGGCCGGGCGCACCCGTCATCCGCCCGGTCACATCCGCGGCAAATCCGGCAGAGCCTTCATGTGCCGTCAGGACAAATGGAAGGTCGTGGAGGCGCATCGCTTCCATCAGCGGCAGCACATTACCGCTCGGAATGCCAAATCCGTGCGTTGTGCCGGCCTTTTTCAAAATCTGAACGATCAGTTCCGCGTTGTTCATTTACCGCTCCGTCCTGGGTGTCGTGCTTGCCATGTGGTGGCATACTGTACCGAGATGCATATTCATATCCCTTTTCACTGGACGCTCCGCACCTATGCGGGAAGCCGACCCTGGCTGTTCAATCCTGTGTTCCGTGCCCTCAACGCAGGGGAACGCCTGACGGCAAGGAACACGGAACTGGTGATCGAAGGCTTTCCACGGTCCGGAAACAGCTTTTCAGTATTTGCCTTTTTGAACGCCGGCGCGGGAAATATGGCAGTCGCCCATCATGTGCATTCGCCCTCCCAGATCGTCAGCGCCGCGCGGTATGATATTCCCGCGATCCTCCTGATCCGTTCCCCCAAGGATGCCATCACCGCCGGACTGGCGAAAATCGCAACGCATACCGCAAGCGACCTGCTTCGTGCCTATTCGGTCTATTACCGCGCCTTGCGGCCGCTTCGGGACCATTATGTGATTGCCCCTTTCGAGACCGTGACGACCGATTTCGGGCGCATAGTTGCGGCCGTCAACCGTCGCTTCGGAACCGGTTTCGAAGAATTCGACCAAAACCGGCACCGGATGCTGAGCAAGGCGTTCCTCGCGCAGGAAAAGCTGGAAGCCAGCGCATACGCGCCTTTGACGGAGCGCCACCCCCGGTTCGAGCGCTATGCTTTTCTGGTTGAGCGCGCCGAACGGCACCATGCCGCGTACATGACGCTTGCGCAGGACGACCGGACGGCATGATCCCCCATGTGCGCATGGCCCCGGCGCATATCGCCGCATTGACACCGTCGAATGCGGATTTAAACGTGTAGGCATGGAAAAACGGTCTTCATTCGTCCCGGCGGGGATCGCCCTGATCGCCACCGCTGTCAGTATCGTCCTCTGGTTTATGCCCGCGCCCGAAGGCGCGCCGCCGGAGATGATGCGCGTCGCCGCCGTGGTACTGATCTCGATATCGCTCTGGGCGACCAGTGTTCTGCCGGAATATTTCACCGCGCTCATTTTTTTCTTCCTTGCCATGGTGCTGACGGATTCCGGCGCCCCGACGGTGTTTTCCGGGTTCCATTCGGCAGCGGTGTGGATGATCTTCGGCGGCCTGATTTTCGGCGCTTCGGTACAGGAAACCGGGTTCGGTAAAACCCTGGCGAGCGGATTGCTGCGATTTTTTCCGCGCAGCTATCTCGGCATCCTGGCCGGAATCACCGTCGTCGGCGCGGTACTGGGGTTCCTGATCCCGTCGAACACAGGCCGTATTGTCATCATGATGCCGATTTTCATGGCGCTCGCCGATCAGGTCGGGTTTGCCCCCGGCAGCAAGGGGCGCGCCGGATTTGCCATGGCGGTCGCGGGCGGGTCGGTGTATCCGGGCCTCGCCATACTGCCGGCCGCCGTTCCCAATCTCGGCTGGCTCGGAGCGGTGGAAAGCATCCACGGTATCAAGGTGACCTACGGTGAATACCTGATCGCCAATTTTCCGTCGCTCGGGATCGTGTCGATCATCGCCATCCCGCTGATCTGCCGTTTCCTGTTTCCGGACAGGATCGGCGAACACGCGACGAACATAGAGGCTGCCGAGTCGTCGGCGGCGCAGACCCGGCTGGTCCTGGTGCTGACGGCGGCGCTCGGCCTATGGCTGACCGATTTCGCCCACGGCATTTCGCCGGCCTGGATAGCGCTCGGCGCATCGGTCCTGTGCATGATGCCGAGGGTGGGCATCGTTCCGCCCTCGCTTATGGTGGGCAAGGTTTCCTACGCGCCGTGGTTCTTCGTCGCCGGAGTGATCGGTATGGGAGCGGTCGTCGCCAAGGCCGGGCTGGGTACGTATATCAGCGCGGCACTTTTCGAAATCGTACCGCTGACCCAAGGCCACGATCTTCTCAATTTCGCTATCGTGAGCGCGGTCGGCATGGCGATGAGCATCGTCACGACAGTGCCCGGGCAACCGGCGATCATGACCACCCTCGCCGCCGACATTGCCGCGTCGACAGGATGGCCGCTGATGACCGTGTTGATGACCCAGCCGATCAGCTGGGCAATGTCGATTTTTGCCTACCAGTTTCCGCCGATCGTGCTTGCCGCTTATCTGGGCGGCATCTCGATGCGGCGGGTCGCCCGGCTGCTTCTGTCCATGTGCGCCCTTGCCTGGCTCGTCATGATGCCGGTGCAGTACGTATGGTGGCGCCTGATCGGATATTTCGGCTAGGGGGACGTTCTCGGATCAGTAGGCCTGAGCGATTTTCGGTGGCGGCGCCGGCCTCGGCGGCGCATAGAACATGCGCTCCGTCGGTTTCACGGTCTTCCCGGACAGCGATTTCATCATGACCTCGGACTGACGCCCCGCAGCCTCGCGCTGCGCCTCGCGAAGCTGCTGCGCCATGGTCAGGTTCCACGGCAGGCGATAGGCGCGCGGTTCGGTTTCGCCTTTGAATACCAGCCACAGGTAAATGGCCTCATTTTCCCGCAACAGACTGGCCGCGACTTTGGCCGGATTTTCGTGGCTCCGCACCCACTCGAGAGAGACGGGCTTTGGACGGCTCATCAGCTCGGTCAGTCCGGCATAACCGGCCAGCATCAACGATCCTGCGAGGCCCAGGGCACCGACGCGCGATAACAGCGACAGGTTTCCCCGCACCGCGATAAGTGCGAGACCGGCCGCAAACACAACGACCAGAACGAATATCCAGCTCAACGGATCGTTTACCGGCATTTCATTCTCCTTCCCGTCCCGTTATTTCCGCCCTTTGCGCAATCGTTTCGGCACGTCATGCAGGCTGCCGAAAATCAGATCGCCGTCATCGTCGAGTTTGAACCGGAGGATCGTCAGTTCCTGGCCGACCTCCAGAAGCTTCACTTTCTTGTAGCTGAGCCGGCGGATACTCGCCGAGGGAAGCTTTTTCAGTCCGATATACACTTCCGCTTCGACCGGATAGACGCGTTGCCGGTTTGTATAGAGATGCAGGTTCACCGTGTACTCGCCTGCAGGACGCCCCCGGCTATAGGCAACTTCGTAGTTCAATCGTCCCGGGTCGTTCACATGCCCCAGATCGTCGCGCAGGAGGTTGAAAACCCGTCCGCCCTTGTTCGAATAGCCGACGGCGTCATCGCCCGGTGCCTGGACCCACAGGTCGACATCGGCATTCACATCGTCAGGCCATCGAAGTTCGACCACCACATTTCCAGGCGCATCGATGTCGTCCGCCGTTTCAACCGGCGGATTCAGGTGGGGCAGCAGCAGCACGACGATCGTCACGAATCCCAGAAGGGCGAGCATGATCACATCGCGAAATACCGTTCCCTCTTCGCCGCCTTCGATATCTTCAAGCGCATTCATCGTCTTCGCCCCGCTCGACTACGCAGGTGATCAGACGCGCCGTGGCGCCGGAGATCAGACGAAAATTCACCATCAGCCAGAGATTGAGAACGGCGCCGGCGAGCGTAGTGTAAAGCGCGACCGCCATGCCCGCGAGCAATTGCGACACCATCGGAGAGATCGCCTTGACGTCGCTCACGACCGACGGGTCGACTCCGGACAGGGCGATGATAAACCCGATCACCGTGCCTATCAGGCCAAGCAGGACAAGGCTGTTGGCAAAGTGCCGGATTACGGCGATCCAGTCGGACAACCGCAGGCGCAGGGTCGACGCCATGATCGCCCGCGCACCGGAATCCCGCCCCCCTATGTCGGTCAGATAATCGGACGTCCACGTCCCGCCGCCTGGCAGCGCCGACTGGGCGGCGATCATTTCACGTCCCGTGCGCCACAGTTTGGCGCCGCAGATCACGAGCCCGGCGATAAAGACGCCGAAAATTGCAAAGGTCATTCCCGTCTGGTCGGCGGCAACCACGACATCGATCCAGCCGCGTGCCCATGCAGCGCCAAGCAGCGCGAACCCGGCCAGGTTAATCGCGCCGAAACGAAGAAGTGCGCTGTGGGAAACGGTGTCGCGCCGGAGGGCCGGCACCGTATTTTCCTGAACACCCACGGTGCCCGGCGTTAAGGAAGACCGACGCGCTGCTTTCCGAAAACCGCGCCGAACCTCCGCTTCAAGTTCATCTAGCCCTAACGCTCCCGCATATTTCATCACTGCTGTCATTACATCACTCCAAGCCGGACCGCGACACAGTGACGTTAAAGACGGATGATTAACCGGACGTTAACCGTAATTGGTAAGGAGCCGAAAAGGATATTTAATTCCCGCTACGGCGGATGTCCCGCCCCGGATACCCGGCACAGTTCAGACCGAATTCTCCGCAGGTTCGCCCATTCCCCGCAACACGGCGCGAAACTCGCTCAGATGAAATGGCTTGACCACCGTACGGACACGGAGATTGGCGGCTTCGCCGATGCGCTCCGCAACCTTCGTAAACAGAGGGTCTCCGCCACTGAGGATAATGACGTGGGCGCGGCACTGGCGATCCGACAGCCAACGCAGAATTTCGATGCCGTCGACTTCCGGCATATGGATATCGATACAGACCGTATCCGGATCGATCTGTTCGAACCGTTCGAAAAATTCCGAGGATAAATTGATCGTTGAAACTTCGTACCCGTCTGACTCCGCAATTTCACGGATCAGATCCGTGATCTCGACATGATCATCGACCACGAGGAGGCGCTTTTTCGGTATCATTTATTTGTTCCGGATTTTCCACAAATTACAAGGAACGCTGTAATACAAAGCAACCAAACGTCTCGAAGCTCAAGAAGAATGATGTTTCGGTTTGTTTCGGCATGTTGCCGCCGGAACGCTGGTCGCGCATAATAGAAAAAATTGCCAGGTAGGTAGTTTGGGGTCAGGAAAAATGAATACGGAAAGCATGCGAATTCTGATCGTCGATGACGATCCGGCATTTTCTACCATGATCGCCGAATACCTTCGCGACCGCGGCCATAATCCGGTGACAGTGGAAGACGGCGAAGGAATGCGGGCGGCGATGGAGCATGGCGACGTCGACCTGGTGCTTCTGGATCTTGTCCTGCCGAAAGAAGATGGTGTCGCATTGACACAATACATCCGCTCGAACTCGAGCGTCGGCATAATTATTCTAAGCGGCAAGGGCGATATGGCGGACCGGGTTCTTACCCTGGAACTCGGCGCAGACGACTATCTCCAGAAACCTTTCGAACTGCGCGAATTGTCTGCCCGTATTAACAGCCTGTCGCGCCGCCTCGGCCTTGAAGAAGAAAAGCCGTCGGATACGGCGACAATTGCAACATTTGCCGACTGGAAACTGGATTTTGTCCACCGCCGGCTGACCTCGCCCGGCGGCGAGGACATTTCCCTGACGACGAGCGAATTTGCACTGCTGGAAGTTTTCGTCAAAAACGGCAATCGGCAGATGTCCCGCGCGGAGCTGGTCAAATCTGTTCGCGGGCGGGAAATGAAGGGGTACGACCGGACGATCGACATCCATGTATCCCGTCTGCGGAAGAAAATAGAACCGGCGAAACACCAGCCGCAATTCATTCAGACGGTACATGGCGGCGGCTACATGTTCTGCGAAGCGGTATCGTTGAACGCGGAAAACAACTGAACGTTATCAGCCGCCATCCGGCGCGCAACACCGGAACCTCTTCTCAAAAAAACGCAAAGAACCACAGGCCGGCTCTAAGCCGGCCTGTGGGTATTTTGCTTTATCGCAGAATGGCTATCTCGACGCGGCGATTGGGACCGTTTTTCACACCGTCGTCGGTTTTGACTGCAGGGTCGCGTTCGCCGGCGACGACCTTGCTGATCGCGCTTTTGACACCGGCATCGCGCAGGGCCGCAATAACCGCGGACGCACGCCTGTCGGCAAGCACCTTGTTATATCCGTCGCTGCCCGAGAGATCCGCATGACCGATCACGAAAGTGGCCTTTGCGCCCTTCGCGATCGAGGCGGCCGCCTCCTTGACAATGTCCATGGACGAAGGTGTCAGTTCGGCACTGTTGAACGCGAAATAGATCAGGTGGCTTTCCTTCATCGGCGCTTTTTTCGCCGGCGCAGGAGCCGCCATTTTCTTCTCTTTCATCGCCGCATTGACGCTGGCCATTGCTGCATTAAAGCCGATCTGACAACGCGAGATGTCGACGCGCTGGATGTCTTCTTCCGCTTCCTGAATCCAGCAATCGTACATCGTCTGCGCTTCCGCGAGCGCAGCCGGCGCTTTTTCCCTGCCGCCATGGGTGCGCGCAAGGGTCAGCTTTTGCCACGCGGCCTCGACCTCGGCGATGTATTTCTTCGGCAATTTGCGTGAATAGGGGCGATCGGGAAGCACGTTCTCGCCGTTCGCCGCCATCATCGCCTTTTTACCGAAATGATCGGCATCGGCGAAATCGTATTCGTCGGCCTCTTCTTTCGCGAACTGGGTGTATCCGGCCTGCAGGCCCTTGTCGAACGCCGTGCCCTTGTTCGGCATTTTCTGAAGCATGCCGATATCCGGCCCCGAACAGGCGGCAAGAAGCGCCCCGGAAATGGCCAATATGAAAATATTACGCAAAGTACTCATGGGACTGCCCCTCAATTCACTGTGTGCCAACCGCCCGGACCTTCAGTATGAAGTGCCGCCGATCGCCTCATTAATAAGCGTCCGGCCCCCGTCACTCAACAAATTACTTTGTGTCAGACACGCCCGTCGGCGCTCAATAGTATCGCGACGGGGCGGGTTTGCTTGAATTCCGCAAGCACGATCATGAGGATGACCGTAATCGGCACGCACAGAAACATGCCGGTGACGCCCCAGATAGCGCCCCATACAGCCAGCGAAATAATCACCACCAATGACGAGAGATTGAGCGATTTGCCCATCATCCGCGGCTCGAGCACGTTTCCTATGAGGAACTGGGCCGCCCCCAGGCCGATCGTGACGACCAGGAAAGGACCCAGCGTTCCGAACTGTATTATGGCGAGCAATGCCGGAAAAACCACCCCGAGCAGCGAGCCGATCGTCGGGATATAGGCAAGCAGAAAGATCACAAACGCCCAGAACGCGGCAAGATCGACACCGACGACCGCCAGGACGGCATAACTGATAGCTGCAGTAAGCAGGCTCAACAGCGTCTTTACCGAAACATAGGTCTGGGTCCGCTTCTGAATATCGGCAAGGATTTCCTGTACTTCCTTCTGCCGCTCGGGCTCGGGAAACAGGGCGTTGATCTTGCGCCCGAAAGTCCGCTGTTCGGCAAGCAGGAATATAACGTAGATCAGGATCAACCCGGCATTGCCTGCCACCTTTGCCGCGGCACCGGCCACCCCGCCAATCAGCGCTTTGACGTCGATCTGATCGACCAGATGGCCGATTGTCGGCATTTGTTCGAAACCGCCAAGCACCACGGCTTTTTCGGCAAGTTTTTCGATATTTGCCTGATAGCTGGGCGCGGCTTCACGTACGGCCGCGATATTGCCGCTGATCATTTCGACAATCAGCGCCAGTGCGACCACCAGCGTGGTTATCGCGAGCGTCAGCGCCAGCCACCCTGGCGCAGATAACTGTTTTTCGAACATGCGGGAAAGCGCGTTGATCAGATACCAGACCATAACCGCGATCGCCAGCGGGATCAGCAGGTCGCTCCCGGTGACCAGGACATACACCATAAGCACGGCGATGCCGAACGTAACGCCGAAAGCAATCAGTCTGGAAGGCATGTTACCCGTCCCGGAACGCAGATAATGCATTATGTTAGCAGATCGGAGCGAATCCCGCGCCGGGCATTCGCCATCTGCGCTGCTGTCGCGGCTTTTCAGTCCGGTAAAGCGAGTACCGCTTCAAGTTCGGCGATCCGCGCGCGCAACGGCGACACGACGGCTTCCACGTCTTCGGCTGTAAAGCGCGGGGTGATGTGCTGCGGGCAATTCCAGTCGAAGGCGGCAATATCGATCAGAAAGACCCGCTCGATACCGGCCCTGTACGCCGGTGGCGAAAGACGCGCCAGAATGTCGGGATCTGTCGTCGTCCGGACCCGGCCGAGCACTTTGAGGCGCGCTCGGTTCGGATAGTCCATGAAGAACAGCGACACCCGGCCATCGTGCTGAAGATTGCCCACGGTAACAAACTGACGGTTGCCGCTGAAGTCGGGAACACCGAGCGTGTGTTCGTCGATCACCTGAACGAAGCCTTTGGGACCGCCCCGGTGCTGGATATAGGGCCAACCGGTTTCGCTGACAGTTGCCATGTAATAGCTGTCGCGCATGCCGATAAACGCCGCTTCCCGCTCGGACAGAACATTATGACTATCCTCGCCCGCCTCCATACGCGCATAGGACTGACGGGACCCGTCTATTTCCTGCAATTTCCGGATCGTTTCGGTAAAAGCCAGTTCGGCGTACTTGTGTCCCACGGTCATTCTCCTGCGGATCGGTGTACCGGACGCCGCCGCGCCCCGCTGCCATATTTATTGATTCCTTTTTTCGATATTATAGGCAAAATTTAGAAATATTCATTTTGCAAAACGGAATAATAAATTGGACCGGTTTCAGGCCCTGAAGGTTTTCGTCACCGTCGCCGAGAGCGGGGGCTTTGCCGCCGCCGCCAGAAGCCTGTCTATGTCGCCGCCATCGGTGACGCGGATCGTCTCGGCACTCGAAGAGCATCTCGGCACAGCATTGTTTGTCCGGACCACCCGGTCGGTCGGCCTCACCGAAGCAGGCACACGGTTCCTCGGGGACAGCAAACGGCTCCTGTCCGATATGCAGGACGCTGAGGAAGCCGCCGTCGGATCGCACGTAACGCCACGCGGCGAGTTACGCGTCACCGCCCCCGTTCTGTTCGGCAACATGTTCGTCACGCCGATACTGGGCGACTATCTGGACCGCCACCCATTGGTAACGGCCCGGGCGATGTTCGTGGACCGCACCGTAAACCTTATCGACGAGGGGCTCGACGTTGCGATCCGTATTGGCGAATTGCCGGATTCGTCCCTGATTGCGACGCGGGTCGGAACGGTGCGGACCGTCGTCTTCGCGGCGCCCGACTATCTCGCACGGCACGGTACACCGAAACATCCCGATGCGCTGAAGGAGCACAAACTGATCGACCCGTCCGCCACCGGCGCAGTTCCCCATTGGGCATTTCGGGACAACGGCCGGACAATTACCTTACAGCCCGGCGCACGCCTGCAGATCAACACAAACGACGCGATCCGCGACCAGGTCGCACGCGGCTGGGGCATATCGCGATTGCTGTCGTACCAGATCGCCCCCCTGATCGCCGATGGCAGCGTCGTGCCGCTGCTTGAAGCATTCGAGCCGCCTCCACGGCCGATCCACGTCATTCACCAGGAGGGCCGGCTTGCATCGTCCAAAATCCGGTCCTTCGTCGACTACATGGTCGGACGGCTGCGTGCCGATACTGCCATAAACCGGATCAGCGCCGAAGATTAAAGCGCCGGCTGGCGCAATCCCCGCGCTTCGAGCCGGGGCAGAACCTCATCGACGATCAGCGGCAGGTCGTTCAGGTAGTTCGGCAGACCGACAGCAACCGCATCGCACCCCGCCTCGGAAAGCTGGGCGAGCTGTTCTGCGACACTGTCCGGGTCTCCGACGACCGGCGTCGCACCGTTCGCCGTCGCCGCCCGCATGTGGAACCGCTGGCGGTCTTCTTCGGATATTTCGTTCGTGTCGATCCCGCGTTCGACCATCATGATCCGGCATGCCTCGGTATCGGCATGTTCGACGGCGTAATAGTGGTGATATTCCTCCGCCTCCTTCTGCGTCGGTCGACAGACCACGCCGATATTCGTGAACAACCCGATATCCTTGCCGACCTCCCTGCCCGCCTGGCGCAGCGACTGGCTGTCCTCGCGGAACTTCCCGATATCGTAGAATGTGTGAAACAGCATGTCAGCGTTGCGGACGGCAAATTCGCGCCCCCGGCCCGACGTACCGGCGCAGACCACCATCGGGCGGACATTGCTGACCGGTTTCGGGTTCAGCACGGTGCCTTTGGTCCGAAAAAATTCGCCATCGAAATCGAACGGTTCGTCCTCGGTCCAGATCCGGGTGACAAGGTCGATCCACTCCTGGCCGAGGTCGTAGCGCCGTTCGTGTTCGCCCAGATCGACGCCGAGCATGTCGAACTCCTTCTGGTACCAGCCGCAGACGATGTTCAGGCCGAAACGCCCGCCGCCGATATGATCGGCCGTCACCATCTGCTTTGCCGCCACCGCCGGGCTATGGGCCGTTACATGAACGGTACCGAACGCCATGATGTTCTTCGTCGCAGCCAGCAGCCCGGACGCCCAGGCTATGGTCTCGAAATTGGAACCGTTGTGATTGGTATCGCCGCCATAGCCGATCCAGCGGCCGAGCGGCAGCATGAAATCGATGCCTCCGTTGTCTGCCTGTACCGCCAATTGACGGCAATTGGCCCAGGATGCGTCCCACCGTTCGGGAAAGGTGGAACAGGCAAGACCGCCGTCACAGTTCGATCCGAACAGTCCGACAGCCAGTTTATTGCGGTTAAATTTTCTTATCGGCGTCATGGGCATACTGTCCTCCGAACAGGCCGGTTCATCAAGTGGGCGACGATAAAAATCTGTCGCGCAATCGGTCTTGTATGCGCAACCGGACCCGGACATAATCGCTGAACGATCCCAGGGGAGCTTCGTTAGGAAGCTGAGATGTCGACCGGCGCCCGACGCGCCAACGCGACGACCCTTAGAACCTGATCCGGGTTATGCCGGCGTAGGGAACGGGAAGGCTTCACGCCACACTTAGGCCCCGTCTTACCGCCCCCATGCCGCCAGCCATCCGGATCCTTGATACGAAGGACGTATGGCGCGTGACACAGGACGAGATTATCCGGCGACTGCTTGACTTCATCGCTGCGGACGATGCCACCGAGAGCGCATTCAACCGGTTGGCGCTGGAGGTCTTCGCCTACCAGTTCGAGAACAATTCGCCGTTTCGCCAGTTCTGCATGCAACGCGGTCGCACTCCGCGCACGGCAAAAACCTGGCGCGATATTCCCGCGGTGCCGATCAATGCATTCAAGGAGCTGACGCTGAGCTGCTGCCCGCCGGAAGAGGCGGCACGCGTCTTCATGACCAGCGGCACGACCAAGGCCGGGGTGAAAGGCAAAAGCTACCACCCGACGCTCGCGGTCTACGACGCATCGATGATCACGCATTTCAAAAAACGTTTCATGCCGGACCGCGACCGGATCGACATGGGAATCCTGTTTCCGGACGAATCCGCCATGCCGAACTCGTCGCTTGCCCATTACCTGGCGCTGGCGCGTGAACATTTCGGAACCGGCGACAGCCGCTATGAGATCGGCGAGACCGGGATCGATTTCGATGCGCTGTTCGCCCGGCTGGCACAGGCCGAAAAAACGGGCGAGCCCTATGCGCTGCTGGGGGCAAGCTACAGCTTCGTACCCCTGCTGGATGAAATGAAACGCCGTAACCTGACCTTCGCCCTGCCTGTGGGCAGCCGGATGTTCGACACCGGCGGCTTCAAGGGACAATCGCGGGAACTGTCCCTCGACGATTTCTACAACCAGCTTTCGACGGGGTTCGGCGTGCCCCGCAGCCGCTGCATCAACATGTACGGCATGACCGAACTCAGCACCCAGTTCTACGATAACGGAAACGCGGTCTGCCCGTCGGTCAAATCCGGCCCGCACTGGATTCGCAGCCGCGTGATCAATCCGCTGACAGGCGAAGACGTGCCCGACGGCGAAACCGGCGTTCTCTCCCATTGTGACCTCGCCCATTTCAATATCGTCTCAACCATCCTCACCGAAGACGCCGGGGTCGTGGTCGACGGCGGATTTCTGCTGCTCGGCCGGGCCGACGGTGAAGAAGCCAGGGGATGTTCGATGGCGGTTGAGGAATTCCTGAAAGCCGCCGACGTGGCGGCCACCGGATGACGGAACGCGCCGGATATATCCCCGGACTGGCGCCCCAAGATATCGCCTGGCAAAACCTGCGCTTCGGCAGTCCAGACTGCGCGCTCGATATCTCGGTACCGACATTGAGCGACACCCAGATGCGCACCGTCGCGGCCACCGTGCGCGCGGGCGGCCGCCGGCTAAAGACGCTGCCGACCGAAAGGATCGTCGACATCATCGATCGCGCCGCTGCGCAGTTGCTCGACCGCGCGCACCCGGTCCGCCGGAAGGCCGAAGACATGCTGCCGCGCATCACAGGCTACGATGCGGAAATGATCCGTCTTGGTCTGACGGGCTACCTGAAGACGTTTCGCAAACCGGAGCTCCGGAAATTTCTGGCAGAGGACTTCGCCAACCCGCTGATCCTTGACGATTTTCAGCCCATGCCGAAAGGCGGTTTCGCACGCGCCTTCGGCCCCGGAATTCTCGCCCATATCTGGGCCGGGAATGTCCCCGGCCTGCCGGTCTGGAGCCTCGTATCCGGGCTTCTGGTCAAGGCCGGTAATATCGGCAAGGTGCCCAGCGCCGAGCCGCTTTTCGCAGGCTGGTTCGCGCAGATTCTGGCCGAGACCGACCCGGAAATCGCCGATTGTTTCGCCATTGTCTGGTGGAAAGGCGGAGATACAGAAAGCGAAACCGCACTCCTCCGGGAAGCGGACACCGTTCTCGCCTATGGCGGCAACGATGCCCTGTCCGCCATTCGCGACCGGCTTCCCGTTACGACGCGTTATCTCGCCTATGGACACAAGGTCAGCTTCGGATTGATTTCGCGGGCGGCCCTCGACAGCCGCAGGGTGCCCGGCACCGCCCACGCGGCGGCATACGATATCGTGCGTTACGACCAGCAGGGCTGTTATTCGCCGCATGTGTTTTTCGTCGAGAACGGCGGCCGGATATCGCCGGAAGAATTCAGCCAGTATCTCGCCCATGAACTGTCTGCCTTTGAGAAAAAGTATCCGCGGCGGCCCTTGTCGGTCGCCGAGGCCGGCGATGTGGCGGCGTGGCGCCACCAGGAAGAGATCAGGTCCTCGGCCGGAGGCGACCGGCTCGTTCTCGGGGATGCGGCCGGCGCCTGGAGTGTCGTCTACAGCAGCGACGCCGAAGACCTGACGCCAAGCGGGCTCAACCGTACCATCAAGGTCGTCGGTGTCGATGCGCTGGCAGACGTCGCGCCGCGCATCGCGCCCTACCGGCGGTTTTTGCAGACCGTCGGGATCGCCGCCCCGCCTGCCGAACTCTATGAGCTGGCGAACCTGCTCGGACAGGAGGGCATTACCCGCATCAGCGCATTGGGCCATATGACCATGCCGGAGGCCGGATGGCATCACGACGGGCGTTTTAACCTGCTCGACCTGATCACCATGACCGAAATTGAACATTCGGCGGAAACGGCTGCCGACACAATCGCGCCCTATGCCGACTAAGTATCGGACAGCAAGCGCCCCACAAATGGACCGGGATAATGGATTTCAGGGATAAGGTTGTTCTCGTGACGGGCGCGAGCCGGGGAATAGGTGCTGGGATCGCCAAGAGCTTTGCGGCCGAAGGCGCAACTGTCGCGGTCAACTACCTCCAAAACGAAACGGCCGCCGAGAGCGTCGTCGCCGACTGCCGCGCCGCCGGCGGGGATGCCCTCGCCTTCCAGGCGGACGTCACCGACGGCGATGCCGCAGCGGCCCTGGTGGAGGCAGCGATCGGCGCGTTCGGGAAAATCGACGTGCTCGTAAACAACGCCTTTCACCCCTATGCCTTCGATCCGGAGAACCGGAAGATGTTCTGGGATCTCGAATGGGCCGACTACCAGACCCAGATCGACGGCGCACTCCGGTCCACCCACGGACTGTGCCGGGCCGTGCTGCCGGAAATGCGCAAACGCGCGCAGGGCGCGATAATCAATATCGCGACCGATCTCGTCGCACGCCCGACAATCCCCTATCACGATTACACCACCGCCAAGGCGGCCCTGATCGGCTTTAGCCGCAACCTGGCGACAGAACTCGGCCCGATTGGAATACGGGTAAACTGCGTCGCACCGGGTATCGTCTATCCAACGGAGGGAACCCGCGACACCAAGGAAGAGGTCAAGGACATGATTGTCGGCCAGACCCCTCTGAAACGGCTCGCCCGGCCCGCGGACGTTGCGGGTCCTGTGCTGTTTCTCGCCTCGCCGTGGAGCGGGTTCATGACCGGCCAGGTTTTGTATGTCGATGGCGGACTGGTAATGAACTAAGGGCTAGCCGCGCCGCAACAGGTAAAGATTGCTGCCGACAATCAGCGCCGCGCCGGCCACGCTCCACCAGCTCGGGATTTCCGCGAACAGCAGCAGGCCGAAAATTCCGGAATAAACGATCCGCATGTAATCGAACGGCACCGTCACCGTCGCCTCGCCCAGGGTGAATCCCTGCGTGAGACAGGACTGACCGATTATGCCAAGAAACCCGATCAGCAACAGTATCCAGAATTCCGCCAGGGTCGGCGTGACCCAGAAATAGGCTGCCGGAATCGCCGAAAACAGCGCGGTGTAGAACGCATAATAAAAAATGATCCGCCGGGTCGGCTCGGTGCTCGAAAGTTTCTTGATGGAAATCACCACAAGCCCGCCGAACAACGCGCCCGCAACGGCCACGAGTCCGTCCGGATCGAAACCACCGCCGAACGGGCGCAACATGACCAGAATACCCGCGAACCCCGCAAGGGTAACGCCAATGCGGCGTGCGCCTGCCACTTCGCCGAGGAACAGGAAGGCCAGCACAATCATGAAAAGCGGGCGCGAAAACTGCAGCGCCATGGCATCCGCCAGCACCAGATGGGTGATCGCGAAGAAGAAACAGTAATTTCCGCAGGCGCCGAAGAACCCGCGCGCCAGATGCATACCGGGACGTTTCGTCCGGATCACGCTGAACCCGCCCTGCACCAGCAGCCACGGCGCGAAGATCAAAAAGCCGATAAAGGCGCGGCAGAACATCAGTTCCGCAGGATGGAGCCGGGCGCCGAGAATCTTGACGAACACAGCCATCACCGTCAGCAGGATCGCCCCTGCCGACACCAACACGATGGCCCGAACCTTTATCGGTATCAGCGCCCATTTTTGACGCAGGGTCGTCATCGCTGAATTAATGTTCAAGTGTTTCTTTTCTGGCCTGATGTTTCATTTCCGCCTCCAGCCGGCCCATACATGCCAGAGAAAACATCCGGAAATCGCCCATCAACGACCACACGGGATATCGGAACGTTGCCGGGCGGTTCCGTTCAATGAACAGATGCGAATACCACGCCAGACCGTATCCCGCCACAACCGCTCCTGCGAGAAAACGGAGATCTCCCGTCCAAAGCAACAGCACGACAAGAACGAGCGAAATCCCCGTGCCGATAATGTGCAACAGACGGGTCGTCGGTTGGGCATGCTCCGACAGGTAGTATGGCCAGAACTGACTGAATGTGTCGAAGTCGTGTTTATCCGTCATGACGTTAAGATACGGCTTCAGGGACGCCATATCCATCGGTCTCGAACGCCGCACCCTGTTTCACTATGATGCCGAACGGACAGATCGGAAACGACGCAGGCCGTCCCCGGACTTTGGAAAACCCGAAACCTGCCGGATACTTTCGTTCGGACATATCCGACCCGCGGCGGCGTCAGGCCCTACCACATCCGGTCGCGGTAGCTGACCTCGATCCCGGCATCGGCATCCTCGACGCTGATCTCCCCATTCACCTGGTCGGACACCATCCTGCCGAGCGTCGGCAATTCGCTGCGCTCGATTTTGTAATCGTCTTCCCAAAGCTTCGACCGCTTGAGCGCCTTGGCGCAATGCAGGTAGGCCTCGCGCACGTCGACCAGTATCGCGGCACGCGGCGCATTCCCGTTCACCGCAAATTCGGCGAGTTTTTCAGGATCCGCCTCGATCCGCGCCCGGCCGTTCAGCCGCGCGGTTTCATCCACGCCGGGCACGAAGAAAATCAACCCGACATCGGGATTCGCGATCACGTTGGATAATGTGTCGAGACGGTTGTTTCCCGGCCGGTCGGGGATCATGACGGTGTTGGCGTCAATCACCTGAACAAACCCCGGCGCGTCGCCGCGCGGACTGACATCCGTACCGCTGTCGGGATGGCTCGAGCCGATCACGAGAAACGGCGAAAGCGCGATAAACCTGGCGATATGCGCGTCAATCGCCGTCAGGCATTTCAGGCGCACGATTTTCGATTGCGCCGGATACAGTTCCCGCAGGGCGTCTTCGCTGTCGATGGACATGACCGATCCTCCATGAACCCCCACTTTAACATGAAACCGAGGAAGGCAGACCGCCCTAAATTGGACACCGAGACCCCGTTTACGGCAGCGCCGAAGGGTGCTTTTATCCTGCCATGACCGATAACTATTCAGACTTGGCGCATGACAGCCGGGTACACCGCCGCGTCTATACCGATACCGATGTGTTCGCCGCCGAAATGGAACGGGTATTCAGCCATGCATGGCTTTATGTCGCCCATGAAAGCCAGGTCGCGGACGCAGGCGACTTCGTCGCCGCTCATATCGGCAACCGTCCGGTTATCGTTGCCCGGCATAGCGATGGCGAAATACACGCCTTCGCAAACCGCTGTACGCATCGCGGTATGAAGGTCTGCGCGGCGCGGCGCGGATCCAGGAAACGCTTTATCTGTCCCTATCACGGATGGGCCTTTTCGACCGATGGCTCCCTGATCGGTATTCCCCATGGCAAGGGGTATAACGGCAAGCTCGATCCGAAAGACCCTGCCCTCGCGCTCGACCACGTCGCCCGAATCGAAAGTTACCGGGGTTTCATATTCGCAAGCGCAGCGGCCGAAGGACCCTCGCTTGTCGACTATCTCGGCCCGATGACCCGGGCGATCGACAACATGGTGGACCGCGCGCCGGCGGGCGAGATCGAGATGGCCGGCGGCGGGTTCCGCCAGAAATACGCCGGCAACTGGAAACTCCACATGGAGAACGCGAACGACCTGATGCACGCGTCCATCGTTCACGCATCGTCGGTCGATAGCGCCCAGGCTGTCGCCAACGACCTGGAAGCAGGCGCCGAAGATCACGCACTGCAGATGTTCAAAGGCAACGGACTGCCGCTCGAAGCAATGGACCAGGTGGAGATTCACGGATTTCCGGGCGGACACTCGTATATGGGCGGGTTCTACAAGGAAGGGCCGATCACCCAGGAAACCCGTGAAGACCCGGCGAATTTGGCCTATCGCGCTGCGATGATCGACGCCTATGGAGAAAACCGGGCCGAAGACATCATGGGATGGGATACGTTCAATCACCTGATCTATCCCAACCTGATTCTCAACCCGAAACACCAGCAGATGCGGGTTCTCCAGCCGGTCAGCGTCGACAGTACGATCGTGCACTCCGCCTGTTTCCGCCTGAAGGGCGCGCCGGAGGAACTCTATCGGCGCAGCATCCGTTTCCTCAGCGCACTGAACTCCCCTGCCTCACAGATCACGACCGACGACATCGCGATGTTCAACAATATCCAGATTGCGCTGAATGAATCGGACAGCGAATGGATCGAGCTGTCCCGCGGCCTCGGAGACGACCGCCCCCATGACGACGGAGGCGATATCGGCGGAGTCGGCACCAGCGAACTTCCCCTGCGCGCCCAATATGCCGCCTGGCGGGAACTGATGAGCCACTAACGGCGAAGGAAACAAGATGCCTGCAATAGATCTTCATCACCTGGCCATAAAAACAGACGATGTCGATGCGACCGTCGCGTTCTGGAACGATATTATCGGATCCCGGTCTGTCGATCGGCCGGATTTCGGTTTCCCCGGTGCCTGGCTCCAGTTCGGCGAAACCATGCTTCACCTATATGGCGGGGATACGGCGAAAAATGCCGATAACGAATACGACCGCGGATCGGCGGCGATCGATCATGTCGCCCTGTCTGCCCGCGGATTCGACGAAATGCGCACCCTGCTTGTCGAAAAGAAGCTCCCCTGGCGCCAGATGAACATTCCGTCTTTCAATTTGTGGCAGTTATTCGTGCACGACCCCAACGGCGTTCTCGTGGAACTCAATTTCGATGCGACCCTGGAACCGGAAGGAAGTGCCGGGCCGGACGATACAAACGTTTACGACCCGGGAAATTTTTAGCACTGCGCCCGCGACCCAACAGAAAAACTCAGTGAAATCAGCGGCCTGATTGGCTACAGTCGACACCCGAGGTCGATATTTTGTCCCGCGGGCAGCGCCTGTCGCTTTCATAGGGGACGATCGAATCTGGAGGGCGCCCGCGGCATGCGGCTTCTAAGCAAGTTTCTGATCATTTCCATTACCGGGCTCGCGGCAGTAGTCGCCGTTTTACTCGCCGTGGGAATTGGCGTTATCGACAATGTCGTCTATGAGAACCACGCTAGGATACTGCGCACCGAGCTCGACTCACTCGAACAGCAGCTTAATGCCCGGCCCGCAAAAGCGGTAATTCCGCATAAGGACGTCCTGCGGCAACTGGAAGAGTTCGAACGCAGAACCGGCGATTTCTTTTTTGCGTACCGGCTCGACGGCGAACTGATTTACCCTGAAACGTCCGCCCTCCCTCAGTTCAGTGCGGCCACAGCCGGCAGAATGATCGAAGAACGCACGGGAAGCGGCTGGATAGCGGCTGGCGAGTTTGCATATCTCGCAAGATTTGTCGTCCTCGCCGACCGCGATCTGATGGTGGGCGTCCGGGTCCCTGAAACGACCGTCTATGCCGGCCGCGCGCGATACGTACTCGCCGTTAGCGGCGTGGCGTTGCTTACGCTCATCTCAGGGTCGATCATCGCATTTTTCCTAGGGCGCGCGCTCACCGGACGCATTGGCGTTACCCTCGAGGCACTGGATGCAGTCGGTGCCGGAGAGTTCGGCATTCAAATTCCGGACACCGGCGGGCGGGACGAACTTTCAGAAATTCAGCGCCGGATCAACGACCTGTCGGATTCGTTCGCCCGACGGGCGACGGAGCGTGAGGCTGCCACCAAATGGCTCGAAGAGAACGAAAAAAGATTCCGTGACTTTGCCGCAACCGCATCCGATGCGTTCTGGGAAACGGATTCCGACCACCGCTATACGTTCTTCGTAAATCCCGGTCACGAGTTCGGTAATTTCCAGAACGATCAAAGTATCATCGGGACTGTCCGCGGGGAGTATTTCGACAAAAAAGACTTTTTCACAGGTGACTGGGAACAGCACCTCAGGGATCTCGATGCACACCGGGTCATCCGGAATTTCGAGTTCTCCGGCCAGTATCCCGACGGCAATATATTTCACCGGACATCCAATGCCGTCCCGATCTTCGATTCTGACGGCGCTTTCAAAGGATACCGCGGCACCACCACTGACATTACCGACCGTATCGAAACCCAGCAGAAGTTTCACAACCTCGTCGCGAACCTGCCGGCCATGGTTTTCCAGCGCCTGTTATACCCGGACGACCGTATTGAGTTCTCTCATCTCAGCGGGTCTTCCGCGCACTGGCTGCGAAGCAAGGAGATCGAACAGGATCTTGCGGCGTGGCGCACCGGCAACCTTGCTCATCCCGATGACCGGGAAGAGCTCAGAAAAGTCATTCTCGAAAACGCCCGCGCCGGAAAAGCCTTTTCTACCGAATTCCGGACGATCGCACCCGACGGCAAGATCTTCTGGCTCAGAACGGTATGCGCCGCCGCTACGACAAGACAGGACGGCGTCATTGTTCAGGATGGCGTTGTTTTCGACATTACCGACATCAAGAACGCCAAGGACGAAGCGCAGCAGTCGGAACGCCGGCTCACCGAATTCGCCATCTCCGCATCTGACACGTTATGGGAAAGCGATACCGAGCACCGAATGACCTGGATGTCAGACCCGGAGACGACAGAAAACAGATACCCGGATACCAAGGTTATGATAGGTCTCAGGCGGTGGGAATTTCCGGGTGCCGCACCACGGAACGACCCGTCCTGGGCCCCGCTGATTAGCGCGCTCGAAAACCGCCAGCCGTTCCGCGAGTTCGAATTCGAGGTCCAGCTCGAAAACGGACAGAATGTTGTCCGGCGGATAAGCGGCCGCCCGATATTCAACGATGACGGCGAATTCGCCGGGTATCGCGGTATTTCCTCGGATATTACAAACAGAGTTCTGAAAGACCGCGACGCCCGGGAAACCCAGCAGCGGCTGATCGATGCCATTGAAGCGTCGGACCAGGGTATTGTCCTGTTCGGCGCCGATGACCGCCTGATTTTCGCGAACCGCTTCGCCTTGGACATCAGCCCTGAAATGTCCGAGGTTTTCATACCCGGTGAAAAATACGAGGACTTGGTGAGAACGGCAGCCCGCAACGGCAATTTTCCCGATGCCGGCGAAGACGAAGAAGGGTGGGTTCAGCGGCGTCTGGCCTATCACAAGGCGCCTTCCGGCCCCTTCACGAATATCAAAATAGGCAACCGCTATATCGAAATTCGCGAAGAACGCCTGCCGAACGGCGGATGGATCATCCGGCAAACGGATGTGACCGACCAGTCCCTCGCCCAACAGGCTTTGCGCGAAAGCGAAGAGCGGTTCCGGGATTTCGCGGAATCATCGTCCGACTGGATGTGGGAAATGGACGCCGATTTCCGGTTCACCTCCGCGACCAGTGGCGCCGAGGGAAGCGAATTTCTGACGCCCGAAGCCTTTATCGGTCGTACGCGCTGGGAAGCGATGGGGATCGATGTCGAAAACGATGACAACTGGTGCAATCACATCGAGGACTTGATTGCCCATCGGCCTTTCCGCGATTTCCGATACAGTCGGGTTAGTCCGAACGGCAGAACGCTGCACCGCAGCGCGAGCGGTGTTCCCTATTACAGTTCCCTCGATGGATCGTTCAAGGGATATCGCGGCACGACCACCGATATTACCGACCAGGTCGAAGCCGAGCAGAGATACCGCAATCTTATCGAACAGTCCCCGACCCCGATGATCGTCAATGACGGCCATACGATCGCGTATCTGAATCCGGCCGCAATTGAAATGTACGGCGCAAACTCCGCTGACGACATTATCGGCAAATCGGTATTCGAATACATTCACCCCGATGAACGGTTGGAGTTCAGCGCCCGGATTTCAAGCATCATGGACAATGGCGAAGTCACCCCGGTGGTGGAACGTCGCCGGGTACGGATCGACGGTTCCGAAATCATCGTAATGGTCCGCGGCGTACCTGTAATGTGGGATGGCAAACGGGCCGCGCTTGGGGCCCTGATAGATATTACCGACCGCGTGCAGGCAGAACGGCAGTATCGAGAATTGATCGAAAACGCGCCGATGGCATTGTCTGTCGATGATGGAGAACGGTTCATATTCGTGAATCAGGCATTCGCAGATATGTTCGGAAAAGGCCACCCCGATGAAATCATCGGGCGTGAAATCGTTGAAATGGCGCACCCGGACGAAGTAAACAATTTCCGCGACCGCGTCCGCGCGGTCTCGCATTATCGTCGGACGCTTCCGATTTCGCAGATCCAGCGCCGGCGGTTCGACGGCAGCACCCTTACCGCGCTCAGCCGGGGAGTGCCCATTGTATGGGAAGGAAAGCCGGCGACGTTGGGCATTCAGCTCGATATATCGGAGCGGATAAAAGCCCAGCAGGCCCTTGAAGAAAGCGAGGAACGGTTCAGAAGTCTTGTCGAGGGTTCCCGGCAGGGTGTCCTAATTCATGTCGATTTTACGCCTGTTTTTGTCAATGCGACGCTCGCGAAAATGTTCGGTTACACATCTGAAGCGGATATTCTCTCCCTGTCATCTGTCCTGGACCTCGTCGCGCCGGAAGCGCGCGAACAATGGCGCAGCAACCGGTTGGCACGGCTTTCGGGGATGGAAATCGACGACGATTACGAATTTCCCGGGCTCCGGAAAGACGGCAGCCGGATCTGGGTTCATATTACCGTGCGCCTCGTGAACTGGCAGAATCGCACAGCGATCCAGGGCACGATGATCGTTGTCACCCGGCGACGCGAAGCCGAAGAACGAATCAGGGAAAGCGAGGAACGTTTCCGGCTCCTCACGAGCACATCGCCGGTCGGTATTTTCGTGACCGATGCGCAAGGCAATTGCGAATACATAAATGAAGCCTATGAAAAAATGTCCGGGCTCTCCATCGGCCAGGCAACCGGGAAGGGCTGGGCGGCGGCGATCCACCCCGACGACAAGGATCGTGTGTTCGAAGAATGGTATGCCGGCGTTCAGACAGAAGGACCGATCCGTACAGAATTCCGGTTTCAGCGTCCGGACGGCAAGATCGTATGGGCAATCGCTCAGGCCGTCGCACAACGCGACGCAAATGGCATGTTGGTCAAGTATATCGGGGCGATCACGGATGTAACCGGACGGGTACGTGCGGAGCTTGCCCGCAAAAACAGCGACGAGCGCTTCAGAACCCTGACCATGCTTTCTCCCGTGGGCGTCTTCCTGACCGACGAAAACGGCCGTGTTGAATACGTAAACGATGCGCTCGCAAAGATGCTGAACATGCGGCCGGAGGACGCTTTGGGAAACGACTGGATATCAGGGATACATCCCGAAGACCGCGAACAGTTTCTCAATGCTTGGCAACGTGCCTACGCCTCGAAAGGAAACCTCGAGATGGAACTGCGCATGAACCGACGCGACGAAACCGTCAAATGGGTTTTGGTTCAGGCAAGTCCGCTGAGCGCCGGTATCCATCTCGGCGAGAGCCCCGGCGGTTATATCGGCGCGGTGACGGATATTACCGAACGCCGCTTTGCCGAAGAGCAATTGCGGCAGGTCCACAAGATGGACGCCATCGGACAACTTACCGGTGGCATCGCGCACGATTTCAACAATCTTCTTGCGATCGTTCAGGGCAACCTCGAATTGCTGCGCGAGCGTGCACCGGATGACGGACGCCTGACCGGGTTGATCAATGCGGCGCACGGTGCCGCACGGCGCGGCGCCACGCTCAACCAACGGCTTCTCGCATTTGCCCGGCGTCAACCGCTTGCACCGAGCCTTTGCAATATCAACGAAGTCGTCAGTGATATGGCCGGGCTGTTCGCCAGGACACTGGGCGACAACGTGGAACTGAGAACGCAGTTCGCCGAAGGCCTTTGGCGGGCAAATATCGATCCGAACGGTTTGGAGACAGCCGTCCTCAATCTTGCGATCAACGCACGCGATGCCATGCCGGATGGCGGCGCCCTTATCATCACGACGGCTAACCGCACCTACGGACCGAACAACGCCGCGCCGGATCCCGATATGCCGGACGGCGAGTACGTTCTGCTGCGCGTAACGGATTCCGGGACCGGCATGGACGACGAAACGCTCAGAAAAGCTTTCGATCCGTTCTACACGACCAAAGGCATGGGAAAAGGCAGCGGGCTTGGCCTCAGCATGGTCTACGGTTTTGCCAGGCAATCGGGCGGAACCGCGATTGTGGAAAGCGCGCTCGGACAGGGAACCGCAATATCGCTGCTCTTCCCGCGAATCGACGCAGCGTTCCCCAGCCAAACGCCCCGGTCGGTGGTATCCGTCCCCGAAGGCGGCGGCGAGAAAATTCTGATTGTCGAAGACGATCTTGACGTTCGCGATATGGCGGTCGGGATGTTCGAATCCCTTAACTACAAGACACTGATCGCGGCGTCTGCGGAAGAAGCCCTGTCTGTGCTCGACCGCGATGACGGAATCGAATTGCTGTTTACCGATGTCATGCTGGGAACGGGCGACAATGGTCCCGAACTCGCCAAGAAAGCCCGTCAGGGGCGTCCCGGACTGCGTATTCTGTTTGCCTCGGGCTATGCGACGGACGATTTCGGAGACGGCGCCCCGCTACAAATGGGCGCCCTGCTGAACAAGCCCTACGACCGCGCGGACCTTGCCCGCGCCGTCCGGGCGGCGCTTGAAACCGGCCGTGCCTGATACCGCTTCGGTTTCGAAAATGTTCTTTCCGGAACAGGCGACCTTCAGGCCTCAATCGATAAAGGGGCCCGCCGTGTTTATATCGTCAACACCGACGACCCCGTCGTGCGGCGTCCGGCCAGATCCGCATGGGCGGCAGAGACATCCGCAAGCGGATATCGCTGGTTTATCTCGACCTTGAGAGTACCGTCGGCGATCAGCCCGAACAGCGCGTCGGCATTCCGCCCGCGTTCCGCCGGGTCGCTGATGAAATTCCCGAGACCGCCACAGGCGATCGACCCCGAAAGGGGGCGCAGGACACGCAGGTCCACGGGCGCGATCGGTCCCGATGCGACGCCGTAGCTCACCATTCGTCCGCGCTCCGCGATGCAGCCCAGGCCTTTCTCGAAGGTGTCTTTGCCGATGGCGTCATAGACAACATCGACGCCCCTCCCATCCGTTATTTCCCTGACCTTTTCGACGAAATCATCGCGCGTGTACACGATCGGATGATCGCAGCCGTGGGCCGCTGCGTAATCCGCTTTTTCATCGTTCCCCACCGTTCCGATAACGGTTGCGCCGATATGCTTTGCCCATTGGCAAAGCAACAGGCCAACCCCGCCGGCCGCGGCCTGGACAAGAACGGTCTGCCCTGATTCCAGCTTCCACGATTCATGCAGCAGGTAATGCGCCGTCAGTCCCTGCAGCGTCGCTGCCGCCGCAATCTCATCCGGCGTATGGTCGGCCAGACGTATCAGGCGGTCGGCCGCAATCACCATTTTTTCGGAATAGGCGCCGACCGTCATGCAATGGGACACCCGGTCGCCCGGTTTGAATCCTGTCACGCCGTCGCCCACCGCTTCGACCTCGCCGGCGGCTTCCATGCCGATCACCGCCGGCAGGGCGGGAAGCGGATAGGTCCCTGCCCTGTGATTGATATCTATAAAATTCAGCCCGGCGACGGAATGCCTTAACAACACCTCTCCCGGCCCGGGATCGGCGATTTCGACATCCTCCCATTTCATGACCTCCGGCCCGCCGGTTTCATGAATACGGATTGCTTTTGCGGTCAAAGGCATTCTTTCGCTCCTATTTCCCGATCGGGATAATTACTCCAAAATCCGCTGCTAATCGACCGTCAAAGGGTATTGAGAACGGCCCACAGCTTTGGATGTCTCTCAAAACCCGCGCCAGGAGCATCAGGCAGTGTTGCAAAGCCACCCTCCACAACAACGCCGTCCTGCAATCCACCCAGGATAAAATCGGGCCGCGCCGCGATTTCATGGGCGCCGAGTTCCATTCCGGCGACCGCGTGAAATGCCGGCAGATGCCCGGCATGGGGCACCATCTGCGACCTGGGCCATGCGCCAGCTTCGGCAAGCCTGACGATATTGGCGAACTCCACGATTCCATATGACAACGCGGGGTCGACCTGGATGAAATCGCGGTCGCTCCGCAGCCCGCCATAGCGCATCAGGTTATAGGTCTCCGACATCGAAAAAAGGTTTTCGCCGGTCGCGATCGGGCCGTCGTAATATCCGGCCAGTGCCGTCAACAGTTCGAAATCATGCGGATGACCGGGCTCTTCGATCCAGGCAAGCCCGTAGGGAGCGTACGCGTCCGCCATTTCCTGCGTATCGCCCGATGTCGAGCACATACAGTTCACATCGACAGCCAGACGGTTTCCATCGTCGCCCAGAAGCGGCAGAACGGCTTCGATACGCGCGCGATCGTCGGCCAGCCCGCCCTGCCCGCACTTGATCTTGACCCGCTCGTAGCCCTGGTCGAGATAACCTTTTATCTCGTCCTGCAGACCCGTCAGGTCGCCATCGGGGTAATAATGCCCTCCGGTCGCATAGACCGGCACCCGGTCATGGGCCCGGTCGCCGTTGTACCGTTCGGACAAAAGCCGCCAGAGGGGAATTTCCTCGATCTTTGCAGCCGCATCCCACAGCGCCATGTCGAGCACGCCGACGGCACCGGCGCGGTCCCCGTCCCCGCCCGGCTTTTCGTTAGCCATCATAGCCGCCCAGCCCCGGACGGGATCAAGACCGCCATCGGCGCCCGTCATGTCCCCGGCCGCCAACAGGCGCGGGGCGAAACGTTCGGCGATAAGGCCGCTTTGGGCGTAGCGGCCAACGGACGAAAACCCGTACCCGGTAATCGTCCCCTTTTCGCCGGCATCGATATCGATTGCAACCGCCGACGCCGTCATCTGAAGAAAGCTGATCGCGGCGTTGGACATGGGGGCTGCGAGGGAAACCGGCTTCTCGCGAATGTCTGTAATGCGCATGTGGACAGCTTATTCAGATAGCCGCACAATGCCAGACTGAAACGACGCGAAACGGGGAATTGACGATGGCCAAACTGCGACATATCGCCATGCAGGTGCCAAACCTGCAGGAATCCGCTGCCTATTACGAAAAGCTGTTCGAGCTCGATCGCGTTTGCGACGTCGAAAGCGAGTACGGCAATGCGGTGATGTTGTCGGACGGCACGATGAACCTGACGTTGCTGCATTTCCCGGAAGGAACCAAAGGCGGAAAGAACGGGCCGGACTGGGCCGGGCTGCATCACATGGGCTTTGTGGTCGACGACAAGATAGCGGCCGGCGAAAAGGCAGTCGAACTGGGCGGCGAGTTCTTCATGGAACTGCCGGACGATATTCCCGGTGTCGACGCCGAGACCAAATACAAGGACCCGAACGGACTGGTTTTCGACATCTCGGACCATGACTGGACCCAGAGCGACCGGAAGCAGTGACATCCACAGGCACTGCAATGGACCCCGTAACCCGCGACATCCTGACATTCTGGTTCGGTACTACCGACATGCAGGCCGATATCGAAAAACGCGATATCTGGTTCAAATCCACGCCCGAATTCGACGCCGCGCTGATTGAAAACTTCACGGAAATTCATGAACGCGCCGCCGCCGGCGCGCTCGATCACCTGCGCGACACGCCCGAAGGCTGTCTTTCACTGATCATTTCGCTCGACCAGTTCCCGCGGAACATCTATCGCGGGAGCGGCAAGGCCTTTCACACCGACGCATTGGCCTGCGCGCTTTCTCACCATGCCCTGGCGCTGCAATTCGACAGCGCCATCAGCCTTGAACCGCGCAAGTTCTTCTATCTGCCGCTGGTCCACAGCGAGACCCTGAGCGATCAGCAAATTGCGGTCGAGAAATACCGGGCATTCGACGACGAGAAGTCCCTGATATCGGCCATCGGGCATCACGACGCCATTGAGCGGTTCGGAAGATTTCCCCACCGCAACAAGGTCCTGGGGCGGGTCAGCACGCCGGAAGAAGAGGAATACCTTCAAATACCGCCGACATGGGGCATGACGGCGGCCGAAGCCGCCGAACGGGACAGAATGGTCGCGGAACAGGACGCCGCGGCGTCCTAGTCGCGAAAGCCCGCGTCCATAGATTCCACTTTGCGCACCATTGCCTGAAAGTCCCGGTCGCCGACCAGTTCGTCTGCCGGCGGCGGACGGTTCTCGGCCCAGCCCTGCGCCATTTTTACGCATTCTTCCATCGGTGGCTCTTTCAGCGCCGCACCGGACGACATCGCCGCGATCTGAATCTCGCAGGCGCGCTCCAGATAGTGATGCAGCAGGAAGCATTCCGCGATCGAACGGCCGGTGATAAGGGTTCCATGATTTTCGAGAAACAGCACATGTTTGTCCCCAAGATCGGCAATCAGGCGCGGGCCTTCCTCGTCCTTGTGTACCAGCCCTTCGTAACGGTGATAGGCAACCTGCCCGGCAAACCGCATCGACGCCTGGGATATGAATTTGAGCCCGCAATCCATCGCCGACACCGCCGCTCCCGCCGTCGTGTGCAGATGGATTGTCGCCATGACGTCGGGCCGGGCGTCCAGAACCGAACCGTGAATGCGCGGCCCTGCCGGGCTAGACGTATGCTCGGTCTCGTAGACCAGGTCACGGTTTTCGTCGTAGCAGCACAGATTGGATGCCGTCACCTCCGAAAACAGCAAAGCCGTCGGTTTGATCAGGAAATGATTGGGCGCATCCGGTACCCGGGCGGCGAAATGGTTGGCCGTCAGGTCTTCTAGCCCCATATAGGCGGCAACACGGTAAAGTGCCGCCAGCTGGACACGCGTGTCCCACTCCACGTCGGATACGCGGTCGCGCATAGAGGGGACCTTGGCGGACGGCATGGCAACGACGTTCATGATATTTTCTCCGTAATTTTTTCCGAAGGTTAGAGCCGCAGTGGCCCAGGGGTCAATGCTTCGGTGCCCCGCGCACCGCGTTTTCCCGTATAAATTCCGGCCGCGGACCCTGTGCGTATTCATTCCCCGGACCGGACAGGACGTTCTGCCGCAGAACCACCGGATCGGGACCGCGGTTCCACACGAAAACGGTCTCCTCGCGGCCGCTATCGTTGCGGAACCTGTTCTTTTCGACCGTGATTCCCGCGCTCGGGTTCCGCACCCCGGTCTTTTTCGACGGCGCGCCGGGCGCTGAAATTTCTTCGCCGATACAGATCGCGCAATAGACGTTATCGCTCAACCGGCCTTTCTGGATCGTGTTGCCGCGGATCGTCGCGGAGCCGCTATTGGGCAGATTGATTGCATAGCTGGCCGTACCGGTCTGCCCGTCGGACAGATGATTGCCCACGATATGCGACATCAGGGCACGGGACTTGATATGGTGACCGAAACGCGTATTGCGGAAATCGGATGACCGCACGATGAGCGTGGAAATCAGCCCGGCATAAACCCCGTGACCGCAATATGTTTCGCAGTCCCCGTTCGTATCGAACACGCTGTTCGATACAAGAAGGCTGGAAACGGTTCTGTTATGCGTCAGGATAGCCATCTCGTTACGGTCGAATTTCGACCGGTCGACGACCAGCCAGCCGCGGCCCTCCCAGCGGATGCCCGCACCGTTTCGCCACGCCACCCGCGCCCCGGAAAAACGTATATTCTCCACCCGGGCGGGACCGTCATAGAACACCCAGAGCGCCTTTCCCTCGCATGAAATATCCCGAATATGCGCATATCCCGGGCCGGCCCCGATCAGCGTGATATCGGGCGTGCGCCAGACCGCGCAATCGAAGTAGCTCGCCGCATCGATCCGGACGGTATCGCCGCGCCGAACAACGGCCGCCGCCGACGACGGGGTTTTAAACCGCCGGGTCGGCCCGACGTCGAGCACGCGGCCGGACGTATAGATCGGCGGCGGTGCCAACGCGCCGGATTCGGAAAACGCCCGCACCGGCATAAGCGCACAAACGGCAAACAGGCCGACCCAGCCGACCAGAAGGAAACACGCTGGAAGCGGAATCAGCACCCTACCCCGGCTGTTTCTCGGCGCCGGGCAGATTCGGCAGATCGTCAAGCCATCCCTGACGCGACCTCATCCAGCCCTGGTTTACGGGCGGCAACAGGTCGCGCTGGTCGGCCGTCGAGGTCCGCAGCCGAAATACCTTCGGGCCGTCGCCAACCGACGTCGAATACAGATGGGTGCCGCATTCGGGGCAGAACGCCTGCTCCCGCTTTCCGCCGCTTTCCGCCGTCTTGACGTATACTTTAAGCGCGCCCGACAAAAGACGGAAATCGCTATCCGGCGTCGGTACCCCGACCCGGAATGCCCCACCGGAAAATTTCTGGCAGTCCGTGCAATTACATAACCCAACCGTTTGCGGATCGACCTCTGCTTCGTAGGTGATGTGGCCGCAAACGCAACTGCCCTCAATTTTCATCGTCTTACCCCCCGTTGCATCGCACCGACCTTAGCGCGTGATCCCAACGATATTCAATCCGCCCGCGCCGGTTTTCCCGACAGGTCAGGACTTGCGGCGGTCGCGATACAGCATGAAAAGCGCCAGCGGTCGCTTAAAGAGGATCAGATAGCCTGCATGCAAAATGACGAAAAGAATAACCAGGCTCGACAGGGTTTCGTGAACTTCTTCCAGAAATTCGTCGCCGTTGTCGTTTTCCCTTCCGTCCTGCCGTGAGTCGTCATCGGCTAGCGCGGAAGCGACAATGGCACTATCGGCGAGCCCGATTGCCCTGCCGCCATCCATCGCGACACCCGTCAGCGTCGCGCCGATCAGCGACACGGCAATTCCGAGGATAAGCGCCTTGCTGACCGCCGGATGGCGAAAGGCATTGTCGAAACGAAGGCCGTCGAACTGGGGATAAAACCGGTTCAGGCCCAGCTGGCGCGGGTTGAATAATGCCCAGAGCAGGCGAAAGCCTATAATCGCCGCAACGCCATAGCCGATCCAGTCGTGTACGATTCCGAAATCGCCCGTCAGATAGGCAATCACGGTCAGCACCGCCAGCCCGGCATGGTAAATACGGACTTTCTGCATCAATGCCATGGAGGTTCCGCCTGTCTGTCCCGGTGTTTGTTCCTGTGGAAACACGATAGGGACACCGCAGGCTCGCCGGATTGATCCAGGTCAGGCCGGTCTGCGGTTGAACGTCATTCGCGATATCAGCCCGGCAGCACGTGCTCCGCATAAACGCCGCGGGTATCCATCTCGTATTCCAGCCCGACGACGGGTGGCCGCGCATAGACCCAGGTCAGCCCCGATGCCGCCGCGCCGCGCGACACGATCTCGTCGGCATAAAACGGATGCAGGTCATGGACCGTATAGGCGTGGGTCACCGTGGTGTCCTTCCAGCCGACCCCGAGCGCCGTCATGCGCTCTTCCATCGCGCCCAGCACGTAGAGCGCCTTTTCCCGCATCGCGTCGGCGGAGGTGTCCCCCAGGCGGATGATGCGGTCTTCGTACTTCCCGTGGCCTTCCGGCGCTTCGCCGGAACCCGCAATGACAAAACTTTGCGGCGTTGAGGCATCGGCTTCGACGGTATAGCTGAAGGCATGAAAGCTCGGGCCGGGCGGTGCATCGATTTCCGGACAGACGTTCGACCGTGCCACCGGATTTTCGTCGTCCTTGTAGATGCCCCAGCGTTCCAAGGTGCCCACATAAACCCGGTTGAAATCGATAAAGCCCTGTTCGGAAAACGGCGCTGGCGAGCGCAGTTCGCAGGCGCAGAACGACGTATAGGGCCGCCCGATGGAATCGAGATGGGCTTCTATGCGTTTGAACCCTTCTTCCAGCGCCACCGGCCGGGCGAACCGCGCCCGCTCGATCGCGAATCCGGGCTCCGCCGCCGCGCCGCCGGAATACTGGAACGGGCCGCGTACGTAACGATATCCCCCCGGTTCGAATGTAGCGGTCTCTGCCATAAAAAGTGCCTCCGGGTTATTGGTCGTCGATTGAACTGGAACGCACCGTACCGGCGGGATCGGCACCAATCAATGTCAGGCAGACTTTTTCGCTCCGCCGCGCCGCGATTCTACCTGCGCGATATACACCGTGCTGGCAACGATGATCGTCGCACCGAGAGCGGTCCACACTGACGGTATTTCCGCAAATAACAGGTATCCGAAGAATGCCGCGTAAATCAGCCGCAGGTTTTCCGCCGGTCCGACTGCATTGGCCTCGCCGACGGAAAACGCGCGCATGAAACAGAATATGCCGATGGTCGTCAGCCCGGCGATGCTTGCCAGCAACACCCATTCGACCCCAATCGGCATCGTCCAGACATAAGCGGCCGGCCCCGCGAACAGGATCGCGCCACCGACGTGATAATAAAACAGGATGCGGCCCGTGGGTTCGGTCGCCGACATCTTGCGGATCAGTACATTGGCAATGGCGAAGGTAAACGCCGCCGCCACGGCGACAAGCGCAAGGGGATCGATCGCCCCCGCACCCGGCCGTACCAGCACCAATACGCCGGCAAACCCGACAATGGTCGCGGCCCAACGCCGGCCGCTTACCACCTCCCGCAGCAGAAAGACCGCCACAACGGTGGTGAATAGCGGTTTGGAGAACATGAATGCCGTCGCATCCGCAAGCGGCATATGAATAACGGTAATGAAAATGCCGAGCTGGGCCATGAAGGCGAGTCCCATCCGCAGCAAATGCAGCGGCAGCCGCTCGGTTTTCAGGTTGGCGGCGCCCATGCGAATGAATACCGGCATGAGAAAAACCAGCCCGCAGCTATAGCGAAAGAACGAAATTTCGATCGGGTGAAACCGCCCGCCCAGCGATTTGACGAACACGTCGACAACCGAAAACAGGAAGGCGCCGATGCTCAGCCACAGGATACCGCGCAGGTTTCCCGGCATCCGAAGCCAGAGGCTCGCGAGCGGCGCAAAGAGAACGGGAGAAGTCATCCCCCCTAATGCCGGATCGCCGTCAGGCGCGCAATAGGCGGGCGTCCGGCATTCTCCGGCCAGCGTCCGAGGATGCCCGCAGAACCGGACTGAACGAAGGCCCCGCCGGGCACCGCGGGCAGGTACCGGCGCTAGTTCTGCGCCGTCTGCTGGACGATATTCAACGCCACCAGCGCGTCGTTTATCGGGATAAACAGGTTCAGGTTCTGCGCATTGTCATGATCGAAGCCTGCAACCGATATACCGATGACATTTCCGAACTGATCGAGCAGCGGCCCGCCGCTGTTCCCGCGGGAAATCGGCACATCCGCCTGGATAAACCGCAGCCCCTGACGGGGTTCCATTCTCCAGGCGCTGACGATACCGCGGGTGACGGTTGCAGCCAGCGCCTCCATCAGCGGGCTTCCGATGGCATAGACGTCTTCCAGGCGCTGCGCCGGCTCGGTGCGCACGGGCAGCACGCTGCGGGCATTCAGGGGGATTTTTACCAGGGCGACATCGTGTACCGGATCGCGCCGGACAACCTTTCCTCCGACCTCCAGGCCATTGGCGAAGACAACCTGGACGCGCTTCGCCTGCTTCACCACATGTTCGTTCGTCATCAACAGGCCGGACCGGTCAATCAGAAACCCCGATCCGAGCGAGGCGCCTGCCCGGATCGACACCACCGCTGCCGTCACATCCGCGACGATGCGCCGGATCGCAAGCCTGGATTCCGGAACCCGGGTAATCTCGACCTTCGAAAATTCGCCGACGTCGTCGGGGACCGGCTTAAAGTTGCCAGACGCACTGGCAAGCGTGGCCTGACGGTCCGTTTTCCGCTCGATCAGATCGACGAACGCCTTCTCTGCGAGGAGGTTTTCGGTGGCGTTCGCGAATGCCCCCAGGAACGTCAACAGGATGCCCTGGGCCTTGGTCTTGCGCTGGCGGAAATGCCCGCGGGTTTCGAACCGCGCAACCGTGCGTTTGTTGAGGTTCGAGTACACCGACCACTCGATCCGGATATCGAACTGTCCTTTGTACCTGTCCAGCGGCCTTCGATTCAGCCAGCTATGCGCTTCACAGAAGCGGCCATTCAGTTCCTGGATGCGTGCGCCCACCAGGTATTCGGCAGACGTCGCCGAGTCGTCCCGCTGAAACAGTTTCTTGGGATCGCCAAGCACGTTCACGCCTTTGTCGCGAAGAACATCGAAGAAAATGTCGCCGAGCTCCGACCGCCAGTCCCCGAACTCCTGCCTGCCGGTCGCCCAGTCGAGCGTCGATTTCCGCCCATGGCTGGCATTGCATATCCCAAGAAATCTGCGGGGAAAATTCGCAATTGTCGTGCCGCGTCGGATCCCGGAGACCACCCGGGCGAGCGCGAACGACGCCTGATCCTTTACGGGCATCTGAATTTTGACGGCTTTGGGGACCGCCACGGCCTGCTGAACCGTCGGGGGAGGCGCTTCGGCCACCTTCGGCGCTTCGCGTTTGCCGGCAGAACTTTGACAGCCCGCCGCCAGCAGCCCTGAGATAACGAGAACGGTTAAAGGGCCGATATCCTTGCCGGCCAGCTTTCCAAAGAAAAACACCATACGCTCACCTGCGCTAACATTTTCCGATGTCCTGGGCCCGGTTTACGGCCCCGCCTTCTCCGGGGTGGTCGGCATGTCAGCCATGCACACGCCCCATCGATATATACAATCTATACGTGCGTATAATATATTTCGATCCGTTTAGTATACATTGCAATTTACCGCACAGCAACCACATCCCGAAGGATCACGACTGGCACGCCAAAACACCGGCCAACGCCAAAAATCCGCTATTTTCCGCGACCTTCGTCCCGCCGGTACCACGGAAACCATTTGCGCAGGACGGCATTCATCAATGCATCGAAGGAAAGGCCGAAGGCGGCAAGCATCAGCACGCCGACAACCGCTTCGTTCTGCTGCAGCCCCCGCGCATTGGCGAGAATGTACATCCCCTGCCCCTCGATCGAGGCGAAAATTTCGGCAAGAACGGCACCGACCAGTGCGCGCCCGGCCGCCAGCCGGACTCCGGCGATCAGATAGGGCAGCGCCGACATCAGGGTGATGTCGAACCACACCGACCGCCGGTTGGCCCGATAAGCCGCGGCGACTTCGAGATGTTCGCGCGGCACAGATCGCGCGCCGTCTGAAACATTGATCACGACCGAAAACAGTGCGGCGAAGACAACGGTGGCGAGGCGGGCTTCTTCGGAATAGCCGAACCAGACCGTGAGCAGCGGCAGTGCCGCGATCATCGGCATCGCGTAGAATCCGTTCACGTAAAAATCCAGCATCCGGTCGGCGATTTTAACCCTGCCCATCAACAGCCCGATCAACGTGCCGAGCACCATCGCAATCGCAAGTCCGATGATCACAGCCCACAGCGTCGACCATGTCGCTTCCCAATAGGCTAGATCGGCGATGACTGTGGGGAATACCTCTGCCACCCGCAGCGGACGGGCGACAAAGGGCGCCGCGAAATTGCGGACGCCGATCTCCCAGACGCCGAGAATCAGGATACCGAACGTCAGTTTCACCAGGAACCGCGAGCCGGCAAACCGCCCCCACAGGGACGGACGCGCAGCATCGGTGCCGGCGGGTTTAGCCACCGCGGTCATCCTGCCGTTCCACGCCAGGCAGCAAAGCGCTTTTCAAGCCGTCGGACGATCCCCATCAAAAATACGCCGATCAGCGTCGTCACGATAATTGCCCCGAGAACACCGGCCATGTCGAAGCTGCGCGACGAATCCACCAGCCAGCCGCCAAGGCCGGTATTATTCAGAAAAATCTCGGCGGCCACCATGCCGACCAACGCGCGCCCGATGGCCTGGCGAATGCCCGTTAGCGCGAAGGGTAGCGTATAGGGGATAAGAATATCGACCCAGATACGGCGTTCGGAAGACCGGAACGCTCGGGCGACTTCGATCATCTCGGGCTTCAGCGACCGCGCGCCCTCTAGCGTATTGTACAGGATCGGAAAAACCGAAAAGAGCACGACGACGATCACCTTGGGCCAGAACTGAAAGCCGAAGATCGACAGGATAAACGGGATCAGAGCAGCCATCGGCGTCGCATACAGGCCGAGAATATAGCTCTCCAGCCCGATCCGCATCAGCCGGAGCCGCGCCATCAGAATTCCGAGCGGCAGGCCGATCAGCATGGCGATACCGAACCCGGTGCAGAACAGACCGAGCGACTGGCCAAGGGCGAGGAAAAAATCGCCCTCCTGGGCGAAGTCGATCAGCCGGGGAATGGTGCCGGGATGTTCTTCCAGCGTGGCACCGCCCGCTATCAGCTCCGCTATCCAGCGCGTCACCCCGACGTCTGAGCCGAACACCGGCGCCATGTGCGCGGCATTGAACTGCCAGCCCGCAATTTCCCAGATCGCGAGACCGATAAACAGGCTCAGGCAGACCTGGGCGATACGGGCGCTTCTCGAGTCGGAGGTGAACATGGGCCTCGTTCAGATGAGGTGTTTCCCCCCGCCCCGGAGGCGGGGGGAAAACCGTTACGGGAAGGTCTTCTCCGCCCCTATTTCATTACCTTCTTCGCGTCGTCCCACAGGCTCAGATCCGTCATCTGTTCATAGGTGACCGGCGTCTTCTTGGGGTTGATGCCGCCGCGGCCCTTGGTGCGCTTGCCAACGCCGACCTGGTTTGCAACCGCTTTCATGATACGGCTCTTGCCCAGACCGACGGTGCCGTTCGGCCAGAATTCCATCTCGCGATAGGCATTCACGGCATAGACCGCATCCGCCCCGGTCCGTTTCGTCGCCTTGGCGAGCTTTGCGACTTCATCGGTCTTTGATGCATCGTGGATCATCTTGCTTGCATCCCGCAGGGCCGCAACAAACCGGACATAGGCATCGCGGTTGGCCGCGATCTTGTTCGCCCGTGCGATCATCATCAGGTAATGAACGCCCGGCACCACGTCTTCGAGACGCGCCACGGTGTGCACCTTCTTTCCGCTCATCCGTTCGATCACAGGCACATCGTCGATGTGCAGCACGCCAAAGGTGATCTGGCCAGATGCCATGGCCGTGCCGACATTCGACGACATCGGCACCGTCGGCACGTCCTTTTCGATCCTCATCTTGCATTTGCGGGCGAGAAATGTGTTGAGCTGAATCCAGCGCGCGCCGCGCTTGGAATCGACGCCGACGCCCTGACCTTTCATCGCGGCACAATCGGCCTTAGATGAATCCATGGACGCGATCAGCCAGTCGGGGTTTTCCATGCCCCAGATCGCCTTCAGGGGCGCCCCCGCGTTGGACACCATGCGGACAACGAACTGACTTGGCGACAGCGATGCATCCACCGATCCGGAATCAACGGCCTTGGCTGCGGCTGCCCCGGAATTCATGGCCTTGATCGTGACGTCGAGATCGTATTTTTTGAAAATGCCGGCGTCGCGAGCAACATAGAGGATCGTGCCGGCGAACACGGGCGGAATACCCGGCGTGGCGACGGTCATTTTGTCGGCGGCCAGGCCAGGTGTTGCAGCAGCGATACCGACGGCGAATGCAGCGCCGGCGAGAATGGTGGTGAGCTTCTTCATTTGAATTCTCCCTATGAAAAGATGCGTTTACGCGTTTCGTTATTTTCACTGACCATCCGGACGTTACTGTAATTCGAACTCCGCCTTACGCGCCTCGTCCATCAGGTTCGACCACACATGTTCCCTGACCTCGGCAAACCGGGCGCTCGACAGGGTTTCGCGACTGCGCGGATGCGGCAGACCGACGTCTATTACCTCGAACACCGATGCCGGACGGCCTTTCAGGACGACAACCCGGTCGCCCATGAGCACCGCTTCCTCTATGGAATGGGTGACAAAGACCATCGTCGTCGGCCGCGATTCCCAGATACGCAGCAATTCGAGCTGGAGTATTTCGCGGGTCTGCGCATCGATCGCGGCAAACGGCTCGTCCATCAGCAGCACGGACGGTTCGATCGCCAGCGCCCGGGCGAGGCCGCAGCGCTGCTGCATGCCACCCGATAACTGATGAGGATACGAATCTTCGAAACCCGTCAAACCGACAAGGTTGATGTAATGCGGCACTTTTTCGGCAATGACATTCTTTTCGATGCCGGCCATCTGCAAGCCGTAACCGACATTCTGCGCGACCGTCTTCCACGGGAACAATCCGAAATGCTGAAAGACCATCGCCACACCGGGTAACGGCGCCGTCACTTCGTCGCCGTCTATCCGCACTGCGCCCTGGTTGATCGGCAACAGGCCGCAGATGCAGCGAAGCAGGGTCGTTTTTCCGCAGCCGGAAGGCCCGACGACGGTAACGATCTCGCGTTCGCCGAACGAAAGATTGATGTCCTGAAAAACCTGCAGATCGCCGTATTTCTTGCCGACACCGTCGATCTCGATCCGTGCTTTCGCATCCTCGATAACGGGCGCATGTTCTGCGTTCACGCCGTATTCTCCCCTATCCGGTGCCCGCTGCATTTTTTATGCAATCGTTTGCACGACAGGATTTTAACCTACGCTCCTGCAAGTTCAGGTGTCAACCGGGATCGAGATTTAAGGTTGTATCGGCGGCTGGCGCCGCTAAACCAGCCCGAAACCGCCGGCCTCGTCTGCCGTCATGTCCTTCGCTTCCGGGCCGAACGGGATATCGTCGGCGCGGGTCGCCCTAGGCGGCGGCGGGGGACGCGCGACGATGACTTCAGTGGTCAGCAGCAGGGCCGCGACGGAGGCCGCCGCTTCGAGAGCCGACACCGCAACCTGCGCCGGATCGATTATCCCGGCTTTCATCATGTCGACGAATGCGCCTGCCTGCGCATCGAACCCCATGGACGGCGATGACGTTTTTTCCGTCAGCTTCGCGACAACCATCCGCCCGTCATGACCGGCATTTGCCGCGATCCGCATCGCCGGGGCCGCCAGGGCGGCTCGCACTATCCGGACCGCCGCCCGTGCTTCAAGGGTCCCTCCTGCCGGCAGCACCGATGCAGCGTGAAGATAGGCGGCCCCGCCGCCGGGCAGGATTCCGCCTGCCGCGGCGGCACGAACCGCATTCGCTGCATCATCCGCACGGTCGAGGCGTTCGCCGATCTCGGTCTCGCTTGCGCCGCCGATCCTGACAACCGCAACGCCGCCGGTCAGTTTTGCCAGGCGATCGCGCAGGTTCTGTTCCTGAAACGGGGTATTGCCGTCCAGTCCCTGCTCCGCACGGATACCCACGACCCGGCGCTCGATGTCTGCGAACTTCCCGGCGCCGCCGATAATCGTCGTGGCGTCTTTCGTAAGCTTTATCCGGTCCGCCCCGCCGAGCACCGATGGATCTATCGACGACAGGTTATCGCCCCGGCGGTCGGAGACAAGCGTGGCGCCGGTGACCGCCGCGATATCTTCGAGCATGGCGCGGCGGCGATCGCCAAAGAGCGGCCCCTTCCCCGCGACGACACGCAGGTTATTGCGGACCTTGTTCGTCACCAGCGTCTGCAGCGCCTCGCCTTTGACGGCTTCGGCGACGACCAGCAATGGGCGGTTGGCGCGCACGGCCGCCTCCAGCGGACGCAACAGGGGCTGATGATTCTCCAGCGTATGCTCGGTGAGCAGGATCAGCGGTTTGTCGTAAACGCAGTCGGCGCTGACAGGGTCGGTCATGAAATAGGGCGATACGTATCCGCCCTCCCATTGCAGTCCGCTGAGCCGTTCCCAGGTCGTGTCGAAAGACTGCCCGCCCTCGACGGAAACGACACCGTCCGCCCCGACGGCACCGAACGCTTCGCCGATGATCGCGCCGAGCGCGGCTTCGCCATTGGCCGAAATGGTCGCAATTCGTTCGAAATCCGCCCGTCCGCGCACCGGTTGCGCCTGCCGTTTCAGTTCGCCGGTGACCGACAGGACACAGTGATCCAGCGCCCGGCGCAGCGCCATCGGCTCGACCCCGGCGGCGACCGTTTTTATGCCTTCGGCAAGCAACGCCCGGGCAAGAACGATCGTGGTCGTGGTGCCGTCGCCGATATCCTCCGCAACACGCTGCGCAGCTCGGCGGACGAAGCGCATTCCGAGCTGCTCGAACCGGCCAGCCTCTTCCATCGAATCCGCGACGGTGACGCCGTCCTTGGTAATACGGGGGGCACCGATGCCGTCGTCCTGCTCGATCAGCACGTTTCGCCCGCGCGGGCCAAGTGTAACCTCGACCGCATCGGCGAGCCGGTCAACGCCACGCAGCATCGCCTGGCGGGCATCGGGCCCGAATTTTATGGTTACGGAAGACATTACGCGGGTTTAGCGCAACCGCGGCGTTCAGGGAAACCCTGTCCTATCGTATCATCGTTTCCGGCAGGAACAGGGCAATCTCGGGAAACATGATCAGGAGCACCGCGCAAACGAACATCGCCGCCCAGAACGGGAGCACCCCGACAAAGATATCGCCCATGGGGACACCGTCGGAGATGCCCTTGACCACAAAAACGTTCAGCCCCAGTGGCGGACTTATCAGGCTCATCTCAAGCACCACCACCAGCAGCACGCCAAACCAGATCGGGTCGTAGCCAAGATCTTTGATCACCGGAAAAACAATGGGAATTGTCAGCACCAGCATCGCAATGCCTTCAAGGAAAGTTCCCATGATTATATAGGCGACAACGATTATGCCGAGGATCACCAGCGGCGCGACTTCGAGCCCGTCGACAACAGCCGCCAGCTTCAGGGGTATCTGGGTCACCGCCAGGAACGGGTTGAACAGAAACGCACCGATCAGAATCAAATAGACGAACGAGAAAGTCTTGATCGTCTCCAGCACGCAGAATTTTGTCGCCTGCCAGGTCATTTTACCGCGCGCTACGGTGAGCACTACGGTGAGAAACGCCCCCACGGCGGCGGCTTCCACCGGCGTAAAGACCCCGAAATAAATACCGCCGAGAACGGCGAACACGATCCCGATCAGGGCAGACGAGCGCCCCACGGTCTTCAGCCGATCGATCATCGGCATTCGCTCTGCCCGCGGTCCGGCGCCTGGACGAACCGCTGTGACGATCAGCACTGTGATCATGAACAGCACCGTCAGCAGAAGACCGGGCAGAACCCCGGCAAGGAACAACTGGCCGATCGATTCCTCGGTGAGCAGTGCATAGATGATAAAGCCCGTCGACGGTGGAATCAGAATGCCAAGCGTGCCGCCGGCCGCGACGCAACCGGTCGCGAGCCTGTCGTCATAGCCATAGCGCTTCATTTCCGGGAGCGCGACCCGCCCCATGGTTACTGCAGACGCCAGGCTGGATCCCGACACGGCTGCGAACCCGGCGCAGCCGACAACCGTTGCCGAGGCCAGCCCGCCCGGCCAGTGTCCGACCAGGCTGCGCGCCATGTCATAGAGATCGCGGCTCATCCCCGAGACCATGGCCAGATTCCCCATCAGCACGAACAGCGCGATAATCGAAAGGTCGTAATTATACGCGATCTCGAAGGGGATGCTGCCGAGCAGGTTCAAAGTAGTATCGATGCCGGACAGGCTGGCATAGCCGGCCACCCCGGCGATCGCCAGCGCAATCCCGATCGGCACCCGAAGAAAAATCATCAGGAACAAACCGGCCAGTCCAATCAGGCCGATGACAACAGGGCTCATGTAACACTCACTCGTCGCCCTCCTCGGGGAGGTCCACAAAAGTTTTTATCGCGAGGACAAGGGCGAACAGACCTGCGCCAAAAGCCACGACATAATAAAACGGCCAAAAAGGAATCGTCAGAAGCTGGGATGTTTCGTTGAATTCCCGGACGTCGAAGGACTGGATCACCGAACGCCAGGCGATCACGGCGAATAACACCGCCCCCAAAGCATTCGCGCCGCGACGGCAGACGAACTGCGCGCCTTTCGGGATACGGTCGTAGAGCAGCTCGATCATCACATGCGCGCCGCGGAAACCGCAATAAGCGAAGCTGAGAAACGTCATGATCAGAACCGCAAACTGGGTAAGATCGAACACCCCGTTGAGCGGAGAACTGAAAAAATACCGCCCGATGACATCGGCGACGGTCAGGAACATCAGCGCGACGAGGACCACCCCGGCCACGGCGGCCGAGGCGGTCACACTCAGATGCGTCACACGGACAAGGATGTTGCCGTTTGCGCCGACGCTTTTGCTATCGGGGGCACCTGGTGATGAGTCGGAAGGCATATGCCCCTACTTCAATCCGTCGCCGCGAACGCTTCTACGAGCCCTTGCCAAGGTAGTCGGCGAGAATCTCGGAATAATTCTTGAACCCCGCCTTTTCGAAACGCCCGACCCAGCTATCGGAGATTTCCTTGAACTTTGCGTCCCAGATTTTCCGCTGCGCCGGCGTCAGTTCCGTAAGCGTCGTATCCTTGCGATCGCGGACCAGTTTCAGACCCGAAACCCGCGATTCCTCGTAGAGCTTTGCCGCACGCAGGCTCCATTCCAGCCCCGTGCTGTCATCGATTGTCTTTTTCTGGGCCGCGTTAAGGCCGTTATAAACCTTGCGATTCATCACCACCATCTGTGGCGAGAATCCCATGGGCAGACCGGTGACGTAATTCTTGACGACCTCGGCAAGCTTGAAACTGGCGACGACCGAGATACCGACCAGCGCCCCATCGACGACACCTTTTTCGATCGCGGTGTAGGTCGCCGGCATCGGCATGGCAACCGGGATCGCGCCCAGTTGCTTGATGATCTCGGCCTGATCGCGGGATGGCGTCCGCAGCTTTACACCGGCCAGATCGGCGGGTGTTCGCACGGTCTTGTTGGTCATCAGCACCGGCGTATCGGTCGTCCACAGACCGAGCACCTTCACGCGGCTGTATTCGTTGCTCAGATGCTTGTCCAGAATACGCCACAATCCGCGGGTCGCTTCGACCGCGTTTTCGAACTGCATCGGGATTTCAGCAATCATGGTCTTTGGGAATACGGTCGACGTGTATCCCTGGAGGCCGAATTCGACATGCGATATGCCATTTACGACGCGTTTGAATGCCCCTGGCGGCTTTCCGCCGATCTGGCTTCCGGGAAAGCCAAGGACCTTGATCCCGACACCGGCATTTTCCATCGCCTTACCCCAAGGTTCCATGAAGTCAGCCCACACGTGATGCTTGGGGCTGGCGAAGAACGCCATCTTGATGTCAGCCGCCGACGCCGGTGCAATCGCAGCGAAAGCCGCAACACCGGTCGCCAATGCCATAGTCCTTATCGTTTGCTGTCTCATGTTCCTCTCCTGCGCAGGCAAAGCTGCGTCAATCTGCGCGCCTAATCCGGCGCAGTTGCGTTTCCTCAATTGGACGATCTTGTCGAAGTTCATACGCCGTCCATTTACCACCCTAGCATGCACCGAAATCACGATACGGGGCAACGCCCCAGATTCCAGACGAATATCCTTACCGCTTAAAGAATATCCCTGTCGCTCAAACCGGAATATTGTCGAATGGTACCGTTCGACATGTGGAACAATGGGAAGCCCACCCATCCGCCGCTGCCTGCGGTTGAAACGCACGAATGTTTAAATTCGATTGGTTTGCGGGTGCCAACCGGATAAGGTGGGAAGGAACATACGGTCGATTTGGCAAGCTAGAATGAAAATTCATTTCTGAGACGGACACCGTGCCGATGTCAGAAATTTAATAACGCCAATAAACTGATCGGAATCTATTTGCATTACGCCCTAATGCGCGTGGATATAGGGACACATATTTCGTGAGTACATTGAAGGTTCTTGTAGTCGATGACAGTGTCGGGGATTTCCGTCTGATCAATATTTCCCTGGAACAGGCGATGGGGGACGAAGTCTCGCTGGATCATGCATTATCAGTTGATGCAGCCGCCCAGATGATCAGGGAGACCGATTACGATGTCATCGTTCACGACCTGTTTCTGCCCCCATGGGGTCCGGAAGCGATCACGGCGACTTACAAGATTGCCCCGAGCACCCCGATCATTGCGATATCCGGTCAATCGTCTCCTGATCTGCACCGAATTGCGGTAGCGAACGGCGCAAAGCTGTTTTGCAGTAAATCCGACCTTGGCGGCGGCAATATCGGCTCGATTCTGGCGCAGGTCGTACCTGCCTTCACAAATCCTGCATCCGACGCCAACTGCTAGAGACCGTCGGCCTTGTCACCTTGCAGGACGACATTTATCGAATTTTTAACATAGCCCGAACGTCGCGATGCAGACGCCCCGCTCAGATGTGGTCGGCCGCGTTCATCTGAACACCGGCTACCGGCGTTCCATCCGAATGTCCGCTGCGGGCCGCAACGATCGTCTTGATTTCATCCACCGTCAGGACTTTCGATATACCGATTGCCCGCCACGCCACGAGCATGCGGCGGTAAATGTCCTGCATCGGCATCGCGCTCTCCAGCGCGTTTCCAAGCGCCTCACCCAGCCACCGATGTCTGCCGAGTTTCTGTATATAAAACTGGGCGAAACTGAGCATTTCGCCTTCGAACTGCGGATCGAAGCCGGAAAATTCAATATCCTGCGGCTGTATTGACGATGAGCCTCCGAGATGATCGTAGGACAGACGCAACCGGGTAAACATCGCCAGAATATCCATAACTTCGTGAGAAACCTCCAGATTCAGATCATTCGTGAATCCGTCCAGCAGGGTCACGTAATGGGTTTCCAGCGCAGAAGTGAGAATCTCCCGGTGCGTCGCGTGCCGTTCGGCGTGATCCGGGTCGAGTTTCTCCAGAATTCGGTACTGGTTCGACAGCATAAGCCTGTCTTTCAGGGACAGGTCGAACGCACCGCCATCCGGGCCATGACGCATCGCATCCCGCAAATCCTCGATCGCTTTTCGGAACAACTTGCTCAGATGATAGCCTTTTTCGGCGGACAACTCATCGAGCTCACGCTTCAATTCGTCGCTTATACGAAAACTAACGGTTGCCATTTCCGCTCCTCAAACAATCTATCACGATTACATCGAAACCACGTGCTTCCCCGAAAAAACACGGACAAACCGTCTGGGAATATGTCCAACCAAAATCCAGAAGAAACCTATTACAGCTACGGTACTTTTTTATAGTGAACAAAAGGTTAATTGCAAATCAAAATTGCAGCCTCTCGCATTTTCAGAGTAGCACAACCGCACGAGCCAATCCACACCTTGTAAAGAATACCATCTATACGTGTATATCGCAATAAATTTCGTGTATTATTCAAGTAATACGGAAAGTGTTTACAAAATGTAATAATTTTTATTTACATTTTAAAAAATTTTTCCGTGTTTTTTTCCAACATTCACAAATAAATGCAATTGCAAATAAATATCTCGTCTTTTCGGAAATTCGAACAAACAGGACGCTTATCCGCCGCCGCCCCTCTTTCTACAACAGGCGGGATGAAGTCTCGCGCCATCTACAGACACTTTTTACAAACTCAGGTTGCATCGGATTCCGGAGAGCGCGCAGGCGATTCTGTCAAGTGGACCTGGAATCCGTCTCCCGCCAACGCCAGAGCGGCTTCGCCATCGCGCAATCCGTATCCCGTCGCTACCAGGTCACCGCAACAAAGACCGGCGGCTTTACCCGCCGCCAGGTCCGTCGCCGCATCGCCGATGATCCGGCTCTCTGCGAGATCGAGCCCCAAATCATCGCCGGCCCGGAGCAGCATCCCAGGAGACGGCTTTCTGAAGGCCGATTGTTCCGGGCCGCCCGCGGCAGGCGGCGGATGACCGCAGGCATAGACAGCATCCACAACCGCGCCGTGTTCCGCGAGCAGTTCGTCGAGTCGATTCTGGACGGCTTCGAATGCCGCCCAGTCGTAGTACCCCCTGCCGACACCCGATTGATTGGTAACGATCACGACGGCGGAACCCGCGCGATTGGCATGCCGGACCTCATCCACAACCGCGGCGATCAGGCGGACGTCCGCCGGGTCGGACAGATAGTCAACCAGCTCAATCAGCGTTCCGTCCCGATCCAGAAACAGGGCGGGCACTTTCTCTCCAAATCCGGCTGTGCGGATATCGCACCACAGTCCATCGGGTTCAATCAGAGGCATGCAGGGCGTTCCATCTGACGCGGCATCACCGTTGCAACCGGATGATCTGCGCCTGCGTCAACGCGCCTGAAAACGGATTCCCGGGGCTCTCCGCCCGAAAGGCCGCACGAATCCGGTGGAGATAGCCATCTTCAGAAGCCCGTTCACCGACGGCGACCGATGGCTCGCCGACAAATTTCCGCGCTTCGCGGAAACCGGAGGCAGCAGCGTATCGCGCGAAAAACATCTGCGCCCGATCGCGACCCGGCTTTCTATCGGATTCACTGCCGGATTGGGCCGTCGGGATCGCCTTGGTCGCTTCGTACTGCCAGATGCGGATATACCCTTCGAATGCTGCGGCGGATTGACCGTTCCGCGCCCGGACGAGAGTGCTTGCCAACAAATCGTCCGGCAATGGTCCGGCAGCCGCGTCTTTCGCCGTCTTTGCCGCATAAATGGCAATTGCTCCCATTAAATTCCGCAATTCAGCGAGACGCCCGGCGCCGGACTGTCTTTGCGCCGCTGCAAGCAATTTCCGGATCGCACGCACATGCCGGTCGCCGAACCCCTTCGCCCATCCGGCGATATCCCCGGACACACAGCGACGGGACTTCGTACAGGCCGGATCCGCATGCTGACGGCCGGCGGCATCTGCGAATGACGCAAAAACCCTGTGGTCGTCCGGGTTGTCCCGCGCCGCCCGGGCAAACGACAACGCCGCGCTCCAGTTGTCGCGGACCAGCCAGCGACGGACCCCATGCTTGTAATAACCGTTGTCGAAATATTCCGCAGCAATGCGGCCGTCATACATGCCCCTGAGATACGCGGCGGCGTCCCGCAATGCCGGATTGCCGGCTCCCCTGCCGGCCATTCTTCCCACATGTGCCAAAACCGGCTGCCACCCACCAGTCTCACGGGCAAGCGCGTCCCGGATATATTTGACGCGGGCATCGGTTTTATCTTTGCCGGAGCGGTTCACGGTCGGACTGGGACGATTAACAGAGAAATTATGGCGGCGGCGCAGCGCATCGGCCTCTACTGCCTGGAAACGCGCGCGAAGCGCGTTGATATCGACCCGCAGGCTGGACGACTCCCGACGGATTTCCTGGAGCCGGAAAGAACAGTAACGCCGCATGGAACTGCTCGACGCCAGGCGCGGGGCGCATTCGCGATTATACGCAGCGCGGTCGCGCTGAAGGACCTGGCGTCGCTGCGCAAGACTATCGAGATCGGCTTTGAGAACAGTCCGTTCCGCGGGAAAAGTGATCGACGGCGGCAGAAGCGGCAGACTCGGCACGGGTCGAAACTGTACTGCACCGGCGGGTATAGAAAGTACTGCCGTGAAAACCGCGGCCAATGCCGGCACAGAGCAGGTCGCCGTGCGCCCCGACACAAACGGGAATCGGCAGAAAGGTTTAACGGGCATTTTCATCGTCGCACCGCCCAACACTAAGTCGCTTATCCGTAGCGGCCAAGCCCCGTAATCCGAATATATGAATCAGCGACAATACCGAAACGTCGTGTATCCTTCGGGCCTCAATCACGGGAGAACATCATGCGTCTCGAAGGCTCCTGCCATTGCGGCTCGGTCCGGTTTTCTGTCGAGTCCGATACCCCCTACCCCTATAACCGGTGCTACTGCACGATCTGCCGCAAAACGGCGGGCGGTGGCGGTTATGCCATCAACATCATGGGACGCGCCGAGACCCTTCACATCACGGGCGAGGAAAACCTGTCGGTCTACCGGTCGGCGAGCAACGACCGCGGGTCGTACGAAGAAGACGGGCTGAGCCCGGCAAAGCGTTATTTCTGCTCAGAATGCGGCTCCGCGCTGTGGGTCCACGGCTCGGACTGGCCGGATTTCGTCTATCCGTTTGCATCGGCCATCGATACCCCGCTGCCGGCGCCGCCGGAAACCACGCATCTTATGCTCGCCCACAAGGCGCCGTGGGTCACCGTTCAGGCAGCCGCGCACGATGCACGGTTCGAACTGTATCCGGACACGGGCATCGAGAGCTGGCACAAACAGCGGGGCCTTTTCAGCAATCTTTAGCGCGTGTCACGTTATTGCAGCGTTTGTGTCATACAGCCTTCCGAACAGGCATGACACATTTGGAGCCTAACAGCCCCTGCTCCCGAGGACACGCCATGCGACACCGTAAATTCGATCAGCCGTCTCTGCCGGAACCGGACGCCGAAATCCTGGAAGATATCGGCCATATCCGGGACGACGACGATCTGCCCGCCAACCAGAGCGGCAATACGCCCTTTGCAGAGATTGCGGCCCGGCGTATTTCGCGGCGCGGGATGCTCGCAGGACTTGCCGGGGCAGCCGCAGTGGGGCTGATATCGGCGCCGACGGTCAACCGTCGCGCCCTTGCCGCGGGAATGGCTTCCGCGTCCACGCTGACCTTTCCGGAGACCCCTCATGTATATGACGCGACCCATCATGTCGCCGACGGATACAGCGCCGACATTCTGCTGCGCTGGGGCGATGCCGTCGAAGTCGGGGCGCCGGCCTTCGATCCCTTGAACCAGACCGCCGCCGCCCAGGCCAGGCAGTTCGGTTACAACTGCGATTTCATCGGCTTCCTGCCGTTGCCCGCGGGATCGAACGCCGGGGATCGGGGCCTGCTTTGCGTCAATCACGAATATACCAACCAGCACCTGATGTTTCCGGATGTCGACCGGAAACAGAAGCTGAGCAAAGCCCAGACCGAGATCGAGATGGCCGCCCACGGCCATAGCATTGTCGAAATCGTCAGGCAGGGCGGGAAATGGTCGGTCGTCGAGAATGGCCGCTACAACCGCCGCATCCACGTCGGCACACGCATGGCGATATCCGGCCCTGCTGCGGGACACGACAGGCTGAAAACCGCCACCGACCCGAGCGGTACATCCGTTTTCGGAACGGTCAACAATTGCGCCGGCGGTCGGACGCCCTGGGGCACCGTGCTGATCGCCGAAGAGAATTTCCACGGCTATTTCGGTGGCGACCCGGGGAGTACGGACGAAGCGCGCAACTACAAACGATACGGGCTGAATGGCAAAAGCCGGTATTCCTGGGCCGACCATCACGACCGGTTCAATGTGGACGTTGAGCCGAACGAGCCCAACCGCTTCGGCTGGATGGTCGAAATCGATCCCTACGACCCGTCTTCGACCCCGGTAAAACGCACCGCGCTCGGGCGGTTCAAGCACGAAGGCGCGAATGCAACGGTCAACCGCGACGGCCGCGTCGTCGTTTATTCCGGCGACGACCAGCGGTTCGATTATATCTACAGGTTCGTTTCCAACGGTCGTTTCGACCCCGATAACCGCGCCGCCAATGCGGATCTGCTGGACGACGGCACGCTGTTCGTTGCCCGGTTCGAAGACGACGGCACGCTGAACTGGTTGCCGCTTGTCTGGGGTACCGGTCCGCTCACGCCGGATAACGGATTTGACAGCCAGGCGGATGTTCTGATCGAAACCCGTTACGCCGCGGACCTGCTGGGGGCCACACCGATGGACCGGCCGGAAGACGTGGAACCGAACCCGATTACCGGTGCTGTCTACGTGATGCTGACGAACAACACCAAACGGAAGTCCGACCAGGTAGATGCAGTCAATCCCCGGGCGAAGAACAGACATGGCCATATCCTGGAAATGATCCCGCCGGGGGCCGAAAACGGGAACGGCGCCGACGCCGACCATGCAGCGCTGACCTTTCGCTGGGAAATTCCGCTGCTTGCGGGCGACCCCCAAAATGGTGCCGACGGATCGAAATACCACCCGGATGTCAGTGCCAATGGCTGGCTGTCCACACCCGATAACTGTGCCTTCGACAGCAGAGGGCGGCTCTGGATCGCCACCGACGGTGCGCCCAAATCGGGCATCGCGGACGGCGTCTGGGCAACCGACGTTGCGGGGGATGGACGTATGCTGACCAGGCGGTTTTTTGCCGCGCCGCGCGGCGCCGAGCTGTGCGGCCCTGAATTCACGCCCGACGACAGAACGTTTTTCGGCGCAGTTCAACACCCGGCTGACGAGAAAAACTCCACCTTTGCGAGCCCGTCCACCCGCTGGCCCGACTTCCACGACAGCATGCCTCCGCGGCCGTCCGTGGTTGTCGTGACCAAAAACGACGGTGGCGTCATCGGCAGTTAGGAAAACCTGCCGAAGGATTACCGGCCGCTATCCACGGTATCGTCCCTGCGGCCAGCAGGTTCCCGGCCCGAGAGCTTGCCTTCGACATTCCCAACCAGACCGAGGGCGAAGCGCTCGCTGAATCCGCAGATAAACGATACCACCCAGTAGACACCGTTCTGCATTTCATCGGACGTCGCGCCCGATATCAGCGAAGAGGAGATGATTTCGCTTTTGAGCGCCGCATAGGCGAAAATAGCGACGATAACGCCGATGAACGGCTTGAAATAGGCTGACAGAAACAGCAATCCGGGATTGAACTCATCCGGCTCCGCTACATCCCGCAACCGGATCATTATACTGACCAGCGCCCCCAGCAGCGCGGCAATGACGATAGTGGTCAGTTCATTCAGCGGAAAATAGGTGAGTGAACGGTTCTCGAAGTTCCTGAACAGCCAGAGCAACACGGGACCGATGATCACCCAGCTCAGAAAAGCTGAAATCAGACCGATCACAATAACCGCCGTTGCCGAACCGCCGGTCAGACGCATGAACCAGGCCGTACGACCATTGCGGAAGGCGCCGGTCCGCATCTTTGTGGCGTAGCGAAGCTCTCGTGCGAGCGTCAGGTTCGGTGTGTCTGCTTCGAGCGCACGCATTGCCAGCGCGATGTCGGCATTGGCGCTGGAATTGTCGTTTGCTTCGAGCCGCGCAACGATTTTGGCAATTTTTGCGACCTCGACCTGCACCTCCGGAACAAGGGTGTGCCGCGCCAGCGTTTCGAGGCTCATCCTCAATGTCGCGAAATCGACCGGTGTACCGGCCTCCGTCATGAACCCGATCTCTGCATCCCGCCGAACCGGGCCGGCGCAGCGCGGTTTCCCGAACCGCGCTGCGGCATTTTCGGCATGGCATATCCCTGTTGATGGCAGGCCCGCGTTATCACGGTGAATTTCCACATCACGCCGCCCGCAACGGCCGCCGCCCCGGCAATCGCCAGCAGCGATTCACTGAACGCGGTCGCGATCGCGAACAGCACCAGCGGCGTCAGATGTCCAATAAGGCGGAGGGCCGGCGTCAGACGCTGCAATTCGGCCCGGGCCAGCGGCGGCACGCCGTTCAACTTCGCATAGGCGAAATAACGCTGCCAGATGATCGCGTTCAGGAACGCCAGCACCGCGCCCCATGTCGAAATGAATGCCATCGACGCCTCGAACCGCCAGGAAGCAAGGCCGCTGGCGATCCCGAGCAGGCCGACGCCTTCGAGCAGGCCGGTCATCACCAGCATCGTCGGAACAAGATCGACGCGCCAGGCCGGAATCCCCTTGGCGGCGTGCAGAATCCGCGCCTGGCAGTACAGGAATGTCAGGGCGGCCAGCGCGACCACCAGGTGAAGCGCAGGCTGGGGCCAGATCAGGTCGGCCAGCAATGCCGGGTAGAATACGCCCACCGCATAGGTTTCCCGGGTCATCCAGGACGATTGGGGCCGCATCAGCGCCCGCCAGAAGCGAAGCTTCCGTCCGATTTCCATGAAGACGAAAAACAGTCCGATCCCCATCCCGGCGCCGGCGGCAACGTTCAGATAGAGTAATGCTTCGGACGAGAGACCGGAAAAGAAATGTGCAAGTGTCGCCATCACGACCAGCCCCGACGACATGCCTCCCATGATGAAGTTCATGGCCGCCCGGTAATCCCAGAAGGTCTGGCGTTTGCCGACCATGGGATTGGCGGGATCACTCAGCATTTCGTCTTCGGTGTCGTCGGGGTCAGGGTCCCGGCCCGGTGTCGAATTCGGCACTTCATACAGATATTTTATCTGGGGATCGTTGCCGAGTTCCTCATGCATCTGGAAGAAACTGTTTTCCCCGGCGAGAAGCGAGACGTTGCTTTGAGGGTTGTTGAAATCGCCGAAATGGATCGCGCTCGCGATGCACGACGACGAACAGGCCGGGGTATAGTCCAGATCGATCCCGGGAACCCTGCCTTCTTCCTTCGCTTCATCGATCCGTTCGACGCAGAACGTGCATTTGCTGGCGACCCCGATACGCTCTTCGTGGAACACATACGCTTCCTGCCGGGTCTCTTCGCCGTAATACCATTCCCGGTCGTGACCGATCGTCCGCGCCTGGTAGGGACAGGCGACCGCGCAGTAACCGCACCCGATACAGGTGTCGTAATCCATCATGACAAGGCCGTCGGCGCGCTGCGAGGTCGCCCCTGTCGGGCAAACCGGAACACAGGACGGCTCCGCGCAATGCTGGCAGCCGACCACCATGAACAGGCGTTCGACATCGGGAAACGTGCCGCGCTCGACGTCGAGCACCTGGCGCCATTGAACGCCGGGCGGCGTGTCGTTCGCATGCTTGCAGGCGATCGTGCAGGTCTGGCAACCGACGCAGCGGTTAAGGTCGACGACCATCCCGTAGCGCGGCGTGGTGTCGCCGTCCGGCGCGTTCATACCGCCCGCCTTTCGCCGTCGGTCCTGGTGATCTTTACCCGTGCAAGGTCGGCGCTCGAGCCCGTCGAATCCGTGAGAGACAGGGCAAGCGACGTCACCGAATTCAGACTCGGCAGGTTCAGGTCCTTGGCATAGGGGGTTGCCCAATGGTCGAACTGGCCGATCATCAGGATTGTATCCGGCCGGATCCCTTCGCGCAGTACGGCATGACCGCGAGTAACGCCGCTGACGGACTCGATCTCGACCGGGTCTCCGTCCGTAATACCCAGCGCCTTCGCCCGCGTCCGGTTGATGATGACACCCTTGTGACCGGAAATGTTGTTCGCGACCTCGTTGATCAGCGGAATGCCGACATTCGCCCCCCAGGAATACTGCATGGAGCGCGCCGTCAGCGCAAAGAAAGGATAATCGTCGGGGTCGCCGCCAACCTCGCGGATATGGTCCGTCCAGATATCGGGATAGCGTTCGTAACCGGGCAACGGCTCGTATTCGTCGAGCTGCTTTTCCCACCAGTCGACGCCGATTTCATGCAATCGGTTGGCAAGCTGGGCACCATGCCGCTTTATGCGCTCCTGATAGGGCATTTCGAAACGCAGTTTCTCTTCCTTCATCTTCGGATAGAGATACCACTGCAATTGCGGAAACGGTTTCAGCATGAAGCCGTTTTCGGCGAACCAGTCGAGACCGTGAACATCCTCTCCATCGCTCAGCGAATGGCTGGCGGCCTTGCACACGGCATCCCATATTTCCTCGCGCGCGTGGGGCACCGCCGGGTCTATCCCGTAATCGTAGGCGCCGTCGCGGTCCTGTAATCTCGCGCCGGCAGCGCCGCGGTTGATCGCCGCATTGTATTCCTCCAGCAGCCCGACCCGGTCGGCCAGGGCGGTCGCGATATCGGTGAGGTCCATGGCATCGACCTGGGGCATCACCGCGGGCTGGCGGATTGCCCAGCCCTGATGCTTCCAGAACTGCTCGGTGAATTTGGTGGATCCGATCTGGATCAGTTGCAGGCTTTCGAGATCGGTGCAGTCCGGCAGGATGATATCCGCCATGTGGTTGGTTTCATCGCGCGTATAGGCGAACGATACAGTGAACGGGAATTCCGCGATCCGTTCCGCGACTTCCGGCGCATTCCACGACGAGATCGCCGGATTGGTGCGGTAATTGATCCACATTTCCGGCTTGGTCTGCTTCGGCCAGTGAGCCGGCTGCTTTTTCTGGAACAGCCACGGCAGATGCGCCGGGCCGAGAGCCGGCGACCACGCGGAATCGGCCGCCATGGGGACGAGCGTCTTGTACCCGTTGCGGATATGCGGATCCGCCAGCCATTCTTCCTTCGACGTCGCATTGAACGGATAGTCCATGATGCCGTCATCGGTCGGCCGGACGGTTTTCAGCCGGTTATCCGCCGGACGGTTGAGTTTGACTGCCGTGCCGAGCGTACCGCCCGGCACCTCCAGCGCGCCGACAAGCGCCGCCAGAAGCGTCCGCGCCCAGCAGGTCTGATATCCGCCCCAGCCGTTATTGACGCCCTTGCCAAGCATAATGGCGACCGGCCGGAACGGCATTTCGACGCCCTCGATCTCGATCGTCTCGCCGATACAGGCATGGGCGACATATTCATCCGCGATCTGCCGGATCTTGTCGGCGGGTACGTCGCATTCAGCCTCGGCCCAGTCTGGGTCGAACTGCGCCATGTGATCGAGCAGAAGCTGGAACGCCGGCCTGGCAACGACGCCGTCATGTTCCCATACCTGGCCGTCGGGGCCGTCTTCAATGCCGGAAACGGCATAGGTCCCTTCAAGCGCGGCATCGCCGATTTCTTCGTCCCACGCCTTTATGGTGCCGTCGGACAGATCGCCGATCAACGGTTTGCGCGTCACGGGATCGCGCATGTAGTAGCCGTTCGGCCCGACAAGGTAGGGAGATGTCGTGTCTTCCTTCAGCGCCCGCACGTCGCAGGTTTCGTTCCAGTCGCGCTCGACCAGCATCCGGTTGATGAGCGCGAACAGAAACGCCGCATCGGTCTTCGGTTTGATCGGAATCCATTCCGCCGACAGCGCGCCCGTGATCGAGAGATGCGGTTCGACCTGGACACGTTTCAGCCCGCGGACACGCGCATCCGCCTGGCGCCACACGCCCGCGACGCCGCCCGACGCTTCGACGTTATTGCCGCAATTGATGACGTAGTTGCAGTACGGCGTGTCCGGCGAAACGATGAACGCCCGGTGCCACAATTCCCCGTAAAGATGTTCCGAGTGATAGCACTTCACCCCCTGTCCGCCGCCAAAGCCCATATCGAGCGGTCCCCATGCCGCCAGGAAGGCGGGGAATGTTCCCATATACTGGGTCGGGGTGCCGCCGCCGCCGAAGGATACGGCCAGCCGCGGAAAACCGCTTTCGTCCTTTGCCCCGCGGGCGCGCATGTCGCGCATCCGCCCGGCAACGGTATCCAGCGCTTCTTCCCACGATATCGCGACGAAACCCGGGTCCTCGTGGCGGCCTTTTTTAGGGTTGGTGCGCTTCATCGGCGACCGAACCCGGTTCGGGTTGTAGGTCTTCTGGATCAGGCCATAGGCTTTGACGCAGACTCGCCCGCCGCCGGGGTGCCTGTCGGTGATGTTGTAATTTGAATGAATGCGCGTCGCGACGCCGTCTTCCACCTCGACCTGCATCAGGTCGGGGCCCGCCACGCACTGATAACAGTAAACCGGAACTTTCTTTCTGTCCTTGATCTTGGGCGCCATGGATCTGCCTGAATTCTCTCGGTCAGGCGGAGCGTATCCGGGCCTCGCCCGTCATACAAGCACGGCGGCAGTGGATCGGTAAATTGACACAACCGGGCTGACGAACGTCACCGGATCAGCCGGTTTTCGTCCTCGCTTCGACCCCGCCCGCGCGGCGCTCGGTCATGCCTGCGGGAGCGCCAATGTCCTGACGCCGGCGATCCGGGCCGAAATACTCGTTGGTGCGGATAAACGGCAGGGGATGATTGATCATCCAGACCAGGCGCTCATACAATGCTTTCGCCGATATCGGCTTCGCCATAAACATGTTCACACCGGCATCCCGCGCTTCACAGACCCGCTCGCGATCGCCGTGGCCGGTCAGCATAATCACCGGTACGTAGGGATTCGGACTTTTGGGGTCGTTTCGCAGGAATTTTACGAATTGCAGCCCGTCGGTCGGTTCCATATGCCAGTCTGTAATGACCAGGTCGATGGGGTCGCGGCGCAAAATCACACGCGCCAGATCGACATTGTCGGCCTGCGCGAACTTTACGATGCCGAGCCCGCGGCAAATATTCTCGACGACGGTGCGCATGAACTTGTTGTCGTCCACGGCAAGCACGCTGAGCGCCTCGAGTTTCGGTCCCGCTAGCATATTTTTATCATAAGGCGATGGCCTCAGCCCCCTGTCCCGCTGCCGGCGGCAAACGGTTCGAGCGGACGCGCCTCAGCGGACACGGCGTCTGTTTCGTCCCCTGCAAACGATCCAAGCCAGTTTCCGACCACGTCGCGTAACGATACAACCCCGATCAGTTCGTCGTTCCCGACGACCGGCAAATGGCGGATTCCATTACCGACCATGATGTCGAGAACTTCATTGACCGTCGTTTCGGTGCCACAGAACACCACATCCGCAGTCATGATTTCGGAAACTTTCGCGGTCCCGAGTGAAGGACCGTATTTCGGCAGCGACACCGCAATATCGCGCTCCGACAGAATTCCGGCTATACGGCCGGCGGCTGTCGTCACCACCACGGCACCGATATGGTTTTCGGCGAGAATTCGGGCCGCCTCATCAATCGTTGCCTCGGGCGGGATCGTGAGCACGAAATTGCCCTTGAGCGCCAGAATTTCTTTTACGTCCATATCGTTTCCGCCGTTGGAGGAGAAATTCCCCGATAACTCCGCTTATGGACCAATCTGATTAAATTTCCCTTGATTGTGGTCCATTTCAGGGTCCGGGGACGTAATGCTAAAGCGGGGTCGCCCGTAACCGTCAGTCTGCGTATAATCGGCAGCCGAAGGAGAGATACGATGGATGCTATTGTCGAACCGGGCAAGAAAACCGGACAGCCGACACAGGAAGAAGCAGAAGAAGCAGTGCGCACGCTAATCCGGTGGGCGGGCGACGATCCCGACCGGGAAGGTCTGCTGGAAACCCCGGCGCGCGTCGCACGGTCCTATCGCGAATTTTATGCCGGCTACGAACTCGATCCGGAAGCAGTGCTGTTAAAGACGTTCGAGGAAACAGGCGGATACGACGAAATGGTGCTGATCCGCGACATTTCGGTCGATTCCCATTGCGAACATCACATGGTGCCGATCAGCGGACGGGCTCATGTCGCCTATATCCCGAATAGCCGTGTCGTCGGCATCAGCAAGCTGGCGCGTGTTGTCGAAATATTTTCGAAACGGCTGCAGATTCAGGAAAAAATGACGGTCGATATCGCAACGACGATCGACCGCGTGCTGAAACCGCAGGGTGTCGCCGTGGTGATCGAGGCCTCTCACCAGTGCATGACGACCCGCGGCATCCGCAAGGCCGGCGCCGATACCGTCACCAGCCACATGCTCGGCGCTTTCCGCGACGATCCGTCCACCCGCCGAGAATTTCTCGCGATGATCCGGAACGATTGAGCGTGACCGGCACCTCAATACGAAGTTTTCCGACATCGCCATTGTCGCGGGAGGAACTGGAAGTAGGTAATGTCTTCGCACCGCGCTTCGATGAAGACGGGCTGATCCCCGCCATTACCGTCCATGACGGCACTGGCGAAATCCTGATGTTCGCCTGGATGAACGCGGATGCGCTCGGCAATACGATCGACAGCGGCGAAGCCTGGTATTGGAGCCGCAGCCGCAACGAACTCTGGCACAAGGGCGCAACCAGCGGCCAGATTCAGAAGATCGTGGAGATCCGCACCGATTGCGATCAGGACGTCATCCTGTTACGCGTCCTTCCGCAGCGTGAAGGAGCCTGTCACGTCGGGTACAATTCGTGTTTTTATCGGTCGGTCCGGCAAAACGGCGACGGCGAGATAAGCCTGCGCTTCGAGGAAACGGAAAAGGTGTCGAAATGACAAACAAGTTACTGCCCACTACGGTCGTCGGCAGCTATGTCCAGCCCGAATGGCTGGTTGACCGCGCAAACCTGAAAGGCCGGCTGCCGCCGCGCGTCCGCGCCCTGGAGATGTGGCGTGTCGACCCGGAATATCTCGAAGATGCACAGAACGATGCCACCCTGCTGGCCATCCGCGACATGGAGCGTGCCGGGATAGACATCCTGACCGACGGCGAGGTCCGCCGCGAAAGCTATTCCAACCGCGTTGCCACGGCGCTCGGCGGCATCGATATCGACAACCCCGGCACCGCGATCGACCGGACCGGCCACCCCAATCCGGTGCCGCGCATCGCCGGAAAGATCACGCGCGAACGCCCGATCGAGGTCGACGATGTCAAATTCCTGCGGGCCAATACCGACCGGCAGATCAAGATAACCCTGCCCGGCCCGTTCACCATGACGCAACAGGCCCAGAACGATCACTACGATACCGACGAAGCGGCAGCAATGGACTATGCCGCCGCCGTTAACGAGGAAATCCGCGACCTGTTCGCCGCCGGCGCCGATGTGGTGCAGCTGGACGAGCCCTACATGCAGGCACGTCCGGAAATCGCCAAGCAGTACGCAGTGAAGGCGATCAACCGGGCGCTTGACGGGATCGACGGCGAAACCGCGATCCACCTCTGTTTCGGCTATGCCCATGTGGTCCACGAGCGTCCGGAAGGATATTCCTTCCTGCCGGAGCTGGAAGACTGCGCGGCAAAGCAGATATCCATCGAAACCGCGCAATCGGGTATTAATCTCGATGTCCTGAACGCCCTGCCGTCCAAGAAAATCATCCTCGGGGTCCTGGATCTCAGCACGGACGAAATCGAGACCGCTGAAATCGTGGCGGGCCGTATCCGGCGGGCGCTGAATCACGTTGCCGCCGACCGTATTCTCGTCGCCCCCGACTGCGGCATGAAATACATGCGGCGCGAGGTGGCGTTCGGCAAACTGAAAGCCATGTGCGACGGTGCCGAACTAGTTCGCGGAGAGTTATAGATTTTTTGGGCATAAAGCCTTAAACCTCCACCGGTCTGCCCGGACCGACACGGTCGGCAGTCAAAAAGCATCCAAATTCCGGCCGTTCTCTTGTAGGATATCGGGTTTATGCGTCCACCAACCGGAGTCGGCTGATCTCAAACGGAATGACAACCTCGGAGCGCGAGCGCTTCCACAATCTTTTGCTGATGGCAAAGGAAAGCCCTTTCGAGGGCGAGCGCACAAATGCGCTGGAAGCCGCAGAGCGTATGGCGAAACGTCACAATATGACGCTTGAAGAAGCCGCCCGCGGCGGCGGCGAGGCAATGCAGCAGCCGGATGCCCCCGCCCCTGCCAAATCGTCGTTCGAGGCGGCGGAAGCCGAATCTCTCGCCCGGGAACGGGCATTCGCGGAAATGTCGCGTTTCATGCGCGATATGGAAGATCACGCCCGCAGCGACAAGGCGCGGCGCGACGAGGCCCTGAAAGCGGCGCACGATCGGGGGCTTGATGCCGCCGAACGCCGAAAGGCTGAACGCGCAGGAACCCGCGACCGCGTCGTCCGGCGGAACAGCCGCCGCCGCAATCCGGCGGTCCACGCCCGCGTTCTTTTGAAGGAAACCCAGTTACCGCTGGAGGAAATCGCGTCAATCTGCGGTCTCGACGTCTATGCGGTGGTCGGGATCAAGCTGAAAATGCGCGAAGAGGCTGCCGGATAACGCTTCATACTGGAAAAACGACCGGTTAATACGCCGGAAAAAGGTGGGGTAAATGCTTCAGGACAAAGTCATCATCGTCACGGGCGCCGGTCGCGGTCTGGGTCAGGCCTACGCTGTCGAAGCGGCGCGGCTCGGTGCCAAAGTGGTCGCCGGCGACATTATCGACTGCAGTGATACCGTTACCCGGATCGAATCCGCGGGCGGCACGGCGATCGGCGTGCCGCTTGACGTCACCAAAATGGACACCGTTTCGGCAATGGCGGCAGACGCGGTCGCCGCTTTTGGCGGAATTAACGTTCTTATCAACAATGCGGCTCTCTATGGCGGGCTGACCGGCGGGCGGTTCGATATGCTCGACGAAGACGAATGGGACCGCACGATGGACGTCAACGTCAAAGGAATCTGGAATTGCTGCAAAGCAGTGGTTCCGCACCTGAAAACCGCAGGTGGCGGTTCTATTATCAACGTCGCCTCCCTCGCCGCAACATACGGGCTGCCCTTCGCGCTGCATTACACGACGTCCAAGGCGGCGGTCATCGGCATGACCAGAGCGCTCGCCCGCGAGCTCGGGCGGAACGAAATACGTGTAAATGCAATCGCACCCACGGCCGTCCTAACTGAAGGCACCGCCGAATTCTTCGGCGACAAGACCGACAGCGCCATGGACGTCATCAAGGGCGACCAGAGCCTGAAGCGCAACCCGACGCCGGACGACATGATCGGCACCGTCATGTGGCTCGCCTCCGATTCCAGCGGCTTCGTGACCGGCCAGACCATCGCCATCGATGGCGGCACGGTTATGTCCTGATTCATCGGGATGCCTCTCCCATTTCCTTCGACAACGGACGAAACACCCCGATGAATCAGGACCTACCGCTTCGGGTCCGGTGCATTTCGGCGGGAGCCCTCATCAGGGATGGTGACAAAAAGCTTTGCCTCGTTAAGGCCAGAGACAACACTTGGAAATCCCGCCCCTGTGCCGAGATGAAACCGGCGCCGGAAATAAAAAAAAATCAGCGTGAACGGAAAGACGGAGTGCATCTTTCATGTGGATAATTCCACCTGGGAAAACAGGGCCTGCCCGAACAGATCGACTTCCCCTGATATAACTCGAACCCTGGGAAGTTATGCCGCATAGTAGACAGCCATCTAACGACTTTGATCTGTCGCCTGCTATCTGCTCTGATGGCGAAAAAGAGGAGGATGAAACATGTTCCTGCAAAATACCTGGTACGTCGCCGCCTGGGAAACCGAGATCGGCAATACGCCCTTCCCCCGCACCATCCTGAACGAACCGGTCGTGCTGTTTCGGACTCCCGAAGGCATTGTCGCACTGGAAGATCGCTGCTGTCACCGTTCCCTGCCCCTGTCCATGGGCCAGGTGGTCGGCGACCGGGTGCAATGCGGCTATCACGGGCTGGAATTCGATAAATCCGGCGCCTGCGTGAAAGTGCCGGGACAGTCCAAAGTTCCCCCCGGCGCGCAGGTACGCTCCTATCCCGTCGTGCAGCGCTGGGGCTGGGTGTGGATATGGCCAGGCGACCCTGCAAAGGCAGACGAATCCCTGCTACCGGACTGGTGGTGGCTCGACAGCCCTGAATGGAAAAGCATTCCCGGCCGCGGCGGCGAACCCATGCCGGTGGCGGCAAACTACATGCTGATCTCGGATAACCTGTTCGATATCTCGCACCTCACCTATGTCCATTCATCGTCGATCGGCAACCAGTCGATCGTTGAATTCCCGGTAAAAACCGAACGCTTCGAACGTGGCGTCCGCATGACACGCATTGTTCCCGACCGGCCGCCGGCCCCGTTTTTCAAGAAGGCCGGCAACTTCGACGGCAATGTCGACCGCTGGCTGATCACAACATCCGACCTGCCGGGCTATATCGTGAACGATTCCGGTACGGTGCGGATCGGGTCCGGGATTACACCGGGCAAGGTCGACGAAAAAGACGGGGTCGAAATGAAGGTAATGAACCTGCCGACCCCGGAAACCGATACGTCGACACATTATTTCTACGCCCATGCCCGTCATTACAGGGTCAACGACCCCGCCTGGGATGAAATCTTCCGGACGCAGTTCACCGCCGTATTCGAGGAAGACCAGGTTATTCTCAACGCCCAGCAGGCAAGCATCGATCTGCGACCGGACGCGCCTGAAATCGACGTCAATGCCGATGCGCCCAACATTCAGATCCGGAAACTGCTCGACGACCTGATCGCAGCGGAACAGGCGGAGTTAACGGGCGCCCGCAGACGCGCATGATTGCAGGGCATGACGCTTGAAATCCGCCAGCTGAGCGGCGCGCTCGGCGCCGAGATCACCGGCGCCGATCTTTGCAATCTGGACGACGACACGTTCGCCGAATTAAACGGGGCCTATCTCGATCACCAGATGTTGTGCATCCGCGATCAACGCCTCACCCCCGACAGCCTGATCGAATTTTCGGAACGCTTCGGCGTGGTCGAGCCCCACGAAAACCTGAAATTCGCCCTGAAATCGCACCCGAAAATTCTCGTCCTCTCGAACGACATTGACGCAAAAGGCAACCAGATCGGCGTGATCGATGCGGGCGATACATGGCATACCGACCACAGTTTCAAATCCCGGCCTGCGAACTGCACCATTCTGTATTCGCTGAAGAACCCGTCCCGGGGCGGCGCCACGGATTTTGCCAATATGTACGCCGCCTATGACGCGCTGCCCGACAATACCAAGGAAAAGATCGCCGACCTTAGGGGCCTTCATTCCATCAGCAAGCTGAAGAACAGGCGAGTCACGATTTCAGGCGCGCGCGATGACGCCGTTGAATTCTACAAACGCCAGGAAAATATGATCCCGGATGTCGAGCATCCGCTGGTTCGCGTCCATCCGGTCACGGGGCGGAAATCATTGTACTGCTCGCCCCGCTTTACCATTGGTCTCGTCGGCATTGACCAGCAAGAAGGTGACGCCCTGCTGGACGATCTGATCGCCCATTCGGTCAAACAGGAATTTCGCTACCGCCATTTATGGGCCGACCGCGACGTCGTGATGTGGGACAACCGCTGTGTCAACCACCGTGCCACCGGGGGTTACGAATTCCCGGATATCCGGCATCTGTACCGCACCACGGTGGAAGGACAGGCGACGGAGTAGCACGCATCTCCATGTGCCCATAAGCGGTAGCCAGGGTATCCAGCTATATGGGACCGGGGACACCGAACATTTAAACGGCCCGGGTTCAACCGGTCGTCACTGTAGCCAGGAGTCGAGGGGGTCTTGTCGTTCAGGAAACCGATGCCAGTTCGGGCAACGCGTTCTCCCGCTGGCCAGGTTCACCGCTATCGGTCCACCGGAAAATAACGTCATGCAGGGCCTGCCGGTCAATCGGCTTCGAGACGTAATCGTTCATCCCACATGACATATAATGTTCGCGGTCACCCTTCATCGCATTTGCCGTCAGGGCGATGATTGGAGTATTGGCAACCTGCCGGTTCGGCAGAGCGCGGATGTGTCCGGTCGCAGTCGGACCGTCCATCTCTGGCATCTGAACGTCCATCAGAACGATATCGAATTCCTCCTCCGTAACCCGGGTCAGTGCCTCCTGGCCGTTGGTCACGAATTCGAACCGGAATTCCGGCACGCCGCTAAGCATCACATCGAGCACCTTCTGGTTGATTGCATTATCTTCGGCGACAAGAATCCGTATGGTGTCTTCGCACGACCGATGCTCTTTATCCCGTCCCTCTTCAGATGAAGTGAGCTCGACAAGGTTATCCCGACTCCCTTCTTCAACAACGATCTCGAACCAGAAACAGCTTCCTTCACCCGGCTTGCTCGTGACGCCGATCTCCCCCTGATGGAGCTCAACGATATTCCGGCAAATGGCGAGACCGAGGCCCGTCCCGCCGTATTTGCGCGTCGTCGAGTTATCCGCCTGGGAGAACGGTTCAAACAATTTTGAAATCGCCTCTTCGTCCAGTCCGATCCCGGTATCCCGCACCTCGAAACGCAGCCGAAACCGGCCCTTTTCAGGCGGCGCCTGTTTAACCGAAACACGGATCGATCCGGTGTCTGTAAACTTCACGGCGTTGTTGATCAGGTTATACAGAACCTGCCGAATACGGCTGCTGTCTGCCCGGATGACCGCATGGTCATCCAGTTCGTTCTCGATGCTGAATTCAACGTTCTTTGGTCCTGTACGCGACGTCCACAGTGTGGAAACCGAATTCAGCAACTTGGTCAGGTCGAAATCGACCCGCTCGAGTTCGACATGTCCGGCTTCGATCTTCGAGAGATCGAGAATGTCGTTCAGAATATCCAAAAGACTTTCGCCGGAGTCTTTGATGATCCGCACTTTCTCCAGTTGGCCCGGCGCCATTTCTTCATCCAGCAGACCGTTCACCATGCCCAGGATGCCGTTCATGGGCGTCCGAATTTCATGGCTCATCGTTGCAAGGAAAACGGACTTCGCCTGACTACCAGCTGCGGCTTCCTCCAGGGCGTGCGCCAGCCGGGCGGTCGTTTCCTCCAGTTGCTTTCGCGTGTTTTCAAGTTCTGTAACGTAAATCCGCAACCGTCTTGCCTCCTGGGCGGACCGGTCGCTGAATTGCTGATCGACGACAGAACCGGCAAATCCAATGGCAATAATCACCAGGCTCACAGAGATGACTGCAACCGACAACAATTCGGGGTCGAGGACTGCCGACGGTACCGGAATGCGCGGATCGGGCACGATCTGCAATCCGGTCATCGCGGTAAAATGCAGACCGACGATGCCGAAAAGATACATCGCCGAACATGCCACGCGCCGTTTCGAACTCAGATACGGAACCGCCGTCAGTCGCAGCACGACACCGCAGAATGAGATACCAATCATGACGGAAAGGACAACATACCACAGGTCCCAGCCCATCTCCGCCGGCATCCGGATCGCCAGAGTCCCAATATAATGCATACCTGCGACGGCCAGGCCGACCACTGCCCCGCCGAGATAAAGGTTCCCGTCTTTCGAAAGGGCGATCTGGTAACCGCACCAGTTCAACCCGACGGCGCATACAATTGAAAGAACGGTCAGTTCGAGGTCGTAAGCAACAGGAATGGCGTACTGAAACGCAAGCATGGCGACAAAATGCGTCGCCCAAATTCCAAGCCCCGATACAACCGACGCTGCCGCGACCCACGTGTGGAACGCGCGCCCCTCGCTCAAACGCGCCCGAACCATCAGGCCGATGGCGGTGTAACAGGCAAACATGCAGATCAGCGCTGCCGCCGCCACATAGCGAAGGTCATGCTGTCCCACAACACAATCGTATATTCTGAGCATATACAGAAACCTATATCCTGCCTCAGAAATTAGCGCATCTGTCTTTAATTAACGTAAAGAACGGCATTTGCTGCCGGATAGGATCAACCTCTTCGTTTTGCGTTAGTACATAGCGGTCCTGGCTTTCAGGGGCGTTTCTGTAACGCTTGGCTGATCGTGCAAATCGTCAATACGAAAAACATTTTCGATACCATTGGTAAAAATTTATGCATTTGCACAAAACAAAGATTGTATATTTCGATACACGTTCCGGAGCACGGTGATCCCGATCCCCTTGCCGGAAAACCGTCAGGTGAAGCGGCAAGCCTCTCTATCGCACCGCCTGAAGCGCCTGCCATACCCGTTCCGGAGACGCCGGCAGGTCGATCATCGGCACACCGGCAGCGTTCAGGGCGTTCTCGACGGCATTCATCACCGCCGGCAGGGCGCCGACCGTGCCTGCCTCGCCCGCGCCTTTGACTCCCAGCGGATTCTGCTTGGTCGGTACCGGGTTTGATTTGACGTCGAACATGGTGAAATCGCCGGCGCGCGGCATGGCGTAATCCATGAACGACGCTGCAACGTTCTGACCGTCCGCGTCATAGACCGCGCGTTCCATAACCGCCTGGCCGTAGCCCTGGGCCACGCCGCCGTGGATCTGCCCCTTGAGCAGCAGCGGATTCAGCACCGTGCCGACATCGTCGACGATCACGTATCCCTTTACCTCGATCTCGCCGGTATCGGGATCGATTTCCAGTTCGCAGGCATGGGTGCCGTTCGGGAAGTTCGCGGATTTGGGCGCGAAGGTTGCGCGCTCGTCGATACCGGCCTCCACCCCGTCGGGCAACTTGCCCGGCGTGTAGGACCCCCGGGCGACCTCCGCCAGGGTGATAGAGCGGTCGGTGCCTGCAATGATGAATACGCCTTCGGCAAAATCCACGTCTTCGGCGCTGGCCTCCAGCTGATGCGCGGCGAGGATCTTCGCCTTCGCAATTGCCGCTTCGGCGGCCCGGAAGATCGCCGAACCGCCACAGGTCGCCGAACGCGACCCGCCGGTGCCGCCGCCGATACCCTGCTGATCGGTGTCGCCTTCGCGGACCCGAATCCGGTCCACAGACAGGCCGAGCGCCTGGGACACGATCTGCTTGTAGATGGTATCGTGCCCCTGTCCCTGGCTTATCGTGCCGGCCATGACCATGACATTGCCGGTCTTGTCGATGCGCACGGTGGCTTCCTCGATGGAGGGGCCGCCCGCGCGCTCGATGGTGTTCGAGATGCCGATCCCCCGCAGCCTGCCGCGGGATGCCGCTTCCGCGCGGCGCGCTTCGAACCCGGCGTAATCGATCATCTCCAGGCCGTCATCGAGGTTCTTTTCGAAGGCGCCGCAGTCATACGTAAACACCAATCCCGTCTTGAACGGCATGGCGCTTTCGGGAATCGTATTCTGGCGGCGCAGATCCGCCGGATCGCGGCCCAGTTTCTTCGCCGCCGCGTCAACCAGCGTTTCGATGATATAGGCGGCTTCCGGCCGCCCGGCACCGCGATAGGGGCAGGTCGGCGTGGTGTTGGTGAACACCCCCGACACCTCGACATGGATTGCCGGCGTCACATAGGTGCCGGCCAGCGTGCCGAGATTGTTGATGGGCGGCCCGTTGCCGCCGGTCGTCACATAGGCGCCCAGTGCGGCCAGCGTCCACACATGAAGCCCCAGGAAATTGCCGTCCCTGTCCATCGCCAGCCGGGCCACCGAGTGATTGTCGCGCCCCTGGTAGTCGGCGATATGCCCTTCGGATCGCTCGGCGGCCCATTTGACCGGGCGGCCGACGCGTTGCGAGGCCCACAACACCAAAAGCTGTTCCGGATACACGCTGCCGCGCAACCCGAAACTGCCGCCGATATCCCCGGCAATCACGCGTATATCCTGTTCGGCGACGTTGAACACTTCGGTCGCCAGCTGTTCGCGGATCTTGTGCGGATAATGACAGCCGGTATAGAGCGTGTAGCGCCGGTCGGTCGGATTGTAGTCGCCGACATAGGCTCGGGGCTCGATCGTATTGGTGACCGTGCGGGTAATCGGGAACGTACGTTCGACGACGATATCGGCGGCCTCGAACGCGGCTTTGGTTTCTTCGGGATACCCGCGCTGTTCGTAAAAGCATTCGTTGTCGCCGCAGTCGTCCCACACCAGCGGCGCACCGTCGTCCAGCGCTTCGGCGGTTCTGATTATCGCCGGCAGGATTTCATAATCGACGACGACGGCTTCGGCGGCGTCTTTCGCCTGATCGACGGTATCGGCAACGATAAAGACGACCCCGTCGCCGACGAACCTGACCCGGCCAAGCGCGAGCGGCGGATTGGGCGGCTGGTACTGGTTTTCGTTCCAGCGCGATCCACACTGCAGATCGCCATAGCCGTCGGCGCGGTAATCTTCGGCGGTCAGGATGGCGTGTATGCCGGGCATCGCGGCGGCGGCGGAAATGTCAATGGCGCGGATTTCCGCGTGCGCATGGGGAGAGCGCAGTACATGGCCGCGCAGTTGATGCGGAAGTGTGTAATCGTCCGTGTAGCGGCCACCCCCTGTCAGCAGTCTCGGATCTTCCGTTCGCGGAACCGGTTGCCCAACATCGAATTCACCCATTCTTGCTTTTCCTTTGAATTCTAAGTTTATTATCTCCTTATAAAACAAACCCGCTAACGGGAAAACAGGGAGCGACCAATCATGAAACTCGCAGGCAAAACGGCAATCGTCACCGGCGCGGGCCGGAACATCGGTGAGGAAATCGCGAAACTGTTCGCAGCGGAAGGCGCCAGGGTCGCTGTGGTGGACATGGATGAAGGCCGCGCTGTCGCCGTTTCCGACCTGATCAAGACCGCCGGCGGCGAAGCGGTCGCCGTCGTCTGCGATGTGTCGGACCCGGCAGATATTTCGAAAATGGTCGCTGCCACGGTCGACGCGTTCGGCGGTATCGATATCCTCGTCAACAACGTCGCCATCTCCGACAACAAGGACATCTTCGAACTGACCGAAGACGAATGGCGCAAGACCATTGACGTCACCCTGTCGTCGCCGTTCTATGTTACCAAGCAGGTCGCAAAATGGATGGTCGATAACGACCGCGGCGGCCGCGTGGTCAATGTCGGTTCGACCTCCGGATTCAAAGGCCGCCCCACCGCCATTGCCTATACCGCGGCCAAGGGCGGCGTGTTCAACCTGACCCAATCGATGGCGGTTCAGCTCGCGCCCTACGGGATCATCGTCAACCAGGTGTCGCCGAACATGACCGGCTCACCGGTCGGCCAGGAAATATTCAACCGCGACCGCAAGGTCACCAACCTTGTCGGCCGCCCGGGCGAGCCGGAAGAACAGGCAAAGGCGGTTCTGTTCCTGGCATCCGACGATGCCTCGTTCATCGCCGGGGCCAACCTGTTCGTAGATGGCGGCACAATGGCAATGGCATCCTTCGCCAAACCGGCAACCCGCAAGGACGGTAAGTGAGCGGGCCCTACCGGCTCGGCGTCGATGTTGGCGGAACCCATACCGACCTGGTCCTGCTGAACGTCGCCGACGGTTCCATAGAAATCGAAAAGGTTTCGTCGACCCCGGTCAATCCGGCGATCGGCGTGCTGAACGGCGTCAACCGGTTCATCGACCAGGGCAAGCGACCCGACGCGATCGAATTCTTCGCCCACGGCACGACCATCACGACCAACGCCCTGCTGGAAATGCGCGGCGCAAAGGTGGGCATGATGATCACCCGCGGGTACCGCGCCATCCAGGAAATCCAGCAACAGGCGCGCGACGGCAACCCGTTCGACTATTTTTTCCAGCGGCCGACGCCGCTTGCGCCGCAAAGCCAGACGTTCGAGGCTGGCGGTCGCATCGATTTCGAAGGCAACGAACTTGAACCGCTGGACGAAGCCGCGGTGCGCGACGCCGCCCGCGCCCTGAAGGCAAAGGACGTCAGTTCCATCGCTGTGGTCTACCTGTTTTCCTACATGAACCCGACCCACGAACAGCGCACCCGCGACCTGATCCTGGAAGAATGGCCGGAGGCGCATGTGTCGCTGTCATCCGACGTTCTGCCCCGCATCCGCGAATGGGCCCGCATGTCGACCACCCTGCTGAACGCGTATCTCGAACCGGTACTGGTGCACTATATCGGCGACCTGTCCGACGGGCTGGACGCTGGCGGAGTCGAGACCCTGCAGCGTTTCCTGATGCAGTCCAATGGTGGCGTAATGCCTTTCAAAGCCGCCATCGCCGGGGCAAAGACCGTCCATACCCTGTTTTCGGGGCCCGCCGCCGGCGCTCAGGCGGCCGCTTACCTCGCGGCGGAGGACGCAAAGAAGGGTCTCGTGACGCTCGACATGGGCGGCACGTCCTGCGATATCGCCTTCATCGAGGGCGGCACGCCGCTTGAAGTCACCGAAGGCGAAGTCGCCCGGCGACGGCTGGACGTCCCGGCGCTGGACCTGACCACGATTTCGGCCGGTGGCGGCTCGATCGCATGGATTGACGGCGGCGGACTTCTTGCGGTTGGCCCGCAAAGCGCGGGTGCCGATCCAGGCCCGGTGTGTTACGGCAAGGGCGGCGAAAACCCGACGGTGACCGACGCCGATATCGCCTGCGGATTCCTCAACCCGGATTACTTTCTCGGGGGCGCCCAATCGCTCGACGTCGCGGCCTCTCTCACGGCGCTGGAGAAGAAAGTCGGCGCGCCGCTCGGGATGACGGCGCTGGAAACAGCCGCAGGCATCCGCCGCATTGTCGATATGCGGATGGCCGACGAGGTACGCATTTTCGGCGCCAAGCGCGGCGTCGATCCGCAGGAATTCACGCTGCTTCCCTTTGGCGGCGCCGGCGCGGTCCATGCCGCGCCGGTCGCGGAGGAACTCGGCATGACGCGGATTCTCGTGCCGCCACGGCCCGGCGCGTTTTCGGCACTCGGCCTGCTCTGTACCGATGTCGTCCACGACTATATCCGCTCGGAGCTGCGTCCGCTGGACCAGGTACCGCCCGCCCATGCGGAACAAATCTTCCGCGAACTCGAAGAACGCGGCCGTATCGAACTGGAAAGCGAGGGCATGGACCCCGCCCTCGCTCATTTCGCCCGCGAACTCGACATGCGTTACACCGGACAGGGCTACGAACTGCGCGTCGGGCTCGACGGTATCGGCGGCGCCGGCGGACTGGACGATGCAGCCCTTGCCGAAGCCCGCGACCGCTTCGACGGTATCCACGCGCGTATCCACGGCCACGCCGCCAAGGAAAAGCCGGCGGAAGTCGTCAGCTACCGGGTTCGCGCCCGCGTAGCGGTGCCGAAATACCAGCCCGTAGCGGAACGCGATTTCAGCCCGGCCCCTGCGCCGGATGCCGCCCGCAAGGGCAGCCGCGATGTCTGGTTTACGTCCGACGCCGCGACGGAAACGGCCATCTGGGACCGCAACGCGCTGGCTGCGGGAGCCACGCTTCAGGGCCCCGCCATCGTCGAACAGCTCGACAGCACGATCGTCGTGCCGTCGGGCTGGCACGCCCATGTCGACGGTTTCATGAACCTCGTCCTGACGCGAGAGCTATAGAATGGCCCTCGATCCGATCACCGTGCAGATCCTCAAAAACAAGGTCGCGAGCCTTGTCGATGAAATGCATTACCATTTCTACCGATCGGGCTATTCCACGATCATCCGCGAAAGCCGGGATTTTTCCTGCGTGATCCTCGACAAGGGCGGCCGCCTGATCGTGCCGCCGCCAATGTTCTTTCACGCGCCGTTCTACAAGCATTTCGTGGACCGGACAGTCGAACTGTACGGCGAAGACGGGCTCAAGGACGGCGATGTGATCGTCTCGAACCACCCCTACGAAGCCGGCGTGCCGCATGTTTCCGACATGGCGTTCATCGCACCGATCTTCCATGACGATACGCTGGTCGGCTTTTCGGGCAGTTGCGCCCACAAGGCCGATATCGGCGGCATGAACCCGGGTTCGACCTCGGCGAATTCGACCGAAATCTATCACGAGGGGCTGGTACTGCCCCCGGTCAGGATGACCGACCGGGGCGCCTATGACGAAGACCTCGAACGGCTGATCCTGACCAACAGCCGCCAGCCCGAACTGGTGCGCGGCGATATCCGCGCCCAGATTGCGGCTACCGAAATCGGCGTCAAACGCATGCAGGATCACTGCACCCGCTTCGGCACCGCGACGGTCATGGCCTCCTTCGCCGCCATCCTGAAAGCCGCGGCCGACGAAATGCAGGCGGCCATCTCCGCCCTGCCCGACGGCGTCGCCTCCGCCGACGGCTACATGGACGACGACGGCGTCGAGATGGACAAGGGAGTTTACTTCGCGGTCACGATCACCAAGAAGGGCGACGATATCGAATTCGATTTTTCGAAGTCGCAACCCCAGGCGAAGGGGCCGATCAATCTGCGCCCGTCCATGGTCGAAGCCTGCGTGTTCTATTCAATGATAGGCTGTCTCGGCCACACCATGCAGTTCAATGACGGTATGCGCGACGTCGTAAAGTTCAAATACGCGCCGCGCACCATCACCAACGCGGAATCCCCTGCCCCGGTATCGTCCTACCAGAAGGCAAACCTGCGCCTGACCGACGTGATCCTCGACGCGCTCGCAACCTTCAACCCGGCGCGCGCCATTGCGGGCTCGGGCTCGTCCGGGTCGCTGTCGATCAACTGGCACCAGGGTGGCAAGCCCGGTCACAACACGCTGCAATACGAGATTCTCGGGTCCGCCTATGGCGGCGGTCAGGGCAATGACGGCTGCAACGCGACGGCAACGCACCTGTCGAACCTGCACGTCACACCGATCGAAATTATCGAAAGCGAATATCCGTGCCGGATCACCGAATTCGACATGGTCGCCGATTCCGGCGGCGCGGGCGAATTCCGGGGCGGTGTGGCCTTCCGGCGGCGCTACGAAGTAACGCAGGACTGCACGGTCGTGCGGCGCTACGACCGCTACAAGTATCCACCGCCCGGCGCCAGCGGCGGCGAGCCCGGCGGCGGCAGCAAATTCGTCATCCGGGTCGGCACCAACGAAGAGGAATCCACGCCCGCCTCCGGCAAGTTCGAACTGAAAGCGGGCCACGCATTCTATCTTCAAAGCGCCGGCGGGGGCGGGTTCGGCGACCCGAAGGCCCGTGACCGCGAACGGCTCGCCCGGGATATGGACGAAGGCTATGTGAGCGCCGACGCGGCGCGGGACAAATACGGCATATGAGAGCCGCCCCGCTCTAGCGGTAAACCAGGAACGGGAGATCGAAATGGCAAAAGACCGCGTCGGGATTATCGGACCGGGCCGCATGGGGCTCGCGATGCTGAAACATCTGAAAAAGAGCGGCTTCGACGTCACGGTCTACGACATCAGCGACGAACAGCTTTCCGCCGCAGTCGCAGCCGGCGGCGTCGGGGCGTCCAGCCCCCGGGAGGTTGGCGAAAACAGCGATTACATTATCGTCGGCGTCGGGTTCGAACCGGAGGTCTATGCCTGCCTGACCGGCGATGATGGCGCGCTCGCCGGTATAGCGTCGGGCAGCGCCGTCGCCGTGTGCTCGACCGCTTCCGTCGGCGGCGTTCAGGACCTCGCGCGGATCTGCGGCGAAAAAGGCATCGGCTTTCTCGACGCGCCCATCGCGCGGGGACGCTGGGCGGCAGATGAAGGCACCCTGCTCGCCCTTGTCGGCGGCACCGAAGATGTGGTCGAACGGTCGCGGCCGGTCTTCGAGACGTTCTGTTCGGATATCGAGCACATGGGCGAGGTTGGCCATGGCCAGGTCGCCAAGATGATGAACAACTACCTGCTCTGGGTAAACGGATGCGCCCTGATCGAGGCCGGCCGCCTGGCGGAGTCCACCGGGATCGACCTGCCCAAACTGCGCAACGCCCTGATGATGAGCTCCGGCGATTCCGCGGCGCTGCGTGACTGGGACCGGATGACCTTCACCTGGGCGCTGAAAGACATGCAGATGATGGAAAAGCTGATGGACGGCGAAAACAAGGCCTTTCCGCTCGCCGGGCTGATCAAGGAACTGGTCAAGGACGGCCGCACCATCAAGGCCACTGACCCGCCGGACTGGTCCGGCGAAGGCGGCATCGCAAAACGGCCATGAGCCGTTTCAAAACACCCGGACAGTACCCGTTCCGCCGACCGCTTTGACGTCAATTCAGCGCGGTCCTATGCTTTCACAGAGGCCGGAACAGAAAGAAAAACCAGATGGCAGAAAAGCCCGACAATGTCGGCAAACCGGAAATAACTGAAGCGGATGCCGGCCCCGGCCACAACCAGCCGAAAGAGGTTGTGTGGGAACGCTGGCAGAAAAAACGCACCTTCGTGCGCGCCCTGGAAGGCACCTACGGCGAATTGCAGGAAGGCCTGATGGAACAGCCCCGGATCTACAAATCCAGGGACTGGCAGTGGAAAGGCGGTCCGGCGCTGTTCAACAAGCCGATCATCAACCCGCAGCGCACCGATATCGCACAGTCGATCGAGACGCACATCTCGGTCATCGCGCCGGGCGGCACCGGACAGCGCCACGGGCACATGAATTCCGCCCTGTTCTATATCCTGTCGGGCAAGGGCTACGACATCCATGACGGCAAGCGCTTCGATTACGAAGCCGGCGACGTGATCATCGTCGAGAACGGCTGCGTCCATCAACATTTCAATGCGTCAGACGAGGAAGACCTCGTGTCGCTGGTCATGAAGGCGAAGCCGCTGTTCCTGTTCATGCACATGCTGTTCCAGAAGATCGCCGCATACCCGCCCAAGACGTTGCCGCCCGGGCAGGAACACTGGGAACCGCCGACCGACCTCTAGGCGCAGAAACCTGCGTTACTTTGACGTCTAAGCATCCCCGTTCTATGTTTCGCGGGACCCATCAGGAAGGAGACTTACCGCATGGCAGAAAAGCCGGACAATATCGGCAGCGTCGAGGTAACGGAGGTCGACGCGGGCCCCGGGCACAATCAGCCGAAAGAAGTCGTCTGGGAACGCTGGCAGAAAAAACGCACCTTCGTCCGTGCCCTGGAAGGCACCTATGGCGAACTGCAGCAGGGCCTGATGGACCAGCCGCGAATTTACAAGTCCAAGGACTGGGCGTGGAAAGGCGGCCCCCAGTTTTTCGACAAGCCGATCATCAACCCGCAGCGCACCGATATCGCACAGTCGATCGAAACCCACATCTCGGTCATCGCGCCGGGCGGCACCGGACAGCGCCACGGGCACATGAATTCCGCCCTGTTCTATATCCTGTCGGGCAAGGGCTACGACATCCATGACGGCAAGCGGATCGATTACGAAGCCGGCGACGTGATCATCGTCGAGAACGGCTGCGTCCATCAGCATTTCAACGCATCGAACGAGGAAGACCTCGTGTCGCTGGTCATGAAGGCGAAACCGCTATTCCTGTTCATGCACATGCTGTTCCAGAAAGTCGCGGAGTATCCGCCGAAGGAACCGGCGCCGGGCTGGGAACACTGGGAACCGCCGACGGATTTGTAGGCGTATACCCCTCGGGCCTCCTTACGCCGCGCGCAACAGAATTCAGGAAGACAGATCATGACAACCCACGAAAGAGACCGCGCCCATACCGGCGCCGACCGGCAGCAGAACTGGTACCGCGAAGAACTCGAGGAATCCGCGGAATTCCGAAAGACCTACCGCAACCGCCTGTCCGTCGTGAAACCGAAGGACATGCCGTTCGAGAATTCGCCAGACGGGCTGATCAAGCACCTGGTTCACGAAAACCAGAACACGACCGAAAACTGCGTCGAAGCCTATATGCAGTTCATCAAGCCCGGCAGCCACACGGGCAAACGCCGCATCCTCGCCGAGCAGATCCTGTTCGTCGCCGAAGGTACCGGCTATGACCTGCACTGGGACGTGGAATTCGAGGTCGATGTCGAGTTCGACTGGTCGTGGAAGGAGGAGCCGCGCAAGTTCGAATGGGAGCGCGGCGATTTTATCTTCGTGCCCGCCTACTGCATCCAGCAGCATTTCAATACCGACCCCGAAAACGAAGCACGGCTGATCGTCATCACCAACCGCATCTTCAAGGCCATGGGCCTGAACTGGCTGGAGCAGATCGAGAACGCGCCGGATTACGACGGCGACCTCGAACCGATGCTGGCGGGCCCCGGCTGGCTGCCCGACACGCGGGAAGACAAGTAACCGCGACGGCAATGGGCAGGATTCAATCCCGCCCTTTTATATTCTAACCAATCATCCCGGCCCTCATTTCGGGTGGCGGCATACCGTCGAATTCCGACACCTGGGTGCCGCCGAAAAGTTTTATGGCCCTCTCCTGAACCGGAACTCTGCCGCTGCAGAATGCCGGTTATTGAGAGATCAGGTCGCCAGCGGGATCAGCAAAGTCATCTCCAAACCTGATTCCGCCAGGTTACATGCGACCGCACTGCCGCCGAGCGCTTCCAGATTGCGCCGGACAATCCATAATCCGATCCCGTAATGGGCGGGGGCATCGTCGCAGTTCGCCGCCGGCGACAGCGCCGGCCGGTCGGTGAAGTATCGCTCGAAAATCCGATCGAGATCGCCCGGTGGCACCCCCGGACCCTGATCGGCAATCGTCAACCGGGCCATCTTCCCGTCCCGGTGCAGGGCAACCGCGATGGTCCCCCCCGGGGGGGAATAACCGACAGCGTTTTCCAGCACGTTCTCGATGACCGTTTCAAACAGGATGTCACTGCCCCAGGCGGAGATGTTCGCCTCGACGTCGCAGATAAAGGCAAGTTCGGGCGGTTCGTGGTTCCGGGCGAACGAATCCGTCAGCGAACGCGTCAACCGGCTCAGATCGACCCGTTGTTCCGGCGCCTCCATCAGCTCGGCGGTCGCGTTGTCGAGTTGGCGCGACGCGCTGACGAGCCGGTCCAGCCTTTCGGTGGACCGGACGATACGCGCCACGGCCCGTTCCGCTTCCCTGCCCGGCCCGGCGATCCTTTTGAGGGGTTCCACGGATTGGGCGATGACCGCCAGCGGACCTTTCAGCGCGTGGGCATTCTCTTCGGCCGCCTCCCGGATCGAACGGGCGGAGGCGCGCAGGCCAAGCACCAGCCGGTCGAACTCCGCCGCGAGACCCGAAATCTCGGGTACGCGGTTCTGGCGTTCGAAGGAAAGGCTGCCCGCGTTGCCGGTGCGGATATCATGCGCCACCCGGGCGAACCGGCGGAGATTCCCCCAGATGTCGAGGAACATCCAGAGGATTACGATCGCAAAAAGAAGATAGATCGCCGCTGCGATCCGGACTTCGGCCGATTTCCAGTAGGGCCGCCCAAGCGACGAGCGCAGAACGCGATCCGCCGATTTCGACACCAGGACGATCCAGCATCCGCTGAGGGAACTGACGGGAACCAGCGCCGTCAGCACCTCTTCCGCGCCCGACACGTTCGTATAGCGTGTCGCTTCATCGGGCACCGGACGACATTCGGCGCCGATCCGGGCAAGGCCGCCGGCCTGAAACAGGCGTTCACGCTCTGCATCCAGTTGACTCGCCGGCAGCGGCGGCGCAGCGGCAACGATGAACAGACCGGCATTCTCGCCGAGCGCCTTCGGCCGCAGCAGAACCCGAACGACGGTTCCCCGGCTGGTGATCCGCAACAACTCGGCCGCAATCAGGTCCGAATTCCCGCCGTTGAACGCCCGAAGCCTGGGTGTCAGGGCGGCCGCGATCAGCTCGCCCTCCGCCTTCGTATTCTGCTGCAGAAGTTCGACCTTTTCGGCATCCGCATCGCGAAATTCCGAATAGACGATGATCGGCACGGCGATAAATATGGCCACCAGAAGAGCAAAGCGCACCGAAAACGACCGGTGCAGCATCGATACCCGTTGGGACAGGACCAGCCTAGTCATCCGGCCGCCAGCGATATCCGAAACCGGGATAGTTTTCGATTCCGTCGAAAGCTGAATCGATCTCCTTGAACTTGCGGCGGATACGCTTGATGAACGTGCGGACGTTGGACCGGTACCCGTCCGACCCGGGCCCTGCGACAAACCCCTTTCCATGCACCATGTCGTAAAGTTCGCGATAGCCGATGTCGTGTCCTGCACGACTCGCAAGACAGTGCACCATGCGGAATTCCGTGAAGCTCAACGGCACTTCATCCGCGCCCCATTTTGCACGGCCGGTCGCGACCGCAAGGTGCAGTTGTCCGACCGCGACGTCTTCGGTCATATCGACCGGCGGCAGGGGGGCATCGTCGCGCTGCTGCTTCGGCCCCTGCAGGGTCAGTTCGATCCTCTTGGCGAGAATCGAAAAGCTGCGGGATTTTTCGACGAAATCGACCGCGCCGCCATGAAGCGCCGCTTCCTCGTAGAACTGATCGGTCAGAACGGTCAGGAAGATCACCGGGATATCGCATCCGCGTTCCCGCAGGCGGCGCAGGACCTCGATGCCGTTTATCTTCGGCATTTTCCAGTCGAGCAATATGAGGTCGCCGTCATTGCCCTTGCCGAACCAGTCGAGAATCTTCTCGCCGTCCGGAAATCCTTCGATGTTGTAGCCGGAATCCAGGAGGTTCCCGGACAACGATTCCCGGAACAGGGGGTCGTCGTCGGCAATCAGTATCCGCGGTGTCTCGATGCTTCTATTTGCTAGTCGTCTCGGCATTTGCCCACTTTATTCTACTGGCACAGGTTTCAATCAACATGGCGTTATTCTTTGGCTGGTTCGCACTGATCTCATAGGCGAGCGCCCGGAATTTCTGCGCGGTGAGGTCCGGATAGAAGAACAAACGCATCCGGCACCCGTCCTGTTCCCAGGCCCATACGGTTGCCGGCTGGGCGAGCGTGATATGATGCGGTAATCCGAAGATCAGTTCGATCGACTGCTTGTCGAGGCCGACCAGCGCTTTCGGGTCTACGATCTCCGGTTTCGTTTTCGGACGCGGAACAGCGTCGTCCCCCGTCGTTCTGGGCACGCGGACGCTCGGCGCCGGCGTATTCTCCTGGTCTTCGGGACTGGTCCAGTCGGCATGCGTTTCGAGACCGCTCAACGCCGGAACGGCCGCGTCCTGATCCCCCGACAGCGCGCCGATCTGTTCGACCAGCGTGCAGCCGGAAATCATCAATGCACATAGCGCGCCCATGCAGCGCGCCATCAACATTTGCATGTTGTCGTCCTACCCTTTGCGGGACCAACCCTCTACCGCCAACGTCCCCGCTATGCCCGCTGGCGGTGTCCCGGCACCAATTACTACGACGCCGATACCCGACTATACGGCAATAATGCGTTAAGGAAAGTTAACAGGATGTGAATGTCTCAAAATTGTCACAGCTATGATTCGAGCATGGACACAGCGATCCCGCTAGGCTTCAGGAGTTCGCAAACACGCGGGTAGGCCGGTGCGCACCGGAAGACAAACGATGCGCGCCGCCGCGGTTTGCAGACACGAAAATATTGTTGGGAAATGCGGGCCGCACGACATAGGCCCGGACAAAGGGGTAGCCAGATGCACATCGACATGAACCTGAACCACCTGCACACGCTGCGCCCGTCAGGCGCCATCCCGGGCCTGTCCGTTATCGGCCCGGACAGCGAACTGCCGGCGCACAAATCGCTGCGGCGGGTTTTGCGGCTGTTGCATGCGGTCAATGTGCGGCTGAGCGTTTTCACGTTCGAGACCCTGCCCGGCACAATGAATTCACGGGAACTGTTCTCCGCGGTCGAAACCGCGGTGGACGATTCCGGCCTCGCTTTCGAACTGGATGACGGGCGCATCGGTGCGCTCGTCTACGGGTGGCGGCCGCCGGGCACCGGGGACGATTGGGTTGAGAGCCGGACGCTCGCCCGATTGGACTGGGCGCTCGGCGGTCCCAACACCGCCGGCGGCATTGTCGACGTATACGCTATTCACAGCCCGTCGTCGGAGATTGCGACGGATGCCGACGTTCTCGGGCTCCTGTCACTGGCGATGCGGGTCGAGCGGTTCATCCCCCCGGAAAGCGTACGGATCGCCTGAGCGGACCGGATACCGGGCGCGTACCATGCACCCTGGTCTTTATGCGCTTATCGCCGCGCTTGTTTTCGCCATTGCGCACGGGTTCCATTTTCCGGTCCTGCCGCTCACCGATACGGGAAACGCGGTGCATATGACCCGCTTTGCGCCTCGCCCAGCGGTTTCACCTCACACACCCGGAAATCGCAACACCGCCGTCCGTCCGGAATTTGTAGATCTTCGATATGCAGGGATCGACTGAATATTGTCCGGCTGCCAGGAACCGGCTAGCTTCTGTTATGGTATTTTCACCGGAACCGCACCCGATCCTGTCCGGCGTCCTCGGACTTCTCTCTCTCCCCCGGTTTCTTTTGCTCATCTGCATGCTGCCCGTTATTCCGGGCTGCGCGCCGCTAGGCGGCGTCGCGATGCTTACGTCGGGAGTCGGCAGCGCGACCGCTTCGGGTATTGAACGAAGCTTCGACGGGGCGTCGATCAAGACGTTTTCCAACACCGCCGCAAACGTGGCGGCCGCGTCCGAGGCAACGCTTCGGAAAATGGGCTTCGATATCGACACGACGACCCCCGGCGACGACGGCATCACGCTCCGGGCTCATTCGGCCCGTCGCGACGTAAAGATAAAGATCATACCGATTGCCCGCCGGGCGGCGCGCCTTCGCATCGACGTCGATTCCGGTTGGATATTCAGCGAAGACCCTGCCACCGCCACGGAAATCATGCTCCAGACATCGCGGCGGCTGCCCGCCCCGGACTAACACCTTCCCTGCAAATTAACGATCAACGCTTGTCCCGTACCGCCCCGATTGTATGCTGTACCGATCAATCTCAGGGAGCGCACGAAATGGCCGGTTACATCATCTCGAATGTCGAGGTTTTCGACAACGACGCCTACGGCGAATACGGCAAGCTGGCGCCTGACGCGATCAAGAAATACGGCGGCGAGTTTCTCACCCGGGGCGGCGCCGCGGAAGTTCTCGAGGGCGGCTGGCAGGCTCACCGGGTCGTGATCATCCGGTTCGAGAGCGTCGAACAGGCCAAGAAGATGTACAACTCCCCGGAGTATCAGGCCGCAAAAGACAAGCGCGAAGGCGCTGCCGATTTCAACATGATGGTGGTCGAGGGACCGTAAGGAACGACAATATGAAAACCGAATGGGTAACCGTCCCGTTGTCCGACGGCGACATGCAGGCATATGTCGCGACGCCGGACGGCCCGGTCAAGGGCGCCATTGTCGCGATCATGGAGATCTGGGGCGTCAACGATACGATGAAGCACCACGCCCACGAGTTCGCGGAGGCAGGATATGTCTGCCTTGTCCCCGACCTCTTCTGGCGCCAGGAGCCCGGTGTCGTACTGTCGGATTCCAATCCCGACGATATTCCGAAGGCATTCGATCTGTATTACCAGTTCGATTACGACTACGGCGTTCAGGACATGGACGAAACGCTGGCATTTCTCGCCAGATACGCGGGCGGCGTGAAAACCGGAGCCGTCGGGTACTGTCTCGGCGGCAAGCTGTGCTACATGCTGTGTTGCCGCACCGATATCGACTGCGCCGTCGCCTATTACGGCACCTATATCGAACACCATATCCGCGAAGCGCCGAACCTGCATCGCCCTTTCATGCTGCATATGGCGCTGAACGACGAATGGGTGCAGCCGCCGGTCAACGACATGCTGGAACGCATACTCGGCAGAAATCCGCTCGTGACCATCCATAAATATCCCGGCGCGAAACATGCCTTTGCCCGCAAGGGCGGCATTCCCTATTCCGAACCCGATGCCGACCGGGCGCTGGCTTTGTCGGTCGGATTTTTCGACCGTCATCTGGCCGGCATCGCCCAACAGGACGCGACTGCCGGGTGACCGCCACCATCGTCTCGGCATCCGACGCCGCTTATTTCGATCTTCTGAAAGGGCTCGTCTGTTCCATCCGCGACAAACCCGAAGGCAGGGACATCGCGCTCTCGATCCTGGATGTCGGGCTCGACAGCAGCCAGCGTCACTGGCTTGCAGACCAGGGCGCGGCAATCGCGGAACCGGGCTGGGATTTCGAGATTCCGGCATCGATGAATGCACCGTCCCATTTTCGCGCGCTTCTCGCCCGGCCGTTTCTGCGCCGCTACTTTCCGGGACACGATATATATCTGCATATCGATTCCGATGCCTGGGTGCAGGACTGGTCCGCCGTCGATATCTACCTGGCAGCCGCCGCCGACGGACTGCTTGCGATCACGCCGCAGGTCGACCGGGCCTACAACACGAACTTCAAACGCCCGCGCCGCTATCGGCGGACGCAGAACTATAAAAGCTTCAAATGGTCCTATGGCTGGCTGACCGCCGACCGTCTGGCCCGCAATCCCATCCTGAACTGCGGCGTCTTCGCGCTGCCGGCAGACGGCCCGCACTGGGATCTCTGGGCGGCCGCCATCAGGCGCGCTCTGACCCGCCGGACGCTTCGCAGCCGCAGGGGCTGGCCGGACCTGAATTTCAAACTGATCGAACAAACGGCGATGAACTACGTGGTGTTCGGCGACAAGCCGCCGGCTACTTTCCTGCCCGCTTGGTGCAACTGGTTCTGCGCCCATGCCGCACCGAAATTCGACCGGACGCGCGGCCTTCTGGTCGAACCGCACGCGCCGTACCGGCCGATCGGGATCGTTCACCTTGCCGGCGAGGACTTCCAGAACCGCGCCTTCGACCTGGACGAACTGCACGGCGAAGGGACGACAACGCGCCTGCGTTACGAAGATGTCGAGGGGCTCTCAGCGCCCTAGTCAGCCGGCTGTTGCGAACAGATACATCGATACGGCGGCGAGGATCAGACCGGCATTGAGCGGCCAGAATCCGCGTTTGCGGCCGGCATCGTCCAGGTTCCTGTTGGTGAGGGTCCGAAAGCCCATCACGACCAGAAGCAGCCCGGCGCCGAGCGTGGCGCCCATCAGGGGAGCAACATAATCCATCGGCGAATGTCCCTCCGACCGCCTAATCGTCGACGTGCGACGTCGACTGCGCGGTCGTAAGGTCTTCTTCGACGGGGTTTCCGCCGATATCGCGCAGGGACTGCATGAGTTCGGTGATCACCTGGTCGAGCCGGTCCGGATCGGTCCCCCGCGCCACCACGGATACGCGGAATCCGACGTCCCGCATCTGCGGGTAGGACCCGATATCGACCTCCTTGAAACGCGCCTGGACCAGCGCCAGGGGCTCGGCGATCGTTCCCTCGGGCAGATCGACGGCAATACCCCGCGCCTGAACGGTTTTGCCCCCCTTCAGGTGGGGTCTCGCTTCGCGGAACATGGCCTGCATGATGCGCGGAACGCCCGCCATGACGAAGACGTTTTCGATCATGTAGCCCGGTGCGGCACTGACCTCGTTCTTGATGAGAACGGCGCCTTCGGGAAAGGTCGCCATCCGCAGCCGGGCCTCGTTCATCTGCGAATTTCCACGGTTTTTCATGTAGGAATTCAGCAGGTCGACAATTTCCTGATCCCGGTACATGCCGACGCCGAACGCTTCGGCAATACATTCGGAGGTGATGTCGTCATGGGTCGGCCCGATCCCGCCGGTCGTGAAGACATAGTCGAACTCGGCCCGGCATTCATTGACCGTCGCGACGATTTTTTCGCGGATATCGGGAATAACCCGCGCTTCGCGCATCTGGATGCCGATTTCATTCAGACCGGTGGCGAGAAAATTGAGATTCTTGTCCTGGGTGCGACCCGACAGGATTTCGTTTCCGATCAGGATCAGGCACGCAGTAACGGTGTCTTTGTCAGCCATGAATTTTTCCGATTTTTTCTGCCCCCTGTATACCCGAGACCTGCGACCGTTGAAAGCATCCGAAGCGGCAGCTAGGGTGGGCGATGGACTTTCCCGATCCCCTCCTCCACGGTCGCCTGGTAAAGCGTTACAAGCGTTTCATGGCCGACGTCGTCCTCGATTCAGGCGAAACGGTTACCGCCCATTGCGCCAATACCGGCGCGATGCTCGGCGTTCAGGAACCGGACTCGGAAGTCTGGCTGTCGCCCGCGCGAAACCCCGACCGCAAGCTGAAATTCACCTGGGAACTGATACGCATCGGCGACGGGCTGGTGGGCATCAATACCGCGCATCCGAACAAGATCGTTGCCGAAGCCATCGAGGGGGGCCGTATCCCCGAACTGACGGGATACGGCACCCTGCGGCGCGAGGTGAAATACGGTAAAAATTCCCGGATCGATATCCTTCTGTCCGAAGACGGCAGACCCGATTGCTATGTCGAAATAAAGAACGTTCACCTCATGCGCGAGCCCGGCATCGCCGAATTTCCCGATTCCGTCTCGACCCGGGCGGCCAAGCACCAGGGGGAACTGGCCGACATGGTCAAACAGGGCGCGCGGGCCGTGACCGTGTATTTGTGCCAGCGCGAAGACTGCGAGACCTTCAGGCTGGCCGACGACATCGACCCCGAATATGCCGCGGCCGCGGCGGCAGCCCGCAAAACCGGCGTCGAGGCCTTGTGTTATGCCTGCACGCTCACACCGGATGCAATCGCCGTCGATCGGCGTCTTGAAATATCAACCTGAAACGGGAAATCGCCGAATGCTCGACCTGTACCACGCAAACCATTCCACCTGCAGCCAGAAGGTCCGCCTCTGCATGGCGGAAAAGGGGCTGGAATACGAAAGCCACCTGATCAACCTGGCGACCAAGGAACAGCTCGACCCCGACTACCTCAGGATCAATCCGAACGGCGTGGTGCCGTCGCTGGTGCATGACGGGCTGGTGGTGATCGATTCCAGCGTGATCTGCGAATATCTGGACGAGGTATTTCCCGAAAATCCGCTGACGCCCGACAACGCCTATGACCGCGCCCGAATGCGCAAATGGATGCGTTATATCGAGGAAGTTCCGACCGCCGCCGTGCGTTTTCCGTCCTTCAACATGGCATTTCTGCCGCGGTTCGACGGGCTCGACGAGGAAAGCTTCCTGCAGGAACAGGCCGACGTGCGGCCGTTGAGAAAGGGCTTTTTCCGCCGCATGGGACCGACCGGGTTTACGGACGAGGATATCGAGGAATCCTTCGATCAGATCACGAAAACCGCCGCCCGCATGGACGAAGCCCTGGCCGACGGTCCCTGGCTGCTCGGCGATATGTATACGCTGGCCGATGTGATCGTGGCGCCGCTGATCGACCGGATGGCGGACCTTGGGCTTTCGCACCTGTGGGAAGACACGTCGCCGCGCGTTACCGACTGGTACGCACGCATTCAGGCGCGCCCTGCCTTCGACAAAGCGTTTTATGCCGGTGCCCGGCTCACCGAATTTCTCGATATCCGACCCTGGTCGAAAAACGCCCACGGATAAATTGCCGGTATCGCCTCGCCTTTGGGCAATTCCGCGCTATTTACCCTCATACTGGACCCTGACGGTACGAACGCCGTATAAACGGGACACGGAACAGACAATCACACTGATCGACAGGACGATATGAACGAGACGTTCACAGATTATGACGAAGCCGGGGCCGGCGCACCGTCGGGAATCGTGATTCACGGCCCCGACGAGTTCGCGGCGATGCGCAAGGCCGGGCGACTGGCCGCCGAATGCCTGGACATGATCGCCGAACATGTCGTGCCGGGCGTCACGACAGACGATCTAAACCGCATCTGCCACCTGTTCACACTGGATCATGGGGCGGTGCCGGCCCCGCTCGGCTATCGCGGTTTCCCGAAATCGATCTGTACGTCCGTGAACCATGTCGTGTGTCACGGCATTCCCGGCGACAAGACCCTTCGCGAAGGCGACGTCGTCAATATCGACGTCACGCCGATCCTTGACGGCTGGTACGGCGATTCATCGCGGATGTATCCGGTGGGCAAGATCGGCGTAAAGGCGCAGCGCCTGATCGACGTTACCTACGATTCCCTGATGATGGCGATAGATATCGTCAAACCCGGCACCACGCTGGGCGATATCGGCCACATCATCCAGACCTTTGTCGAAGGCAACCGGTTTTCCGTGGTCCGCGATTTCTGCGGCCACGGGGTCGGCCGCGTTTTCCACACGCCGCCAAGCGTGCTCCATTACGGCAACCCTGGTGAAGGCATGGCATTGCGCGAAGGCATGATCTTCACGATCGAACCGATGGTGAATGCCGGGCGCCCGGAAACTAAAATCCTGGCCGACGGCTGGACCGCCGTCACTAAAGACCGCTCCATGAGCGCCCAGTTCGAACACACGCTCGGCGTCACCGCCGACGGCGTCGAGATTTTCACGACCTCGCCGAAGGGTCTGCACAAGCCGCCTTACGGGATCTGAACACCGCGAAATCCACGACAGCCAGGGCCGGCGCCCCGCCACCGACAGCGCTCTAGGGTCGGGACTCAATTGAGCCACCAAATCAGGGTTGCGGCGATGAGTACGGCGGACATGAATGTGTCTGCGCGTTTGTCGTAGCGTGTTGCGATCCTGCGGAAGTCCTTGAGGCGGCAGAACATGCGTTCGATGATGTTGCGCGCCTTGTAGGCGTTTCGGTCGTACGAGTGGGGGTGCTTTCGGGTTGGATTGGGCGGGATGACGGGTTCGCATCCGCGCTCGGTGAGCCAGTCCCGGAGTTTTCTGGCGTCGTAGGCCCGGTCGGCGAGCAGCCTGGCCGGCGTCGGGATGCGTTCCAGCATGGTGGCTGCGCCGACCAGGTCGTGGACGTTGCCCGGCGTCAGGGTGAAGGCGACCGGGCGGCCATGCTGATCCGTCAGGGCGTGAACCTTAGTCGTCCGTCCGCCGCGCGATCGGCCGATGGCGTTCCTGAAGTCCCCCCTTTTGCGCCGGCTGCCGAGCGATGCGCCTTGATATGGGTGGAATCCACCGCTGCCGCGCCGATCACGCCGCTCGAGCCGGTCAGGGCGTAGAACACGTCCTCCCAGACCCCTTGCTTGCTCCAGCGGTTGAAGCGGTTGTAGACCGTCGTGTAGGGGCCGTACTCTTCCGGACAATCGCGCCAGCGCGCCCCGGTCTTCAGCATGTGGATGATGCCCGAAATCACCCGGCGGTCATCGACCCGGTGAGCCCCGCGTCGCCCGCTCGGCAACCACGGTTCAATCTGGGCCCATTCTTCGTCGCTCAACCAAAAAAGATGCCTTGCCATTCAAACCTCCTTGCCTCTGAAAGTTTGAATCACAAATAACCCGATTCAGGAATCCCCTAATTGAGTACCGACCCTAGAGCGTTTCCTGTTTTGAATGAATCGTATGGGATTCCGTCGAATCGGGA